>CALRGT010000015.1 GCA_943358095.1 uncultured Candidatus Saccharimonas sp. | reverse complement strand
GCAAAAGATTTACCGGCTCCAGACTTGGCAAATACGACAGCGTTGCCGTTTTCAAGAGAAAACCGGTCAAAAATCACTAATCCAGAGTTATGCATGTTTACGCCATACAGAATACCGTTTTCTTGGCTCAAGTCGGCGCTAGTAAATGGGAAGCTAGTGCTAATTGCGCCGGTATTCATGTTGCGACGTATCTGCAACTGATCAGAGCATTGCGGTAGCGTGCTGTTAAAGCCCTGCTCTTGTTGTGAGGATGCTGGCTTTGAATAAACTAACTGCTGGCCGAGTAGTGTCTCTACCTTTTGGCTTATAAATTCCAGCTCTTCCATGCTGTAGCCATAGATAGTAAAGTAAAAGCCAAGTCGGAAGAATCGTTCCTCACCTACCTGCAGCTTGTCTCTCATATCCTCAGCGTCAATTATCGCCGCCTGTTTAGCCGGGTCACGTACTCTACCCTTCTCGTTGTCTATTTGAATGCCAGCTTCAAGTTGTGTAACTTTTTTGCGTAAACTTTCAAGCACGACCTGAGTGTTGGCAGGATAAATGTATAGCGATATGTCTAGCACTTCGTCAAGGTTGATCATACTACTCAGCCAACCAGTAAATAGCTGTCGAGGGTATCCGTAAACATAAAAAGTTCGTGCGAAACGGTTGCCTAGATGGAAGTAGCTGTTGTCGAAGGTTAATGAGCTTGGAGCGATAAAGTCGCGTAATGCGGTGACTCCTTTTTGGAAAGCGTTTGTAACTTCCTGCTGCTCTTGTATGCGTCTAGCTTCGGCTAGGGCCACAGGGTCTAGTTGGGGTTTCTTTTTGCCAAACATTATTTATCTCCCATTTTTATCAGCATCATTTTAGTTCCCTGTCGAGGTTTGGTGTTGGCGCGTTGCCAGTACCCTTGCCGACAATTGGTGCGATAAGTTCATCAAAGTTCTTAAGAGGCTGTCTGGTGGCTGTATCTGGGTTATAGACGTCATAGTACAGCTCAATTAACTCCTGAGTGTCGAGCGGCAAGCCCTGCACTCCGCACTGGAGTAATCCGCCCAGCACTGATTGGACTCGGTTGCGTAACTCTTCTTTTGCTGCCTCGAGGTCGGCCTCGTTTATCACTATTACCTGATTTTGTTTTTTTGATGCCATGCCGCCCACGCCCTTAAATAGCTTTTTGGTGGCAGTCAGAGCTTGTTGTACGTCCGCCTTAGGGTAGTAAGGAATAATCACGTAGAACTTCTTGTCCATAATATTTGTTTGGTGTGACAAATCATCCATGAACGCTATGTAGTCCTCCATAAGGACGGCAAGCAACATGTTGTCGTGTTCTTTGCTTATTTTACTTAGTTTTGCGATGTATGGACCGAGGTCGACCTTCTGAGAGTGTATAAAAATCTGAATATGAAAGTATAGCGAGTTTAAGAATCCCTGATAACTGAATTCGACAGCCTCTTTTTCTTGCGGGCTCATAAGGTCGAAGTTAATCGATTTTACCATTATGACCGAACGATAAGTTCCATCATTCATGATGACAATTCCGTCTCGGATTTCGGCGATTTCTAGAGAGTTTTGGGTGCTGTTAGGATTTACTTTTGGTGCCGCTGCCAACGTCGACTGTAGGCCCATTTTTGGATCGACTCTAGCTGGTTCGTTTGCTACTCCAGGTTTGGCATTCTGGAAATCTTGTATATATGCATGTCCTGCTCCTGCTGGCGCTGGTGCTGGCTGACTTGGTTGTGACGGTTTCATTATTAAATTTGCCTACCCTTTACTTTTGAATAATTCATACGCATTAGTGAAGATTTATTATTACTTCGCCAGATGATTTTTTGTCTATAATGTTGGCCTCACGGCTCAGGCTAGCGATGTCGCGGTCGTTATTGCTAGCTAGTCCAAGTATAGCAGGATTGACGTCAGGTTTCATAGGCTTAGCATTAGCGATATCAGGAGCGGTATTTTGAACGTTAGGCTTAGGCTGTTCAGGGTTTGACTCTGCCAAAGTAGGACTCTCCTTAATCTTCCTAAGAAGTTCTTGCTCTTCAGTAACTAAAGGAGCATCAATAGACTCGGTTGGCATGTATGCTGCGTTGGTAACCCCGAGTTTGCTGTCTGGAGAGTTAGCTTCGTTGATGAACCAATAATTTGGCGCAGGCATGCCTAATACTTGCTGTGGCGCGGTTGGAATTGCTTGAGTCGTGGACGGTACTGTTCGAGCTTCACCCATTTGGTCGAGGGCGATTTTGACATGACTCTGGTAGGAGCTCTTCATTAAAGAATCCAGCTGTTTGGCTAGTGGACTGTGCTCCACATCCATAATATCGTCAGACGCGGTTATGTCGTTGTCGGGCACATCTTTGGGCATCGAGTTAATGTTAATTAGGCGATCAGACGCGTTATTGACTTGAGTATTGATTTTAGAATTGTACAAAGAGTTAATCGCCTCATTTTTGATAATCCATCCACGACTATCTATGGTGTTAGCCAAAATTCGTAGTCTGCTCTGGACTTCATCTTGGTTGAGATTATTCACATACTGGAAGCTGTCAATTTTTGGAGCAGTAATAGATATTAATTCCTGTGCACCAGCTTGGTCCCAGACTCGTCGCCTAGGCCGAAATAGAAAGCGAATTTTAGCTAATAGCCAAACTTCAGTAGGCTGATCTCTGCCCCAAGGGAAGGCCAAAAATGCGCCTAGCAAAATGACAGGAATCAAGGGTACTGCAAAGTACCAAACAGCAGTAGAAATAAGATAAAAGCCTAGATAGCCACAGGCAGCTGTGATGCCCGCGAACAAGAATTGTTTTAACGTCAAAGGGCCAAGGAACTTATCCTCGGCTTCAATATCTTGAATTACTACATAAACTGCCATAACTAATCCTCGTTGCCCACTTAGTGACGTGGACTATAAGCATTAGTATAACGGCTAAAAGCCAACTATGGAATAGATTGTTTGTATACTGTTTACTGTATTTGCGTCGTTTGACGCCTGGGCTCTTGAGGCTAGCGCCTCTTCCATCCTTTGCGCCTATTCTGTTGAGTTTTCGGAATACTTGCTAGTTGCGACGTCTTAACGGCCTTTTTCTTAGTTCTGAAGGCGTCTATTATGTCTCCGTATCCAATTCCTTGGCCGTACATTAAACTCGCTTCGCTAGCCGAAGCTCCTGGTTTGCCGGGCACTAATACGTCTGCGCCGTGCACTTTCTTGCTGGTTACTGCTGATAGTCGGTTCTTAGCCGGTGCATAACTAGCGACAGTAGTAGCCACGCTCCATAACGCCATTTTGCCTAGGTTGCGCTTAGCTTTGGGCGGGTTAAGGGGCACTTCCTCATCATAGATGTTTAATGTCATGCCACGACTGTTTCGTTCATTCTCTTGTAAAACTTTTCCGATTGTGCGGCGATAAGAAGCACTTTTTGTGTAGTCTTGTGATTCGTTGGGCTTTAGGATGTGATTGGTGACACTACCGCTAATCCCTTGTGCTTTTTCCTCGTACGTTAGATTCCTGTACTTGATAACATCAACCACTCCCTCGCCTAGAGCTTTAAGGGTGTCTCTGGTGTGTGGCCCATATCTCAGCTTATTATCTAAAAGCGGCTCCAAGATAGGATTCTCGTCCTGATAGTCGAGGGGCTTTACGTTTAACTGATCATTTGAGGACGGACTCATAATATCATCATAGCATACAATTGACCTGTAGTCAACTAAGCATAAGCTACTTGCATGTTTGTTTTACGGTGTTGTGCCAGAACCATTACCATTTTGTGGTGGTTGCGCCTGCTGCTGCTGTGCCTGCTGCTGCGCGGCTATAGTTCTTTGCTGTTCGCCTTGCTCAAATATTCCTGC
>CALRGT010000014.1 GCA_943358095.1 uncultured Candidatus Saccharimonas sp. | reverse complement strand
GTCCAGCTGAAGTTTTTAGCTCCAGAAGGCGATCCATCTATCGGCGAAAAATACTCGCTCATACCAGAAGCTCGCACTAAGTCGATGCAAGATTTTGTTAGTGATTTCGCTTCTTCCGTAAAGCCATATTTGTGCAGACCATCAATTATCAGCCAGTTAGTATTAATCCAGGTTGGCCCTTGCCAGTAACCATGGGATTTGAACCATGGTGAATCAAGAGGAACGCTCGGCACAGGAAAGGGGGCGCTAAAAGTTTGCGTATCTTTGAGTAAGCTGACAATTTGTTCAGCTCTTTCTTTACTTATAGCTCCAGAATAAAGTGGCATGAGAGCGGCTATAGTCGGTATATGGATAAGTTTATGAGTCACGAAATTACGCGAGAAGTACTGGCTAGAATAGGCATCCCATAGCTGATCTAGAGCTAACTCGGATCTTTTCATATTCTCTACAAGTAGGTTCGGCAGGTCTTTTTTAATAACTTTAGCGATGTCTTGGAGATGTGAATTGGCGCGAATAAATATCGAGTTAAACGTCAGATCTTCTATTGCAAAAAGAGAGTGCTTAAGAATGTTATTGATGTCATAACTTTTTCTACGAAGTCTTCTTTGGACAAGATAAAGTGCCAACCCTTCAAATGTTGATAATCTTTCGCCCGGCTGACTGAGTCGATAATCTCTTCGGAGAATTCTGGCTAATATTTGTACGGGTTTATGCTTTGCTAGTCCGACTAAAGGCGACATCTCATGTTCTTGTAGCTCTGCCATCCAAGGCGGAGTATTGTCTAGGCCTGTTTCCCATGGATGAATCTGTAGGGTAAGGCCTTCGTTGTGCGGGTCTCTTTCGTCATATAACCAGCTGTGGTAGGCGACAATTGCCGGATAGACCGTTTGGTACCAAGTACGGCGTTCGCTGAGTGACATTTGTTTGCCTATTTTAACTACTGCTTCTGCTATTAAGGGCGGCTGAGTGATTCCGCTAGTTGACACTTTGTCTGGCGCAAAAGGGCTTATAGAACTGCGCCACATATTGACATCGCGACCGTGTTTGTCGCCGTCAGAAAATATCATGTGTGGCAACATGCCATTGGCCCATTGACCTCTAAGAAGGCTTAGAATTTCCTTTTTGGCTCGCTCAATATCGTAATGACTGAGACCAATTGCGGTAAAGCAGCTATCCCAGAGCCATTGATGTGAGTAGAGGCCTTCAGCCGGGACGGTGTAATCGCCATTTTGATTAACTTCTAATACAGCTTTGGCTTCGTTTAGTAGTTCGTCGTGCTCGTTCATACCCTTACAGTATATCTTAAGGGCAGATAAAACTTATGCTTAGTTATCGGTAATTCGTAAAGTTAACCGGAAAGTCGAAGTCTTGAGCTCTAATTAAGTCCATGACAGTCTGCAAGTCATCCTTGCTGTTGCTCATAATTCGTACTTCGTCGCCCTGAATTTGAGTTTTAACTTTTGGCATGTTGTCTCTTACTAGAGCGGTAATCTTTTTGGCCTTTTCTTGATCTAAGCCTTTTTTGAAAGGTACTTCTTTGGTGGTCTTAAGGTTGGTTATAATAGATTCTTTGGTGACGTCGAGTACTTTTTGGCTTTGGTTACGGGCAGAAAGTTTTTTGCGAATAATGTCTATAATGGAATCGATTTGCCAATCGCCGCTACCAGTAATTTTCAGTCCAGTTTTGTCTGCGTTTAGCCATTCCAAAAGAGCCGGCGTCCCCTTGAAGTCATAACGACTATCAATTTCGCGCTGAGTTTGGTCGAAAACATTATTCATTTCCGACTTGTCATAATCACTAACTACATCAAAACTAAAATTCGCCATAACATCAAGTATACGAGTAATAGCAGACGATTGTCTATAGATAGGATCAAGGAGCTAGAGAAAAGTATGTCTTTAGAGCTCGGTTGCCTAAGTTCGACAAAATGCTTGGCTTTTTGTGATACTCAGGATGTTGGTATCCAGAGTCGCCGCTAATAGCCAGGCGAGCTGCGTTTTGACCAACTACGCGACCGGTCTTTAGGACTAGTTCATTGGTAGTAAGCACTCCTGGCAGGGGAGCGTCGCGGGCAGGATATATTGTTTGTACGTTTGGTCGAGATTCGGAATTTATGCTGGCAGCCTGCTTGTGGGCAAAATCACGGAATTTATCTAGGTTATCTGGCCCATATCTTTTGAGCCATTTACCTACATAAGTCGTAAAAGGCGCGTCCACTGACCATAACTTCTTGGGGGCATTCGTGACATTTAAAACTTCCGTAGCTCCATTATTAAGTGATATGTCTTGAGTTTGCTGCCAAGAAAGTCCACCGTCCGCCCAAATATTGTCTTCTTCGTCAGCTACTGGCCGCCCGGCCTCTCTAGGCAAATGTAGTCCTCGCATAAACCAAGTTATCATTTTCTCGGCTGGCTCAGACTTGGAGGAGACAGACTTGGCTTTAAAGTTGACTACATCTGTTACGCCAAACATTAGTTCCTGAGGATTAGCAATTAAAGACTCTATATCTAATGGTGTATCACGCCGGATAAGGTTATCTAGTACTGGCAAGTCAACGATAGGCTGTCGTTTTAGCTTCCGTTTGTAGTTAATAAAGTCGCGCCTAGGCAACTCTTCTTCAAAAGCAACACGAGTGAGTTCGATTTGGTTTGTCATTGCCGATGCCGCTACTAGTGCCCCACCAGATATACCCGACACTTGGTCGGCCATATCAAAAATACCTTCTGATTTTAGTACATCAGCCATTCCTAAACCAACGACGCAGGCCATGCCACCCCCATCTACTGCAATAGCTATGTTGTGACCATCATTGTCTGAACCAGGCTTATAACCGTCGTTGCGGCGATTAATCAGGATTTCTATTGGTGATGATTCGGCTGAGTTTTTCATATAGATTAGGCTATAAAATCAAAAGCGTATTCGTCAAGGGTGACCTAATATACGTTTAATTGTATACTTAAGAGTAATTATGACATATCAAAATGCCGAGATAGCAAAAATTGCCGAGGTTCTTAAATCAAGAATCGTGGAAGGCGCCTCATTACTTCGCTCGCCAGAGCTAAAAAGTCTGTTTGACGCCATAAAAACTATTGATCCGTCAGAGCGCAGCGCATATGGACAAGAGATAAATAAGCTTAAAGTAGAGTTGCAGGATTTAATTGATGCTTCCGAGGACTCACAGTTAGCGACGCAAAGCCCGATTGATGTAACTGCTCCTTTTGATATAAACACCCCTAAATCAAAGCGACCACAATTATTGTCGGTTGAGCAAGGTAGCATTCATCCTCTTATGACTGAGCTCGAATTAGTTCTCGGTATTTTTAATAGAATGGGCTTTACAGCAGTTGAGTCGCGTCAAATTGACGACGATTACCATATGTTTGAGAGTCTGAACTTCCCGGAAGATCATCCAGCTAGAGATGATTATGATACTTTTATGACAGTCGAAAAAGATAAAAATGGTAAACAGTTTATAGCACCAGCCCATACCAGCAATATGCAAAACAGAGTACTCAGAGACAACAAGGCTAATCTTGAGAATGGCGAACCTATTGCAGTGTTGCTGCCGGGAAGAGTTTATCGGAACGAAGATTTAGACGCGCGACATGAGCACACCTTTCATCAATTTGAGGGCGTGTACGTCGACAAAGGTATCCATGCCGGTAATTTACTAGCTACCTTTAAGACTTTTCTATCTGAGTATTATCAGCAAGATGTTGAGATTAAGAGCCAGCCGTTCTATTTTCCGTTTACCGAGCCGAGTTTTGAGCTGGCACTTAGTTGTCCGTTTTGTCAAAAGCAGGGTTGCAGCATATGTAGTCATACCGGTTGGATCGAGTTACTAGGCATGGGTATGGTTCATCCTAACGTCTTAAAAGAGGCTGGCATAGATCCTTTAGTTTATACGGGTTTTGCTTGGGGCTGTGGCTTGGAGAGACTTGTTATGTTGAAATACGGCATTGAGGATATTAGGCATTTTGAGTCAGCTAAAATAGAATTTTTGAGGCAATTTTAATGAAAGTAAGTTTGAACTGGCTTAAAGAATACACCGAAATTAATATTTCTAATGATGCGCTTGTCGACAAGATTGGCTCGCAAATTGGAGCAGTAGAAGAAGTTGTCGACTTAAGCAAAAAATACCAAGGTATTATTGTTGCAAGAGTGGCAGAATGCATTAAGCACCCAGACGCCGATAAGCTTAGTCTTTGTAAGATTGACGACGGTGGTATAGCGCAAAATGTGGAAAGAGACGAAAATGGAAATGTCCAGGTAGTATGTGGCGCGCCAAATGTCAGGGTAGGTTTAATGGTGGCTTGGTTGCCTCCAGGAGCAACTGTACCTTCTAGTTTCGACAAAGACCCATTTGTTTTAGAGGCACGAGAATTGCGAGGCAAAGTAAGCAATGGAATGTTGGCCAGCGC
>CALRGT010000013.1 GCA_943358095.1 uncultured Candidatus Saccharimonas sp. | reverse complement strand
CGAAAATTCTGCAGTCGAATATTATCAATCATTGTAAGTAGTTTAACTTTTTGTTGTTAATTATCTAAACTCTGTTAGCTTTTGAGAGGCATCACGACATGCGAATAATCGCTACCTTTTGCTTCTTGAATCAAAACCGGCTCGAGCTTACCGTTAAAACTAAAAATCACTTCGTCGCCACTCATTACGTGCAGGGCATCTAGTAGGTAGCGGGAATTAATCGTAATATCACCCTCGCCAGCAACCTTTGCTATTGCTGAAGCGGTATTTTCGCCCAACTGTGAGGCAACAGATCGAATACTAACTTCACTCTTAGTGTCGTCAAGATGAATAGTAATACTGCCAGCACTCTCGCGGGCGAATAAACTAGATACTTTTGTAATATTAACGAATTCTGCTCGGCTAAGTGTCGCGGTAGTCGCAAACTCGCTAGGAATTAATTTGCGGTAATCAGGATATTTACCCTCGATAAGTCGCGCCACAAGTTCAACATCCCCAACCTGGAAAAGTATTTGCTGATCGTCGTGAGTAACCTCAACCTTATCGTCATAGTCAGCCACAATTCTTAGCAAATCCTGCATAGCAGAAGCTGGCACAAGTAGCGAAACTTCTTCGGTCATCTTCATTAATTTCTTCTCGGCAAGGCGATAACTGTCGGTGGCCACCATAAATAGTTCGCCGTCATGCGTATGAAAATAAACACCTGTCAAAGTTGGTCGAGATTCGTCGCTTGATGCCGCAATGATAGTCTGCTGCAAACCTTTCTTGAGAGTCTTGGCGTCAATCGTCCAGTGCTGACCCTTGGCGATTGCTGGCATAACAGGGAACTCTTCAGCAGAAACTCCATTTATGACTGACTGATATTTTTCTGTGGAGATGTGTAGCTTGCTGTCGTCTAATGACAAATCAATAACACCACTTGGTAGACTAGAAACGAAATCCTGAGTTAGTCGGGCAGGGATGGTGATACTGCCTTCCTTGGCAACCTTCGAACCAATGTAGTGAGTTATCGCTATGTCCAAGTTAGTGGCTGCGATACTTAGTCTATTATCAACTGTTCGTAAAATAACATTGGACAGTATGGGTAGGGTATTGCGTCCATTGGCTACACGAGCGACTGTGTTAAGCGCCTTTGCTAGATTCTCCTGGGTGACTTGTAATTTCATGTTGATCCTTTCTGGTTATATATTAATTAATTAGATTTTTAAAAGGGTAGTAGCTCTTATAGTAGGGGCTGTGTATAGACTCCCAAAAGTGCCTTTTAACAGATTAGATAAACTAGTATAAGTGGGGGAGAAAGTTGCACACAAAACTTGTACAAACTGTTGGTAAGTCGAGGCTTGTGCACTGCTCGCGTTGGCTTCAAAAACAGCCTGAGTACAACCACCAATATTTAGGCACAGGCAAGCTAGTGCGCTATCCACAGGCTGCCCACAACTACCAGAAACTACTCTTAGTTTTCTTGCAATGGAAGGGTGCTGATTTGGTGCACTAGTATTTGTTTTAGGCATAGAGACGCTCCTTTATTTCGGCGATAGCAGAACGAATATCGGCATCAAATACAGACTCTTTCTCGATTTTTTCGACTGAGTGAATAGCCGTGGTGTGGTCCTTGCGTCCAAGCTCGCGGGCAATCTTAGGGAAGCTTAGGTGAAGCTCGCTTCTTAGTATGTACATGGCTACTTGGCGTGGAACAACAATATCTTTGTCGCGCTTTGGTCCGAGTATGTCAGACATCTGGATTTGAAAGTGTTTGGCCGTTTTTTCGACAATTTGTTTAGCGCTAACATGTTTTGGGCGGGTACGGCTTGAGCCGAGTAGTCCGGCAGCAACCTGCAAGTCTGGCTCGATACCACGCATTTCACAGAAAGCTAGTAGCTGATTGAGCGCCCCCTCGAGCTCACGAATGTTGGTCTGAATGTTTGTGGCAAGATACTCAACAACAGGTGGGCTCAAATTAATGTCGTGGCTGGCTGCTTTGTTTTGAATAATGGCGCATCGAGTCTCAAAATCTGGCGTCTGCATATCTATACTCATACCCCAAGCAAATCTTGATCGTAGGCGTTCTTCTAGGGTAGGGATATCTTTGGGCGGTTTATCGCTGCTGATAATAATCTGTTTATTGGCCTGATGAAGAGCGTTAAAAGTATGGAAGAACTCTTCTTGGGTCTTTTCTTTGCCAGCAATGAACTGCATATCGTCAACTATCAAGACGTCAGCGCCTCTGTAATAACCAGCAAAGTCAGTGTTCTTCTTGTAGCGAATAGCGTCTAAGAACTCTTGGACAAATTGCTCGGTCGATATATATACGACGTGAGCTGATGGTCTGTTGGCTAGAACAGCATTACCGACGGCCTGGATTAAGTGAGTTTTGCCGATACCAACACCGCCATACAAAAATAGTGGATTATATTTAGTGCCCGGGCTTTGAGCTATGGCTTGGCAGGCGGCGTAGGCAAGTTCGTTACCAGATCCAACCACGAAATTATCAAAGGTGTAGCGCTCGTTAAGACCCTGTCTATAAGTATGGGTCAAACTGCTGGTCGGTGTTTTGGGTGCTTGTTCAGTAGAAGGGTTTAGGATTACGACATCTTCAATCACTTCAGCTTTCTTTGCAGGAGTGTTAGCCGTGTATATCTTATATTCGACTGTAATTGGGTCTACACCATTTTTCTTAAGAGTGGCAGTGACCAGGTCGTTAAACTTGCGCTCCAGCTGCTGCTTAATAAAAACATTAGGAACGCCTACCACAAGATTGTTGCCTTTGTGCTGAAGTAGAGTAGTGTTTTTGAACCATGTAATATAGCTGGCGTGCGAAACCGACAGTTCAATTTCTCCCAACACTGCTTGCCATAAACCGTCTTTCATAAAGTCAGACACCCTCTTGTATTTACCTGTTCAAAACCTAGTACGGATAACTATATACAAAACCACGCTAGTTTTCCACAAGTAAAAACCTAATTACAACAGTAGGGATATATAAAACTATAAACAGGGGCTATTTTGTACACATGTCAAAAGTGTATCTTATAATCTGTGGAAAATGCTTGATGTATAGTGGATAACTAGCCGAAATTGATAGGGTAAGTATTGTCAAAACTACTTACTTATCAGATTGTTTAGCGAGCCTGCTGCTTGCCTTAGTTTGATGAGGGTAGTCGCAGTTCTGGCAGGGCAGTGAGGCGGCGAAAGCGCCACTTCTTAACAACACCTTGCTATTTGGTCTAAAAAAAGCTATTATATTCAACTAACACTAATGACTACTTCGCAGTAAATAGCTAAGTAAACAAGGGAAATCATGCCGAAACGAACATACCAGCCGAAAAAACGCCACCGCTCTAAGCAGCACGGCTTCATGAAGAGAATGGCCACCAAAGCCGGACAGCGTGTCTTGAACTCGCGCCGCGTCAAAGGTCGAGCTCGTTTAACTCATTAAAATTGCTTTATAGCTACACAAATAGCGACAAGACCAAACTTGGCTTGTCGCTATTTATTATTTACCGATTACTAGCTACTATTAAGAGATGATAAAGAAAATTCACCGCTTCCACGGTCTTGGTAGTCTACGATTCGTCTATAAGCAAGGCAAAACCGTGCGTGGATCGGTTATTTCTATAAAATATAAGCTCGATGAGCGGCGCCCAGGGTATAGGGTGGCCGTGGTTGTTAGTAAGAAAGTTAGTAAGTCGGCAGTCGTCCGCAATAGGATCCGTAGGCGAGTTATCGAAAATATTCGTTTACTAGAAGGCCAAATCAGCCAGCCATATGACTTAGTTGTCACTATTTTTGACGAAAAAGTTGCGACAATGCCGGCTGAGGAGTTGACCGACGTACTAAAAAACCTTTTAAGGCAAGCTGGCGTGGTATCATAGAATGAGTCAAAGTTAAGGAGATCTATGTTTACGACGTTCATCGTTCAGCCTATTTTCAATCTGTTAGTGCTTATCTACGCGTTAATCCCAGGGCATAACTTTGGGCTAGCGATTATTTTGTTTACCGTTCTAGTTCGTCTGCTAATGTGGCCGCTAGTAAAGAAGCAGCTTCACCAAGCAAAAGCTATGCGAGAACTTCAGCCCGAACTTAAGCGCATTAAGGCTTCCGCAAAAGGCGACCGCCAAAAAGAATCGGTTTTAATGATGGAGCTTTACAAAGAGCGTGGCATTAATCCTTTCTCTAGCTTTGGACTAGTACTCATTCAGTTGCCGATATTTATAGGTCTATACAGTGGTTTAAATCGTATTGTTGTTGACCCTAAAGCTATCACCAACTTCTCCTATCCGTTTGTTCAGCAGCTTGATTGGATAAAACAACTTTCTGCTAATAGCGGACTGTTTGACAGTACTTTATTTGGTGTGGTTGATCTGACCAGAGCGGCTGTCGCAAAAACTGGTGGTGGCGGCATCTATTGGCCAGCGATGTTGATTGTATTTGGTAGTGCTGTAATGCAATATTTCCAGAGCAAGCAGCTCATGCCTAATGTTAAGGACGGCAAGTCGCTACGCAGTATTCTTAAGCAAGCCGGTAACGGTAAGCAGGCTGACCAAGGCGACGTGAACGCTGCTGTAGGCAACACTACTCGCTATCTCATCCCTGGTTTTATATTTTTCGTAACTGTTAATATACCGTCTGCTCTTTCACTTTACTGGCTAACAAGTGGCGCCACGGCCTTTATTCAGCAGAGTCGAGTGCTAGGAAAAGATGTTGAGGAGATGGAAGACTCAGTAGACAAAATAACTACCAATGACGTAATTGAGGGCGAAGTTATACCTCCAAAGACCAAACCTAAAAAAGCAGGCAAGGGCGGTAATAAACGGAGGAAACGTTAATGGAAGAATCGATTCAGTACGCTAAAAAGTATCTCGAAGATATCCTGTCATTTTTTGGTCTAAACACCGAAGTTTATGCCACTAATAGCGACGACGAAGTAGTAGAGCTACACGTCCCCTCAACCCACCTAAACGGTTTTTTGATAGGCCAGCGCGGTGACACTATGCGCGCCATGCAGTTTATGGTTAGCAGCGCCCTAAAGAACAATAACTACGCGGTTACAAGAGTAAATGTCGACATTGCCGATTACAAGAAGCAGCGAGCAGATCGTTTGGCAGAGGTTACTCTTGAGTGGATTGCAGAAGTTAAGTCTAGCGGCAAACCAAAAGATTTAGAGCCAATGAACTCCGCAGACCGCCGCATTGTCCACAAGACTGCGTCAGAGAACGGTGTAGAGACTGAGTCTGTAGGCGAAGGTCGTGATCGTCACATTGTACTTAAGCCGATAGCTGGCTAGCGTTTTACGCCCAGTTGCCTAATTATTATTGTTAATTTCTGTGGTGGGGCGACGCCTATAGTGCCATCACATGCGTCGTCAATTCCGTCTTGATCGATATCTACCCCAGATGGCGTGCTGAAGCCGCAAGATTCGTTAGAATCTATTATTCCGTTACTGTTAATGTCGTTAATCGGTCCAGGAATAAATATATGCTGGAAGTAAGTCTTTGCTTCGCCTGCAATATTTACGGCGCTGGCATAAATATTATCAAAACCGGTAGTAATTGCCTGTGGAATAGTAACGGTTTGGTCCACCGAACCGCTGGCGTTAGCCGTGATTGTGGCAATATTTACAGATTGAATAGTTAACTTTGTTGAACTATTTGGAAGTAGATAATCTATTAGGGCTATTCGCCAAGAACTTGCTTGTAGACATCTAGAGTTTGCTCGGCAGTGCGCTTCCAGGAGTATTTTGCGGCCTGTAATCTGCCTAGTTGTCGCAATTTACTTGCGTGTTTTGAGTCGTCAATGACTCGAGCGATTGCGCTGGCTATTTCAAAGGGCTCTAGAGGGTTAAAGTACTCAGCCGCATCGCCATATATTTCTGGCAGGCAAGTCGCGTTAGACGAAACTACTGGTGCGCCATGAATCATGGCCTCAAGCCCCGGCAGGCCAAAACCTTCCGACAGAGAAGGGAAGACGTAGGCAGCAGTGTGCTCGTAGAGCCATCGTAGCTGTCCCTCGCTGACGAAATCGGTGAATATGACATCTGTTATGCCGGCATTGTCGACATCGCGGCTAATGCGCTTGTAGAGAGTATCTTTTTTGCCCGCTAACACTAGTTTAAGGTCCGGATGGGTGGTTTTTAGCATAGTAAAGGCGGCAATCAGATTTTCTAGATTTTTGTGGGGAAGGGGACGCCCAACGTACATAATGTACGAATCCTTATCTGTTAATTGCTCGATTTTTACTGGTTCGTCAGTGATTTTGTCGGC
>CALRGT010000012.1 GCA_943358095.1 uncultured Candidatus Saccharimonas sp. | reverse complement strand
TAGTACTATTTTTGTTAGCAAAAATTTAACAAAATTGGTACTATAAGGTCTATGGATGAGAAAAGTTTGGGGAATCACCTTCAGGAGGCTCGTAAAGCGCGTGGCTTAACTCAGCAACAACTGTGCCAAAAAGCTAATTTGAGTTACTCTACTTTGGCAAAAATTGAACGTGGAGCCATTAAATCACCCTCGATTTTTACGATTCAGCAGATTTCTGCCGTTTTAGGCATGTCTCTTGACCAATTAATTGGCGCACCTTCTGGACAAAAAAACATCAAATCTACCTCAAAATCTGGAATTAAGTTTGTGTATTTTGATGTGAACGGATGCTTAGTTCGATTCTTCCACAGAGCTTTCACCACATTAGCCGAAGAAACAGGAGTGCCTAGCGATCTTATCGAAAACACTTTTTGGCATTTTAACGATGCAGTTTGTAGCGGCAGTATCAGCATGGATGACTTCAACAAAGAGATGTCCAAAAAACTAGAGATAGACAGTATCGACTGGCGTGAATACTACTTGGAGGCGATCGACCCAATACCAGAAATGAATAGTCTCGTGAAGTGGGCGTCTACTGTATACGAGGTCGGGCTGTTAACCAATATAATGCCTGGATTTATTGATGAGATGCGCAAACGAAAACTTATTCCAGACGTTGAATACGCAACTATAGTAGATTCATCAGAAGTTGGCTTTATAAAACCTGACCGCAAGATATACGAAATAGCCGAGTCAAAATCCGGATGTTCGCCTGACCAAATATTATTAGTTGACGATAGCCGCACAAATATAATGGCCGCAGAGCACATGGGATGGCGAGTTTTATGGTTTGACGACTTCCGACCAGAAGAATCAGTCAAACGCGTCTGCACGGCCTTAGAACCGGCCTGAGGGTATAGGGATTTATCATCGACACATTGATCATTAATTTGTCATTTAAACATTTGGTCATTGAAAGACGAAGAATAAGCTAGGGACAAGTTATATAATCCACGGCTTAAACTATTGAAAGCTTGCTAAATACCGGACGCGAACCGAGCCTGTTGAGCGGCTATTTTTTCTAAAAGCTGCTTATTTTCTGATAACTGATCTTTTGTTTGGTCAACAATTGCTTTTGGCGCCTGCTTGACGTAATTCTTGTTAGCTAACCTGGCCTCTAGAGATTTAACAACATCGCCTAGTCTAGCCTGCTGCTCTTTTAGTTGTAACTGATGAGCTTTGATAGTAGAGCTATCGACATCTAGCCAAGCTTTATATTTTGTTTGTACGAGCTGCAGGCCTAGACCAGACTTAACATCAATAACATCTTTAAGCTTAGTGAGTTTCTTGATTAGTTCAGCATTTTCCTTGAGGAACGGAACATTATGATAGTAGAGCTTGCTGCCGTGAAGATTAAGCTCGGTCATCAAGCTTCTAACCTCAGTAACGACAACAATAATTTCATCGAAAACTTTAGCATCATTTGGATTTGTTTTAACCGTAGCTGGCCATGGTGCTACTGCCAACATACTGTCACCTTGCCACGCCAATGTCTGCCAAATTGTCTCGGTTATGAAGGGAGCAAAAGGATGAGCAATTATTAAAATTGACTGTAGACTGTGAGCTAAAACTTGTGGATTTAATTCCATTTTCGACGCCTCAACGTACCAGTCAGCGAAATCATCCCACACAAAATGATAGAGCTTATCGTAGGCTTCAGCAAACCTGAAATTCTCTAAATCAGAGGCAATTGTATCTGTAGTCTGTTGTAATTTAGTCAACAGCCAGTGATCCGCATGATTGGTAGCTTTGGCATGAGATTCTAGTACGAAATCATCCCCCAGCTTATCTTCTACGAAGCGAGCTATATTCCACAACTTATTACAAAAGTTACGCTGAGCTGTTATTTTGGCGATACTCATACGCTGGTCATTGCCTGGACTTACGCCGCTGAGTAGTGCTAGTCGCAATGCATCCGTTCCATAAACAGGTATAACGTCCATTGGATTGATAGTAGTTTCGGGCTTAGACTTGCTCATTTTTTGGCCATCCTCTGCCCTGACCAAGCCGTGCAGATATACGGTCTTAAAAGGAACTTCGCCAATCATATAGGTGGTGGTCAAAATCATTCTAGCAACCCAGAAGAAAATAATATCCCAGCCAGTTTCTAGAACTGATGTCGGGTGATAGGCCTTAAAATCTGGACTCGCATTAAGAATGTCGTCCATAGACATATCAAAATTACTCGCTAAACTTGGGTCGATAAGAGTACTCCAGGTCCAAAGCGCAGAACTAAACCAAGTATCAAGCGTGTCGGGATCTTGCTCCCACTCATGCCAGCCCTCACTCTGGTCATCTACAGGTGGCTGAACTCCGGCGAAAGTCTGTACTTCGTCCTCGGCATTTGTCCGATACCATACCGGTATACGATGACCCCACCAAATCTGACGACTAATACACCAATCTCGCAAATTATCTATCCAGCTAAAATATAATTTATCGAATCTTGCTGGCACGATATCAACATCGCCGTCACGCACTACTGCCTGCATAACTTCTTTCAGGCTTGATTTCTTGCCTTTCCAATCAACAACTGGCTTATTAACATCGACGAACCACTGTAGCTTAATTTGTGGCTCTATAATTCCCTTGCCTCTGTCGTTAACTGCGACGCTATGAGAGTAATTATCTTCAGTTTTTACGAGCAAACCTTTCTCGTTTAACTTCTTAACAACCAAACGTCGACCCTCAGCGATAGTCATTCCAGCAAATTCGCCTGCTATAGGCATTAGCTTGCCGTGAAAATCAATAATTTGAACCTTATCTAGGTTGTGTCGTTCAGCGATGTCAAAATCGGTGTGGTCGTGCCAAGGAGTAATAGTCATAACACCGGTACCAAACTTAGGATCAACAGCTTCATCTTTGATAATTGTGGCCGTCACCTGCCCGTTTATCCATTCGGCCTCAAAAGTATCGCCGTGCTTATACTGCTTGTAACGCTTGTCATCTGGGTGCATTACTACATACTTATCGCCAAACTTTGTTTCTGGACGAGCCGTACCAATCTGGAAAGGTCCGTATTGAAAAGTATAGAATTGACCGGTCTCTTCAACATGGACAACCTCGTCGTCGGCAACGGTAGTCTCAAGATTAGGATCCCAATTAACAATGCGATGACCTCTGTAAATAAGACCATCATTATACATTTTGACAAAAGTTTCGTTAACGCAACGATTCAGAGCGCCGTCTAGCGTGTAGCGTTCCCTGCTCCAGTCGCAACTAGCACCCATAGCCCTAATTTGACCCCTAATAGTGCCGCGACTACCCTCGATGAACTCCTTAAGTCGATCGACAAATGCCTCGCGACCGATTTCGTGCTTATTAGTACCTTCGTCGGCTAGTCTTTTCTCCATTATGGCGTTTGTAGCTAGAGCTGCATGGTCAGTACCCGGCAACCACAACACATCCTTGCCCTGCATACGGTTATAACGAACCATTGTATCTTGTAAAGCTATCCCTAGAGCGTGACCGACGTGCAAATGCCCTGTTGCGTTAGGTGGCGGCATGCTAATCGAAAATCTCTCGGCCTCTTTGTCTGGCTGGGCCTCAAATACGCCCGCCTTCTCCCACATAGTATAAATATCAGTCTCGTACTGGCTTGGTTCATAAAGCTTGGGAAGTTTCATTATTATCCTCTTAAACAAATAGATTCCTGTATATAATATCACCTCTTGTAATATATTAACATAACAGGGGTAGATATTTCACGTGAAATAACAATAGAATACCAAGGCTTTATCCCGTAAAACCCTCGTTCCCTACTACAAAGTTAGACTTTATTTTTGCTAGGATGTCCCACTCGTCAATCCTAAAGCATTCCGACCGTCCCGAAAGACGGAAGGAACACTTGGTTTTTGTTTTCACTTGTTAGCATAACCACAAACGCAATACCGCGCAATATTGACAATAAGCGATTAAAGTTATGTTGTATAGATTACATCGAAAGGTTGGGCTGGATTTCAAGAGAGTAGGGGTCAGCTGTTGGCTGATTATTCATAGCCTTGTAGCAACCTAGCGTAGCAATCATGGCTCCATTATCGGTACATAGTTTTATGTCGGCGTACTGAACGGGGAGGGGAATGCGATCGGACATTTGCTTTCGTAACTCTTGATTAGCCGCAACTCCGCCTGCAATCACCAAAGAACTAGGATTAAACTCTTGAAATGCCAAAACTGCTTTGTCTACCACGGTTTCGACGGCAACACGCTGGAAGCTGGCAGCAATATCGGCTTTCTGAGCAGCGCTAAGTAGCTCTGCGAGCTGTGAAGACGGAAAATCGTGTGACTTACCACAAATTTTTTGGGCGGCCCTTAAAACGGCTGTTTTGGGCCCACTGAAGCTAAAGTCATAGTTTAGGGGCATCTCACCTTGGTGAGGCCGAGCACTGCGCAGCTCTTCTAGTCTTTTATTAACTAGGTTAGTTTTTGCTTTTGGAAACTGATATGCATCAGGATTACCCGTTTTGGCGGCAGAGGCAATACTCGGCCCGCCAGGGTAGGGGAGTCCAATAACCTTAGCAACTTTGTCGAAAGCCTCACCTATAGCATCGTCATGAGTCTGACCGAGCAGGACGAAGTCAAAATGATCTCTAAATAATACGAGTTGGGTATGGCCGCCACTGACAATTAAGGCCAGTACAGGGAAGGCTGGCGGGGCAGAAGGCATTTGATAAGTAGAGGCAAGTAACGGGGCAGTTTCCGTCAAAAAGTTAGCATAAACATGGCCTTCGACATGATTTATAGCGTAGAGAGGTTTTTGTTTAATTATAGACAGAGTCCGAGCCGCCAAAACACCAACAAGCAGGGAACCACCAAGTCCAGCGCCATAGGTAACGGCAATGCCGTCAATATCATCCCAACTGCAATCAGCATCATGCAAAGCCTGCTCAATAACAGGATTAATAAACTCAATATGACTACGAGCGGCTATCTCTGGGACCACACCGCCATAAGCCGCGTGAAGCTCCATGCTAGTGGCCACCACATTAGACAATAACTTCTTGCCGTCCTCTACGACAGCAGCCGCCGTTTCGTCACAACTTGTTTCTATCCCAAGAATTCTCATACCTAATAGGGTACAGGCTAAGCCGTTAGGGGTAAAGTGGGTGGTGGATTATAAAACAACCATTATCAATACAATTTAGGCTATAATTAGTCTTATGAATGCGCGCAGTATAGCCAAAAAACTTGTCCCGAGCGGCCTATTTCCAGCCATTGAGCCTTATGGCCACAAAATCGAAGCTATGGTTATGCAGACTAAGCACGGCTTTCCGGCTCGTGGCCTAAAAATAATTGGCGTAACGGGGACAGATGGCAAGACCAGCACCTGCACTTTAATCGCTCAAATGCTACGAAATAGCGGACTCAAAGTAGCCATGATGACAACTATTTCAATCGACTATGGTGATGGCCGCGGCGAACAACCCAATCCAACGCGACTTACAAGTATGGGAGCCGAGCGCTTAGTCACTGAACTCGCTAAAATTAAAGCCGCAGGCACCGAATGGCTAGTCTTAGAGACCACATCGCACGCTCTAGCCCAACATCGTGTTTGGGGAGTGCCTTATTATCTGGCCGTAATGACCAATGTCAGTCACGAACACCTAGATTATCACCGTACTTTTGAGCGCTATAGAGACGCCAAAAGATTACTTTTTAAGCAGGCAAACAGCAACAAAAAAGGCCTTGGTGTTGGCATACTAAACGCCGAGGACCCAAGCGCCGAACTTTTTGCTAGTGATATTTCACATCCTTTAAGTTATGGCATCGAAAAGGGTGATTTGCGAGCCAAAAACGTCCAACTAACTCCAGCGGGCAGCCATTATCAAGCAGTTATCGGTCGTGATGAGTACGATATTCACTGCAACTTACCAGGCAGCTTCAACGTCTACAATTCTTTGGCAGCTATTGGCGTTGGCCGCACTATAGGACTCAGTAAAAACCAGATAGAGAGAGGTATCGATAGCCTAAAATCAGTCGAAGGCCGAATGACGCGAGTAGACGAAGGCCAAGATTTTGATGTTATCGTCGACTACGCCCATACTCCGGATAGTTTCGAGAAAGTGTTTAAAGAAGTACGACCGCTGGTAAAGGGTAGACTGATAGTGGCTTTTGGTAGCGCTGGCCGACGTGACGAAGCCAAGCGTTCTGCCCAAGGCGAAGTTGCCGGCAAATATTGTGATGTTGTTATCGCTACCGAAGAAGACGACCGCGACATTGACGGGCAAGAAATACTAGAGCAAATTGCCAGCGGAGCCGAAAAAGCCGGCAAAGTCCAAGGCGATAATTTATTCCTAATTCACGACCGCGAAAAGGCCATTAAATCGGCTATAGAAATGGCCAAAAAAGGCGATATGATACTGCTACTCGGCAAAGGCCACGAAAAATCTATTCTCGGCAACGGCCCCCAAGCTGCCGAACTCCGCCACCTAGTCCAAGATGACAACGACCCCCGCCGCGTCATAAAACGCGACTTTGACGAAGTATCTGTAGTCCGCAATTTCCTTAATAAACTCTAGCGTTCGAGTTTGTTGTGGGCCATGTAGTAACTGGTGTACCAGCTGTAGTCTTTGCCTAAGAATTTGGCTATTAGCTCGATTCCGAGTTCGGCAGTTTTATTATCAACATCTTGCCTTGGATTATATTCGACCACATCTATCCCGACGACATTACATTTAGTGCCAATATACTCAGCAATAGCTGCTATCTCGCGGTAGGTCAAACCACGGCGGTTAGGCATTCCGGCGCCCGGTGCGTAAATCATATCTATGACATCAAGATCTAAACTAAC
>CALRGT010000011.1 GCA_943358095.1 uncultured Candidatus Saccharimonas sp. | reverse complement strand
AAGCTCGAGCCGGTTTTGATTCAAGAAGCAAAAGGTAGCGATTATTCGCATGTCGTGATGCCTCTCAAAAGCTAACAGAGTTTAGATAATTAACAACAAAAAGTTAAACTACTTACAATGATTGATAATATTCGACTGCAGAATTTTCGCTCCTATAGTGACGATACTTTTGAATTTGGTGCCGGCGTAAATATTATTGTCGGGCCGAACGCTAGCGGTAAAACTAATTTACTGGAGTCGATACTGATTATTGCTTTGGGTAGTTCTTATCGTGCCAATAGTAAAGGGTTGATACAGTTTGATAAGGATTGGGCTAGATTAGAGGCTAGTACTGACAGTGGCCAAAGAATAGTAAAGCTCGAGAATGTCGGAGATGCTGTCAGGCGAAGCTATCAACTGGAGGGCCAGAACTATAGTCGCTTAAGTATTAACAAAACTCTTCCATTAGTGTTATTCGAACCAGAACATTTGCGTCTACTTAGTGGCTCGCCGGAGCGTCGTCGACAGTATTTGGACGATTTATTAGAACAGACTACTCCGAGTTTTGGGCGTTTGCGCAAAAACTACAAACGAGCGCTCATACAACGTAATAATTTATTAAAAAAAGGGTCTGCCGTTGGTCAGTCACAGATATTTGCCTGGAATATTCGCCTGAGCGAACTTGGCGGTCAGATAGCGGTTCTACGTAATAATCTATGCCAACAGATTGCTGAACAAATTAACCCGATTTACGACCAGTTATCCGGTGCGAAACTAGATATTGGTTTGGTTTATGACGCTACGTGCGCGATAGATAACTACAGTAGCGCTATGTTAGTTAAGCTAGAAAAGCACCACGATTTGGATTTTTTGCGAGGCTTCACAGCCTATGGTCCTCACCGCGACGACATGCTGGTTTTGATTAACGGCAGAAGCGACCAGGCCGTCGCCTCACGTGGCGAAATGCGTACCCTGCTACTCTGTCTAAAAATTGTAGAATTACGCATCCTAGAGGCTCTGAGAGGCCAGAAACCATTACTATTATTAGACGACGTCTTTAGCGAGCTAGACGGCAAGCGTCGCCAAGCCCTAACTAAGTTTTTGGAAGATCACCAAACATTTATTACAACCACTGACGCCGATGTAGTTGTACAGCATTTTATGGACAACTGCACCATCATCCCCACTAGCAAAGATTGATCCTTAAGGAGTGTTGTTTTCTGCTCCCTGTCCTGTCCTGTATATTATATATTCTGTCGCAGCCAACTGAGTCACTTTGAGGGATTCAGTCAGTTTTTTGATAGCCGCCGCCTCAGTTGCTGAAGAGTCACCATCATTGAGGCCTATATAGAACTTATCTAATGTCCCGAGGTAGTTTATTGAGTAGCCATTCTCTTCTATAGGTAGTGTGCCTATGAGCTGATTGCGAACGCTGTTAGAAGGAAGTTCGCTGTCAATATTAGCTGATGTCCGGCCGGTTTTTATTGATGTTTTTATGCGATTGTTGTTCAACGTAGTCATGACAATAGTAGTATCGTCTTTGACTAGTGAGAAATTTCCATTTATTACCTTCGCCCCACTTGAGTCGACACTATCTTTAGTAACCAAAAATTTAACTACTAGCTCTGGGTTTGGATAGTATTTTTTATAGTAGTTGCGTGCGAAATACGCTAAGTCTTCTCGCAGAAAATACTCTGCATTGTAATTCCCGGTAGGAAAATACGGCATGTCACCTTTGAGCATATATGCCCGGTCTCCAGATCTATTCCCGTCTTCGCCAGTTCGCAGTTCATATGTTTTTGACCTACCTGACGATACAGCAAAGAAGAAGTAAGCAAAAACCACTACTACAGCAATTACCAATATGAATATACGGCTAGAAACAACACCCTTCAATTTACTTATTTTCATTAGTTTGCTCCCGGCTGAAGAACTTTAGGTCCAACATAACGAACAGCCCATGTGTATGATGGATTTTTAGTGAAACCGTCCGCACTCAGATATACCCGGTAGGATGGAGCAAGTCCTCTTATGCCAGAGACGCTACTCCCGGTAGCCTCAAAGGTCACCAGTAACTTCTTTACTCTATCGTAGCTTACTACTATACCAACATGTCCGCCGCCACCTAGTCCACATGCGCCACCTAATCCTATAAAATCCCCCGGCTGAACATCTCTAGTATCGGCTAGAGGTGTGAAGTTAGAGTTGGTGAGATAGTCTTGTGAGCACAAATTTAAGGCTACGCCAAAGGTGCGATAGATTGCCATATTTGTTAGCCCACTGCAGTCTAAGAAGCTTGGATTTAAAACTGTCGGTCCAGCGGACTTTCCTGGGTTTAGAACTCCCCCATTGCCATATGTTATGCCACCGAGTTGATTTATGGCAGTACAGGCTATCGAGGCATTGCTGCCGTTGGCGCCACAATCAGTTAAATACGTGGCAGCTTTGCCGGTGGGTTTGATGAGTGATCCGGTACTAGTACCGCCTGGTGTTGTGGCACCTGGTAGGCAGGTTGTGCTTGGGGTCGCACCTGGCCTGGCCAGGCTAACAGTCATCTGATCAATAGCAGATAATAAATAGTTAACGTAAGCGACTTCGTTATTGCTGTCTGCTCTTGGCGCATAGTGGCTGATATAAACTGCAAAAGTTGGTGATTCGTATGCGCTGCCAACGTTTAGATAATTTTTTCTAATTGAGGTAAACCAGTCGCGTGGCCCAAGAATACTGTCCTCCCATGTGTTCCACTGTTTGACGGTTCGGACTCGGTATCCGTCATTAGCTGGCGCTGTTAAAGCGTCTGCGCCGCTACCAACTACAGCCGTAGCTCGGAAGTAGACATGTTGGTCTGATGATCCTGTAGAAGCCCCGAAGCCATTGTGTGACTGGGCTCTTGTAGCCTGGTTTTGAGCGAGAGCTCCAGCGATTGTTGTGTAGGTGTTGCCATCCCAGCCTGCTGGCTGTCCATTAGGGTACGTTGAGGTGCCTAATCCGCTTTCATGAACTAAATGTCCGACCGCCAAGAATGGATTGACATTTTGCAGCTTCCCACCGGCAATAATCTTTGCACCTAAGCCGTTAAAAGGATTAGTAGTACGAGTCTTCTTCATGAAATTATCAATAGCGGTAGCTGCAGCTGTTTCATCTATTAAGTTAGGAAACGTCAGTATGTGGAAGGGATTGCTGTCCTGTGAAACATCTCCCACGGTAGCACTGCCAGCAGCATTTGCCGCCGCTGCTGCTACTACCGAGCATGGATTAAGCGCCGCTTTTGTCTCGTCAGATAGCTCGTCTGCCGAAAAATAGGTATGGCCCGAACGAATATCGGCAATGTCTTGTGCTGAGATAGCCAAAGTTTTTACTGGCGTCAAAATAATCAGCGTTGTTAGAAGAACGGAAGTAGCCCTAGTAATCATATTCAATATTCCTTTTATCATATTATGGTGCCGCCGCCGCACTTATGCACGCATCATAAGCGGCAGTACTTTGGGCTATGTCTAGTATATTTATCAAAGCTCCGCAGTCTACTCCATTAGCATTTTTAATAGCTCCTCCAGGAGTGGGTGTAAGTTCGGCGATGGAGGTACCATGATCTAATACAGCATTATATTTCTTGAGTAGGCGCCACTCAAAAGCGTCTTTTTCGCCAAGTTTTTCTGGTGAACAGTCACCTTCTGATTGATTTATATTGCCATCAGCATCGCGCGTTATCTTTCCATCCTTTAATAGATCGGCAACAGATTTGGTATAGCACGGTGAATATCTATCCTCGATTTCTTTTTGGTGTTCTGGGCTAGTGCTCTCTAGCCTTTGGCTGAGATTTAGCGGGCTATACAATTCAGGGTGGTCTTGAATAGTATTTAGTTCAGAATTTGACCATCCCCACTGGACTAAATTGTAGGGCGTGCTAGTTTCGGCAGCTAACGCTTTGCGTTGGTTGCCCGTTAATAGGTTGGTGAATATTGAGCTCGAAGGACGGAAGATTGACCCTAAGCTACTGAAGAAATTACCAACAGCTGACACGAACGATTGGGAAAAGGTGCCATTAAGGCTGACGGCCATATTGACTAATGTGGAAGAAGGATTTTTTGGATTAAAGTATTTTTCAAAAACTGATTTTTTCGAGTTGGCGTAAGCTATGTCTTGCAGGTCGAGGTAGTTGCTTTCGGCTACTTCTGGTATGGATAGGCTACGACCGTAGATCTGTTTGCGGTCGATGTCGTTTGCGACCAAGTTGGCGCCTTGGTCGGCTTGGACTTGCAGAGTATCGCCCCCAGGAATCGGCTTCATTGTATTGCCCATTCGACTAGCAACGATAAGTTTGCCAAGATATGAGCCACCAACGATTAACGGCACGTCTCTTAATAACGCTGTTTTAGCGAAATCTTTAAGGAATTCTTTAGAAAAAGTTTTAGCTAACATTTGTTTGATTATTTGAGTAGCCGTTAGCCTGACGGCCTCCTCTCCTGCAGTAACAGTGCCGCCGCTTACGAGACCGGCCGTTAACTCTAGTGCTGCCAGCACGGTCGCACTTTTAATATCTGTGATTATTTCGCATTCGCCCAATATTGTTTCGATAGCTTTTGTAATGAAGCTATCTGTACCAAATATGGCAGTACTAAGATTAAAATTCATGGCTTGGTTGGCTTGCGGGCTAGAGTAATTAACTGGGTTAACAGTCTTGCCGCTTGCTCGTAATTCAGATGGTGCGTTAGAGATATCGCCGATTTGATCATTCAATCCGCCAATCTCTTTAGTGCTAACATTGACTCCTGCTTTTTGCTGATCAGCGGCGGAAGATAAGTTATAGAAGGTTTTGATGCTGCGATTTGAGTTGGCATCTATAGTTGGGCCAGATTTAATAGTTGACCCTTCCCAGATCATGCAGACAGGTAGCGCTATCTGATAAAATGCTGAAAATGCGCCCAATATATTTTTGTAGGCACCCTTTTCTATATTAGTAGTTATTAAATCGGCCACTTCATTATCTAGTTGCTTGGTATTGCCAGACAAGTAATTCTCTAAGCATGTAGGGTTTTTTATGCATTCTTCGGCCTTGCCTTTAGCTGCAGCAGCAGCAGCATTTATTTCCTCGATTCCAGCTTTTTCGGCAACGACAGTATCTAACGCTTCATAGGTTTTCACTGTTTCATTGGCCTTGTTTTGGAGCCGTGATAGATTCTCTGGATTCGCTGCTTTGCGGTATGTTGGTGATAGGTATTGCTCCCAGCGCGATAATTTAATGCCTAGCTTTTCGCGCAGCTCTTTAGCTACTGTCCCCCGCCATAAAGTCCCGTCTTTTTCCATTAGTAGCTCTAGTTCGGCGCGCATTTCGCCGGCAAATTTGAGGCGATTAGATCGCTTATCAAACACCTGCCACCACTTGGCTTCTCCCTGCAAAACTTCTTGACCGTTTATCATCACCCCTTTAAGTACGTCTTTTCTCAACCCAGTAATTGCGCCGGTTTCCGACTCAAATATATAATCAACCTTGCCGGTCGCACCCATATTTTCTAAGATTTTTTTGGGCCTAAATTTGTCAAGCTTGCCCCATGTACTAGACCGAAATTCACCATAGCTGTCTTGTAGGCTTTTGGCTAGGCCTGTACCGGCCCTATCTGTAGAATCTAAAGCTAGTTTTTCTTCTGTTACATCAGCTAGCGCACTGTTAAAGTCGCGACTAAGTCTGGCGAATTCGAAAATTCCAATGTTCTCCATTAAGTGAGGAATTTTAAGCGTACTGAGGAAAAACATAATCACGACGATGGCGATAATTGCTAGGCCGGCAGCAGCGCCACCCACAATAGCTATCTTCTTCTTTAATTTGGCTTTGACTTTGCCTTTGGTAGTTTTAGATTTGCTGGTGTCGTTCTTAAAGCCGCTACCGATCTGATTGTCTAGCTTAGATTTTTCGGCCTTATCGGCGTTGGATTTGCTGCCACTTGAGGTTTCGGTAGATGGGCTGTCGTCTGTCTTATCATGATCTTGGGCCGATGCACTGTTATAGGATTGCTCTAGCTGACGAATCTGGTCATCAGGATTAATAATGCCATTGCTGTCGACATCACCCTCTTTGTCATAAACTCTATTGGCCATACGTCCTCATTACTCAGATTATACACGATTAAGCTTGTGGCTATAGGAGCTGCTTGTTTAAATCAATAGAACCCTGCGCGTCATTTATCGCTGCAGCTTCTGCGGCGTCCGATAGCTGTTTAGTTTTTAATGGGTCGGTAGTTATTAGATCGGATTCGGTTGGGCTGGCAGTGATCTGCATGTGAACGTGACTTTGGCCAGCAAAGAACAGTCCCTGTCCTACCGGGAATTGACTAAGCCTTTTAGATTCTTCGCTAGTAAGTCTGAACACTTGCGTCAAAACTTCTACAGCCGATGGAGATTGCTTGAGCAGTAACTGCATTGAAGCGTTGGCTACGATGGCTCGCCCCATTCGCGAGCCCATAAAATCTTCAACATCTTGGCTGATTGTAGTAATGCCTAGATTGTATTTACGAGCTCTTTTGGCTAGCGAGAACAAGAAGTTAGCAGAGTCCTCATATTTCATTAGTTGCCAAGCCTCGTCTACGATCAAGATGCGGCGCTTTTGGTCGCTTTTGGTCACGTTCCAAATAAAGCTAAGCACAATATACATAGCTACAGGCCGTAATTCATCTTCAAGATCACGGATATTAAACACCACCATAGGGTTATTGATGTCGATATTAGATTGCTGCGAGAATATGCCAGCAAAAGTACCAGTAGTGTATTTGCGTAGTCGTTGTGCGAGTTGTGGGCCAGTTCCGCCCATATGTAGAAGCGTGTCATAGAGGTCAGTAATAGTTGGTGGAGTTGTAGTGTGGGTGAGTGGATCATTGGTTATGCCAGCCTTAGCGTAGGTCTCTATTAGACCGGAGTCTAGATCGGCCTCTTCTACAGGACTAAGAGGAGGCATAGATATGCTGCCGCCAGACATTTGAGCTTGTGCGCCACCCATCATTAGTCGAAATAGACCGTGAAGTGTTATTAGGTTGCTTCGGAGCGCGTTGTCGGCCTCTTCTACATCGACTACCTTTGGTAGTGCAAAAGGATTTATTCGTGTAGTAGAGCTAAGGCTAAGCCGAATATACGCTCCACCAACTGCTTCACACATTCGTTGGTATTCGTTCTCAGGGTCGATGATAAATATCTCGGTACCAAACATCAAACTTCGCAGAGCCTCTAGTTTAACCGCAAAAGATTTACCGGCTCCAGACTTGGCAAATACGACAGCGTTGCCGTTTTCAAGAGAAAACCGGTCAAAAATCACTAATCCAGAGTTATGCATGTTTACGCCATACAGAATACCGTTTTCTTGGCTCAAGTCGGCGCTAGTAAATGG
>CALRGT010000010.1 GCA_943358095.1 uncultured Candidatus Saccharimonas sp. | reverse complement strand
AAGAACCCAGGTGATGTCGGTAAGGTAGTGCTGGCGATTACCGAAATATTGTTACGAATTGGTGGTATCGCTGCGGTAGGCTTTGTATTATATGGCGGCTTTAGTTTTATAGTCAGTCAGGGTGACCCGCAGAAATCAGTTGCCGCTAGACGCACAATATTGAATGCATTGATCGGCATAGTTATTGCTGGTATTGCCGTCTTTATCGTTCAAATCGTGGCCACTAACTTAATATAGATTATTGTCGTTAACGCTTTGTCTTATATTTTGCCGATAATTTTGTGGTGTACGGTTGAGTTTTTGCGGCAAATATTCGACATCAAATGAATCGTCCTTTATAGTAAAACTAATGCTTATGGGTATTGCTAACAATTACAGGGTGATTTGTTTATGAAAATGTCGTTTAAGGCATCTTTAGGATTTTTTGCCACCCTAATTTTGACATTTATTGTCTTGTCTGGCCATAAAGTATCAGCTGCTAATTTAGGGGCTTACACTGACTGTTTTCTAGCAGCTAACGGGGAGACTCATATTCAGGGTGTGGCGGCGTCTAGCTTGCCAAATCTTAGTGAATCGCAGCCCTTTGTTCATGTCACGATCCAGATTTTTCAGAACGGTGCCCTCATTCCTTTTTACGATGCTATTAATGACGAACCAACCAACATAAGAGAGGGATCTCCGGCGATATTAACAGACAAATTTGAACATATCGTCAGAGGCAAGAGCTTAAATCAAGGTACTGATTATATTTTGACTGGTTTAATTCGCGGCACTCTTGATCCGCCGACACAAATGGGTGGTACGAATGTATTTTTTTTAGGAATTATTCCTGATCGTTGTAAAATACCACCTTCTTCGCCACCAATTGGTTATTTTGATAGCTGTGCTCTAGAGTTAGGACATACCGTTATTCGTGGTTGGGCCTACGACCCAGACTCTACTACGACTATGGATCCGCGAGTCACAATAAGTATCAAGCAGTATCCTGTGGATAGCGCCTATCCAATAGGTGGCCAAACCTTTAGCGATAAATTTCTGCGGACTGCCGAGATTACCACTTTTCTAAATGCGCGAGGCTACGCTGCTGACCCTCAGGTAGCCCCTTTTGGTTTTGAATTTATCGTACCTTCTGGCATGACAAAGCTAAATACTTATTTATTAAGTGGAAAGATTCAAAATATTGGCGGCGGCCCAGATGGGACGATAGCTTTTAGTGCCGACCCTCCAGCCGGCACTAATCCATTTATATTGTCGGCCATACCTCAGACCTGTCTTCCAGATAAACCACCAAGCACGCCAACAACCCCGAAGCCTACTGGTCCAGGTGGTCCAGGTGGAGCCGACAAGACGAACTACTCAAATTCGCCTAAAGCCGTACATCAGCCTATTAATGTTCCTACCACTGACTTAACTGGTTTTGGAGCCTCTGGCAGTGTTAGTAAGGTTTTAAATCTTGTATTAGGTTTGGCTGGTGGTGTTGCCCTACTTGTTATTGTAGTGGCTGGCTTTAGATTTGTTACCTCTCAAGGTAATCCTGACGCTACTGCAAAATCGCGCAACACCATAATTTACGCGTTAATAGGTTTAGTAGTTTGTACTTTGGCCTATAGTATTGTCACATTCGTGGTAGAGAGATTATCGTGAAGAAGCTATTAGCTGGCTTGATATCAGTATCTGTTTTGTTGTCTATATTTGCAGTTGCTGTAGCGCCCGGTATTTCCAAGAAAGCTGCTGCTGGAGTCTGTATTGGGCCGACTTGCCCTAACTTGAGTCCTGAAACTACTTTAGGGCCAAACAGTCCGACTGGTTGGATCGATGCCGCTAGCTGTACTACTGTTAGTGGCTGGGCATCCGATTTTGATAATCTAGCGATTCCAATAGCTGTGCATATATATATAGACGGCCTAATTGCCGGCGACACTCTAGCCGATATCTTTAGAAGTGACGTTGGTAGTCACGGCTGGGTGTTTAATATCCCTCCTGCTAGAGTTAACGACAACTTGACGCGTTCTGTTAACGCTTACGGTATCGACATCAACGGTAATGGCGCCATCCCTGTTATATTAGCGACTGGTGTGCCGGTCGGCAATAACCCATTACTATCTGGTTCACCTGCAACCATTGGTCCCTGCACAAAAACTTGTGCAAACGGCAGCGTTATTGCTATTGCAGGCGTCTGCACAAAAACGTGTCCAGACGGAAGCGTTATTGCCGAAACCAGCGTCTGTCCACCCACCACTAAGGTTTGTCCTGATGGTAGCACCATCCCTATAGCCAGCGTCTGTCCACCCACCACTAAGGTTTGTCCAGATGGTAGCACCATCCTTATAGCCAGCGTCTGTCCACCGTTGCCGATACTTTGCCAGAACGGCACACGCGTTGCCCTGCCGGCCGTCTGCCCTAACACAGCCCCTATCGGCATATTCGACACCTGCACGCTAGTCGGAACTACCACTCACATCAAAGGTTGGGCTTATGATGCTGACTCCGTAGTAGGAGCCGATCCTACCGTTAGTCTTAAAATTTCACAGATAGGCGGCCCGACTATTAATTCTGGCAATATACCTACTGATGTTGAGTGGCGAACAGCAGCTATTAACCCTTATATAGGTGCGATCTGGGGACTATCTACACGTATCAATAATCCTTATGGCTTTGATTGGGCCGTTCCTACCGCTTTGTTTAAGGGTGGTGGCTGGCTTATCTCTGGAGTGGTTAATGACTTCGGCCCTGGTGCCGGCGCCGCCCAAGCCTTAACCTATCCAAACGCAGACATAACTTCGCCAGACTATCAAGCGCCACCAAACTTCTTCTTTAGCGTAATAGATGATATGTGTCTGTCCCCTCCTCCTCCACCAGCTCCAAAAGTCGGCTGCATGGATAGCAATGCCAATAATTTCGATCCAAGTGCGACAGTAAGTAATGTTAGTCTTTGTACTTATGCGCCAGTTATTTGTACAGATGGGCCGCATCCTGCTCCTTATACCTGTCCGGTGATCTCTAACCCGTTCGTGCCTCCAGTTCCGATAACGGCTGGTAGTTTTAAGGATATCTTTACCGATGCGTGCAAGAACGCCGAAGGGGTGGCTACGGTTTGTGGTGACCGCAATGTGCTCCAGTCCGCTAGTTGTAATAGTATATTTGGTACTTGTGGAATTATCGGTAAGGCCATTAATCTTATATCTATCCTAATAGGTGTTGCAGCTGTGGTTATGACGATTGTCGGTGGTCTTAAATACGTCGCTTCGGCCGGCGATCCTGGTGCTCTTAAAGGTGGACCTAGTCAGGTTGCCGCCGCTAAACGAACAGTAACATTTGCTATAATCGGCGTAGCAATAAGTATTTTGGCTCAGGGTATAATCAGGCTAGTGTTTAATAGACTATAATTGGAGATATTCATGAAGAAAACAACAATCACATTAGCAGTAATAACAGCCACCATGGCACTATTTGGCCTCTATCAGCCCAATGTTTTAGCTCTAGGTCAAGCATCAAATAATTTCGCTAGCGCCATTAGCGACATACAGGCTGGCGCGACCACCGCCAATCCAGAAGGCCCTACCGTTGACCGAGCTATTCAGGTCGGAGTAAATATTTTTAGCGTTATGGTCGGAGTCGCGTCGATCATCATGATTATTTATGGCGGATTTAAGTATGTAACTTCGGGTGGTGATGCTAATAGTATTACTGTGGCTAAGCGCACGGTTACGTACTCCATAATAGGTCTAGTAATAGCGCTTCTGTCACAAGTAATTATGAAGTTAGTTGCCAGCAGGGTTTCAGGGATATAACAGCGGCTTTAATCTGTTGAAAAAAGCATTTCAAAGAAAAAATAATATTGCTAATGCTAAAAATTAAAAAATCACTTGCATAGCTCAAAACGTTTATGGTATAAACAGGTATAAGATATATTAAAGAAAGGTTTTAGAACATGAACAAATCAATAAAAAAGTTTTTAGTCACAGTTAGTGCAATCGGAGCAATTTTGTTCCCAGTGCTAGCCCCAGCATTTGCCGGAGCTGCACCTGCTACAACAGTCGCCAGTGGCGTTTGTGGTGGCGCTAACCTATCAGTAACTCCAGAAGCTTGTCCTACAAACGGCAGCACTGACACTACTCTAAACAACATCATCAAGACTGTTATTGATCTATTGACTCTAGTAGTCGGTTTCATCTCAGTAGTATTCTTGATCCTAGGTGCCTTCAAGTACATCACTTCTGGTGGCGACTCAGGCAAAGTTACATCTGCTAAAAACACTATTCTTTACGCCTTAATCGGTCTAGTAGTAGTTGCAGTTGCACAAGTTATCGTCCGTGTTGTTCTTGGAAAAGCTACAACTTCAATCGTTTAAGTATAACTTTCACGAATGTTAGTAATAACGTCCCTTTCTTAACGGAGGGGCGTTTTACTTTCTAGGTAATTTAAAAAAGAGGCAAGGTTACGAGCATGATTCAAAAAACAATCAGACTGGCTGTGATCATTATATTTATGGGTCTATTAGCCCCAGCATTTGCCGGAGCTGCACCTGCTACAACAGTCGCCAGTGGCGTTTGTGGTGGCGCTAACCTATCAGTAACTGCAGAAGCTTGTCCTACAAACGGCAGCACTGACGCTACTCTAAACAACATCATCAAGACTGTTATCGATCTATTGACTCTAGTAGTCGGTTTCATGGCCGTCGTAGGCTTTATATTTGGGGCTTACTATGCCGCCCTGTCCTCTTCAGGTTCTGGCGGCGCAGCACTAGCCACAAAAGCCAAGAATGCGGTTATATATTCATTATTTGGTCTTATCATTGCAGTAGTCGCACAAGTAATCGTTCGATTGGTTTTGGGTAAGGCTACGACTTCTATTGTTTAGTTTGTTATTTTATTTGTTTATTGGCTCTCGTTTTAACTAATTCATTAGCCATAATAATAAAATACGACCCGGAGTGGGTCGTATTTTATTATTAATTCCAGAAAATAGTTTTATAGTACCTGGATCTTCTTTACAGTGTCTTGCTTGAGCTTGTTAAAGGAGATCGTCAAAACGCCGTCCTTTAGTAAAGCTTCGATTTCATCCTCTTTAACAGGTACAGGTAGAGTAATGCTGCGTGAGAATTCGCCCCAGTAACACTCTTGTACGAAGTAGTTCTCAACGTCATCTTCGTTGCCTGCTGATAAGGTGCCGCGAATGCTTAGTGTGTTGTCTGCGATACTGACATCAAGTTCGCTCTTGTTTACGCCAGCAACACGGCCCTTTACGACCAATTTTTCTTTGGTTTCGTAAACATCTACAGCTAACTGCCCTGGTACGGCTTCTTCTTCGTCCCAATCATCGTTAGATGGTGCAGATTGCTGTGCAACTTGTGCTGGTTCATTTATGATAATATTGTCGTCGTCTCCAAGAAAAGCTGCTGTAAGTTCGTCTTCTTCCATTAATAAGTCTTCGCTACGGTTTCGTCGTGCCATCGGTTGTTACCCTCCACAGAGATATTTGAGATAATGAGTTTAGAGTAGATCGTTTTTATATTTACATATAGTATATCCTAGCATCGGCAAGGCTTCAACTAATCAATATATATTTACAACACAATATATACATCATTACAGGCTGCACATAAGCATTATTCATCTAAAGGGTCATATTATTCCCTCTTATTTAAGCTTAAACTATTAGTAATATGACTATAATGGAACGAATTGTGTCGGTTTTTACACCTTATGACTGCATTATCTGTGGTTATGAGGGATTGATCGTTTGTGAAGCCTGCCTGCCTCTTATTTGTCCTGCAGTCCCCTCTCGATGCTATATATGTCGCGCATCAACTATGGATTTTGCTGTTTGTGGCAGATGTCGACCTTCTAGCAAGTTAAGGCGGGTATATGTCCGATCAGAATTGTCTGGCATTCCCAAACAACTAGTTCATGGGCTCAAGTATTCTTATGTTCAGTCGGTTGCAGTTGTTATGGCCAACTTTATGACTCAGATATTACCAGATAGCTCTTCGAGTTTAATCATCCCCGTCCCTACCGCCACCAGTCGACTTAGGCGAAGGGGGTATGATCATACGGAATTAATTGCAGCTCGTATATCTAGAGTTATTGGAGCTGTAAAAGTATCTGCACTAGTCAGACTGAGTCAGACGAGTCAGGTGGGGTCTAGGCGTAGCCTTCGGGTGTCACAGCTAAAAGGAGCATATAGAATTGCCAGACCCGGTTCTCTCGTTGATGCGCATGTATTGCTTGTTGACGATGTTGTTACTACTGGATCTACGCTAGAGGCGGCAGCCGCTTGTCTAAAAGCTGAAGGCGTAAAAACCGTTGACGCTATTGTGTTTGCGCAGCGCTAGGCCCTGGAAGTCACCAGTAATTTGACTACGACGTTTAGTGTGTTCGCGCTAAAGCTGCTAATAAAGCTATACTATAATTAATGAGTAGAAGTAAAATGAAGAAGAATGCTGCCAAATGAAGAAAACCGAATACGATCGCATGGCTTATCGAGAAAAGACGTATTGGTGGCATATCGGACGTTTGCGAATAATTAATGCATATTTGACAATGGCGGTTAATGACAAGAAGAATAAGCGAATTCTAAACATCGGCTGCGGCACAGGTGGTACGGTTGCGACTTTACAAAGATTTGGTCGTGTCGATAACGTCGATACTTCTCAGCAAGCCATCGACCACATGAAGCGTTCGGGTTTTAACAATCTTACAAAAGTAACTGGCACAAAGTTGCCATTTAAAGACAGCAGCTTCGATATTGTTGCTGCCTTTGATGTGTTGGAGCATATCGAGGATGATTTGGGTGCCCTAAATGAGTGGCGTCGGGTTCTAAAGCCTGGCGGTGCGGTAGTGTTAACGGTGCCAGCCTATCAGTGGTTGTGGAGTAGTCACGACGAAGCCCTACTTCATAAGCGACGATATACTGTCGGTCGACTAAGGCGCGTCACTAATCAGGCCAATCTAAGAGCCGATAAAATGTCATATGCAATCGTTTTCTCGTTGCCTCTCGTTGTTATGTTTAGATTTGCGAACAAAGTGTTGCGTCGCCAGCCTAGCGCTGCAACATCCTATGTTGATGTTCCGACAGTAGTTAATCACTTATTTACTAAGCTGTTGTACGCCGAAGCCAAAGCTCATCACACGATGAGCTTTCCGGCTGGCACTTCAATCGTAGCAATATTGAGGAAAAGTCGTGATTAGAATTACTTATTTGAGACTAAAGAAGCTATGAGGTCGACGTCTAAACCAGATCTTAGTATTATTATTCCGGCTTTGAACGAGTCGAAGCGTATTGCAAAAACTTTGGATAAGTTAGCGCTGTTTATCAAAAATAACAAACTCATTAAGAGCCTAATCGTTGAGGTTATTATTGTTTCGGCTGACTGCATAGACGACAGCCATAAGATCATTCGGTCAAAGGCGGAATTGTTTGATAATTTTATATTCATGAAGGCCGGACCAGTAGCCGGTAAAGGTCGAGACGTTCGCTTGGGCATGCTTAAGGCTCGCGGTAAGGCGGTTATTTTTATGGACGCTGACCTAGCTACACCCTTGAAGTATCTGCCTATATTCTATGAGTCATATTTATCTGGCAATGATGTAGTCGTGGCTACTCGTAATCTTAAAAAACACCACCCAGAGCGTCTTAGGCGCAGCCTTTCTATTGCCGGTAATATTCTGTATAGAATTCTTGGCGGTGTATGGATCGAGGATTCGCAATGTGGCTTTAAATTATTTTCCTCGAGGGCCGCTAAATCAAGCTTTTCCAAACTAACAACGTCTGGTTGGGGTTTTGATATGGAGGTGCTGACCATCGCTAAAATTAACAACTTTAAAATAAAATCATTCAGGATCGATGACTGGAGGTCTGTTCCGGGAGGCACATTCAGTGACGGAGCTCTGGCCAGCTCACTGAGTTCGTTGCAAGAATTATTTAAAATTTTTCGACATCGCATGACCAGACGCTACCAAGATAAATAGCCTCATATTATTACCAAAATCATTAGTATTTTTACTATTCTCAGGCTATCATTACATGTAATGCCGGACGTAAATAGACCACGTTAACTATCAGTCGCTATAGGATAAATTATTAGTAAAATATTCATTCATTTCAGTAGAATAATGACTTTAACCAGAAGTTTTTTTGTTAAGCATCCCAAGCTAGCAACCCTTCTAAAGTTCGTGCCAGTATTTGTCATGTTTTGGATAGTCTCATGGCAAAAGCTCGACCCCGACTTTGGATGGCATTTGCAGGCCGGGAGATACATCACTTCTCATGGCATTCCGGGCCACGATATCTATAGTTATACCGCCAGTAGCTTTAAATGGATTGATCACGAATGGGGTTATGATGTCATTTTGGCTAATATATTTAAGCTGTCTCACGGTTGGGAGATTTTAGCGACTCTATTTGCAACTTTATGGACATTGATGATGTACGTGTCTGGCAGAAAGTCCAGTGCTCTATTACTCATCATCGCAACTTTTGCTGTATTGCCGTATGCAGGAATTAGGCCAATGGTTTTCACTTTTCTTTTGTTTGTGGCGCTACTAAAGCTGTCTAATCATAAGTCGTGGCGGCTAAAGGCTCTTATTCCGTTGATGTTTCTCGTCTGGGCAAATCTACACGGTGGTTTAATAATTGGTCTATTAATACTTATATACTTCAGCTACAGAGATAAAGACGCCAAGTGGTTGCTAGTTTTGCTTGCCAGTATTCTGGCTACCTTTATCAATCCTTATGGCCCTGCTCTTTATCTTGAGATAGGCCGCACTAT
>CALRGT010000009.1 GCA_943358095.1 uncultured Candidatus Saccharimonas sp. | reverse complement strand
AAATATCCCGGCAAAATTATTGTCGGCGAAGAGGTAATGACAAGCGAAGGTGAGATAATTGGCCTATTTCTGAGTGAAAAAATTATGGCTGGGCAAAGTCCAGAAGAAACAGTAGCCAAAATAAAAGCTCAAGGTGGCCTTGTTTATATCCCACACCCTTTTGAGACAGTTCGCCACGGCATAACAGTTGAGGCCTTAGATAGGATATCCAGTCAAGTTGACATAGTTGAGGTGCAGAATGGTCGTGCGTTCTTCCAGGATTGCGGGCCGGAAGCAGTGATTTGGGCAACAAAAAACAAAGTAGCGATGGCAGCCAGCAGCGACGCGCACGGCCATAAGGGAGTGGGCACAACCTATACAGAAGTTCAGGCAATACCGACGGTAGATAACTTGGTCGATTTGCTAAAAACCGCCAATTTAATCACAGATCGCCCACCAATACGCACACTTCTCTATCCAAAGGGTCATCGACTAAGAAAAAGGTTTATTAAATCATGAATATATTTGTCGAAGCATTCTTTTTTTTCTTGCCAGCTGGTTTATCAAACATGGCTCCAGTACTTATCAATAAAGTGCCAGTAATTAATCGCTGGAATACTCCCTTAGATTTTGGTAAATCATACAAAGGCGAGAGGATTTTTGGGCAAAACAAAACGTGGCGTGGCTTAGTGAGTGGCGTAGTATTTGCCGGAATTATCGCTAGCTTGGTAGCCACTTTTTATTATGACGCCTCACCAGAATATTTTCGTCATTTAGTAATTAGAGGCATGTTGATGGGATTCGGAGCACTAGCTGGTGACGCTATCGAAAGTTTCTTCAAAAGACAATCCGGTATCGCTGCCGGAAGTAGTTGGTTCCCTTTCGACCAAACCGATTATATCGTTGGAGGACTTGCGATGTCATTGTTTGTTTCTGCTTGGGATACTAAGCTATTTTTGGTGGTAATTTTTGAATATTTTGGCCTGCACTTATTCACAAGTTATCTCGCTTTTAAGATGAAATTAAAAGACAAGCCGATATAGTTTTAGGCTCGTTCAATACTTCGCTGGGCTTCTGTTTCGTCCGGCCTTTTATAGTCGTCCTCAAGACGGTAAGTAGTCCCAATTTCCGGTGTCGACACTTCTAAAATGTCACAATCAGTAATTCCCGCGAGTCGGTGTTTTTGACCTAACGCACAAGAGTAGCCTTGGCCGACAACTAGTTCGGTCTCGGTCAGCTCACCATTTGAGTTTTCCCAAATTACCTTACCTCGGCCACTCAAAATCATCCAGCTTTCTTGTTTTTTATCGTGTAATTGAAGTGAGAGTCTGGCGCCCTGATTGATGTGCAGAATTTTACCCATATACGGTAGATTATCCGGCGTCCAGTGTAGTTCGTGCCCCCATGGCTTATCAATTTTCTTTAAATAAGCACTCTGTGTGAATTTAGATTTATCAAATTGGTCCATAAGTTGGCTCAAGCTAGCTCTTTTTTGAACTTTTCTATAATATCGTTGTCGCCAGTGTCGATTGGGTTAACCCCATTCAAGAATGCAGTATATAGGCTAACAAAATCACCGAGTGCAACTGTCCATAATAGCTGTTTTAGTTTACTGTCACCACCAGCCTCTACTCTAATTGGTGATGGCCAGCGTCCACTAAGTAACTTATCGCTAAGATCGAAGCGCTTTTTGATGCGATCGTTGTCGTAGGATGATAGCAAATAAACTACAGCATACGGCTTGTCGACGGGGTGTGATGTCCAGCCTGTGAATTCATTGTGATTAAATTCTGGAAAAGCGTATTCCCAAGCAATGTTTTTTGAGTTCTCGTTAAAACTAATCTTCCATTTATGTGCGGCTGGTGTAAGTAATGGTCCGCTATACATAACAACTGACTTGCCCATCATCTCGTTGGCTAATTGCTTTGCTAAGTTTTGAGATGTAGCTACGGTTGGTAACCAGGATTTAACAGATTCTTCAATAAAGCCGGCCATTTCTTCCATTTCTTTAACGGCATTTTCTTCGGCTAGAATACCAAGTTTTTCACCCAGAATAACTAAGCCGCGTAGGCCATAAAGTGCCCCATAGCGTGGTTTATCAATCTTCGGAAGCGCAATCAGTGGATAGTTTTTCTCCTTGGCGATATCGAGAAGTTTACCGCCAGATGCAATAACAACTATAAATGCTCCCTTGGCTTCGGCTTGAGCAAGCGCAGAAAGAGTCTCCTCAGTATTGCCAGAATAACTGGATGCTATAAAGAGAGTTCTTTGATTAACATAAGGTGGAATGTCATAACCTCTGACAACTTCAAAAGGTATGTTATATTTTGGCCAGCTAGTACTTAGCAGTGCCCAAAGTGCCGACCCGCCCATTCCAGCGTGAACAGCATTATCAAATGTCTGGTTAATTTCTGGCAGTTCATAGTTGTGCTGAAGTTGCGTTGACTGTTTTTCGGTAATCCCCAAGGCATCCTGTGAATCATATTTTTCGATAAATTTTAAGTCGTCTAACATATGATTATCCCTCTCTTTGCGTAAAGCTTATGTTTTTGCTACTATTCTTATTGTAAATCAATATTCTCGAAATGGTAACAAGTGTTGCCATTACGCATCAAATAAACAGGGGGATGGGCATGCAGGACGATACAAATAATCAAACAGGTCAACAATCTAACGATACTCCGATTGTTCAGCCGGCTCACGAAGTTCCTGCTCTAGTCAAGTTCCCAACTTCTATGGCATTTACCCCTACAGATAATAAGCCCTCACAAACTCCAGCAATTCAATCAGAATCTCCAGATTATACCGGAGTAGGTAGTCAAGACTTAGCTCTTCAGATAAATGAAAATTTAGGTAAATTAGACCTAGATTCCGCTCCTTCAACTCCTGCACATAATGAAAGTGTTGATTCAGATAGTTCGGACGATTTATTAAGCATAAAACAACAGGCTTTATCACAGCTTTCGCCATTAATTGGTCAGCTTGATCAGACCCCCGAAGAAAAGTTCCGAACAACAATGATGATGATTCAAGCAACTGACGATAAGTCTTTGGTGAAGGTCGCATTTGCTGCCGCTCAAACTATTGAGGACGAAAAAATTAAAGCCCAGTCGCTACTCGATATTATTAACGAGATTAATTACTTTACTCAACAGCACGAAGCTTAGGCTTGCAGGCGGCGACGATTGTAGGCGTAGTGCGATAGCGTAGCTAGAGTAGTAATAGCTATAAAATTGGCTAGTATATTTCCTGGACCAGTGTTTGTTAACTTGGTTTTGACTGGAGTCTGTTGAACTGATGGAGTAGTTACAGGCGCCGGCACTGGGGTTGGTGTAGGTGTTGGTTCTGGTGTAGGAGCCGGTTTTGTGACTATAGGAGTTGTAGTTGGTGTTGGGGTGGATGGTAAGCTGTTTGTGGCTACGAAAGTAGTGTTGGTTGATTCAGTAGCTACTGTTTCTGTTTTTTTACTAGTAAACTCCCTGTAGGCTGCTCTACCGCCAAAGAATACGCCCAAGCAAATAGCAACCGTAGCTATCATTGATACGCCTGTCAAAAGCCAGGCCACAGATTTCCGCTCTATTCTATCGTCTTGATAAAAGTTTTGGGCATCACTATCGTTCGCGCTAATTGAATTATCTATATCATTCTTTGCCATAAGGTTAAACTCCCGTTCAATAAGCAGATAATAGCATAATTATCACAATTCGGCAACTATATAGTATCTTGATTTTACTACAAATAAGCACTAGCATTATGCAGTAAAATGTGGTAGAATATTGCTTAGTATGAACCCAGTAAATCGCCTATTCACACTACAATCTGACAGAGAAGCGCTTCCTGCCATAGAAGAGCCTAGATTACCGCGCAGGATAAGGTTAGCTAATGCTGCCGCTGGTAGCTTGAATGAAGCTGGTAAGGTAATCGTTAATGACATTGCGCCAGTTGTCAGTGGTGTTTTTTCTGGGACGATGGACTCAGTTAATCAGGAGCACCCTAATAACGGTAGATTTAAGCGGATTATAAAAAATGGTGCTGCAGTTCTTATGCTAGCCGGCGCATCAAAGTATACTATTCGTGAAGAAAACGGTAATCCATCAGATAAAATGCCCAGTCCTTTTGTTACTCAAAAGCATACCCTGACAGAAGAAATTGGCTTTAGTGTTCTTCGCGCGTCTGATATTATTGACGAAATTTCTGACGGAATGTCTAATAGAATAGCCGCCCGGGCTGACAGAAAATCTCCAAAAAGCTAACTCTACATCATCCCCATGCCGCCGCCCATACCGCCCATATCAGGCGTAGCGGATTTTGGTTCTGGTACATCTACAACCAATGCGCCCATAGTCATGGCTGTGCCGGCTATAGACGTGGCGCTTTCTAGTGCGACTCTTGTTACGCGGGCAGGATCAATTATGCCAGAACTTTTTAGGTCTACTAATTTTAGCGGATGATTAACGTCAATTCCCTGGCCAGCTTTACCGGCTTTGATTTGCGGCATCCATTCGTCGGCGTTGAGGCCAGAATTTGTCATTAATATTCTAAAAGGTTGCTCGAGAGCTAGTTTGAGAATAGATTTACCGGCAGTCACAGAAGAGTCGTCATTTGGATCTGTTGTGATGCTAGAGCTGATATTGATTAGCGTTACGCCGCCACCAGGTACGATGCCTTCTGCAAGAGCTGCTTTAACAGCGTGAACAGCGTCGTCTACGCGATATTTCTTTTCTTCGATTTCTGTTTCGGTAGCGCCGCCGACCTTAATTAAGGCGACTTTGCCAGATAGTGCGGCTCGTCGTTTTTCGTAGTTTTCTTTGTCGTAGGAACTGGTCGTGGTGTCTGCTTGAGCAGTTATTTGAGCGATACGGCTCTTTACATCTGCTGCAACACCGCCGCCTTCTATGATAGTTGTTTCGTCTTTAGTGACGATAACTTTACGAGCGGTGCCGACAACATCTAGGTCAACATTTTCGAATGTCATGCCACGGTCGTCAGTAATAACTTGTGCGCCAGTCAAGACAGCGATATCTTCTAGGACTTCTTTGCGTCGGTCGCCAAAAGCTGGAGCTTTAACTGCGATAGTGTTGAATACGCCCTTTAATTTGTTCAAAACTAGTGTTCCGAGCGCTTCACCTTCGACATCTTCAGCGATAAGGATTAAGTCTTTTTTGCCGGCTTGAGCTAATTTCTCGAGTAGTGGTAGGAATTCTTGGATAGAGCCGATTTTTTTGTCTGTTATGACAATGGCTGGCTTCTCGGCTACAGCTTCCATGCGAATCGTGTCTGTCACCATGTAGGCACTTACAAAACCACGGTCCATAGTGAATCCTTCAACGACTTCACTCTCCAGTAGTAATCCTTGACCTTCTTCGACTGTGACTATGCCGTCTTTACCAACTTTGTCTATTATGTCAGCAATCAAATCACCTATTTCGCTATCGCCAGCACTTATTGTCGCTACTTCTGCTACGCGAGTGTTTTTGCCTTTAATATCTTCACTGATGGTTATCAATTTACTAATTACTTCGTGGCTAGCAGATTCTAAGCCCTTTCGTAGCAACATTGGATTATGTCCTGCAGCAATCAATTTATTGGCTTCGTTCAAAATGTGATAAGTCAAAACCGTAACAGTTGTCGTGCCGTCGCCTGCTACATCGTTCATTTTGCTAGCAGCTTGCTTGATAAGTTCAGCACCAACTTTGTAGCCTAGAGTTTCGTCATCGACATCAGCCAGCTCTACTCCTTTAGCCACAGTAACACCGTCATGTGTGACCGTAGGATTACCATAACTTTTGCTAATAACGACATTGCGACCCTTTGGTCCCATAGTTGTTTTGACGGCATTATATAAAATTTCTGCCCCGCCTAGTACTCGCTTGCGAGCATCATCATCATAAAATACTTTCTTAGCCATAAAAATCTACTCCACTTCCCTACTTAATTATTGCCAAAATGTCTTCTTGCTTGATAAGCAAATATTCAACGCCTTCGATTTTGATTGGGTTATGACTGTAACCGCCATAAACTATCTTGTCGCCGATTTTTACTTCTTTGCTTTCTTTGCCTACCGCTTGAACGATAGCAATCTTTGGTTTGTCGGCAGATTTCTCTGGTAAGTATAGGCCGCTAGCAGTTTTAGTTTCTGCCTGTTCTTGCTTTGCGACGACAAAGTCACCTATTGGCTGGATCGGTACTTTCATAGTTCTTACTCCCCTACTTATATAACTTCTGTATCTAGCACTCATAATACGCGAGTGCCAAAACATCGTCAAGAATCCATCTTATAAGTGGCGAGCTGTAGGTTAATGCCTAAAACTTAATCTTCGGTCAGAACGTATTTCATGATATTCGTTCTTAATACGAATTCACCAGTCTTCATAACTTTCGGGTCTTGATTGACCACGTTCTCTTGGTAGGTTTGGGTGTAAGGCTGTAAGAAGTGACTATCAAATTGATTAAATCTTGATCTTGGACCCTCATCTCGGCAATATCCGTACCATCTGCGAAGTTTGCCATAAAAATTTAGGAGGTCGTCGTTAACTCTTCTGCCCATTGGTTCTGTACCTATTCCATCTGGGTCGTAGCGCATTGTCTCTAGATCAATAAATCCTACTTTACCCCTTTCAGATACTGCTACATTTTTTGGCTGAGAGTCGCCGTGGGTTATGCCCTGAGCATGCATTTGACCAAGTTCCTTGCCGGCCATTCCCAGCAACTTAACTTGTTCTTCGCCCATATCGCCTTCTTTAAGTGCTCTCGGCGACCAGCGCATATTGTCGAAAGTCTTTAACGAAGGTTCGATTGCGGTTACAAGAAAAGCCTTTTGGTTGCTAGATACCACGCCTAGGGGTGTAAAGCTTTCAAAGCCTTCATTTTTCATAAACTCATAAGCCACATGTTCTCGTACTGCTGCAGCTTTGCCATTATCGTATGGTTTTACTGCTACGGGTATTGAGTCGTTATAGGTATGTAGATTGCCAAAAATAACACCATGAAGTGAGTCGGTTGAGCCTTGTGATTTATTAGGGCTCGGCTCAAACTCTATTTCGCTAAATGGTGCGCTGCCCAGTTGGCTTGATTGGTCCCTGGTATAGAAAGCGTTCTTTACTAGTAGTCCGCCACTTAGTGTCATGCGGTCTCTTAGGATTGTGTCGTCGAAATCAAATGGCTGTACGCTTTCAATCTCAGACAATGCGGTGCGAAATTCAGCAGTTCTCTGGATGAGTCGGTCTGCCATTTTATTTATCTAAACTATTTATTGCTTGTATTGCACCACTTCTAAGTTCGTAGCTGAGTTCTTGCATATCAGGAGCAAAGCTGTCTATTTCAATTTGAGCGCCGATTTGTTCTATGGCTTCTATAGGGTTGGGTGTGTGAATGTATCGAGAAGGCGGAACGAATGCGATAGTCCCTTCGCCTTCAGACGTGTAACTAAGTGTTCTCAAGTTTATGTCTTCTGGTAGGTGGCCTCTGCTGGCATGCCATACAGTAGCTATCAAAACACCAGCCTGACGAAATATGTCGCCTCTTTGCGGTGCGCCAGAATCCTTGGTATCAAAGCTTTGAGCCACGCGTAATAAAGGAGTGGTTCCTTTAGGTATTTCTCTGATATCTATTCCGTCGTGCGTTAGCTTGCCGTCACGAATTAAGGGGAAAGGCATAAAGTCTGGGTGTATCGGCTGAACTCCGTCAGTTAAAGATGCCGGATAGGATAATAATCTTTGCCCAGTAGAAGTTCTGATGTAGTCGAGCGTGACGATATCGCCAATTTTTCTGCTTATATTGAACAGAGGGTGAACTTCGTCTCCACCTTCTAATAATCGATTTCTGCGCCTATCCCACTGCTCTGAATCCTGCATAAGTATATTATACTATATTATATAAATATAATCAATGGCTCTGGAGCCTATAAAGCATAGCATTTTGAGAACGTATTTTGTAGTAAATGAGCCCTACTCGCTCGCCAACCTAGTAACGATTAATAGCCTGTTATAATTAATTTTATGAATGTAACAATTATTGGTGTGCCGTTAGATCTTGGAGCAGAAAATTTGGGTGTTGACGATGGCCCGAGAGCCTTTCGTGCACAAAATATAGTAGAAAAATTAACTAATGCCGGTATGAATGTTAGCGATGCTGGCGATATAACCTGTCAGCCGCGCGAAACTATTGATCCTGGTAATCAACAGATGCGTTATCTTGCCGAAATAGTCAGGGTGTCGGAGGAAGTAGCGACAATAAGTGAGGCTCTAACCACAAAGAACGAAAAAATTATCGCTCTTGGCGGCGATCATTCAATTAATCTAGGGGTAGTATCGGGCGCATCAAAAGCTTTGAACGGTGACCTCGGGTTAATTTATTTAGATGCTCACGGCGACATGAATACTAGCGAAACGACTATGTCGGGCAATATACATGGCATGCACCTAGCCTCATTGATGGGCTTTGGTGCATCAGAGTTGGCTAATGTCCACGGTGCCCAGATCAAAATAGCCAAAGAAAACCTACTTCACATTGGTGGTAGCGACTTCGACAAGCCCGAACTAGAATTAATTAAATCAGAAAACTTAGCTGCTTTTACGCTTAACGATTTATTACTGCACGGCATGGCGCCACTAATCACCATGATTGACGAGATAAGTCAGAAAGTAAGCAACATCTGGGTTAGTTTAGATCTTGATGTCATAGATATGATTTACGCACCGGGCGCCGGAATGCCTAACCGCCGTGGTTTGACCTACCGCGAGATAGCAGCTATTGCTGAGTATATTGGCACTAAATGTAATGTCGTCGGGATAGATGTGGTCGAATA
>CALRGT010000008.1 GCA_943358095.1 uncultured Candidatus Saccharimonas sp. | reverse complement strand
AACCGGTGCTGAAACTGTAGTAGTTGAGTTTGCAGCGACATTGGTGTCGTATAAGGTAGCGGTGATACCAGTTTGGCCGTAAATATTTGCGTCAAGATCAAAAACATCAATCACGCCATAGCATTTGAGAGTTTGAGCCGGAATCTCTATATACTGACTATAGCTACCACCATTAGCAGTCGCATCTTTTACTTGGCCAAAACTTGAGAATGAATAAGTGATCCCAGCTGGTGGCGGCGGACTACCGGCAATATCAGTTAGTGATGGGCAGGAATTAGCGTACGCTACCACTCCAACGTAATTATGAGTATCACAGAAAACTGACTTAGCTGACACACCTATTCGCATCTCAGTATTAACGGCCTGCAGTCTAAATAAATTAAACATAACTGCTCCAACTGGATCGGCATCAGCAGGCCCCGACATTATGGCAATAAAATCATAAACATCATAAGCACCCTGCTGTTCAGTCGTTGGATTAGCCGTTAAAGAGACATGAATGTCAAAATTAACGCCATTACATTGCGCATCTTTTGAGTTAATAGTTTGGCCATTAATAAAATAAAAGGTCGTGCTTCCTGGGTCATTATCGATTGGACTATTGTCGCAGCCGTTGATAATTACTATGTCGTATATGCCATTTGGGCTAGTCGCCTGCAGGTAGCGTGGCACATATAGAGCAGCAATAGTAGTTCGTGACGGCATACAGTCTGTCGCAGAGGGGCAAAGTTCTGTAACCATATAGGTTGGCGTAGTATCGGGTGACGGAGTGGTGCTGGGGAATATATTGCTAGGTGCACCAGGCGGAAACCTAAGGAATCGATTGTTGGTCGGAGGAGGAATAAGTGGTGGAGGAGCCACTATAGGCCCTCCACCTCCAGTGTTCGCAAACACAACTACAGGTCTTGCTAAACCAAACAATACCCAGACCAATAATCCTAGCCCCAGTAAAACCCTTAAATGACTAGACAAAATCAACCTCAGCTTTGTCTGTTGGTTATTATAATTAACCATGGACATCCTTAGAATTACTTGGATAGATGTATTTTTCACCTTTAATAGTAGCTTCGTATGCTTTTTTGGTTAGTTCTTGTTCGGTTTTCGGCAAGCTATCTATTAATGCTAAACCCTTAGTGTTGCAATTGGCCGCATTCAACAAATCGTTAATAGCATTGGCAGAAAATTGACAGTACGCATAAGCAGTAATTCGATAATTTGAAGGGTTATCCGTAGATTCCCCATAGGCCATTGATTGACTAACGGCTTCTGCCCAACGTTTATTGGTCATACTGAGCTGAATCTCGTTAAAGCTTTTGAGAGTTTCAATAACCGGCACCTTGGCAGCGGATTTGTTTGGCGTATTGCTGCCGTGTACAATACTGCCGGGCGGCATATGGACTGCCGACTTTAGGTAGCGACGACTAACCAAAATTCCTATAAATGCGCTCACAACAAGTACAACTACTACAGCACCACCAAAAACTAAGCGTTTATGCTTTCTCATCAAGCACTAGTATATATGAGATTATGAACTGACAAAAATATTAAGTAGATTAAGCTTGTTGAATAACGACTACTAAGTAACGCTAAGATTTTGACTGTTTGCGGCGGCGAGCTAAACCAATAGCCAATAGACTACCAGCTGCAATTGCTCCAGTCGCCCCTATTAAGATATCGTCTGAAGATTTCAGCCCATTCTCTGGCTGACCTTGGAGTAGGCTCGTTGATGACTGCTCAATGCTAGACGACGTAGTACTTTGTTCTGAAGTTTGCACGGATTCAACGGTGGTGACTAATTGTAGCTCAGTAGTAGTGGTTGTAGTGGTTGGCGTCATAACTTCAACTCCATAGGCAGCAAAGTTAGTAGTCATCTCTGCCCACTTATCTTGAGCAGTAGACAAGGCTATCTGAATGTCTAGACTGCCCTGTTCGGTAGCAGGGTCGACATTAATACCCATCGCCTCTGCCACGGCAACGCCTGCCATACCAGCGCCAGCACTATTGTCATCTATATCTTTTAGGTTAGGGTTGTCAGTATTAGCCAAAAAGCCGTCGCCATCGACATCGTTATTGATAGTCGTAGTAGTAACTATAGGTTTTGGGGTTTTTGGTCTATGAACTGTTGTAGCAGTTGGCTGTCCTGGTACTGAAGTGGAATACCAAAGACCAATCGCGTCTTGTGGCGGCAAATAGACACACATTATTTCACCACTTTCGTAAGTAAACTGCCCCAACGTATTGATGACTGTAATCGCATATGGATTAGGAAAATTTAAATAATGTACAGGGCAACCATCTGATGTGTCGTTCTTGCCTGACTCTGCGGTTTCATTCACTAAAAGTGCTGAACCAACCATCAAACCAGCAGCTGCAGCTACGGCTATACCGAGTTTACCCGCTCTGCTTATACCAGTTCTTTCCCTTAATTCGGTAGTTTCTTCGATTCTACTATTATCTAATTCCGGTCCACTCATGGCGTCTTGCTCTTTCACACTAGCACTATATTCAATAATATGGTCTAGATTATATACCTCTTTGTGAAAAATGAAACAATAATCTTTATACTATCTCTTATAAACGCTCAAAAATAGAACAAAATATCTATAAAATATCTAACTTAATACCCTTATCAACTAAGTTATTAGCAACAGGCCTTGATGGCAAGACGGCAGTAGCATCAGACATATCAGTGCTAATCGGTCTGTTCGGAGTAGATGATAAACCTAAATAAGTTTGCTCGTATAGTTCAGGACCACTCGTCGTTCCTGGAGATTGCGCAACAAAATTATCAGCAGTAAATTTAGTCGAACCAGCCTGATGAACTAGCACAGGCTCATTGATCACGATCTCACTTTTGCCCCTCATCATATCAAGAAATAATTCTACTCTTGCGGTAGCAGCTTGCCTTGGGTCGACATTTACAGCGCCAACTTTTTCGTCTAATGCCCTAGTCATAGCTGGCGGCGGCGAATCATAAATAGCCATTAACTCACCATCATACACTGGGTACTTCCCTATTGTGGCACTCATCTCTTGATCAAAAATTTCGTCACCCCTCTGATTACCAAATTCTACCAAATAATGCATTGCCCTTCCGCTACGACCATTGCCGTTTTCGTATGGATGAATATAATTAATTGCTCCGGCTATCGTTAACCCTGCTCGTCGTAAGGCAATCTCATCATCGCTGTCTTTATCGCTTAATATATCTCTAGCTGCCTCAAAGCTCTTATCCATCAACTTTTCTTTGTCTTCTAAGGAAGGTGTGGCAATAAATCCCAGCTTACCGTCAGCATAATCATCACTAACCTTCTCGCCTCGTGTAATAGAGTTGATGTAGCCAATGTACTTTTTATATTCATCATTAGACATTGAAGCAAACAAAGCTCTACGCTGATCCGGTTCGCGTAGTGATTCTTTTATTCCCAATAATTCAAGCCGTCTGGTACCATTACCGTCAGCTGCTACTTCCGGAAAATGATCTGCTTCAATTGCGCGCTGGATAATTTCAGACATATTTTTGAGGTTTTTGTTTTATTTTATTAACTAGCTTTATATTAGCACATTTTTGCATTTCTGACAATAGCCATAACCTGTTATAATGGTGCTATGAGTTCACTTTCTATTGGTATTGTTGGTTTGCCGAATGTTGGCAAGAGCACGCTTTTTAATGCATTGACGAACAATAACGTCTTAGCGGCTAATTATCCTTTTGCCACAATCGAACCAAACACCGGCATCGTACCTATTCCAGACAACAGATTGACTGAATTATGTAAGCTATATAACGCCAAAAAAATAGTACCAGCAACTGTTACTTTCGTAGATATAGCCGGGCTAGTTGCGGGGGCATCCACCGGCGAAGGGCTTGGTAACCAGTTCTTGAGCCACATTCGTAGCACTAACGCTATTGTTCATGTGGTACGAGCTTTTAGCGACGCAAATGTATTGCATGTCGACGAACAACACGACCCAAAGAAAGATATCGACGTTATTAATACCGAGCTCATCCTGGCCGACCTGCAAACTGTCGAAAAGCGACTTCCCCGCCTAGAAAAGGAAGCGCGACTAAATCCAAAATTAAAGCCAGCCTACGAATCACTCATTGAGATTAATAAAGCACTAAACGACGGACAACTAATATCTTCTCAGCCTGATCTATTGTCAAGCTATGGACTACTCTTGTCTGACTTACAATTAATCACCGCCAAATCCGTAATATATGTGTTCAATGTTGACGAAGATACTCTTATTGATCAGGCCAAACGTAGCGAATTAACAGAGTTGGTAGCCCCTGCTAGAGCCATTTTTATCTGCGCCAAATTAGAGAGCGAATTAAATGGTCTAGACGATGCTGACCGTGTAGAACTACTCGAAAGTTATGGCCAACACGAGTCAGGCCTCGTCCAACTAATTCATGCGGCATACGAAATACTTGGACTACAAAGCTACCTGACGGCTGGTGAACAAGAAATTAGAGCCTGGACTATTCATCAAGGAGACACCGCCCCACAAGCCGCCGGCGTTATCCACGGCGATTTTGAACGCGGTTTTATTGCCGCCCAAATCATAGACTATAACGACCTGATGGCAGCAGGCTCCGAACAAGCAGCAAAACTAGCAGGTAAAATTGCTACCGTCGGCAAAACATATGTCATGAAGCCCGACGATGTCGTCGAATTCCGCTTCAACGTCTAAAATACCCCTCAGAAACCCCTTGCCAAGGTGAGACCTTGGAAGACCTACTTTGTTTTTCTTAGGAGGTAGAAGCGCTCGCGGTTGCCTTTGGTTCCGGCAACTTCACTATCTGCTTTGTCGACAATTATGAATAATTTGCGCGCCCAATCTTCAAAATCTTTTAAAATATCGCGGCGAACACGTTCGTTCTTGATAATGCCCTTGTTGACCTGTTCTTTGCCAGCTTCAAACTGAGGCTTAACCATAGCTATAATTTGCGAGTTAGTGCTCATAAGTTGAGATAATTGAGGCAGAATGTCTCTAAGCGATATAAAACTAACATCTATAACTATAATATCTACACTCGACTTATCGCCCTCTGACGAAAGACTAGCAGTAACATAATGGCGAATGTCGGTTTGTTCGTGCAATTCGATTAAGGCGTGACCGCGTAAGCTAGGATGTAGCTGATTAGACCCAACATCAACAGCAATTACTTTTTTGGCGCCGTGTTTTAAGGCGTAGTCGGTGAAGCCGCCAGTGCTTGACCCTACGTCCAGGACTACCTTTTCGTTAAAATCTAGTTTTAAGATCTTGGCAACGCTGGAAAGTTTTAGTCCTGCCCTGCTAACATACTGCTCGTCACTAATTAGTTCAATTTTGTTGCGGCTATCAACAAATCTGCCAGACTTATTGGCAATCTCACCATCAACCTTAACTTTTCCAAGTTTAATATAAGATTCGGCCTGGCTACGAGATGTAACTAAGCCGCGCCGTGCTAGTTCTTGGTCAAGCCGTGACTTCATATTGCTACTTAACGCGCGAGCGATAGCTACCGTCTTCGGTGCTAACACTAATAATGTCGCCTTGTTTAATAAATGCCGGTACCTTAACGATAATTCCGGTCTCTAGCGTGGCTTCTTTGGTGATGCTGCTACTTGTGTCGCCCTTAACAGCTGCCTCAGTGTAGGTAACTTCTAGTGGAACATTTTTGGCTAGTTCGATGTTTATAACTTGGCCGTCAAAAAATTGCGCCTGGACGACATCGCCCTCTTTCATATAGCCAGCCTGATCGACGATAACATCACTACCTAATTCAAATTGCTCGTAGGTCTCTTCGTCCATAAAATGATACTTATCGCCGTCGGCGTAGAGGTACTGAACATTTTTATTAGTGACATCCGCATAGTCGAGCTGTTCGTTACCCTTAAAGGTCTTCTCTAGTACACGGCCATCGAACAAACTTTTGATCTTAACATTAACTATAGATCCGCCTCGCCCCATAACCTTTTGGGCGTATTCAATAACTCGATATGGCACGCCCTCGTACTGAAAAACTGTGCCTTTTCTTAAGTCAGTAATACCAAATGCCATGAATGCGAACCTTTCTATATTATTATCTATTGTTGAACACGCGGATGGAAGCTATCGACGTCATGATGCAGACTGTCAAAATCATGATTAAGCACAGCTTGGCTTTCAAAATCTATTACTGGTGTTGCTGAGTTCTGGGAATCCTTCAGCTCACTTTGTATTGTAGCTATCCTACTATTTAGGGTATGAGGACTACGCTCCACCGTCACATCACGCAAAAGCTGGTGAATTTCGTTTTGCATAGCCCGAGTAGTCGGATGACTAGCGGCGGCACCTTTTGTCATGTCATGAAACTTATATTGCAAAGAAGTGACTTTGTCGAAAATCGGATTGTACTGTGGGTCGTTAAAACTGTGTGGATTGTCCATTATATGCTCCTTTTGTTGCTATTTAACATCGTGTTTTAGACGACTATTTACAAATCTAGCATACCATAAACCCCTGCCCTTACATTTCTAAGGCACCAAAAATATCCGTGCCTTGGATAGCTGGCTAGTTATTTGCGACGTATGGCAGCAGAGCGATGTGACGAGCGCGCTTAATAGCGATCGAAAGACGACGCTGTTGAGCCTCAGTAATACCAGTCTTTTTGCGAGTTTCTATCTGTCCGTACATGTTTACGTAGCGCTGCAAGGTTTTGTAATCCTTGTAGTCAAAAAATGCTACATCTGTCCTGTGCTTAAATATCTTTGCCATAATGCTCCTTTATCTGTGTACCAATTTTGAGAGTGGTAATTTGCTCGGAGGCCGAGGATATTTCTTCGTCGTAAAATTATTACGTGTCCGAAATGGAAGCCTCGTCTCAAAGACAAATTACCCTTGGCTCAAAATCGATACTTTACTGTAGTTAGTTTGTTAATTATTCTAAAATTTACATTTCTATTATGCTTTAAGGCATTTTGAGTAGTGCGATCTGGGATGAAAGCCGGTTTCAAAAAATTGAGGCGTACCCAGCGTACGCCGAGGCTTTTTGACAACCGAACTTTCGCCCAGAGCGTGCACTCACAAATGACTTAAAATGGGATGTCGTCTAAATTTATAGGCTCATCGCCAATGTCTTCTACTACAACGTCCCCACCAGCTGGTTTCTTGCTAGGTTTTGGTTTGTCATTGCCGCCTGCTGGAGCCTGGCTATAGCTTGATCCTGCCTCGCTATCGCCGCCAGCACTACGACTGTCTAGGAAAGTTACGTCGTTAGCGTTAACTTCTACTTTACTTCGTTTCTGACCATCTTGTTCCCAGGCTCGACTTTGTAGTCTTCCCTGCACCAAACAACGGCTACCCTTGGTCAAATATTGTGCGATACGCTCGCCTAGTGGACCCCAGGCTACGACGTCGATATAATCGGTCGCTTCCTGCCACTCGCCATCTGCGCCTTTAAAGCTACGATTGAGTGCGAGACTGAAGTTACAGACTGCTTGCCCGCTAGGGATTTGTCTTACTTCAGGGTCACGGGTGAGATTACCCATTAATATTACTTGATTGAATGATCGTGCCATTTTAATCCTCCTTTATAGGAACTATGTCCTGCATAATCCATTATCTTGGACAATTTTTGGCTTTATGACTCCGGTACGCGTTCACTGTATTGTCTTAAAATACAGCTCGCTTACGTTCCTCGTCACACACCAAAACTTGTCACAAGCTAGATGAATTCTGCGTTTATTGAATTGTACTTATACCGTAACTCTGGTCGAAGCCACAGTCAAGTATTAGTACTACTTATTCATATTTTATTAAGGTACGGGGTAAGACAATTTATAATTTATCATTTGTCATTGATCATTTATTTACCATTTGGTCATTTTGTCATTGTTGCTTCAATGGAAAATGGTCAATGCCCAAATAAATGTCAAATGGTCGATGTTAAATGTTAAATTGGTCTTCTCTACTCTTCTTCTGGAGTAGAACGATCTTCACGGTCGTCGTCGCCACGATCGCCACGCTCAGCCGCTTTTTTGGCTTTCTCAGCCTTAGCAGTATTTGCTTTAGCGATAGCGTTCAAATCTGGCTTAGTGATCAAGAATCGAACAACTTCGTCAGTAATATTTAGAAGTCCTTCTATCTTGCGCACCATCTCGGCTGGTACATCTACGGTGTAAATCACGTAGATAGCAAAGTCTTGCTTCTTGATAGTGTAAGCTAGCTTGCGCTTGCCCCAATTATCAGCAGCAACGACATTACCGCCGTTATCTGTGAAGATTTTTTCTACCTTTACGGTAGCTTTTTCGAGATCTGTTTCAAGATCTGGGTGATACAACACAGCGATTTCGTATTGATTCATCGATATCCTTCCTTTGGTTAAGCTTGGTCGTAATTGTCCAAGCCAGCCTATGGCCATTAGAGGCATAGGCTAAAGTTTTTATTGCTAGGTAATTGTAACCTATTCACCCCTGTTTGTAAAGTAAGGGCAATTTATCATTGATGCATTGATACATTGATCATTAATTTGTCATTTAGCATTTATCATTGAAGCTACAATGACTAAATGACCAAATGTCTAAATAAATGACAAATGGTCAATGTTAAATGATAAATTTTATTGGTTAGGCTTCGTCGTCCGTCATTTCATCATAGATATCTGGCTCACCAGCATCATCTACCGCGATATTGCCGCTTCCACCAAACACTGATTCAAGTGATTCCGCTAGAACTTGTCGTGGTTTTGACCCGTCAGCCTCACTAATAATTCCCTGCTCTTCCATATTTTCGATCATACGAGCAGCCTTGCCATAACCGATTCTTAGTCGTCGTTGTAATAGACTTGTACTGGCCTTGCCTGCCTCGATAACAACTCTTACTGCGTCCCGGAACAATGGCTCGTCGTTGGTATCAAGCTCGGTAACTACACCGCCACGACCGTTAAGCTGTACTGGCTGACTAACAACTTCGTCGTCGTATTGTGGAGCCTGTTGCATTCGCAAGAAGTCTGTAACTTTTTGAATTTCTTCTGTAGTAATAAGTGCGCCTTGTACGCGTTTTGGCTTTGGCATACTTGCCGTCGAATAAAGCATGTCACCCTGACCCAGCAACTTCTCTGCACCGCTTTGATCAAGAATAATACGTGATTCAACTTCTTGAGCAACAGTAAAGGCGATACGCGCCGGAATGTTGGCCTTGATCAGACCGGTAATAACAGTTACACGGGGGCTCTGCGTGGCTAGAACTAGGTGAATACCAACAGCACGTGCCTTTTGAGCAATCCGCACAATCAGCGCCTCTACATCGCGTGCCGCCATCATCATCAAGTCGGCCAACTCATCGATTACGATCACGATATAAGGCATGCCTTCGTCTTTTTTGAGTGCATTATAATCGGTGATATTACGCTGCTTGGACTCAGCCAAAGTTCGATATCGTCTTTCCATCTCGGCGACTGCCCATTTAAGCGCACTAATACACTTCTCTGGCTCAGTAATTACTTCTGTTAATAAGTGAGGTATGTCGTTATAAGTTGATAGTTCGACATGCTTAGGGTCGACTAGGATTAACTTTAGGTCGCTTGGACTATTCTTATATAGCAAACTAGTCAGCAATGTATTTACCATGACTGACTTACCAGAGTTGGTCTGACCGGCTATCAATAAGTGAGGCATCTTATCTAGCGAGCCTACGACTGGTAAGCCTGCTATATCTCGTCCTAGCGTAAATGATAATGGACTATCTAGCTCTCGCCACTCTTTTGAACTCAAAATACTAGCAATTCTAACTGTTGCTGACTTCAAGTTTGGAACTTCTATACCTACAGCTCGCTTGCCAGGAATTGGCGCTTCGATACGGATTGATTCGGCGGCCAAGTCTAATGACAAGTTGGTGTCTAAAGATGCAATCTTACCTAGTTTGACGCCAGCTGGAGGCTTAAGAGTGAACTGGGTCACACGAGGACCAACATTTGCACCCTCCATATCTACATCAATATTAAACTGAGCTAATGTATTCTTAATAATTTGCGCGTTACCCTCGACATCGCCAGCATTAGCTTTGTCTTGTGACTGATTGAGTAAATCTATTCCTGGGTATTGCCAGTTCTGATCGCGTGACGTCGTCAAGGCCTGGTGATTTTCTCTTATAGTCAGCTTTTCGGCTGTGTTTTTCATCGTGCTTAATCTTGGAGCCGATTGTCTACTATTCTCTACAGGCACGCCTTCGTTCAACTTAAAGCTAGGTTCACTTGCTCTGAGTTTAAGAGCTGCTAAGTCTGTGTCTCCTTCGCGAGTAGAACCGTTAAATAGTCCAGCAAGCTTCATGATAGCCTTTGGTGAAACGCCAAATGCAAAGAAGTAAGACAATACTCCAAAAATCAAAAATACGAAACTAGCTGGCCATTTATCAAGAATAATAAGCACCGAGTTGCCTATTAACCTACCAATAACGCCACCATGTCCACCGCTGTAACCACCAGGAACAGTCGCTTTAACGGCAAACATTGACTGCAACCAGCCTGCGCTAAAAATCACTGCCAAAATCATGCTGATAAATTTGCCGAGAGGAACTTTTTTGTCCTCGGTCTTGAACTTTAATACAGCAAAATAAATAAGAGCAACTGGTATTAAATACGCGCCGACTCCTAGGGCCCAATAAGCCCCGTCATAAAGTTTACTCGGCAACAAACCACCGCTGTTAAATGCACCCATCAGTATAAATATGGCTACAACAATTAAAACAACCCCACCAATTATCGGCCATAGAGGTGACTTCTCTTTTGGTTCGAGCTTTTTAGCTCTCATTGCTTTTTTTGGTGTTCGTTTTTTCTTTTTTGCCATAAATATTCTTAAATTATACCACTTTACTTTGCTGGTGGCTCTAGTCCAAGTTCTCTTTTTCTATCTAATATAGCTGTTTTGACAATTTCCATACTGGCCTTTGCTGACTCTTCATCTCCTGGGTCAAGGGCATGAAAACCGCCCTTCTCTACTATAGGAGTCATTATGTCTTCTCTGATTTGAATCATATTAAGTAGCATCGGATCACTATCCGACTCCACTAACATCCAATCAGGAAATTCCTGCTCTGGATTATTTTGATTGATGTTTTTATTTTCCTTTTCCATAACCCATATACTATAGCAAATTTTACATCATTTGTCAAAGCGCTTAAGGCTAGATTAATACGTGCAGAGTAACTACGCAGAGCATCTAATTACTCTTGGTAGTGCTAGTCGACGCGGGCGTCTTGGTTTAGTAGTTTGGCGCGCATCTGCTGGAAGCGTTTCTGCAAATCTTCTGCTTGCTCGACTGGTGATTTAGCTACCTCAGTTTTTGACTGAGCATCACCTGCTGGACCACCGACTGGCTTGCCACCGCCAATAATATTAACTACTGGAATAACGATTGGACTACGCTGTGTTTGTTCGAACAAGAAGTGTGTGACGTGTTCGCGCAGCTCTACCTTAAATCTATCTAATTCTACTCGCTTGAAACGTTGAGCAACGGCACGGCGCAGTTCAGCTCGGAACTCGTTCATCAACTCTTCGCTATCACGCATATATATGAATCCACGACTGATTATGTCTGGACTGGTCAATAGGTTGCCCGTCTTTTTGTCGATAGTAAGGATGACAGCCACTAGGCCTTCTTCTGCTAACATTACACGGTCTTTTACGACGATATTACTTACGATTGCGCCAGTTTGGTCGACGAGTACTGTACCGTGAGGAACATTACCGATAATTTCAATTTTGTCTGGTGTTAGCGCAATAATGTCACCGTTCTCGGCGTTTGCAGTACTAGCTCTAGGGATACCCGTTACGATAGCTAACTCGATATGACGTTGCTTAACTCGATATGCTCCATAGATAGGAATAAAGAATTTCGGCTTGGTCATGTTGATCATGTCGACATATTCGTCCTGTGAAGCGTGGCCGGATACGTGAAGTGGCCCAATACCGTCTAATTCGTGGTTGCGATGTTCGAAAACATGCACGCCACGTCGAGTCATATCGTCTACCATAGAACCAATTAAGGAGTCGTTACCGCTTTCAGGAATTGGAGTTGAACTCAATACTACTGTGTCCTGCTCTTTTAGCTTAATGTGCTTGTGCTCGCCTGCAGCCATACGCTGAAGAGCTGAGTTAGGCTCACCCTGACTACCAGTACAAACAATAACTACGCTACTGTCTTGCAATGTTGATACGCTGGCAATTGGCACGATGGTGCCTTTTGGAATACGGACAAAACCATGTCTAACGGCCATTTCTAGCGTGCTAACAAGACTGCGTCCATCTAAGGCGATCTTTTTATTATGGTGTGCAGCCGCGTTAATGATCATCTGGATTCGGTTAATGTTGGTCGAGAACATGGCCATGAAAGTACGACCTGGAGCGCGCTCCATGATGTCGACAAATGTTTGTTCGATTGTGCTCTCACTCGGAGTTCGACCTTGTCTTTCGACAGTTGTGCTCTCAGACAATAGCGCCAAAACGCCTTCATTTCCAAGTTCGGTCAAGCGCTCGATGTCGCTTCGCTCGTGGTCAAGTGGGTTCGGGTCTAGACGGAAGTCGCCAGTGTTAATGATACGACCGACTGGAGTATCAAGAACGATACATGTACTTCCTGGGATAGAGTGCGTAATGCGGACGAACTCGACGAAGAATACGCCAACCTTGAGTCGTTCGTGAGTGTTTTCGTTCATAGTAACGGTGCGCAGCTCAAAACCATCTGGCATTGGTAGTCCAAAATTGCCAAATATTTCTTCGACGCGACCGATTGAGAACTTAGAACCATAAATTGGTGCTGGATACTTAGGCACGATGTGCGGCAAGCCACCGATATGGTCTAGGTGACCGTGAGTTATCAGATAGCCACGGATTTTATGCTTGATGCTGTCGAGGTATGTCGTGTCGGCAATACCATAGTTAATACCTGGCAAGTCGACACCTAGATCGTTACCACAGTCCATAATAACTGCATCATTCATGTATTCAACTACTATCATGTTCTTTGATCCACCGCCGTCCATTCCTCCAAGACCGATAATCTTTAGTCTTGGCTGGTCGTCGATGAAGTTAGCGCGCTTAGGGTCCATACTGACAGTCTGACCACTGGCATCAGAGTACTGGTTAACTAGACGAGTGGCATCTTCTTGGGTACGCTTTTGGGCGCGAATTGCAGCGCCGCGTGATGCTCTACTGCCGCCGCCGGAGTTGCCGCCGTTCTGCGATGGTCCGCGGTTGCGATTATTGTTGTTACCACCTTGTGGGCGGCCACCGTTTTGTGGTGGTCTATTATTTCTACTTTGCGGTGTTGGACTGCCCTGTGGCTGTCCTTGATTTGATTCATTCATATTTTTTCCTTTTCTTTAGAGATTTAATTAATGTTTTGAATTTCTTATTTAATTTTGATAATTGACGGTATCTTCTGGAAGTCACTAATGAGTGTTTGGCGAAGACTACCGTTATATAGAGCCGCCGCTGGATGATACAAAGGCAAATAATTTCGTCCTTGATATTCCTGCAGCTGACCGTGTGCGAGGCTGATTGTCACCCCAGGTGGTAATAGCGCTTCCATGCTATGACGTCCTAGAGTGATAATTAACTTTGGCTTGATAATATCGATTTGTTTTAGTAAATATGGTAGAAAATCAGCCTTTTCGCTCGCTTTTGGATCGCGATTATTTGGCGGCCGATATTTTACTATATTAGTTATGTAAATGTTCTGGCGATTAAGCCCTATACTAGCAAGCAATTCGTTCAAAAACTTACCTGATGCTCCTATAAACGGCTCGCCCTGTAAGTCTTCTCTTTTGCCAGGTGCCTCGCCAACAAATACTATTTCGGCATTAGGATCACCTACCCCAAAAACTAACTGAGTGGCTTGTTTGGCCAGATCCGGGCAGACATTTTTGCTTAAAATATCTGCTTTAATTTGGTCAAGCATTGACTGTTTTGACGGGCTACTCATTATCTTTGTCTTTTTTGACTTCCTTGTTTTTAGTCGCCTGCTCAATTGACTTTAGCCTAGTACGGCTTTGTTTCGCCTCGTTAATAGCTAATAGAAAAACTGCAACATCTATAAAAAATATTACCTTGCGGTTATTGTAGTCTATAAAATTACTGATAGCACCGAGTAGAAAAACAACAGAGACGAAACTATACCAAATGTACTGTTTTTTTACTCGAGCAAGTTCTGGTTGAACCGGTTTTAAGTTTTTCTCAAACAACTTTTCTGATTTTGGCTTACTCATGATTTTACTACTCGCTTATCGAATAAATTGTAAAGGTTTTTAACTCCACCAATAAAGGCCACTAAAGCCAAAACATAAATTATCGAGCTGCCACTATCTATAGCCTTGCTAGCTAATAGATATGCGACCGCTAACTCTACCAGCCCATAAGTAATTAGGCCCTTTTTGGTTTGATGCCAGCGGTCGATTTTATCTATATTCATCTTCGGATATTCCTTACTTTTTGTCGCCAAGTTCGCGGGCAGCGGCCTTCATCGACAATTGTAAACGGCCTCTGTCATCGATAGCGACTAACTTAACGGTAACACTATCTCCCTCTTTAACTACGTCACCTGGGCTAGCTACGCGCTCTTCGCTCATCTCACTAACATGAACAAGGCCTTCTTTGCCGGGCATTATTTCTACGAAAGCACCAAAGTCTAGAACAGTAACTACTCGACAATTTTCGTATATCTTGCCAACTTCTGGAGTCGCTGTTAAGTCGCGTACCCATTTGATAGCGGCATCAATCGATTCCTTAGTAGGACTTGCAATAAATACTGTGCCATCGTCTTTGATGTCGATTTCGGCACCAGTCTCAGCAATAATTCGATTAATCATCTCTCCACCCTTACCGATAACAGTACGGATCATTTCTGGATTGATTTTGATAGCCTCAACATGTGGCGCATGAGCACTGATTTCTTTACGAGGTGCCGCTAGTGTTTCAAGCATGCTCTTTAATATGTAAGCTCGGCCAATCTTTCCCTGCTCAATTGCTTTAGCTAAGGTTGCTACAGGTAGACCATGAACTTTCATATCCATTTGCAGTGCGGTTATACCCTTTTCGGTTCCTGTAACCTTGAAGTCCATGTCGCCGGCAAAATCTTCCGCATCAGCGATATCGCTCAAAATTACAAACTTATCGCCTTCGATCAAAAGACCCATAGCGATACCACTTACTGGTCGCTTTAGAGGCACGCCGGCGTCCATCAATGCCAAACAGCTTGAACAAGTTGCTGCCATAGATGTGCTGCCGTGTTGGCTCATGATTTCGGTAACAGAACGAATTGTGTATGGGAACTCGGCTTCGCTAGGTAGAACTGCTTGTAAAGCTCTTTCAGCTAAGGCACTGTGACCGATTTCGCGGCGGCCTGGTGAACCAAGACGCTTAATTTCACCAACTGTGTAGCCTGGAGCGTTATAGTGATGGAAGAAGCGCTTCTCGCCTTCGCTTTCCATAGTATCAATCATCTGAACATAGCTAAGTGGTGCTAGAGTTACGATGTTCATACCCTGAGTCATGCCTCGAGTAAATAAGCTTGAGCCGTGAGCTCGTGGCAAGATACCAACTTCGCTCGACAATACACGAATTTCGGTAAATTTACGACCATCTGGACGCAAATCATCGTTTAGGATACCATTACGAACATCTTTGTTCATAGCGCTAGCAAATGCATCTTCGTATTCACGCTCTACAGCCTTGTAGTCATCACCCAATAGTTCTTCGAAATGCTTGAGTGTATCTTGGCGAATAACATGTAGGCGCTCGTGACGAACTGGATAGTCAACACGTACTTTTTCGCCTAACTTACCTTTCAAATATTCGTCGACTTGCTTCTGGATATCTTCGCTTGGCAAGCTAAGTACATACTCTTGCTTAGTGACGCCAACTTTTTTAATAAGTTCTTCCTGCAAAGCTATAGCTGGCTGCATTGCTTTTTGAGCAAAATCTAGGGCCTCAACAACTTGTTCTTCTGTAACTTCGTTTGCACCAGCCTCAACCATCATGATGGCCTCTTTAGTACCAGCTACGAATAGATCTAGTAATCCAGTTGATAGCTCTTCAGCACTTGCGAAAGGAGTAAGTTTGCCGTCAACCATACCAACACGTAGACCAGCGACTGGACCGTCAAATGGTGCGCCAGTTAGCATAAATGCTGCACTTAGGGCGATCATAGCGATAGCATCGGGTCGGAAGCTTGGGTCGAGACTCAATACAGTAGCAACACCTTGAACTTCGTGACGGTAGCCTTTTGGCCACAATGGACGAATAGGTCGGTCTATCAAACGACCAATCAAAACTGCGTCATCACTTGGACGACCTTCGCGCTTAACATAACGGCTACCGCTGATTTTACCAGCAGCATACATTTTTTCTTCATAATCGATACTCAGTGGGAAATAATCAAATCCCTTCATAGGATTATGGCTCACCATGGCTGTAGCCAAGATTACCGTGTCACCATATTTAGCGGTTACTGATGCAGTAGAACGAAAGCCAACACGGCCAACTTCTAGACTAAGAGTACGACCGCAAAAATCAGTCTCTACCTTGATTATTTCTTTGCCGAAGGGGTTCACTGTGCTCATATTTTTTCCTTTTTTCCGCAAGTGATAAGGTTCAACTGCCCTTTTGCTCGTTATCCAACGAAAAAGGAAGCTGTGCTCTACCACTTGCTATTAATGTGTTATTCGCGAGTCCCCTAGAATTTAGATTCTAGATTTTGGATGCCAGAACGGTTGTGGGCACCCAAATGTCCAATGCCTAAATTAGCGGCGGATACCGAGTTTTTTGATTAGATCGAGGTATTGCTGACTGTCTTTGTCTGCGATGTAACGGAGTAAACGACGGCGTTGGCCAACCATTTGCAATAGTCCACGACGAGCTGCAAAATCTTTTTTGCTTATCTTTAAGTGATCAGTTAGTTCTTTGATGCGTTCTGTCAAAATAGCTGCTTGAACAGCTGGTGAGCCAGTGTCAGTCTTGTGTGACTGGTTACTTTTGATGGCAATATTCTTCTTCTCGGTTGAAATCATGGCTTCCTTAACTTTACTTCTCTTAGAGATTGATAATGACTTGAACACATTTTACTATAGTTACGCTGTTATGACAAGGGGTGGCTGGATTAGACAAGTCTCGCCACCGATGTTGCTCGAAAAGTAGCTGTCATGCGAGATATATATAATCGCTCCGTGATACTGCTTGAGAGCGTCTTCTAACTCCTCAATACTAGGCAGATCAAGGTGGTTGGTTGGCTCGTCTAGAATCAGAATTTGTGGATCACCGGCCAGCATATTCATTAGTTGGAAGCGTGCTTTTTGACCTCCACTAAGCTGGCTAACCGGAAACTTGCCGTCTGTAGCTGAGTTAAATAGATAGTCGCCGAGAAGCTGTTTAATCTTTTGGTCACTTATCGGTACGTCTTTAGCCATAAAAGCGTGTTCAATAGCAGCCGCTAGACTCATGTTCAAATACATTGGGTCAATTTCTTGCTCATAGACACCTATCTTAATCTGTTTCTCGACGGCAATCGTGCCTGCAAATTTTTTACTCGAAGCTTCTTTTTCTGCAGTTTTGGCGATAATCGCCTGAATTAATGTCGTCTTACCTGCCCCGTTTCGGCCGTGCAGTCGCAAGCGATCACCTTCATGAAGCTGGAAATTAACATCAGCAAAAAGTGGAGCCGCGTAACCAAGACTCAACTTATTAACGTCAATAAGCAGTCGGCTAGAGCCAGTAACGGCGGTTCGAGTTCGTACTTTAATGTTGCGAGCCTTATGCTCTTCGTAGGCGTCACTCATTTTAGTATTCAAGTTACCTGCTGACTCTCTATCAATCCAGAAACTTGGCTTCTCGGCTGTCTGTAATAAGGCTAGTTCCGTTGTTGCTTTCTGCTCCTGTGATTTAAATCGCTTGATAGTGCCCGGGTCGTTGGCGCGCTCTTTTAGGCGTCGGAAACGAACAATATCAACCTTTAGATTGGCGATACGCCGCTGAGTTACGGTGTATTCGTTAACTTCAGACGTAATTTTGATAGCATTGATGCGTAGATAATCGTCGTAATTACCCTTATATGGGAAGGCCTGCCCGTCGCGGATCTCTACGATCTTATCAACCGTTTTCAAAACATCACGGTCGTGAGTAATAACAACTACGGCTTCACGAGCCCCCTTAAACCATTTAATAAAAGCGTCTTTTGCAATGTAATCCATGTGGTTGGTAGGCTCATCAATTAGAGCCAAATCGACTCTTGCACGCTGTACCTTAACAAGTTCAACCATTCTTTTTTGACCACCACTCAAGCTAGAAAGAGGCACTTCTATCTTCGACGGATCAACCTGATAAGCTTGTAGCGCTTGAGCTAGTTCGTCTTCGATTTCAAAATAACCAAGAAAATTAAATCGCTCTAAGGCGTCATGGTAAATCTGCATCTTCTTGTCGCTGTCACCCATATGCGCTGGATAAGTATCAAGAATATGCTTGAGCCGAACAAATTCCGGTAAGTCACCGACAATGTATTCCAAAACTGTTTTATCTTCGTGGCCGTGGTGTTCCTGACGACTTGCAATAACAACTGTTCCCTTTTTAAAGTTCACTTCGCCGTCAAAATCCTTGTCATCACCTGTAACAATGCCGAGCAAAGTGGTCTTGCCTGTGCCATTTCGGCCAATTAGACCAAGCTTCTCACCTTCTTCAATATTAAGCTCAAGCCCCTCATACAGGACTTTATCACCGAACGATTTATCATTTACTATAATTTGGGCAATCATTTTTATTAACCTACTTCTTCAGTAGCGATATTTTATCACTTTTTTAGTATTTTAGCAAAACTATACTACTGGCGGAATCATTGGTGGTGGACTGGCGGGCGGCGGCGGTAGCGTGGTGATTATCGGCTCCGGCGGCGTAATTACAGGGGGTGGTGCGGGATTAAACTGGTTAATTAACGGTGCCGAAGTTGGTTCTGGAGTGCTCGGTAAAGGTCGCTTAAAAGGATTTGGTAACTTAAGTCCAGGCTGACCGTCATGGCCCAAATCCAGATCAATAGGTATGGCATTGAGAGCTGCTATCGGTGTAGTTGGTTGACCGCCGTGCTCTGGAGATAACACTGTTTCGCCCCCGTTAACTTTTAGGTGTGGGCTGTTAATTGCATTCTCTATCTCTTCAAGCGATTGATCAACACGATCGACTGCTGGAGGTTTCGCGTCCGCAAAACTAGGCTCAGGCAAAGAAGCGACTACATCAAGTGGATCTGGATCACCAAATTTATGCAAAGTACCATCGCTGTCTATGTCTATACTATCAATCTTGGGCTCCGGCGCCTGTTCTGTTGCCTGCTCTGTCGACTCTGGCATATCTAGAGAAATATGAGACGCTTCTTCATCACCAACCCCAAGCGGTCCACCGGAACTAACCGAAGTATTGTCTGGTATAGCCTGAACTGATTGCTGGATTATTGGAGGGGCTGGAGTTTCTGGTGTAGGTGCTGCAATAATTTCAATCGCAGGAGCTGCACTAACGGTAACTGGAGTTTCCGTAGTCACTGGAGGGACAGCTTCTATAATAGCTGCTGGGGGTGGCGATAATAATGTACTAGTTGCTGGAGCTTTAGGCACAGAACCTGCAGACTCTAAGTTTGATGATATTAATTGCTGATTAGCACCAGCTTTCATTAATATTCCAGCGGTACTCATGGTCTGTGGAGTAGTCTTGTCGTTACTAAATCTTTCAGTTTCGGCGACTATACCTGTCAAAAATGCAGTTGCGATTTGCCCATCAAACAATTCTGTTTCAGCGGTCTTTAGATTTTCAATCAGATCGACTAATATCTCACAGTAACTGCTAGCTCCTGGTACGTGCCAATTAATAACCCCTATGTCGTCACTTTTATCTTTGTTTATGCTAATGACAGTGGCGTCGTGCAAAATACGACCATGTGCAGTAATTGCCTGGTCAAGATATTCTCGTCGAGTAACTCCAAGAGCGATTATTACGTCAACGTTGTAGTCGCCTTGACTGAACTCTAAATCCTTATCACTAATATCTGTGTGATATGGAGTGATAAAAATTTTAACGAAGCGATCTTCTACTTTATATCGGAGTTTGTCGGCCTTTGATTTGTCTAGAGCAATAATAAAATCACGAAGGCTATCTATGTCTTTTTGAATAGTCTTGGAAGGCTCCAAGAAATCTATTGCCGGTGGTGTTGCGCCGCTAAAAACTGTAGTACTGTGCTTACTTAGTTTGTTTAACGCCAAAGTAAAGCCAATAGAGGCGGCTAATTGGTCGACAGAGGGGTCGGGAGAAACCGTAATAAGAATATTCACAGAACCCTTAAGGCGATCAATCACCTGTTGTCTTGGGTCTGTAGATATCTGAACAGTTGTCGGTTCAGGATGAGATAGGTCTAGTGATAATGGCTCTTGGGGGTTCATGCTTACTCTTCTTTTAGTGTATTTATTTTAGCAATCATTTAATGCAAGAGTACCATATTGCCTATGCTTTTTCAATCTTATGTACTACAAATATGAATATGCATTACCCTCACTAACTTAGCTGATAAATCCCCAAGGCAGAAAGTTAGACACTAATGTAATACGTTCAGTCACCTTTTCGTTGGAGTGGGCTGACTTTACAAAAAGTCATTACCCCTGTATAGTAGGCTTCATAAATCTTATAAATATTAATTAGAAAGTAGATTCATGCCAATCATCAAGTCAGCTCGCAAGAGAGTAAAAACTACCAAAAAAGCTACTATTCGTAATGCAAAGACGAAAAGAAGCCTAAAAGAGTCTATTAAGACTTTTACTAAGTCTCTCGGAACAGCTAAAGCTAGCGATGCTCACAAAAAAGCTCAAAGCGAAATCGACAAAGCAGTTAAGAAGAACATAATTCACAAGAACAAAGCTGCTCGTAAGCAAAGACAGCTATCAGCTGCCGCTAAAAAAGCTGGTGTAAAGCCAACTAAGACAGTAAAAGCTGCAAAACCAGTAGCTGCAAAGAAACCAGCAGTCAAAAAAGCTCCTGTTGCTAAGAAAACTGTTGCTAAGAAAAAATAACCTAGGTAGACGGTAGATTGAGTTAAGAGCGATTGATCATTGATGCATTGATACATTAATGACAAATGTTAAATGATCAATTATTTATTAGGCGGTTATTTCTATTTTTGAGATCTTCAATAATAGATTCTTTAGAGCGCTATCGGCATCAATTGGCTGAGATTTTAGCGCAATATCTAGTAATAAAGTTTCGTGGACGAGGTCTTTGATTTGCTGAGTAGATAATCGTTTCGCAATAGAAATGCTCTTATTTACTACAAACGGGTTAACCCGACCTTCCTTGGCTATTTCGCCAGGACTACGCTGCCCTGCCACCTTAATCAAGGCTAGTATATGAATTTGCCAAGCAATTAATGCAATCATTGCCTGAGGATCTTTTCTTAGCTGACGCTGTTCACCATAAAGTTCAAGCGCACGCTTAGTCCTACCATTAAAAGCCGCCTCCAACATGTCGAATACTGTACTTCTTGGCGAAGGTTCTATTAATAGACTAATCACTTCACTGTCAATTTTTGGCCTATAAAGAATTAACTTTTCCAGCTCATTAGACAAAAGCTGTTGATTTGAACCAACGCGGTCAACTATGCTTCGCGCATCAGTCGTACTCAAATCTCCTCCCCTTGCCTTTGCCTCTTCATTCAGCCACTTTACTAGACTGTAGTCATCTGGCTCCACATATTCATTATAATTCTTTTGCTTCTTCAACGATTTATAGTAAACGCTTCTTTTGTCTAATTTAGACTCGACAATAATGAAGTCCGTAGTCTCGTCGGCGCTAGCCAATAGTTCATCAATGTGTTCAGTCAAAGCCTTGTTTGAACTTGCATCACTTAGTATCACCATTTTTTTGCTCGATAAGAATGGCACGCTAGACAAAGCCTCATGAACACGGTTAAAATCTACGGTTTCGCCGTCGAGTCGCTCCAGTGCGAGGTCGCCATGTTCATCTACGAATGCATTAACCTGCTCTCGCAACTGCTTGCGTAGCAAAAAATTATTGGTACCCGTCAAAACAACTATCATAGTAATATACAGTTTAACCTAAATAGCTTAGCGAATGGCAGATTTAAGTGAGAATCTGACACCTTGGACACAAATGCGTACCTCTGCTCGCGACCTTTGTCTTGATAATCAAGGTGTCTGGATGTCTAGGGCAAGGCTTGCCCTCTTGGCGAAAGACCCGTGCGAAATCAATATAACTTCCCCGCTTACCTTCCGCGTTTACATAATTTCTATCTGTTGAGCCACCTTTTTCTATCGATAAATTAAGTACATACCTAATTTCATGGTGCAGCTTAGTGAGTTTCAATTTTGGTATATCACGTACTCTAGTGGCTGGGTGAATTTTGGCACCCCATAGCGACTCGTCAGCATAAATATTACCGATACCAGCCAAAACGGTTTGGTCTAATATAGCCGCCTTGATTGTGCTGTTAGCACGCCTCTCTACGCGGCTAATAAAAACTTTTGCGGTAAATTCATCTGTTAGTGGCTCTGGCCCAACTTTTTTGAAGAAATCAATATTAGGAACCTCTAAAGTCGGAATTAGTCTAATCCAACCAAATTTTCTTTGATCATTAAAGTATAGCTTTGGATTTTCTGAGTCATCATCGAATTCAAAAGTCACACGCGTAGATTTGTCTGGCAATCTGTTGATTAAACTATCGTTGGGGTGGCCTGCACCAAAGCGCTCCTTACCCACATAAACTAATTGACCTGTCATTTTTAAATGAGTAACCAGGGTGTAATTGCTGTCGAGTTCTATCATCAGAACTTTAGCGCGACGCTTAACGGCCGTGACTTTGGCTCCAATAATAAACGCATTTACATCTGTTGGGGAGTTAGGAAAACTTTTTGGCCAATCAAAATCCACCGCTTTAATTGTCTTGCCGACAATCAAACTAGTGAGACCCGTACGAACTGTTTCAACCTCTGGTAACTCTGGCATGCAAATAATTATAAGCTATACTCTGTAATATGAGTTCAATTGCCGACATAATTTCTAAGAAAAAATACGACGAACCACCTGAAGTTCAGGTTATTAAAGAATTTGTTCGCGAAACATTTGCAAGCGAAGTACAGGTCAGCATTCAGGCAAAGCAGATAACAATAACCACAAAAAGCGCTGCTCTTGCCGGCACACTACGGATGCACACAAATACTATTAGTGAGCTGTGCGACACCGACAAACGTCTAGTTTTTCGTATTGGTAGCTAAAATTTTATACAGGTCTGTACGCATCTGATCAAAATCTTTATACCAAACAGCCTTCATCCCAACGTCAATCGCACCCGTGCAATATCTTTCTTGATCATCAACAAAAACACACTCCTGCGTTTCGACACCAATCCTTGAAGCGATAGATTCGTAGGAGCTAGCGTCTGGCTTTATGAATCCGTTTTGAAAAGATAAAGCGATCTCGTCAAACAAGGCTAAATCCTTTGCGGTAAAAATCTTATCCAACCAATTATCGCCAGCATTTGACAGCATACCGACTGAATATTTTGGAGCTATTTCTGAACGAATAAAGTCGATAAGTTGACGATTCGGCGCCACCCCTTCTAGCATATTTTTGGTTGACTGCTCATCAACACCAGACATGGCCGATATATCTTTAATAAAATCATCAATCGACATCAGCCCTGCATCTACTTGCTTCTGCAAGTCTCCACTACGCTCAAACAACTCCTTATTATTACCAAAATAATGGTAGCGATATGGAATCCAGCCTTCTGTCGACAAGACACCGAAACAATCAAAAATAATAGCTTTTATCATACAAATCACAGCTTACTATGCAAAAAAGTTATCTGCAAATATATAAAAATGATTATAATGTGTGTAAATGAGGTCACTATAATAATGCAAAATCCTGAACAAGCGAATAGACTACTACACGAACTCCGCGAACCTAGCGAACAACTCATTAATCGACACCTGAACAATACGCGAATTTGGTATCCTAACGAATTAATACCCGAGCGCAACCACGACCCTAAGAAACCATGGACGCCAGATATCTATCCTCTAAAAGAAGGAATTCGAAGCGCAGTACTAGTGAATCAGTTAACCGAAGAAAATTTACCACATTATTTCAAGTCTATCGCAGATGCCGCAGAACCCGACCACCCTCTCGACTCATGGGGTCGACAATGGACAGCGGAAGAAGGTCGACACGGCAAAGTGATTGGCGAGTGGATACATGCTACTGGCGCTATTGATCCGAGGCGACTAGAGGACGGACGCATGAAACAAGTTATTGATGGCAAAGTCCCAAAGTTTGAAGGCGTACACGATCTTGGTCCATACGCCTCCATTCAAGAAAGCGCAACTAAGATAGCCCACAGGAACACAGGCCGCAAATTAGGCAAAGAACGAGGAGGCCTAGAGGTGATGGGAAGAGTCGCAGGCGACGAAAGTCTTCATGAAGACTTCTATACTGACTTAACTGTCAGCGCTATAGAAATAGACCCTAGTTTTATGGTCGTAAGCATTGCATCTGTTGTTAAGAATTTTAGTATGCCAGGCACCGGCATAGACAACTTCAACAACCACACTATGGCCATCACAAAAGAAGGAATTTTTGGCGCAAATGAACTGACTAACGGTGTGATTAAACCGAAACTAGATCAATGGGGTTACTGGGATTTAGCAAATTTATCGCCCGAGGCCGAAAAAGCGCGCGACGGCACAGAACGAAGGATTAAAGCATTGGGCGTAGTCGTTGCAAGAGAATTAGAAATGCGAGAACAGCATCAACAAGACTTATCGAACTAGAACTGCAAGCCCTGACTAACAGTTCCAAAATCTGGGATCTGCTTTTGGAACAAATCACGCACTAAGGGACCGTTACTGCCGGCATTACCGATACCTGCCCCACAAGATACTGACCATAATCTTTTATCCGTATCCTTATTTCCAGTATTTTTAAGCTCGTAAATATACTTAGTTCCAGTAGCACAAACACCTGTGTCGTCGATAATCTTAGGCTTAACTTCAGCCGTATAAGAGTCATACTCTAGAGCGTGCAAAAATACATCAAAAGCAGTTTGGTTGTTGTCGTAAATCTTAGATTTAACAATCAGGTTGTTGTAGCCATTTATGATTTCAACTCGTCTTTCGTCACGGGCAACAATAATACGGATTGCGCTGTGAACCTCGTGCCCTACTACTGGACCTTCGACAGTCACGCTTACTTCAGCATTTGTAGACGAATAGTCCGATAGTCTTTTTTTTACAGAAATAGGACTTTTTGTAGTTGATTTGCTTGAGGTACCAGGAAAAGCCAACTTAACGCCAATAAATAGCATAATGATGACTGCAATGATTCCAAAATAATATTTCATAATGTAGTTCTCCTCAACTTAACAGGTTTATAATACCACATTAAGCAAATAAAAGCAATACTATATTACGTGTGTAGGATCCCAGCAAGTTCGGTGGTCGCTATCCAACCCTTTTAGCTCAGCCATGTCTGCCTCGTCTAGCTTAAAGTCGAATATATCAATGTTAGATAGCACTCTGTCGGCCTGTTTTGACTTCGGTAGAACTATCGCACCCTGCTCGACACACCAACGAAGCATAATCTGAGCAGAAGTCTTGCCGTGCTTGTCTGCAAGCTTCTGAAGAACAGGGTTATCCATACCGTAACCATGCGCTAGCGGCGAGTAGGCCTCAAGTACAATCCCCTGCTCGCGGCAGTACTCTACAAGCTCTGGTTGCTGTAAATACACGTGCAATTCCACTTGGTTTACGGCTGGGACTACATCGCAATTAGCCAACAATTCTTTCAAATGCTTAACAGTGAAATTACTAACTCCAATCGCCTTGGCGCCTCCATCTTGATGGATCTTCTCAAGCTCCTTCCAGGCGTGGTTCCGCAGCAGAGTTACCGGGAAATGTAGTAGCAATAGGTCGACATAATCAGTCTTTAACCTCTTGAGCGAACGATTAAAACTAGGGATAGTTAGTAGCGGCGCAAAGTTTACTATCCATATTTTAGTAGCTATAAAGACATCCTCCCGCTTGATTCCACGATCTTCTAGAGCCTTAGCCAGCTTGCCTTCGTTTCCATAAATCTGAGCAGTGTCGAAATGACGATAGCCGGCCTCTAATGCCGCCCCTACCGATCTCTCGACGTCTTCATCTTTTCTAACCAACCACAGCCCAAGGCCCACTTGTGGAATCTTAACTCCCTTAGCTATCTCAATCTTTGGTATCGACATTAAAGCTCACCCCAGTTCTTGCCGATGGCGGTGTCGGCGGTTAATTTAATTGGCAACTTAACGACGTTTTCCATAGTTTCTTTGATCATTTTGGCAACTTTTTCGGCTTGTGACTCGATACATTCAACTAGGATGCTGTCATGGATTTGCAGAAGAATTTTTGGTTGATTTTCGCTTGAGTACTCTTTTTCTAGGGTCAGTTTATCTAGCATTTGTTGCACTGAAATCATTGCCATTTTCATAATATCTGCTGCCGTACCTTGGAAAGGCATATTAACAGCAGCTCTATAGGCAGCCTCGCGTACAGCAAAATTAGCCGAAAGAGCGTCTGGTGTTGGGCGGCGGCGACCATAAAGCGTCTCGACATAACCCTTAGTTTTGGCTTGTTCTCGAACCGCCTCAATATACTTAAGTAATTTAGGCCGTACCTCAAAATACTTATCTATAAAACTTTTAGCGGCGGCATAGGTCATCCCAGTCGTCTGAACAAGTCCGTGAGGACCCTGACCATACATAATGCCAAAATTTACAGCCTTAGCTTCGCGGCGCATATTTTTGGTGACATCTTCTGGGGCCCGATCGTAAACAAGCGCTGCAGTGGCAGTATGAACATCAACATCTCTGTTAAATTGATCCATTAAATCTGTATCTCCAGACAAATAAGCAGCTAGTCTTAGCTCAAACTGACTATAGTCGGCACCGATAAATACTCGTTCAGGCGCTGCCACAAAAGCGGTCCGAATTTCTCTGCCTAAGTCGGTTTTAACTGGAATATTCTGCAAATTTGGATCAGACGAACTAAGTCTGCCGGTTTGAGCTACTGTCATATTAAAAGTTGTATGCAGACGCGAATTTTCATCAACCTGCTCGGGCAAAGTGTCTATATATGTGTTCTTTAACTTAGTAACTTCACGGAATTGGCTAATTACATCAATAATTGGGTGCTGGTCACGCAGCTTGTCGAGTTCGCTCGCCGCTGTCGAATAACTAGTCTTTCCCTTCTTAATTCCAAGAGTTGGTAGCTTTAATTTATCAAATAAAATGTCTGCGAGTTGAGCTGGACTAGCTATATTAAATTCTTGATCAGCATAGCCATAAATTTGTTGCTCAAAATCCGAAACCATATCTCCGACCCGATCAGACATCTCATTTAGGTATGCAGTATTTAGCTCAATTCCTTCATATTCCATGCGAGCAATGACCGGTATGACTGGCATATCGATGTCCTGCGCAACCTTAATTAGGCCCGTCAGCTCACTCATGGCTTCGCTTTGCATTGCCCCTAAGGAGCGAATTACTCCTATTAGCTCTGGCGCTCGGTGCTTATATTCCTCATCGTCAATATCTTCGAACGGTGAACCGTCATAACCAAGGTCGGTCTCGGCAAGTTCGGTCAATGACCTTTCGCGTCTTAGGGAGTTAAGTAAGAATGCGGCAACCTGAACATCGTGTTCGACTTTTGGAAGAGGTATGCCTAATTCAATAAACACTTTTAGCGTAGATTTAACGTCGTAGCCGATAACTGATTCTATAGATGAAAGTTGAGAGCATAGAGATTTAGGATTTAGCTTGGTTAAATCTAGAGTGTAGATAGTTTTTGGGTCGGGACTCAATATTAAAACTCTTGGGTCGCGGCCGTGCTTGCCGGCGCTACGAGAGTGTATTACTAGGCTTTTCGCCTTAGAAAGTTTAAGTTCACTCAGCTTTTCGTTGCTATCGATTACAATGTTCTTGCCTGTTGTGCCATGCTCATAAACATTACGCTCAGCGTGTTGCTCCTGAACCTGCATAACATCCGGCAACTGACGAACTAGAGTGCGAAATTCCAATTTTTTAAATATATCTAGGATGACTTCGGGCTTAGACTTTGTGCCATCCACCTCTTTTAAATCTAGCTTTATTGGCGCGTCGACCCAAATATTAGCCAACTCACGACTCATATATGCCGAATCTTTGCCGGCTACTAATTTTTTAGCCACACTGTCTTTTAATAAAGCTGTGTTCTCGTAAATTTCGTCTAATGTTTTGTACTGTTTTAGTAATTCTAGGGCTGTTTTTTCGCCAATCCCCGGCACTCCAGGAATATTATCGGAGCTATCCCCTTTAAGTGACTTTAGATCTAAAAATTGTTCAACTTCGATGCCGTATTTTGCCGTGAAACTTTTTGGACTATAAAGTTCTATGTTGGAAAGTCCAGTTTTGAGAGCGTATACCTTAACATGGTCGTTAACTAGTTGCAGCATGTCCATATCAGATGTGATTAGCATAGTATCTATGTTTTTATCGGTTGCCTGCACCGCCAAAGCACCCATAATATCGTCGGCTTCGTAGTCGTCTAGTTCATATAAAGGCCAACCAAAAGCATCTAATAATTCGTGCAGAATTGGTATTTGGGCATAAAACTCTGGTGGTGGCGCCTTGCGACCGGCCTTGTAGGCTGGGTATATTGCCAGTCTTTTACGTATATTAGTTTTAGGTTTATCCCAGGCGACACATACGTAGTCGGGCTGCAGCCGCTTAATAACTTCTAACGCCATGACCGCAAAACCGTATACGCCACCAGTTGGAGTACCATCTTTAGTCGCTAAATTCGACATAGCATAAAATCCACGATAAAAAACACTCTTACCGTCAATAATCGCTAGCTTTTTCCTCTGTTCTGCCATATATCTAGTATACGCTGTGTCATCTTATCGGCAAAAATTTAGTAGCGTTGGGCGAGGTCTAATATTGCCTTAACACTCGACTGGCTGTGAGCTATTCTAGTGATTAGGTCGTAGTTTTCGCTTTCGTATTTACCGTATATCGGCAGTAGCTCTTCTTTTTCTGAAGCGATAAAAATAATGCCGTCTTCCACTACATCAAAGCGTAAAAAATCACTTAAGCATTGCTTGCCTAGCTCGGTATGGACAGGAAATCCTCGTCCAAGTAAGTCCTTCGTAAAAAGTCGGTGCGACACTTTGCGCTCTGGAACATCGTCATTTACTACTTTATGTACCCAGTCGTTAGTCTCTTCCTTAGCGACAGCAACAGGAAAAAATATACCCGTCATATTCTCACTCTCCCAGTCTGCTATCCTCAACACCCCGACTCCATCGCCAGACGATATAGGATCCTGGTAGTTCAATTTTAAGTGTGGCGGGATAGCCTTCATAATCGACTCATCGTCTAGCATTCCAGACAACAATGCATTGTGTATAGTTTCGACTTCTTGACCTAACGGATGAACTGATTCGTAAATAGACATACTAGTTTTATAAGTCTCTTTGGGTTAAAAATCAACCGATATATTCATATCGGCAACATTATCAATGAGCTAGTTCAGATTTAAGGCTTGGTCTGATGCGGTTATAAAAGCATCTTTATCGTCACCTTCATTTGCTAGAAAAATATCAGAGATATCTTTAACGCCAGACATGTTTAGAGTAGCTTCGTCGCCAGAATGCGCCATCTCGGCTGCCTCTTCCTCGCAAAATTGTTCAAATGTCTTTTTATCTTCATCGGTTCGTTGGCGAGAAAATATTCGGTCATAACGAGTTTTTGGATCGGCATCAACCCAAATCACATGACCGCCCAGTTCGTGAACTCGCACAACTTCACCTGGATTACGCAGACTAGCAACTACCAGTCCGCTGTATTTACCAGGTTCGGCATTAAAAACAGCCACAGCCTTGTCTATTAACACTCCTAGGCCTGATTCGCGGCGCCACTCTGCACTAATAGTGCGCAAGACTTCTCTTTCGACCGGTAAACCTCTACGACTAGCTTCGGCACGCAAAATATCAGAGCCGGATACGAATAAATAATTATGTCGCTCTGCCAACATTTGTCCAACAGTGTCTTTGCCAGAGCCATTTGTGCCTGATAGTCCAAAAAGTTTCATCCACCAATTGTAACAAAAAACACCTTGAGAGCGAAGTACTACAGAAGTAAATCACTCACAAGATTATCTTACTAAAACAGGATGAGCGACTATCTGATGTAATCGTGGAGTTTTTTGGCGTCACGATGCTTGCGAAGCTTGGCGAGAGCCTTGGCCTCAATCTGACGAATACGCTCACGGGTAACATTAAACTCTTGACCAACTTCTTCTAGTGTATGGCTTTTGCCGTCTTCTAAACCAAAGCGTAGTTTCAATATTTTTTGCTCACGCTCAGTTAGGGCGCCAAGCATATCTTTAACGTGCTCTTTTAGTAGCTGGCTGGTGGCTGATTCTTCTGGACTAACTGTATCCTCGTCTTCGATAAAGTCACCTAGCACTGAATCTTCTTCGTCATCACGAACGCTAGCGTCGAGCGATGAAATATCTTGTTTGATTTTCATAATATGCTCAACTTTTTCTACTTCGATTTCCATTTCTTTGGCGATCTCTTCATTAGTAGGCTCGCGGTTTAGTTCTTGAGTTAAGCGACGCTGTGTACGAAGCAATTTGTTGATAGTTTCAACCATGTGAACGGGAATTCGAATTGTACGAGCTTGATCAGCAATTGCTCGGGTGATAGCTTGGCGAATCCACCAAGTAGCGTAGGTACTAAATTTAAAGCCTTTATCTGGGTCGAACTTCTCAACAGCACGGAGCAATCCAGTGTTACCTTCTTGAATAAGATCAAGCAGGTCGAGGCCACGACCGACATAACGCTTCGCGATCGACACAACTAAACGCATATTAGCTTCAGCCATTTTGTCCTTGGCTAATTTTTCGCCTGCGACAACGCGTAGGGCTAAAGCAAGTTCTTCGGCAGAAGTTAGAAGTGGGATTTTGCCAATTTCACGCAAATATAAACGAACTGAGTCGTCAGCAATATCATCTAAGTAGACTTGTTCGTCTAGTTTAATCTCTTCTTCGTCTTCAGCAACCCATTCGTCTGTGAAGGCGTCTGTGTCTGGCTCGGTAGCGCTCGTTATACCAATACCAGCGTCTGCTAGTTCGGTATAAAGCTTGTCGAGCAAATCAACATTGGCTGGCACATCTGGAATAGCGGTAAAGATATCGCGCTGGTCGACTTGACCGGCTTTTTTAGCTTTTAGAAATAATTTATCTTTGATTTTTACGAGTGCTGGGTCGGCTACGGCTTTTTTAGTGGCCTTAGTGACCTTGCTCGCCTTAATTGGCTTGGCTTTGGCTTTCGTCATTAATATTCTCCTTATAAGTTCTTAACAATTTGTCTAATTCTTTAACTTGCATGAGTAATGCGGACGATTTGTCGCTATCACCTTCCCGCATGGCTGCTGCCAGCGGAACTTTTTTGATTTTTACATAATTTTCTATCAATCGTACCTGCAACCGAGCGGCTTCGTAACGAAGCTCTATAACCTCGAGGTCCTGATAGAGTTCCTCGTACAATAATACCAGAATATCGACATATTCGCCATTGTCACTTGCTAATAGGCTTTTTTGTTTTTTTATATCTATTTCTGGGTGCTTACGAATAAAGGCTAACAACTTTTGACCTCGTTCTTCCGGGAACATATCAATAAGCAATTTATCGAGAATCGGACGAAGACCGGCATTAACTAGTGCAATCGCTAATAGTTGGTTCTGCGACTTGATTCTCTCTGCTAAAACCAGGTCAATTTTGGCTAACGGAACAGCTGGCTTCTTCAGTACTACTGGGCGAGTGTCGGACACAGTTTGCTGAAGTTTTGTTTTTAATGCTTCAACACTTACGCCAATTATGCCAGCGATTTTGTTCATGTAATGATCCTGCTCCACGCTATCTTCTAAAGTTCTAACCACTTTAAGCAATACGTCACTAAACTGTCGCTTACCTGGCGCACTCGTTAGGTCGAGACGTTTCTGATATTGCTCGATCAACCAGTCTAGGGCGTATTTGTGACTTTCGATAGATTTTGCCCAAATTTCTGGTCCACCCTTGGTGTTAATTAATTCATCGGGGTCTTTGCCGCCAGGAATATCAATAATACTAAGCGAAACATCGGCTCGCCCGGCAATAGGAATTGCTCGCTCTGTTGCGGCGATACCGGCACCGTCTTGATCAAAAGCTAAACGAATATCTTTTGTAAATCTACCAAGCGCCTTCAAGTGCATTTCTGTCATGGCCGTACCTGCAGATGCCACCACCTGCTTTACGCCAGCTTGGTTGCTAGCAATCACATCAAGATTACCCTCAACAACTACTACGTACTTATTAACTCGTATCGCCTCTTTGGCTAAATGCAGGCCAAACACGTGACGACTTTTGTCATAGACGGCAGTTTGCGGAGTATTTATGTATTTAGGCGCATTAGGATTATCTACAAGCAATCTTGAGGTAAAACCGATAATTCTGCCCTGCGCGTCAGCTAAGGGAATCATAATTCGACCACGGAACATATCGCTAAAACCAGAATATCTACTACTAACCAAACCGGCAGCCTTTAGTTCGTTCTCGCTAAAACCCTTGGACTTCATAAAAGTTAATAAAGCCTTGTCACCTTCTGGAGCGTAGCCTATCCGAAATAGTAATGCGGTCTGCTTGCTGAATTGTCTCTTTTTTAAAATATATTCTAGGGCTGATTTAGTCTTGCTAAAATGTACCTGATAAAATTTAGTCGCCAACTCAAGCGCTGCATATATTCGCTCTTTTTCTTGGCCACGCGCCCCGCTCTGTTCGTTGCGGTACTGACTAAGATCAACTCCCGCTTGGCGAGCCAGCAATTCTAGAGCTCCTCTGAAGTCCAAGCCCTCCATTTCCATGACAAAACTAAACATATTTCCGCCCTTACCAGAGCTAAAATCATGCCAAATTTGTTTTTCTGGACTAACAACAAAACTTGGCGTTTTCTCGTTGCCAAAAGGACTTAACCCCTTAAAGTTGCGGCCGGTACGTTTCAAAGTGACATATCGAGCAATTACATCCTCGATATTTAATCTCCCCTTGATATCTTCCATAGCATCCATAGATTCTAAGTATCAAGTATAAGACTACAACTATCAAGCATAAGGGGCGCCGAACTACCTCGAAAGCTGATAACTGGATAATTAGACACTTACTATTTGCTATCTACTACTTACTACTTGTAAAATAATGCTTATGCAACCTAGTCAGCAAATGCCCAATCCAAATACTCCTCCACCAGCCAACCAAACTCCAAGCGTGTATGATTTTATCCTAAGCGAACAATCTACAAAAAAAGCACCCAAATCCTCCGGAGCTGGAGGACAAAAAAATCGCATGATACTAATGATTATCGGCATTTTGGTTATTTTTATGTTCGGAGCAATAGCCTATTCAACTCTGACAAAAAACAGCAATGACAACAGCTCCAATCTAATAGATAACGAGGCCTTCCAAACTGAAATAATTAGAATTGCCTCTATGTCAGAAACCAAATCAAGAAATGTGAGCACCAAAAACTTTGCATCAACCGTACTCTTGGTAACAAAATCAGACTTGAGTAAGACTAGTGAAATTCTGGTAAAGAAAAAGACAAAAGTCCCATCTACTGCCATCTTAAAGAAAAACAATCCAAAAACCGATACTCTACTTAATTCTGCCGAACAAAATAATCAATATGACTCAACTCTAGAGGCAGAACTTACAAAACTTCTAATCCAATATCAAGCTAGTCTCACTGCCACCGCACAGATAACAACAGCCTCAAAAGAAAAGCAGATCTACATCGATATGCGCAATAATATATTAAAAATAGTTGAAAATCAGACAACCAAGTCCGCTGTTTAGAATGATCAGATAGTTAAGTTGTAGCTGTGCTGAATAAGACCCTGTATCTCTGGTATTGGTATCTGTCCTGTCAGAAGAATTGTGTTCCAGTGCTTCTTATTTAAATGATACCCCGGCATCACTGTCTCGTATTTTGAGCGCAATATCTCAGACAACCCAGGGTCGCACTTTAGACTTAGTTGTAGGGGCTCTGTTTTTTCATTAATCAATGCAAACATCTTGGAGTCATCTGCTGAACCATTTTTATAAACTGCAACGCTCTCTCCAAAAGGATAGTCCAGCCTAGCACCAGGTAAACTTAAAATATATTCTTCAACACTTTTGTGATCCATGCCATTAAGAGTACATAGTCTGGCGACAACAGTCAAAAATCATTCAACAATTTATTATTTGTAATTCGTGTGTAATGTACAATGAGGTCATGGAAGACAGTGTATTTACGAAAATAATTAAGGGTCAGCTACCTAGTCATAAAGTCTATGAAGATGACAAAACTATAGTTATCGTTCCCCTGCACCCCGTAGCCAAAGGCCATTTATTGGTTATACCAAAGTTACAAGTGGATCAATTTTATGAACTACCCGACGACGACTATGCCGCTTTATGGCTTACCGTAAAAAAAGCCTCACAAAAACTTAAGCAGACACTAAACACAAAACGAGTAGGCCTTAAGGTTATTGGATTAGATGTACCTCATGCCCATGTTCATGTTATCGCTTTTGATGATTTAGATGAGTTCAGCCAATCCGAAAATAGCACAATAGAGCCGGACCAGGCAACGCTCGCCAATTTTGCAGAGAAACTAAAGTTTTAGTTACTTGAAATAGAAATATGGTAATATTTATTGTATGACAGATGTATGGATAGCAGCACTCGCAGCACTAGGTATTGGTACTTGGCTTTTTCAGAAAATTATTCGTAGAACTGGTGGTAATATGCAAACAACACTCATATCTACCGGTTTTATTAGTTTGATTACGTTTCTTGTATCTTGGTCACTCCTTCATTTATTACTACCTCAGTAAGTAGAAAAACTTAATTTAAACTAGCCATTTAGTACTATTTTTGTTAGCAAAAATTTAACAAAATTGGTACTATAAGGTCTATGGATGAGAAAAGTTTGGGGAATCACCTTCAGGAGGCTCGTAAAGCGCGTGGCTTAACTCAGCAACAACTGTGCCAAAAAGCTAATTTGAGTTACTC
>CALRGT010000007.1 GCA_943358095.1 uncultured Candidatus Saccharimonas sp. | reverse complement strand
GTGTTTATGAATGTGTAGGTGGCGGTACTAATAATTGCGATTAATATCATAACCATAGACAGTTCGACAATCGTAAAACCAGCACTACTTAGTTTACGGAGCGACATTTATGCCTCCTAACATTGGGCTGCCAGGCAGTGTCAGGGTATCGCCATTAGATGTAATTACTAATTGAGTACTGCCTAGTGCTAGTGAAGTTAAGTTGACTGTGCAGTTTAGCTGAGTGCTTGTGCCCGTGCATGAAGCTGTTTTTGTAGTCCCGCCCTGCACCAGCATTACTGTAGTGCCGCAGCCACCGGCACTACATCCTAAGTTTGAGCCGTTTATCTGAAAGACAAAAGCCGACATATTGCTACTGGCAATACTAGCCTCACTAGGCAGTAGGGTGCTAATCCTAGGGAAGCTAGAACTAGTCGTGAGTATTAGCCTGACTTTTTGAAGATAGCTAAGTCCTCCATAGCTAAAAGTAGCAGCAGGTGGTGACGAGGCCGAATAAGTAGGTACATTTATTGGATTAAATGAGTTGGTGCCGCTATATGGTACTGCAGCCGCAACATAGTATGTTGTGCCGCCGCTTGTGCAGCTAGTGTTGCCAAGTTCTCCACAAAATATGTATGCTCCCGGAACTAAATTATTTAAGGCAGCTAAACCATTGCCGTCAGTAGTCGGTCTAGTGTCGGAAGGGCTAAGATTGTCATAGTAATAAGTGCCATCGGTTGCCAGAGTGTATTTCTTGTACCCACCTTTTACATAAACTTTCACGCCCGATAAGGGATTACCGTCTTTGTTGGTAGTCTCGATCACTATACTATTTGCACCTTGAGGTTTAAGTGTCAGAGTAATGAACGAGGATAATTGAGTGAATATTTTTTGACTAGAATATGTTGGCTGCAGCGTGCCGTTTGGAGCAATAGTGCTAAGAGTTGAATACCCCGGCATACTGGCAGTCGCTATGTAGTCGTAGGCGTTAGTATCGGGGGGTAGACCATAAAATATGGCATTGCCATTTATATCAGTTGAGTCGGCAACTGTGACATTGGGGGTTACAGTAATATCAGATACTTGGACGGTCGCACCAGAAATAGGATTTCCCGTATTATCTATTACGCTAATAAATAATGCACCAGTAGTGCTGGCAGTTTCGGCTACTCTCGCCGATACCTGAGTGTCGACTTCGGCTAGCTTGTTAGTTGCAGGAGCATAGGCGGAAACGTGTAATATTTTGTAGTCGGCGGGATTTAAGTCAGTGGCAGGCGACCCAGTCGGTGCCGGATAATTGCGACAGTATGTTTGCTTGAGCGCTACTGTTGGGTATGGTCCACAGCCGTCGTATGCCTCGTCAACGTAGTCAATAGTCGTCTTGATTGTATAAGTTACGCCGTTTAATACTTGCGTAGTACTTGCGGGCAGTAGACTTGTAGAATAAATACTACCACCCGAAACTGCCAAGCTGTCGTAGGGGAGTGATTTGAGATATTCCATTTGATTTGTTGCGAAAGTTAATGCTACCGCCTTACGTTTTGTGTAAACAGCGCTTCTGATTAATGATGTAAATAAACCAAGAATACTTAGAGCAACAATACTCATGACGGTCATAGCTACCACTAGCTCAACTAGCGTAAAGCCGTCCTGACTGAGTTTGCGTTTTCCTGCCATAATTTAGGTGCCGATATTTTTGCTTAGATTAGCGATCGGTCCCATGACGCTGGCGGCGATCAGACCCACTACCGCGCCCAGTACGATAATCATTAATGGTTCTATGATAGAACTAAGACCATCAACTACGGCCTCGACTTCTTCTTCGTAAAAATCAGCAACTTTAATAAGTATGGTGTCGATCTGACCGGTTTCTTCGCCAACAGCTAGCATTTGACTAACAATAGGTGGAAAATGCTTGCTTTCACTAAGTGGCTCAGAGAGTTGTTTGCCGTTCTTCACAGCTTTAGCGGCTTCTTTTAATTCGGCTTCTATGACTTTGTTGCCGATTGCGCCACCTGTTACATCCAAAGCTTCTAGCACTCCAACACCCGCTGACATAAGTGATGCAAATGTGCGCGAGAATCGAGCAATAGCTACCTTGGTAATTATCATTTTTATTACAGGTGTCTTGAGTAGTAACGCGTGGAATTGATACTTGCCCTTAGGGGTTTTTATATAGCGCCTAACAGCGTATATTACTCCAAAAAATACTACTAATATTAGTATGGCATTATGTTGCATGAATGCGCTACCAGACAACATTACGCGGGTATATATAGGTAGTGAGCTTTTGCCGTCGCTAAGGTCAGTTAAGATTTTACCAATTTTTGGAATAACGAATATCATTACACCAAAAAAGGCTATAGTTGTGATGGTTAAAATTGCGACAGGGTAAGTCATGGCGCTTTTAACTTTTTTGCGCATGCTAGAATCTTGTTCGACTTGAGTAGCTAGTCGCTTGAGAATTTCGTCTAATATACCACCAGCTTCGCCAGCCCTTACCATGTTCACAAATACTTCAGAAAATACATTTGGATATTTTGCTAAGGCGTCAGCTAGTGGTATACCGCTCTCTACATCTTTTGTGATACCTGTTAAAACAATCTTGAAGTATTTGCTTTCTGTTTGGCCTTGCAACATAGCTAGTGATCTAGTTAATGGCACGCCGGCCCCAACCATGGTGGATAGTTGGCGAATAAATACTACGAGTTCCTTTTGCTTAACCTTCTTGTTTTTGTTGAAACGGTTAATTAGGGGGTTCTTGCCGCTAATTGCTTTGACGACTATAGGTCTTAGTCCTTGATGATTCAGGTTGGCTATCAAGGCTTCTTTAGTCGTGCTTTCACTCACTCCAGTTATAGTCTTGCCTTCTTTGTTAGTAGCGGTGTAATTGAACTTCATTTTATTTCTCAGCCGTAACGCGTAGAATTTCTTCTATTGTAGTTTGGCCACGGAGGGCCTTAATGAATCCATCGATTTGCATAATTATCATGCCGTCCTTGATAGCTTGGTCTTGAATGATTTCGCTAGTAGAATTAGAAACAATCAAATCCTGAATTTTTGCGGAACTTCCTAAAACTTCATAGATACCCATGCGACCTTTATAACCAATATGTCCACAGCTTTCGCAGCCACCGTCGTGCATCTTCCAAAGTTTTGTTATTTTACCAGGGGTTGTACTGAGTTCGGCAGGCGATTCCTTGTTGATCTTTGATGTGTTTGTTTGGCCAATTCCAGCCGCTAGTGCTTCTGCTTCGAGATCATGTATTTGCTTCATCGTGGCATCGTCATTGGTTCCGAAAATTTCTGATATTTGTGCAAGAACTGCACTATCTGGAACGTAAACTTCGCGGCAGTCTACGCATAGTCTGCGGACTAATCGCTGACCAACAATTGCTCTGACTGTGCTAGCTATCAGGAAAGGTTCGATGCCCATGTCTAGAAGTCGGGGCAAACATGTTGCGGCGTTGTTTGTATGAAGGGTAGAGAATACGAGGTGGCCTGTAAGCGCGGCTTGAATACCTAAGTTAGCAGTCTCAGAATCTCGAATTTCTCCTACCATTATGATATTTGGATCTTGGCGTAGTAGCGCCCTAAGTCCATTTACAAAAGTCATACCAGCAATTGGATTTACTTGAGTTTGATTAGTGCCAGGTATTCTATATTCCACTGGGTCTTCTACAGTAGATATGTTTACCATAGGTTTGTTGAGTATGCTTAGTACGCTAAATAGACTTGTAGATTTACCAGAACCGGTAGGGCCAGTAACTAATATCATACCGTGTGGTTGTACGATAGCTTTATTAATATTTTTGAGTGCAGCACCCCAGTAGCCAAGTTCTTCTAAGGTTGATGCTTTGGCTGATTCGTTTAATATACGCATTACAACTTTCTCGCCGTCCAGAATAGGTAGGGTTGAGACACGAAGAGCATAAATCTGTTCCCCGATCTGTATTTTGAATCTGCCGTCTTGTGGAGATCTACGCTCGTCAATCTTTAGATTTGAAAGAATTTTTATACGTGAAACTAGTGAACCTAAGACTTTTTTCGGTAGTTTGTTGGCTTCTCTTAGTACGCCGTCAACTCGGTAACGAACGAGCACGTAATCTTCTCTAGGTTCAATATGCACATCGCTGGCGCCGCTCTTTATGCCGTATTCGATTATCAAGTTTACAGTTTTAGCAATTGGAGAATCTTCGGCTACATCTTCTTCGTCGATCTCTTCGTCGTCATCGCCGCCAATTTCTTCAGGTGTTATAACTTTCGTGAGCTCACTGTTAATATTTCCTCGATATTGGTCCAGGGTTGCCTGAATGTTTGTGGCCGTCGCAATATGGATTTTAATATTTGTACCCAATTGTTTTTGGAGAAAGTTAATAGCCTGTATATCGTCTGGATCTTCCATTGCGAGCTGTTTGCTGCCGTCGTCCTCAACGCCAAATAGCACTACTTTGTATTGCCTAGCGACTCGCTCAGGAATTAGCTTCAGTACATCTCTTTTGATTTCTTTAGTAGTGAGTTCTATAAATGGAATATCAGACTCGTCTGCATAAAGCTTCGTTAACTCTTTTTCGGTGAGAACATTATTTTTGATGACTAAATCTTGTAAGGGTTTCTTCTCTGTTTTTTCTTGCTGTTTTAGAGTGGTCAACTGTTCTTCAGTGACTTTACCAGCTTTTTCGAGCAATTTTTCTACTAAGGCATCAGATATACGCATATTTGCTTCTTATTATATACGAAAAACCATTAGCACGTTAATCTTATCGACGCGGATTTGATAAGTTTGGCTCAATATTACTGGCCGGAGCATTAGCTTGAGCGGTTTTGCAATTTGCGTCAATTATGACTTAAAAATGAACAGTTCGATTTTAGTTGTTTGTCGCGCTATAATTGATATAACGACTGGTGGCCGTTCTATTAGAAACACTTTTAAAATGGGGGTAATATGGCTAAAGAAAAGAAAATCGATAACACCAAGGGTGAAGTTAGCTCGAATTCATCGGCTTCTGAGGGTAAAAGTAAGGCCCTAGGTTTGGCGTTAGAAGCCATCGAAAAGCAGTTCGGTAAAGGTTCTATCATGAAGATGGGTGATGCTCAAAAACAGAAGGTTGAGTGCATTTCTACCGGTAGTCTCTCTCTAGACATCGCCTTGGGCGGCGGTATTCCTAAGGGTCGTGTTATAGAGGTTTATGGTCCAGAAAGTTCTGGTAAAACGACACTTACATTGCACGCAATTGCAGAAGTTCAGCGTAATGGCGGAACAGCTGCCTTTATTGATGCAGAGCACGCCCTTGACCCGGCTTATGCAAGACGAATTGGCGTAGATGTAGAGAACTTGCTGTTGTCTCAGCCAGATAATGGCGAACAAGCCCTAGAGATTGTCGAAACGTTAGTTCGTAGTAATGCTGTTGACTTGATAGTTGTCGACTCAGTAGCGGCGCTAGTACCAAGAGCTGAAATTGAAGGCGAAATGGGCGACAGTCATATGGGCTTACAGGCTCGTTTGATGAGCCAGGCTTTGCGTAAGCTTACTGGCGTTATTAGCCGTTCGCACGCCACAGTCATATTCATCAACCGGATTCGTATGAAAATCGGTGTCATGTTTGGCAACCCAGAGACTACTACAGGCGGCAACGCCTTGAAGTTTTACGCAAGTGTTCGTATGGATATTCGTCGTATTGCCCAAATCAAAGCGGGCGAAGAGATTATCGGCAACCGTACGAGGGTTAAGGTAGTCAAAAACAAGATTGCGCCACCTTTCCGTCAAGCCGAATTCGATATTATGTATAACCAGGGTATTTCTAAGTCAGGCGATATTCTGGACTTAGCAGTAGAGAAGGGCATTGTCGAAAAAGCTGGCGCATGGTTCTCTTATGGTGGCGAGAAGATTTCTCAGGGTCGTGAAGCTGCCAAGACTTACCTAGATGCAAATCCAAAAGTTAGAGACGAAATAGCCAAAAAAGTCACAGAAGCCGCCGCTAAAGAGGAGTAGTTTGTGATAGAAAAATCTGCCGATCTTTCATCGACGGAAGAAACGCGCTCTGAACGAGTTAAAAGATTCGGCCTGTCTGGAGCTTTAAGAATGGGTTCAGCAGTTTTACAGGCCTGGGGTGGTGTGACCGGCCATGAGGGAGCCCTTATTATTGAGGCTGCAGAAGAAGCGTCAGATGCCGCAGCGTTTGCCGCCGCATCGATTGAAGCTGGGTCTAAGAAGGAAGGTGTTGCCAAAAAGGCTCGCTCTTTAATGGTAGGCCTGGCTACTGCAGCTTCTGGCTTCGCTACATATGAGGTGGCATCTGAAGTTATTCCTGAAGTCGGAGAGTGGAGAGAGCGACTTAGTGGTATAGATTTAACTCAGCATCAATATCAAGCGGCTGCAGGTGCCGTGGCTTTGAATGCTGTGGTGTTTGGACTAAATCGTCGCATGCACGGAAAGAAGGGTGCTGATGGATTTGCCTTTCGTGATTCTGTGCGTGATTTTGTTATACCAGCAAGCGTCTTAGGCCTTGCCGCAATGCACGCACCTCATGTCGCTGAATTTGCTTTTGAAGGAGGAGGCTTAACTTACGGCTGGTATAACGTAAAAAAGCTCTGGTCGGATAACAAGAATAAAACTTAACCTATTTCGACCTTATCGTTCTTATGAAAATAACTAACATCAAACAACAGGTGAAGCGGTCAGACCGGTTCTCTATTTATGTTGATGGTATTTATAAGTTCTCTTTTGGCGAGAGCGAGCTGCTAAGTAGCAGGGTTCATATAAACATGGAGTTGACGGAAGGCGAGCTAAGCAACTTACAACAAGCTGCCGAACTAGATAAGGCCTATGACAGAGCGATAAATTTTATTAGTTTGCGTCGTCGCAGTCAGTGGGAGATTGAGGAGTATTTGAAGCGTAAAGAGTACTCCCCTGCCCTTATCGATACTATACTTAACAAGTTAAGTATTAAGAATTATGTTGATGATTTGGCTTTTGCTAAAGCTTGGGTTTCTAGTCGTCGCCTGCTGAAAGCCATATCTCAGCGTAAACTCAGTTTAGAACTTCGCGCCAAACGTGTTTCCGACGAAATAATAAGACAGGTAATATCAGAAGATGAGACCAGCGAAGCAGACGTGTTAGCAGATCTCATATCAAGAAAACGCAAACAAAGCCGCTATCAAGATGATCTAAAACTGATGCAATACCTCGCCCGCCAAGGTTATAACTATGGGGATATAAAGGCCGGCTTAAATAGCGACATTGTCGAGGACTATTAGCTAGCGAGAGCAGATGATATCGACGATCCTAGCTTTGCACGCAAAGGCTGCTGCAAGTCTTTGACGATAATTTTGCTGCTGGAAATTTCGACTATTTGTGAGCGGTCGATACTAAGTGCCCCACCGCTAAAGCTTTTCATTATTGATTGCGAGACATAAATCTTTTGGACAAACATCGAAGAGGTGTCTGTGGCGTAGTCGTTTACTTTGCCGAGCTTGGATTTGCTTTCGGTCTGGACCGGCATGCCTACTAGTTCAAAGCCAATTTCTAGGACTTCTTTTAGCCTTACTAGTTCGTCTGACTCTCCCAAAACTTCGTGATCGTTGATTACTATACCTTGAGGTATTATTTCTCTAATATCCTGACAAAGTAGTATTAGCTTTTTCTTGCTGTCAAAACTATCCTGTACATAAAAGCCCTCTATCTTAAGATTGTTAGGGTTAAAAATAGCGGAAATAGTAGTCGCTACTGCAGTGCCCGTCCGTAGACTCATTACTGGCCGCCCTATTAGTGTTTGACTTAATTGCAACATGGTTAAGCATAGTATAGCAAGACATTCAAATATGCGGTATGTGCTTGTAATAGTTATCATTGATTATGAACTGTAAATGAATAGCAACATGCTCATGCTTGCTTATGTAGTTAGCGCGATCCTACAATTCACGCAGTATGCACAAGTTAAGAGCTTTGATTATTTTAATAGAAATATTATTGTGGGTTTTGGCGCCATTTTGGTCTGTAAAAGTTTATGCAAGTGGAATGGTATTAATAACCGGGCTACAGACCGGCTCATCATCAAATGCAAGTTCGGAGTATGTTGAGATTACGAACCAGTCGGGAGGAGAAGTGGTGGTAGATAGCTGGAGAATTCGTTATGCTTCATCGACAGGAATATCCTACACAACTAAAGCGACACTAACAGGAATTATTGCCGACGGTGAGTCTATGACGTTTGCCACGAGTGCTTATGTTGGGGTTGCCCAGAATCGTCAAATAATGGTCGAGGGTTTGGCCCAGGTGGGTGGTCATATTCAGCTCGTCGACAATCTAAACAATGTTGTTGATTTGTTAGGTTGGGGGACGGCGATACATCCTGAAGTTTCTTCAGCTAAAGCCCCTTCCGCCGGTCAAGTTTTAAATCGTAAAATTGATTCCAGTGGGCAATTTGTGGACACCGACAATAATTTTTTAGATTTCAATTTAGTAGACTTGACGACTACTCCCCCTGCTGTTGATCAACCGCCAGAACCGATACTTAACGCCGGCTTAACTCCCCCAGTAATAAGTGAGATGCTTCCTAATCCTGCATCACCTCAGACAGACGAAAAAGATGAATTCGTCGAACTATATAATCCAAATTCGATTCCATTTAGTCTGGCTGGCTACAAGCTGCAAACGGGCAGAAGTTTTTCTTATAATCTGAACTTTACCGACCAAGTAATACCGGCATTATCTTATGTTAATTTTACTAGTGGGGCGTCACCTCTTACTTTGTCAAATACTGACGGCTTGGCTAGACTATTGGATTCTTCCGGTTTAGTTGTCGACCAAACGGATGCTTATGGGTTGGCGCCTGAAGGTCAATCTTGGGCATTGATTGAAGGTTTTTGGATGTGGACACTTTCGCCTACTCCGGCTATGGCGAATTCCCTTACATTGCCCTTGCCTCCTACTACTAAAGAGCCGGCAGTAAGGGCCGCCACAATAAAACAAGCAGCTCCTATTAAGCCAAAAACTAGCAATGTTAAAGCCGCCAGTGCCACAAAATCTACATCAACAAATCAACCCTCAACAAGTGGCTCTAGCTCGTCATCACCAAAGCCCAGCAGTAGATTACACCCTGCTATCCTTGCCGGAGTTGGTGGTCTCGCGTTAATATACGGTGTATATGAATACCGACATGATATTAAAAATGCACTCTACCGCTTCAAGAGATACCGAATTGCTGGCAAAGAAAATAGGCAATCGTCTGAAGGGGGGAGAGGTGATTGAGCTATTAAGTGATTTAGGTGGCGGCAAAACAACTTTTGTTAGAGGTTTAGTAGAAGGGTCGGGCAGTCATGATCATGTAGCTAGTCCAACCTATACGATTAGTCGAAATTATTCTGCTCCAAAATTTAACATTCATCATTTTGACTTCTATCGCTTGCAAGAGGCAGGACTCATTGGTCCCGAATTAGAGGAAGTGTTAAATGATTCGTCTGGAGTGGTTGTAGTTGAGTGGGCGGAGGTCGTCAGGCATGTGTTGCCAGAGGAGAGAGCAGCTATCAAGATAAGTCTTCTAGAAAACGACGAGCGGGACATCACCATTAAATACCCAGAGTCTATGAAGTATTTGTTTGAAGATTTAGAGGCTAATAAATGATTTTATTTATACGAACAGACAAGTCGGAGGCCGAGATTGCACTATATGAGGATAGTAAATGTATAGAGCATTATACCTGGTTTGCGCACCGCGAATTGTCGACTACTTTACACAGAAAAATAGAAGAAATGCTTTCAAGATACGACAAATCTTGGAGCGACATAACAGGAATAGTTGTATTTAAGGGTCCTGGCAGTTTTACTGGGCTAAGAATAGGATTTACTGTGGCTAATGTGATGTCATTGATTTTGGCGGTGCCTATTGTTAGTTGCTTGGGAGACAATTGGATTGCGGATGGTATTGCAAGACTAGGCGATGGTGAGAATGAGAAGATTTCTGTGCCGGAATACGGTGGATTGCCAAATATTACAACACCCAAAAAATAGAAAATATCAGCCATATTATTCTTATTTGACCGAATGACACTCAACAGCGTATATTATATGTAGGAATTTTGCAGTTTTGAGAGCAGATTTCACTAGATAAATTTATACTAAATTCAATTTGATTATCAGATCTAGTCGATGGCTAATGAAGTGATAGTGACGCCATAACGCTAGATCTGCAGGAATAGAAAGGATATCCATTATGGATCCAATTACCATTATATTGGCATTGGTTGGCGTTGGCATTGGCTTTGGAGCCAGCACAGTAACCACAAAACGTAAAATCGGTTCAGCTGAAGAGGCTGCAGACAAAGAGCTAAAAAAAGCCAAAAAAGAGGCCGAAAAACAATTGAGTGAGGCACGTGAAGAAGCTTCAAAGATTAGTGATGAGGCACGTCGCGAAGATCAAAATCGTCGTAGAGAAGCCAAGGATATCGAACAAAGACTATTGTCTCGTCAAGAATCCTTAGACAAAAAACTAGATGAACTAGACAAGCGATCAGAAGCTTTGCGTAAGGGTGAAGATGAAGTTGATGGACTCAAGAACGAGATTCGTGACATTCGCACTAAACAACAGGAAAAGTTAGAAAAAGTTGCAAAACTTAGTAAGACTGAAGCTGCTGAAAAATTAATGCAAATGACAGAGCGAGACATCAAGAACGATTTGATAGGTTTAGTCACAAAGCTTCAGACAGAAGCACAAGAAAATGCAGAAGAAAAAGCAGCTGTAATTATAACTAGCGCCATGGAAAGAATGGCTAGCGAAGTTACTGCTGAGCGAACTGTTACAGCCGTTAAATTAGTTGATGAAGAAATGAAGGGTCGTATTATCGGCAAAGAAGGCCGAAATATCCAGTCATTACAACGAGCTACAGGCGTAGACATTATGGTTGATGATACTCCGGGTATGATTATCCTTAGTTCGTTTGACCCGGTGCGTCGTGAAGTCGCTCGTCAAGCTCTAGAGATGCTATTAAAAGATGGCCGCGTTCATCCTGGACGCATCGAAGAAGTCGTCGAAAAAGCACAAAAAGAAGTCCAAAAAGACGTAATGCGTGCTGCTGAAGATGCAGCCCGTGAAGTCGGTGTGATCGGAATTCCAAAAGAAGTCTTACAGTTATTGGGTGAACTTAAATATCGAACAAGCTATGGCCAGAACGTACTTAAGCACAGCACCGAGATGGCACATATTGCAGGATTGATTGCCGAAGAAGTTGGCGCCAACGTTAAAGTAGCAAAATACGCTACATTAGTTCACGATCTTGGAAAAGCTATGACGCACAAGATGGAAGGCAAGCACCACCATATTTCAGGTGAGATGTTGCGTAAATACGGAGCGCCAGAAGAAGTGGCTCTAGCTGCAGAACAACACCACGACGACATGGAAGCAACCTCAGTTGAAGCGATTATCGTACGCGTTTGTGATGCTATTAGTGCATCTCGTCCGGGTGCGCGCAACATTAGTGCCGAGAACTTTGGTGAGCGTATGCGGGACTTAGAAAACGTCGCAACAGGCTTTGAAGGTATCGACAAGGCCTATGCTATTAGCGCTGGTCGTGAAATTCGTGTATTCGTTAAGCCAGAAAACGTTGACGATCTTTCAGCCATTAAATTAGCTCGTGATATTGCTACAAAAATCGAGAGTACTATGCAGTACCCTGGCACTATCAAGGTTAACGTCATCCGCGAAACTCGAGCTATTGAGTTTGCTAAGTAGTTAGAAGAAAGCATTGCTTTAAAGTGAAGATTCTATACATCGGCGATATTATGGGGCCACTTGGCATCGAAGCAGTACGCAAAGTGTTGCCTGATTTAAAGCGCGAACAACAGATTGATTTGGTGATAGCTCAGTCCGAGAATGTTACGAATGGCAAGAGTATGTCGCCAGCAGATATGAAGCTACTGCAAGGTCTCGGCGTTGACTTCTTTACTGGCGGCAATCATACTCCAAAGTCTGCCGAATTATTGCCGTTATTGGCAGACAACTCACAACCTGTAATTGGGCCAGCTAATCTTATAGGCTGTCCAGGTCGAGGTTGGAAATATATTAAAAGTCATGCTGGGCCTGTTTTGGTAATTTCTATTTTGGGTGAAACTTTTGGTAATAATAAGCCAGAGATAGAAAACCCGTTAATAACTATAGATAAAATTTTGGCAGAAAATACTGGCGTAAATAGGTTGGCTACTATTGTTGATTTCCATGGTGATTTTAGTAGCGAGAAGCGGGTTATTGGATATTATTTGGATGGTAAGGTGTCGGCAGTAGTTGGTGATCATTGGCATGTACCGACAGCCGACGCCATGGTATTACCAAAAGGTACGGCTCATATTACTGACGTTGGCATGTGTGGTTCGCTGCACTCTAGTTTGGGTGTTAAGTTAGAGTCAATTATTCCGCGTTGGCATGACGGTGTAAAAAATAAGAACGAATTAGAAAATGACGGCACTCTACAATTCAACTCAGTTCTAGTAGATGTTAATACTCAAACCGGATTAGCAAATTCTATTGTACAAATCCAGAGATAGGCCCAGGCAGGGACTGTCGTTATAGATAATAACCAGATAGATGATATAATAGTATAAATATGCCTCAATTCAATATAGAAAGGGGCCATCTTGGCCCTATTCATGCGCTGGCTGGTCTTGATATTCCACTATTAGCAAAGTATCGTTACAATACTTTCGCTCCATATGATGTTCTTCAAAAAGAGCCTACTTTAATGTTGAATCGTTTTAGTGGTGCATTCATTAAGCATCCTGCAATGACTTCTGTAGATTATTTGCCAGGCGAAAGATTGTCGGCTTCTAGTGTTCTTGGCACAGCTCCAAGTCAAGTCTTGATTGGCGAAGTTAATATGCCTTTTAAATCATCATCTCCAATTTCTAAGATAGATTTTAATGCGTCAATTGAAGAGACAGATGTTTCTTTTTATGACAAGCACGATGAATTGGTTGACATGTACGGCTTATCAGCTGACGACGCATTTGTTGCCGTCCGAGGGCTGGTTAGGGCTGTTCAGATGAACTTGATTGATCACAAGAATTCAGGTCGTGAATTTCGGGTCGTTGACTATAGATAGGCTTTAGCTGGCTGTTTAAGTCACTCGTCTATGTAAGGTTACAGTAGGGGTGAAAGGGAGGCGCACATCAATCCAGGCGCCCGCTACGCTGGGGCCTGTGACTGATGACCGAACTTTGACCTTTCGTCAGTTGTTACTGTCAAATAGGGGTGAAAGGGCAGTGCACATCAATCTATGCGCCGAGATAAATCTCGGGCATTATACTGATGACCGAACCCTCGACCTGCGTCAGCTCAAGCTGACGCGTCGAAGAAGCGAGTACTAACGCCTGCCAAAGAAAAAAGGCTACATAAATGTAACCTTTTTTCTTTGGTCGGGGTGAAAGGGCTCGAACCTTCGACCTCGCGGTCCCAAACCGCGCGCGCTACCAACTGCGCCACACCCCGTTTAATCAAAGTGCATAACTACTTATTACACTTATGAACTTGAGTATTATAACAATTTATACCTCTGTTGTACACAGCCTATAAAACGCGTGCATTTAATAGATAATACCGTGCCAGCCGTATTACAGGGGCGTCTTAAGTCTTTACCCTTCACCACTCACTACACCTCCATAATGTAGCTAAAAGTTGCATTATGTCATAAAAATGACGCATAATAGAGACATGAAGTTTCTTGAGACCAAATTTCCTCCTACATTCTGTGAAGCTATTTATAAAGAATGCACAGATAGTATAGAGTCGTCGTCATCTTTTAATTTGATTGGATTGCCCAGTGTTGGATTGTCGTTTTTCCTCCGATACTTAACCGCCAAATCAAAACATAAGTTTGTGCACATCAACACATACGAGCTGTCTGATTTTACAAAAAATTGTTTTTTTGAACAATTTGCCACTAAAACTAACGACAAATTAACGGACGAAAGTTTTTTGACGCAAAGTCGCAAGGGTCTAGAAAAATTAGCAAAAACTAATGAACGCATAGTTATTGTCATAAATCGTATCGACAGATTAGGTAGTCTGCTAGATCAGAATTTATTTGATAATCTCCGCTATTTGCGGGATGCAAGTCGTGAGCAAGTTGTGATGATATTTATTTCTTCAACACCAATCATAGAATTAAAGTTGGGTGCCGAGCGAGATAGCTTTAATATTCACACAAAACAGATATTTTTTAAGCCGTACTCTATTGATGATTTGGAATCTATAGCAAAGATTGACGGCACTCCAAACATTAAAAGCACGGCACTAGAATTGTCTGGCGGCCACCATTCACTATTCCAGATATTACTAAGATGCCAGAGTTTAGAGAATCCATTGTCCGATCCGATGGTAGAGCTGGTGATATCTGATATATTTATGAGTCAAAATGTTAAGCGCAGAGAGCAGCTTCAATATATTGCTCTTGGCAAAAAAGTTAACGATGTAGATTTCTTGTTAAATATCGGACTCATTAAGCTGGTAGACGGAAGATATGAATTTTTTAGTGAATTACTGCAGAGATATTTGTTGCATTACGGCGAAACAACCCTTCCCCACAAGGAGAAAAAGCTCCTAAAGATACTTATGAAGAATGTAGGCAAAGTGGTGAGAAAGCAAGATATATTTGATTATATTTGGGGTGACGAAGTTGCAGGAGATTGGGCCCTAAATTCTTTGGTATATCGCTTGCGTCGGCACAGGGCGTTTAATTCCAGAGGTTATGTTATAAAATCTGTCAAAAAAGACGGATATATCTTGATCGATCCCTCCAAGCAGTAGTACGAGGTATGATTATGCGCCATTAAGGGCGTTATGATTAGACCGCCGCGCCACTACCTTGTACAATGTCAGCATAAGCATTGATTAAATTATGATTCGAAGACCGGAAGAGCTAGCTGAATCTATTAAAAAATCCGTCAACAGTAGGGCGGTTATATTTTCGCATGTAGTTCTGGCGATGACTATTGCCTTCCATACCGCATACGACCCGACCTCATCCAGCTTTGAGATTATTCTTGCCAGCATACTTAGTGTCACTCTAGTTTTACTCATATTATTTCGTATTTTTGACATGGCGCGAGTTAATAATAGGCCGCTAACTTACATAATTTTCTATCAGCTTTTTGTTTTTCTAGGTATTGGTTTTATATCTGCAGCATCTACTCCATATGTGATAGGCGTTTATCTTGTGGTCTTTGTTAGCAATCTATATTATGGCGCTAAAGGTGTGTGGTTGACTGTAGCTTGTTTTGGTGTGACCTCAATCGCAAAGTACATATACCTGACTAATACAGACCACATAGGTCAAACAGACAAGCTTAATATAGTTGTAGCTTTCTTTGTTTTCGCCGCTATTTGTAGTCTTTATATAAATTATCAGCGAGTGTTCGATTGGGATCGTGAAAAACTAAAAGAAACAATTAAAAGAGAGGCGATTGAACAAAAAAGACTACTAGCCTTGGTAAATAATATGACCGAAGGAGTGCTTGTTTTAGACGAAGAGCAACAAGTGAGGATGTATAATGCTGCAGCACTCGCCTTATTTGATACTAACGTTAGTCTGATCAATAAGAATGTTGATGATTTTGCAAAGCTAGAAGACGAAAAAGAAGTGTCAGTATCCATGAAAGATTTATTACCAAATGGAAGTAAGCCTGTTGAGCGACACGACATTAAGATTAGGTACGGCGATAATGACGTAGCTTCTTTGAGTATTGTCGTTACTCCAATTCGCCCAAATTATGGTTATGATAGTGCGGAGGCTGGTTATGTAGTGACTGTAAGGGATATAACACGCGAGAAGTCACTAGAAGATGAGAGGGATGAGTTTATTTCTGTTATATCCCACGAATTAAGAACGCCAGTTACAGTAGTAGAGGCTGGCGTCTCTAACTCAATATTATTTGCCGAAAAATTAGCCGGTGGTGAAAAAGTTGTTGCATCGCTTAAGACTGCACACGATCAATCGGTGTTCCTGGCGACCATGCTTAATGACCTTAGTACTTTTGCTAGAGCAGAAAAGGACTCTTTAGAGATGCTCCTGGAAGATATTAATCCAAGAGAAATAATCAGCAACTTAAAAGATTCTTACCAAGCTGGAGCGGTCGAAAAAGGCCTTAAGATTGAATCTGAGATTGATGATTCAACACCAGATAACATAGTGTCTAATAGGCTATATGTGCGTGAAATATTACAGAACTTTATAACCAACTCAATGAAGTATAGCGACAAGGGGGTGATAACTCTTAAGGCCAAAGAACAAGATGGAGGAGTGTTGTTTAGCTTGAGCGATCAGGGCATAGGCATTTCTGTTAGCGATCAAAAGAAAGTCTTTGATAAATTTTTCCGAGCAGAAGATTTCCGAACACGATCATCTAGCGGAACTGGACTTGGCCTGTATATTACAAAGAAATTGGCGAAACTTCTTGATGCTAAGCTGGGCTTAGAAAGCGAAGTAGGTAAGGGCTCGACCTTCTCGATATTTGTACCGAACAAAAAAACTCTGCTTGATAATAAAAATGAAGTCACCTCTAATGAAGAAAAGCCTGCCGACAAAGTTTAGCAAAACTCAGCTTAAAGTAAGATACAATACAACCAATGATAAAAATAATGTACTTATTAGTAACGCTGGCGTTAGTTGTTTTGTTGGCAGAAATACTCTGGCACAAAAAAGTTATAAAGGGTGAGTCGGCAAGAAAAGTCGTCCATATCATATCTGGTAGTCTGATCGCCTTTACGCCATATTTTATTTCATGGTCGCAGGTACGAATTATTTGTTGGCTGAGTGTAATATTTTTTTTGGTCATCAAAAAAACTAGGCTGATAAAAAGTTGGTACGATATTTCCCGCCTTAGTCTAGGGGAGGTTTTGGCGCCTTTAACGGTTTTAGTTTTGGCATATTTTGAGCCTGCCAACATTGTATTTGCTGCAGCGTGCCTTCATGTAGCTTTGGCGGATGGTTTTGCAGCAATAGTTGGAACTAGATTTGGCAAGTCTAATACTTATAAGATTCTGGGTAATTCTAAGTCGATCGCAGGAACTGCAACATTCTTTGTTGTTTCTGTATTGATCATGATGGGCGTAATAATATTTGGAGGGGCGGATATTTCCATTTCTTTAAGTGCCCTATTATTAGTCTCGTCATCAACAACTCTAGTTGAAAATTTAGCTTTTTCTAGCATAGACAATACGTTAATAATATTAACTGTAGTTGGACTTTTTAAAGTTCTTAATATTGCCTAGTTAGTTTTTAGTGCTTTGGATTTTGTCCATGAACCGTGTGCCCTTAGAGCGTTGAAGATCACTACTACGTCAACAAACTCTTGCACAATAGCTCCGTAGATTGGCTTAAAGTAGCCTGTCGAGAATATCAACATCAGCACAAGACTCATTCCGATTCCAATTAGAATACTTTGTTTAGCGATAAAGAATGTGCGCTTGGCTATTCGTACTCCTGTCGCTACTTGGCTGATACTATCCATCATTATTACTACATCTGCTGATTCGCTGGCTGCAGTTGACCCTCGAGCCCCAAGAGCTATGCCTACATCTGAAGCTGCTAGTACTGGAGCGTCATTGACTCCATCGCCTACAAATCCTACTGGTCTAATTGTGACCGATTCTACTGCAGCGATCTTGTCTGCGGGTAATGCTTCGTAGACCACTTTACTTATGCTAAAGTGCTCCGCCACAGCCATAGCAGTAACCTTGTTATCGCCTGTTACCATCATTATATTCTTTACTCCTAAATGATGTAGTTCGTCTAGTGTTGATTGTGCTTCAGGTCGCATTTCGTCGGTAAATGTTATGACGCCGGCTAGTTCGCCATCTATAGCAACATAAGCGGCTGTTTGATCAATTTTTGATCTAGTAAAACTTGCAGGTATGTTTACGCTGTTTTTTTCCATTAAAATATAACGACCGACAAGCACATCTTTTCCACCGATATTTGCTTCTAGCCCTTCGCCGCTAAATTCGCGGACTTTCTTGGCTTTTGATATTTTTGCTTTACTAGATTCTGCTCTTTCGATTATTGCTTTAGCAAGAATATGCGTAGAGCTTCGTTCGATTGAAGCCGCTAAGCCTATGACTTGTTCTTTTGTGTGTTTGCCAAAAGTTATGATTTGATCTACGACAGGCTGCCCTTTTGTGAGTGTTCCTGTTTTATCGAAGGCAATTGTTTTGATTGCGGCTAAGCGCTCCATGGCAGAGCCGGTCTTGATGATAATTCCGTGTTTGGCTGCTCGGCTCATACCGCTGATAAGAGCTATAGGTGCACTTAGTATAAGTGGGCAGGGAGTCGCCACAACTATAACTTCAAGGAACCTGATAGGGTCGCCACTAATGGCCCAAGCTCCGCCGGCTATTACAAATGAAACTACAGTAAAAGGAATACTATAGCGATCCGTGAGTCTTACAAAAGGTGCTTTGCTGGCAGATGCCGATTTTACGAGTTTGATAATTTGCTGGTACTGGCTATCTTCTGCAGAGTGTAGTGCTTTAACTGTTACTGCGCCTTCAATATTTACTGAACCGCTTAGTAACTCTTCTCCGCTTTTTTTGCTAACTGGCAAACTTTCGCCCGTTAAGCTAGACTCGTCAAAGCTAGATAATCCCTCGATTATTACTGCATCTACGGGCACGACTTCGCCAGGTTTTATAATTAATTTATCACCCATTACAACTAGTTCAACCTTTATGTCTACTACTTTTCGACCACGCAGAACGTGAGCAATTAATGGGGCGCGGTTTAGTAGCGCGGTTAATTCTGTCTTGGCTCTACGTTGTGCATAATCTTCTAACGAGACTCCACTAGTCAACATTAGGATAATAATCATTCCAGCCCAGTATTCTTTGAGTAGGACTGAAGTTATTATTGCTACGGCTGCTAAGATGTCGACGCCGTAGGTGCCGTCACGCAAATCTCTTACCATGTTCCATAGTAGTGGAATAACATTTAGGGTGGCGCTAGAAATCAAGACTATATGGGCTGCCGTATGAAGTCCGCTTAGGTCCAACGGCAGAGCTATTAAAAACGACAGAACAACAAAGCCCAGTTGTCTATATATGTTAAAAAACTTTATTAAGCCTACAAGTCTTTTGCGAATCATTTACAGTCTCCTATGTAATTTGGTCTAACAGATTATTTGCTACCTATAATTATAACAAATAATCATAGCAAGCCATTGCCGACTTGCTACAATGTGTATATATGACTGCCAGAACTCACGATTTAGCGGCTATTACGGCACTTGGGTTGCTGCTGATTGTTTACCCAATCGGCGATATAAATTTAGCAACTGCATTAGTGGCTTTGGTGGCTAATCAAATCGGTGGAATCACTCCAGACATTGATCAACCGACTGCGCCCTTGTGGCATAATTTGCCAGTAGGCAGATTTTTTGGCAAGATTGTCGGTAAAAGTATGGGTGGCCATCGTTTTCTAACACACTCGCTCTTGGGTGTTGCTCTTTTTGGTGGACTCAGCAGGCTCTTCCTTAATTTTATTCATCCACTGATGCCCCATGTTCAGATAAATCTAGTTTGGTGGGCGTTTTTGGTTGGTATGTTGTCGCACTTGATTATGGATACTCTTACAAAAGAAGGAGTACCTTGGTTGCTTCCTATACCTATAAGATTCGGCTTTCCTCCACTACGAAAATTACGAATTACTACAGGTAAAAGTGTCGAAAAGCTACTTTTCTTGGCAATATTAGCGATAGATATATGGTATTGCACAGCGAATTATCAGCATATTTTGACAATATTTAGACGAATTGTGGCACATAACTAGCTGTCGCTAAATTGCCGCAGTGTAGAGCAAAAGTGAGGTTACTATAATATTTTGTATAGTGAGCACGTATGATGTTATATTTTGACAGTAATGACTATCTTAACTGGGGGTAATTATGAAAGCAGCACAGATTAACAATTATGGTCACGCAGATGCGGTTAAAGTACAAGAAGTAGCTAAACCAGTACCCGGCAATGGACAGGTCTTAGTTGAAGTTCATGCCAGTAGTATTAATCCGTTTGATTCCATGGTGCGTGAAGGTTTCTTAAAAGACACGATCTTACTCAATTTTCCTGTCACGCTTGGAGGTGATATTTCTGGAATTATTTCAGAAATTGGCGAGGGAGTTAGTGATTTTAAAATTGGCGATAAAGTTTACGGTCAGGCTAATGTTGTTGGCGGAGCTAGCGGTGCTTTTGCCGAATTTGCTTCAACAAAGTCTAGTCAAGTTGGCAAGATGCCGGCTAATTTAAACTATACCGATTCTGCGGCCATCGTTATGACTGGCCTAAGCGCCTACCAAGTTATTTATGAACATATGAACTTACGAGCCGGTCAGACAATTTTGATCCATGGTGGCGCAGGTGGAATTGGATCTGTTGCAATACAAATGGCTAAACATCTTGGTGCGCACGTTATTACGACTGCATCAGGCGAGGGGATAAAGTTTGTTAAGGATCTTGGAGCTGACGAGGTTATTGATTATAGATCACAGAAATTCGAAGATTTAGTTACAGGTGTGGATGCTGTATTCGATACGGTTGGTGGCGAAACCTATGATAAATCATTTGGTGTGATGAAAATGGGTGGAGTGATTGTTTCTATGACGACCCAGCCTAATAAGGATTTGTCAGAAAAGTTTGGCGTGAGCGCAATCTACCAGTCGACTCATACTTCGACCGAGCAGTTAGGTGAGCTTGCTAAATTAGTTAATGAAGGCGTAGTGAACGTGCGGGTTGATAAGGTGTTTACTCTCAATCAGATTAAAGAGGCTTTTGAGGCGCGGGAAAGCGGCTCCGTAAAAGGTAAGCTAGCGATTAAGATAAAAGATTAATAATCTTAAAATTAAAAAGCCCCACGTTGCCGTGAGACGTTTTATTTGGGGCGAGCTATGGGATACCTAAGGTGAAATTAATCTAGCCGCCCGCTTCGTTGAAGCTGGGGGCTAAGACTAATTATTGATTCCCACGACTAACGCTCCGACAAGTCGGATCGTGTCGTGTAAGTCTATGCCAGGAACATGCCCATATTAAAAAAGCCTCACTACGTGTGAGACTTTTTTAATATGGGGCGAGCTATGGGGATTGAACCCACGACCTCCGGAACCACAACCCGGCGCTCTAACCAACTGAGCTAAGCCCGCCTCGTCAGCGTGTAATTGTATGGTTTCTGTACCGCCGTCAAAACAAGTTTGACCAACAGTACTAGAAGCCATACAAAGCTGCTTCCTCTAAAATCCGAGAATCCTCTCTCGAATTTTATAAAGACAATTACAATCTGAACAGGGGTCATTATAGCTTAAATTAGGGATTATTACAAATGGATAAGTTTTCGTGCTCTATTTTAGGGTTGTGTAATTTTGAAGAGAAGCGCAGTACAGTAATGAGCTAGTGCTGAATGTTTGAAGGCAAAATACCAGTAAAAAAGCCCCACTCTAGGTGAGGCGTTTTTATTGGTACGGCATTTTATTGCAGGTTAGTCTGCCGTTTAGCTGTCTTGCATGATCATACGCTAAAGAAATTTATATCTAAAATGCCAGAGTAGCGCCGCCATAATCATTAATATGAATAATGTGTTTATAACACGCGCAGTTCTTTTTTTGAATTTCCTGTTTGTAAAGTTAAAGAGCAGGCATAATAAAAAAGTGAAAATAAATGATGATATCGCTGCAAAGCCAATTAGTATTCCGCCCAGAAGTCTACTGCCGGCGGCATACGCGGTATAAGCTCCAGTGATACCACTTACCCCTAGCGATATCAACATAATCTTTTTAGGCTTCATTCAAGCAGCATATCACACTAGTAGGTCCGGTAGTCATAAACTGATTTGATCTACCTTTGACAGGCCCAAAGCCACCGGGAGGTTCAAAACAAAAACCGGTCTAAAGACCGGCGCTTGTTTTGGTACCACCTACCTGACGTATTACGTACAGAGTACTACACAGTTATTATACAAATTTCAAAGGTGTTAAGTGTAGCTAAAGAGTATCTGGGTAACGGCTTGCATGAACTAGGATTGTTATTAGTCTAGAATAAAGGATAAATTTGCTATGCTAATACTATGGAACTTCAAAGAGAAAAAGAACTGATTGAACTATTAAACAAATACGACTTAGCTGGCATACCATTCGCTAAAGCTAAGCAAGAGATATTGGCAAAAGGCTTTACAGAGCCAGAGCTGGTCTACGGACTATACAGTGCTCCTTTTGATGGCAAGGTTAATGAGCCGCGTCCGAATAACCCACTGCAAAAGTTTTACGAACAAAATCCAGATAAGGCAGACCGACTTGCGAAAACCCTACTCCTTGCGCAGGCGGAGGAGGATTGGAGTAAAACCTCTGCTTATGCTGCAGCTTCACAATTCGGCCCAGATATTCAGTCTAGAAGTTATTATGAGGTCAGAGCTGCCGACCAGCTTGGTATTCCTTACTTTACCCTGATGTTTTTCGGCATTATTTTGCTCATTGTAGTCATCAAATTCAACCTGTCCAAACAAACCACTGATACTATATTTTTGTTATACAACATCCCAATTAGCGCTTGGTTTGGTTATAAGATATTCCAAGAACGGCGGAGGGTTAGTAAACTACGCAAGCAACTTAGGAATGATAAAGGTTAATTCAGGGGTTTTACTGAAGCGAGGATAAATTTGATGTCGTCTTGAAGGCCTACCTTTGGCAGGCCCGAAACTACATCATTCAAAACAAGTTTTGAAGAGTAGGTTTCCTTGCGACATGCTCCCAGCATGCCTCACCCCGACCTTTTGGCCAAGGTGTAAGAATCCCCCGAGTGTCTGCCAATTTTAAAACCCCAGACAAGCTGGGGCTCTAAAATTGGTACACCCGGAGGGATTATTACCTCAGGCCGGTTCGTCCATATTATTTTGCTTTGGTAGGACGAATCGGCTTCAGTATATATTTCGCACTATGCGAAATATCGAACCCCCAACCTATGCGTCAGCAAGCTGCCGCGGTCGGGGTTTCGATTAGACCAAAATAAAAGCCCTAGCTTTCGCTAGGACTCTTATTTTGGTACACCCGGAGGGATTCGAACCCCCGACCTGTGGGATAGAAGCCCATTGCTCTATCCAGCTGAGCTACGGGTGCTTACCGACTATTACGCTATCGTAAGAGTCATTATTACCTGTTCTCGCATTGCGAGATTATTGGTGCGGGTAGAGGGAATCGAACCCACGTCTCAAGTTTGGAAAACTTGCATACTAACCGTTGTACTACACCCGCTGACTAGTGTAACAGGGGTGATTATAGCATATTTTAGCAGTATATTCCAAATATATATTTAGCGACGAACTCTTTAAAAACTGCTTTGGTTTAGATTTCGTGTAGTACGGTAATGTGTGCGCCCAATGAGTTTAAGCGTTCGGCTAAATCTTCGTAGCCTCTGTTGATCGTGTAGACGTTTCTTAATACGGAAGTACCTTTGCCTGCAAGCATGCCTATCAATAAAATCACTGCAGGACGAATACCGCTAGGAGCCATAATGTCGGCAGATCGCCAACGAGTTGGTCCGTTAATAAATACGCGGTGAGGGTCGGCGAGTTCTAGGTCTACGCCAATTTTCTTGATCTCGGTGTACATCAATGCCCGGTCTTCGTATATCCAGTCGTGTATTAGGGTTCGACCCTTGGCAACTGCTGCTATCGGTACAAAATAGGGTAGGTGGTCAATATTGAGGCCAGGGTATACGCTAGGGTGGATTTTTTCTTGGGGAGCCGTTAGTTTGCCGTGATGTTTGTGTATTTTGATATCTACAAGATCAGTTTTACCGTTATTGGCTTTGTATGTTGGAGTGATATCGTACCTTAGTCCCATTTTTTCTAATTTAAGTAATTCTAGTTCAAGGAAATCTATAGGTGATCTTTTTATAGTTATTGATGAGTCGGTAGTAACTGCTGCAGCAATAAATGTCATAGCTTCTACTGGGTCTTCGCTAGGTGAGTATGAAACATTTTTTTTGATTTCTTTGACACCAGTTACACGCAAAACTGAGCTACCGATACCGTCGATTTTGACTCCAAGTTTTTGCAAGAAGAAGCATAAATCTTGGACCATGTAGTTGGCGCTGGCCATTTTAATCACTGTTTCCTGCTCTATACAGGCCGCCGCCATCAGGATGTTTTCTGTTGTTGTGTCGCCTGATTCATAAAGCACTATTGGTCTTTTGGCAGGGTGTTTCTTGACCTCGATTATATAATGACCGCTTTTAGTTAAGACATTAACACCAAGTTCTTCGAGTGCATATAGATGAGGCAGTACAGTTCTTTTACCGAGCTCGCAGCCACCTGCGTAAGGTATTTTGAACTCTTTCATTAGATGCATCAGAGGCCCTATTAGCATAATTACGCTGCGAGTTTTACGAGCAGCTGTTTTGTCCATCTTTTCTATATTAATTTTTGCAGGGGGCTTAATTTCCAAGTCATTTCCAGGTAGCCACTTAATCTGCATGCCGATACTGCGCAAAACTTCTATCATTCGGTTTACTTCTTCAATGCGTGCGACATTTTTGAGCTTTGTTGTGCCTTTGTTGAGCAACGATGCACACAGCAAGCTGACGGCGGCATTTTTGCTAGTCTTAAGAGTTATCTCGCCTTTAAGTTCGTGACCGCCTTCAATTCTTAGATTAACCGACTCTCCAGAAATACTAATGATTTGTTTGTTTAAAACATCACTAATACGGCCGAGAGTTTCTAGGCTTAAATTTTGTTTGCCGTGTTCTATACGATTAACTGCTGACTGGCTAGTTTTGAGTTTACGAGCAAATTCGGCTTGGGTAAGGCCCTTTTCCTGTCTAATCTGGTAAATAAGGTGACCAATTTTCTCGTTGGTTGTATCCATAGGTTAATAATATTACCATGCAGGGTATAAACTGTCGATATATGAAATTTAACTAGATTAGTCTCTAATAAGACTTTTATTTTTGTTTTTTGCTCTATAGATTTACAATGTATATATGATTTGATTACTTGCAATTAAAAACCAACACTAACGGTAATTATTAATATCTAGAAAGAATATATGTTGCAAGATAAAACACTACAAAAACTATTATCAGACGAAGAGACTCGTCAAAGAGAAGGCCTAGAGTTAGTGCCTTCCGAGAACTATGTTAGTCGCGATGTGCTAGAGGCGCTAGGAAGCGTTTTTACTAACAAATATTCAGAAGGTTACCCTGGCAGGCGCTATTATGGTGGCCAAGAAAACACTGATCAGGTTGAGACAATTGCTATTGATCGCGCCAAGAAACTATTTGGATCTGACCATGCTAATGTGCAACCTCACAGTGGTGCTCCAGCAAATATTGCCGTCTACCAAGCATGGTTAAATCCAGGCGACACTGTTATGGCTATGCGTCTAGACCACGGTGGACACCTTACTCACGGCGCTCCAGTTACGGCTAGCGCCAAGCTCTATAACTTTGTTCGTTATGGTGTAAAAGATGTCGAAACTGGCGAAATCGACTACGACGAAATGCGCGAAGTGGCGCTAAAAGAAAAGCCAAAAATCTTAATAGCTGGATTTAGTGGATATCCTAGGTCGTTAGATTATTCCAAGTTTGCCGCAATAGGTAATGAGGTTGGGGCGATGCTAATGGCGGATATTGCACATATTGCCGGATTAATAGCAGGCAAGGCTTTGCCAAATCCTCTTGATCACGGCTTTCATGTGATGACTAGCACAACACACAAGACTTTGCGTGGTCCGCGCGGAGGACTGATTCTAAGCAAAGGAATTGCCGGCAATCCGTTGAAGGCACCAGAAAAAACTATAGAAAACTTACCGACTTTAATTGACAGAGAAGTGTTCCCCGGTACGCAAGGTGGGCCACACATGAACAATATTCTGGCTAAGGCTGTAGCCTTCGGTGAAGCGTTAGACCCAAGCTTTCAGGTGTACGCAAATCAGATATTGAAAAATGCCAAACAATTAGCCGATGAGTTAATGAAGCGGGGCTTTAAGTTAGTTAGTAACGGCACAGATAATCATCTAATTATGATAGATATGCACCGTAGTTTTGGTATCGATGGTCGCGTAACTCAAGAGATTTTAGACCGCGTTGGACTTACTGGTAACTGTAATGCTATTCCAAACGACACCCTGCCTCCATTCCGCCCTAGTGGCTTCCGGCTCGGAACTCCGGCTATTACCACTCGTGGACTAGTAGAGTCCGATATGGCATTCGTGGCAGAACAAATGCAAAAGGCTGTTAATTCAAAAGATAGTGAGTCGCAGCTAGATAAGATTAAGGCTGATGTTGCGGTCTTCGCACTACAATTCCCATTACCAAGCGATAAATAATTCTGCAGTAACTATTTATCCGCCAATATATTCGGGTTCAGGAACTAGATTTACGCCCATTTTCTTGCTGACTTCGTCGATAATTTTCTGTTTAAATATTAGTAAATCTCTAGTTGATTTTGCTTTTTGATTAACGAGCACCATAGCTTGTTTACCCCAAGTGGCCATACCTGTTTCGGGGTCGTAGACGCCTCTATAACCAGCCTGCTCTATTAGCCAGCCAGCCGCCAATTTGTATTTTCCTTCACCGACGTCCCAGGCAACAACCCCAGGAAACTTAGTCTGGATAGTCTTAAACTCAGCGGCGCTTACTATAGGATTTGAGAAGAATGATCCAGAATTTGCTACTTCTGCAGGATCCGGCATCTTACTTCTACGTATTGCCATTACAGCATTTCTTATAGTTTCGGGGCTGTATTCCAGGATGTTATTAGTTTTAACGTAGTCCTCTAATGCTTGGTAAAATGGCCTAACCATCGTGGACCTAGTTAAGTGCATAGTTATGCCTGTTATAAAGAACCTGTGTTTATCTTCGTTTTTGAATCTACTAGTTCTGTATCCGAAGCGACAATCTATTTTAGGGATGCTAACAAAGCTTTTTGACTGACGATCATAAGCCTCAACGCTTACTAGGGTGTCGGCTATTTCTTGACCGTAGGCACCAACGTTTTGAATGGGTGTTGCGCCAACAGTTCCTGGTATAAGTGACATCGCCTCTATTCCGCTAAGTCCTGATTTGGTGGTTCTGGCCACGACACTATCCCAGTTTTCGCCACTACCAACAGTTACATAGCTATTGAAGTCGTTTTCTTTGAATTCATCATAATATTTAATCTTGCAAACAATAACAACGCCTCGAAATCCGCCATCGCTCCAGATTATGTTGCTGCCGTTACCAATCATGACTACGGGAAGGTTATTATCGTCGGCAAAACTAACAGCTTCAGCTACTTGTTCGCGTTTTGTGACCTCCACTAAATAGGCTGCTGGCCCGCCAAGTCGCATAGTTGAGTGTTTAGCTAATGATACATCTCGTTTGAATTTCATAGTCTGATTATATTATACCTGCTTTTGCTTGCAATCAGACTAAGACAACGCGTATTATTATTTTAATGGGGAAAGAAAACATACAAAGACAGCCTTTTAAGGTTTTGGGCGGACGTCTCAAATACAGCAGGGAGCAGCGTCACGAAAGTTTGGACGAAGTTTCAGGAGCCGTTGAGATTGATTCTGAAGTGCTCCAAAAGTTTGAGATTGGCGAGAGCCGTCCAAGCGAAGAGATATTATTGCTACTTATAAGTCATTTTGAAATAGGCGAAGAAGAGTCTGCTGATTTATGGGAGTTGGCTGGATATTCCGAAGAGACAGACGGCGTAAGTGGCTCAGTTTTTGAAAGTAACGAGAATATGAGACAGTCAGCATTTGTTTTGCCGATGGACATTCGTGTAGTTTATACCGATATGGTACATGTAATGGTCAATAACTATGGCGTTGTTATGAACTTTATCCAGAACTCAGGCCCAAATAACCAGCCTTTAGCCGTAGCAAGAGTTGGTATGAGCCGAGAACACGCCAAGAGTGTGATACAGATACTACAGCAAACTTTAGACCAAGCCGACCAACCAGATGTGCAGAAAAAACTAACTGAACCAAGAAAAGTTAATAACAAAAAAACTCAAAGCTAATAAAGCTTAGAGGTAGTCATTTCTATCGTATAGATTAAAAACACACTCTCTCTGTTATAATGTTTTAGTTAATCTGTAAAATAATCTTGCGCCCGTAGCTCAGTGGATAGAGCATCTGTCTTCGGAACAGAGGGTCGGCGGTTCGAATCTGTCCGGGCGCACCAAATAAAACACCCAGTTCATCTGGGTTTTTTATTTGGCTTTCTTAGGACAGATTTGAACCGCCGACCTCGACAGCTTTAGCTGGCGAAAGTCGGTGGTTCGGTCATCAGTAATAGGCCCCAGCGAAGCGGGCGCCTTGATTGATGTGCGCTAACTGTCCGGGCGCACCAAATAAAACACCCAGTTCATCTGGGTTTTTTATTTGGCTTCCAGGGCAGAGACTGTTGCAAAAACAGAGGTAATTTGATAAAGTGCATCTGTTGGTTTTAATTTTTTAGTAGCTCGTAAAGACATCAAAAAGTCACAGCTTTAAAAATATATAAGGGCCAGTAGCTCAGCTGGTTAGAGCGTCTGCCTCTTAAGCAGAATGTCGTGGGTTCAAGTCCCACCTGGCCCTCCAAATTTAGAGCCCCTCGCAAGAGGGGTTTTAAATTTGGAGCCAGTAGATTTGAACCCACGAATCGTGGGTTAGCCGGCGCGTAGCCCGACGCTGTCCCACCTGGCCCTCCAATCCTGGTTATGTTTAAACAGAGGTAATTTGCCTCTGTTTTTGATACAATACCATTATGACTATACAGCCGGTTATTGTCATAGAAAAGCTATCTAAACGATATAGAGGCTCTCAGCAGCTAGCTTTAGACAGTCTCTCTTTAAGTGTCTATCCTGGTGAGGTATATGGATTCCTGGGTCCTAACGGGGCTGGAAAATCAACAACTATTCGTCTCTTAATGAATTTTTTACAACCAACGACAGGCAGTGCGAGGATCCTGGGTCTAGATTGTGTGAAAGACAGTGTTGCACTCAAGCGGTCTGTTGGTTACTTATCAGGTGATTTTGCTGTCTATCCAAAAATGACCGGTTTAGAATATTTATGCTACCTTGATGAGCTACAAGGAGGCGGTAACTTAAAGTATGCGAAAAGTCTTGCAAAATCTTTTAAGGCAGACCTAAATAAGAAACTTGGAGAACTTTCTAGGGGGAACCGACAAAAAGTTGGTCTCATCCAAGCCTTAATGCATAAACCAAAAATTTTAATACTCGATGAGCCCACTTCTGGCCTTGATCCACTCATGCAAGAATTATTCTATGCAATCATCGCCGATGCAAAATCGAACGGCGTTGCGGTTTTTGTGAGTAGTCATGTATTAAGTGAGGTGCAAAAGATGTGCGACCGGGTTGGCATTATTCGAGGTGGTACATTAGTGACCGAACAGGTGATGGCCGACCTCGCAAAAGAAGCTGCCCAAACTTTTGACATAACATTTGCAACAGAAGCTCCGGTAAAAGTATTAAAAAAGATTAAAGGCCTGCAAGTGCAAATGCACGAAGCTAATCATGTTGTCATTCATATGCACGGTCGTCTGCAGTTACTCTTTCGGGTGCTGGCAGACTATGATGTCGTTAAAATTGACTCTCGTACTATCGATCTTGAAGAATTATTCATGCACTTTTATGAGAATAAAGGACCACAAAAATGAAGGCAATCATAAAATGGTCGCTAAAACAAAGACGCCACAGTATTTTTTGGTGGTCCTTGGCGGCATTCGGTTTAATATTTATTAACATGATATTCTACCCGACTTTCAAAGATCAGGCTGCGCAACTTCAAAAAAGTTTTGAAAGTCTGCCAGAAGCCACTCTTCAGTTTATTGGCGGCAGTAGTGATTTCTTCTCGCCAGTCGGCTTTTTGAATAGTCAAATATATTTCCTTATGCTTCCACTCATCTTAGGGGTATTAGCTATAGGCCTTGGTAGTAGTTTACTCGCGCGTGAAGAACAAGATAAAACTATAGAAGCATTGTTGGCGAGACCAAATTCTCGGACACATGTATTGTTGTCTAAGGCTTTGGTAGGCGGTATTATTCTTGCCATAACAACATTAGTCAGTTTAGTAACGACGGCAATAACTGCAAAAATGGTTAAGCTGGATGTCTCGTCTTTAAGAATCATATTGGCGACGTTGGCCTGCTTTCTTTTAGTGCTGTGTTTCGCGGCAATCGCCTTTATGCTGACATCTTTTGGTCGAGCGCGTAGTGCCAGTATTGGTATAGCGACTACTTTTTCACTTGGTGGTTATATCATCTCGTCTCTGTCGGGAACGGTCAGTTGGCTTCAAACACCAAGTAAATTTTTTCCATTTTATTATTATCAACCAGAAGCCATCCTTCGAGGAACCTACAACTGGTTACACGTTTTATTCTTTATAGGAGTTATTGCCGTAGCAGGCGTGCTGTCATGGATTAGTTTTCGCCACCGGGACATTGGGTAAAGTAAGACGTTGTATAATGAAAGTATGGAAAAGATTGATTATAAAAAGCAACTGAATGCTTTCTATCATGCAAAAATCGGTAAGCCAACAGTGGTGATCGTTCCAAAAATGAACTTTATCATGATAGATGGCAAAGGTGACCCAAATACTAGCCAGGAATACATTGATGCGATGCAAACCCTCTACCCTGTTGCATATACGATTAAATTTACTTGCAAGAATAAGTACGGAAAAGACTTTGGCGTTATGCCACTTGAAGGTTTGTGGTGGTCTGATAATATGGAAGATTTTATAAATGGCAATAAAAAGAACTGGCAGTGGACAGCGATGATTATGCAGCCCGCTTTCGTAACAGAAGATATGTTCAAAGAAGCAGTTTTACAGGTTAAAGAAAAGAAAACCCTGAAATCAATAGATAAAATACGCTATGCATCTTATGATGAAGGCCGATCTGCACAAGTAATGTATGTGGGTCCATATTCCGATGAAGGACCAACAATTCTTGAGTTACATAAATTCATCAAAGAGCAAGGTGGTGAACTTGATGAAAACAATAAACACCACCACGAAATTTACCTAGGTGATCCTCGTCGAGCCGATCCATCAAAGCTCAAGACAATAATTAGGCAACCTTACTAATTGAGTTTGATACTATAATTATAGTTGCGATAACGTCTACGGTGGCCCTCCATACCGCATATGCTTAAAACAGAGGTCTAATGCCTCTGTTTTTTGATGTATAATGTTTTTGAAGAAGAATAATTATGAAGAAAGCAACGTGTAATAATCTAGGTGGTGCGTGTGACGAAGTAATAACTGGTGAGAAAGATGATGCATTAGAAGAAGCAGAAAGCGTAATCAAAACCCTTCCCGTAAGCTTTAACGAAGTCATATTCGTAACAGTCAAGACAGTGACCTCTAAAATATTATTCAAAACATAAGTAAGCATTCTCTTTTATTGATGATTATGCTTTTTTGCATTTTAGGTGCATAATCATAAGTAATATAACTCACGAGAGGTGTGACTTGAGTAGACGGAATTCTATCATTAGTACTATGTTTGGGATTGTACTGCTTGGCTCAACAATTCTGTCTCCGTTGTCGGCCTTGGCTTTTAGTTCTTTTGGGGCAGGGACTGTCGGCAATCCATTCCGCATCGCTACATGCGCACAACTAAGTGAGATAGATAACAGCCTTAGCGCGAACTATGTTTTAGTAGCAAATATTGATTGTACCGGTAGTAGTTTTACTTCGTTAGCCGTAAGCGCTGCTTTTACTGGCACCTTCGATGGCCAGTCTCATACTATAAAAAATCTGAACATTGCTGGCAATGGATTATTTAGTCAAGTAACGGGCGGGACTATAAAAAATATAAATCTATCTTCCGGGTCTATCAGCGGATCTGGATATGTTGGTAGTATAGCGGGAATAATTCATGGCGCCACACTCATAAATGTGCACTCTTCTTTAACTATAGTTGGCGTGTCTTTTAACGGTGGCTTAATTGGTTTGTCATATAATGACTTGTCGATTAGCAATAGCTCTTATAGTGGCTCAATAACTAGCAATTTATTTTCTGGTGGTTTGGTTGGTCTTATATACGACAGCGGTACAAACCTAATTACGGATTCGTATTTTGACGGTACTTTTACCTTGGTGGTAGATACATTTCCTATAGTATCGCCAAGTTATACTAATGGCGGTATTGTTGGTTTAATGTACGGTGGTACCATCGCTAATAGTTATGCTGCTGGAAGCATTAATTACGATAATAATGCTAGTACTATTGGTGGTTTAGTTGGATCGACTTACCATGGAGTTTTTAATCATAATTTCTCTGCTATAGCTATAACCGGCGTGTCGGGAACCGGTCTTGGTGCGCTTTTTGGTGGTTTTTTTACTGGCGGGGGGAATAGCTCAACCAGGAGCGACAACTATTTCGATCGATACTTAACCAATACTTCTGGTAATTGTGCTGGTACTGACCAAGGTGCTGGCGGCTGTACCGCAGTAAACGTTGCTAATGCTACACCTGCTTATTTTAAGAATAATTCAATAAATGGACCGTTTAGTGCATGGAATTTTAATACCATATGGCAAACTACTTCAGGCTATCCGATCCTTCGTAGTCTTGCTGATTTTACCGATGCCGCCGTTCCAAATAGTGGTGATGCAAATGGTGATGGCACTCAGGACGCCTACCAGGGGAACGTTGCGTCGCTGCCAAACGGTCAGTATGTGTGGTCGACTATAGAGATTCCATTTAGTACTGGATGTTCGGTTGATAACGCCACCTGGACGGACCCTAGCTATATTAAAGCCGACCAAGGATTTTCATCAATACTCAGTACGATGACAGGATTTTCGCTGTATTGTCCTGCTCCTGGCGCTACTGTGCCGGTAACTATTATTTATGACAAACAGTACGATACCAACAAGGCCGTACTTCGCCATTTCAATAGCGCCACAAATACCTTTAGCACAATTCTGGGTGCAACTTTTGGAACTAGAACTGTTGGCGGAGTAGTCAAGAGTACGGTCAGCTATAGCATTACTGACGGTGGCAGTTATGACAGTGATGGATTGTCTAACGGCGTTATTGTTGACCCGGTAATTCCGGCAATATCAAACATCGGCGCACCAAAAACTGGATTAGGTGGAGCAGGAAATGTGAATGCTAATTCAGGAATTTATGTGTTAGGAATATTTAGTTTGATGACAATAAGTATTGCGCTACGTCGAGCCCGTCGTAATTAAAATATTTTTAGCATTAGCGGTGGTATTGATATAATAATATTATGAAGATTGCGATAATTGGTGCGAACGGTTATATAACGTAATCTAAAAAATAATGTTGGTGTTTGGTAGCTCGCCCTTAAGTTTGTTTATTTTGTCTAGAGTAAGAGGGTTGCCCGTAAGATTAAATACTAGCAAATTATTTTTAAGATTCTTGAGCTCGTTTGGTAATCCGTCGATCTTGTTATAGCTGTAGTCGAGTGTCTGTAAATCACTTAGCTGACCAATCTCTGCTGGCATTCCTGTCATGTTGTTGTAGCTGACATCAAGTTGCTTTAGTCTAGACATCTGACGAATCTCGCCAATCAGACTACCGTCTAACATATTGTGGTCAATTTTAAATATAACTACGTTAGTCATTTTGCCCATTTGTGAAGGCAGTGTTTGGATATTATTATTCGATAATATTAAGTCCGTCGTGCTTGTTTTGCTATAAATATCGGATGTTACTTTACTTATGCCTTTATTGCTCAGGTCGAGAACTTTAGCATTTGACGAAGATTTTACAACTGTAGCCTCGCTTGTGTTAGATAAACTTTCAGAATCCTTATTATTCTTACCTAAAGTAAAGCCTAGAACTACCCCACCAATTACTAAAGCTACGACTGATAATCTTAAGATGTTTTTCATATAGTAATTATAGCACTGGTGTCTAGCGCACATATACTTCAAAACCTTCATATTTCAAGAAGTGACGGTTTAGATATTATTTGCGATTTTGTTCGGTATGCCCTTTGGTTTGTTATAATTCTTGAATGAAACTTATATTTATTTATGGGCCACCGGCTGTCGGCAAGCTTACTGTTGCAGAAGAGCTGGTCAAGCTACACGATTATCGCTTGTTTCATAACCATCTAACACTCGATCTGGTTAGGAATATTTATCCAGAATTTAACCAGCAAATGTTTGTCTTGGCAGATAAATTACGTATGGAAGTGTTTGAGTATGCTGCCAAAAACAATACGGATATTGTATTTACTTATGTTTTTGATGGCGAGGAGTATGACAAGAGTTTTGTGGCTAAAGCTGCAGAGCTAGTTCGTGAGCATAATGGCACCGTTGCCTTTGTTCAGCTCAAGGCCTCACATGATACTCTGTTGGACAGAGTAGACGAAGAGTCTCGCGGTAAGTTTCATAAGCTTAAAGATAAGAACATTTTAAAGGCGCATCTAGGTAAGACGGCCAAAGATCCAGTGGTGCCTTTTGAGGATGTTTTGGTTATTAATACAGAAGAAATGTCTGCACAAGCTTCTGCCTCGCATATTTCTAAGCACTTTAGCCTTTAGAGTTCTTTTAAAGTAGGTGTTTAATAGACAATTTTTGATATACTTACTCTATGACTGATTACATTTATGTTTATTTAACTTCCTTGGGCGTAATGACAGCGATAGATGCTGTTTGGTTGGGGTTAGTAGCTCCAAAATTTTATAAAAAACACATTGGCTACATTATGACCGATAAGCCAATCTGGCTTTCGGCAATTATATTTTATTTGATATTTATCTTGGGAGTAGCGGTATTCGTAGTTTATCCGGGATGGCGAAATTCAGAAAGTCTAACAAAAATAGCTTTGCAGGGGGCGTTACTTGGACTAGTTAGCTACGCTACATACGACTTGACTAATCAGGCTACATTAAAGGGTTGGCCGTTTATAGTAACTGCAGTTGACTTGATGTGGGGCACATTCCTGACTGCTTTAGTCTCTGTAGTATCAGTACTTGTTCTTAAGAAATTTTTAAATTAAATTTTTGGTTATTTGACTACAATGCTTAATAAATTGAGTATTAGCGACAAATTAACTCTTCAAAAAATACTAGCGTTTTTGATAGTTACTGTCATAACCCTGACACTAAAAGATCGACCTACTATCTTTTTTTTGGTTTCTGCAATGATCGGGTATGGCCATTACTTCTTGGGTGGACTGTATAAGTTGTCATCAAAAAAGCAGGTCCCGTTAATGAAATTGGTTTTGATGGCAGTATTAGGATTTGTCATTTACTATTACTGCACAACCGGATCTCAAGTTGTCGCGCGAGATAACTTTTTAATAATAGTAGTATCTTTGTATGCAGTTTTTCACGCAGTGACTGATGATCAATTTACTGGTAATTTTTTTAAATCCAAATACACCAACTCTCAAATTTTTGGTTGTTTAGCTTTGTTGTCATTATTGTTTGCGAATCAATTATATAATCTATACCCTATTATAATCGCACCTATTCTGGTGTTTGCGGGTTTGTTATTTAGTTTATTGTATGTCTATGCTTCTTTATCGGATGGACTCAAATTGGCTAATTATTGGATTATTTTTCAGATAGTGACCGTTATTGTTGTTATAGGTTTAAGCATAAATGTCGGCCTGTACTTGTTCTTTTTCATAGGTATTTATCATGTTCTTCTTTTTTATATGCATTATTTTCTTAAGATCTCGAGCATAGAAAATCCTAAAAGATTTTTACACTCCAAAAGAGGTTATTTGACAGTAACCGTGCTTGTTAATGCTTCTATTATTGCTCTATATGTGCTGATAAGTCATTTTCATATTAAAGGTTTGTATTTTATATTTAGTCTTAACTTCTTTTTGATCGTAAACTTGCTGCACTTTATTAGCTCTACTAGATACTACGAATTTCGCGCGTTTTTTAAGGGTTCACAGTCCTTAGTTAAAATTAAATAGGCTAAGCACATTGGCTTAGCCTATTTATTTAACGAGTGACTTAATTGTTAGTCTCTATGTTCGCTGTTTGTATCTTTATGTTCGTTTGATTCGACCTCACTAGTGTGATCGCTTAGTACTTTTGAGGTATTTGCATCAATAGTAACTTTACTGCCGTCAGCAAACTCAAACTTATAGACCACTTTGCCGTGTTCGTTTTCTTTTTCAGCTTCAACTAATTCAACATCAGGGTGAAGATTCATAGCAATTACTGTAGCGTCAGCTAGGCTGATTGATGTGCTGCTATTTTGTGCAACGACTGTGCTGTGTTCTGTTTCGTTGCTTGAATCGTCATCTTTTTTAGTGCTTGACGATTTTGGAGTCTTTTTGTCGTCTGTTGTTTGGTTGTTGTGATGATTATCTTCTGCTGCAGCAACTTGTACGCCATTCGTATCGTTTTTGTTATTATTGTGGGCTGATACTGCCAAAGGAGTAAGCAGTAATGCTCCGCTGAATAATGTACCTGTAAGGACTAATTTTTTAGTTATTTTCATATATCGCTTTTCTTTCTTATGTTATCTTTATGACACTATATGTAACGAAACATACACATAAAACGTTACATTAATTAGAAAAAGGCTTTATTAATGAGTTCTAGGCGGAGATTCGAGAAAATGTATAACACTTACTCAGACGAGATATATCGTTATTGTCTTAGTCATTCTAGTGATTCTGATCTTTCTGAAGACATAGTATCTGAGACTTTTATGAAGGCTTGGAAGCATTTTGATACCTTCGATAACAAGCATCCTAGGGCGTGGTTATATACAATAGCCAAAAATTTGTTTCGAGATCATTGGCGCAAAAAACCAACTTATGAGCTTGATGAGCAGATGGAAAGCGACAAGGAGTCGGACAATCCAGTTCTTGTTACAGAAAAAAACATAACTATCGAAAGAGTGCAGAAGGCTATCGCAGCTTTGCCTATAGAAATGAAAGATGTAGTTTATATGAGATGTATTTTGGGATTAAGCGCCAAGCAGGTGGCCGGTAGCCTGAATATAACTGAAGCTAACGTTCGTGTTCTTCAGCATCGTGGACTCAAGAAACTGAAGGATTTGTTATGAAAAAGACTACTCTTCGTGATGAGTTGATATCTTCAGGAGCTAGCCAGAAAGAGGCCGAGACTCTTACTAAATTGGCTACTTATATAAGAACTAAGCCTGAAGTTATTCCTGGATTATCTGATGAGTCTAAAGCCCGAATATTCAATAAGGTTATGGACGAACGTGATGTTCCGTCTTTTGGGTTTATTAGTAAGCTGGCTACCGCTGGTGCAATGGCTGGATTTATTGGTCTTGCAATGCTTGCCCAAAGCTCTCTACCTGGAAGCAAACTTTACGCTCTAAAGCGAGGTAGCGAAAAAGCTATCGTATTTATGGATCCTGACTTTAAGAAAAACGTCGAGAAGCGGCGAGAATCTGAATTATCTCAGCTCAAAAAGAAAGGTGCGTCTGACGATTTGATCAGAAAGGCCGAATCTTCGCTAAGTAACATCAAGCATGAACTAGATGACAGGAAAAAATCAGATGATTCTGCTGGCGGTAGCAATTCAACCTCAACAACTGTCGATGATTCAACTGACGGCAGTAACTCCAATTCCAATTCGATTGGCGGCGATGATTCTGCTGGCGGTAGCAATTCAAGCCCATCAACTGGAGATGATTCTACTAGCGGCAGTAATTCTAACTCAACCTCAACAACTGTAGATGATTCAACTGACGGCAGCAACTCCAAAAAAACAAACAACTAGACTCTCGGTTCGCAGAGTTTATGCTGTTATTATGTTTGTATGAATAAAAGATTGCAGGCCGGTATAGTTGGACTATTGGTGCTGTTAATCTTAGGCATATTTGGCTTAATCCGAAGCAATAATCCTACAAAGTCAAAAAGCTCTACCACTAAATTAACTTACGTTGCTATGGGCGATTCAGTGGCTGCGGGTATTGGACTGGATACGGCAGCTGATTCTAGCGCCTGTTATCGCACCAAAGAATCGTACCCTTATTTATTATCGACACAACGAAACTACAACATAATAGACTTGTCTTGTAGTGGCGCGTCTACAAAAAATGGAATATTGGGCACGCAAGTAGTTAATTCGGCAACTCTTAGCTCACAAATGGATAGACTATTTAATTTAACCAGACCAGACTTGATTACCATGACTATAGGCGCTAATGATCTTGATTGGATAAGTTATCTATTGAAGTGTTATACAGCTAATTGTGGTAGTGTAGACGACACCGTAAGTGTTGATTCTAAGATTCAGCTATTTGCCGTTAATTTCAAGGAAATATTATCGACTATCCAGAAGCACTATAATGCGACACCGCCAACGTTAATTATTACGGGCTACTATCAGGTTTTTCCGGCTAGTAGTCAGTGTCAGGAGATGGCGGGAATTACGTCAAGCGAGTTAGTCTGGACGCGTTTACAAATTGATAAACTAAATAAAACTATTAAAGACGCAACTAGTGTGTTTTCTTATGTCAAGTTTGTGCCGCTTGATTTTAGTAGTAACGAGCTTTGTGCATCAGATTCATGGGTGCAGGGTATGACAAATAAGGCTCCTTTTCATCCTACTGTGAGTGGCCACAATGCCATCGCTAAAGCTATCGAACTAAGTCTATAGTGTTGGCGGTAGAGTCGCGTGAGGAGGCAGAGGTGGTTCTCCTACGGCTACAAATGTAGGTTCAGTCGTTGTTGGAGGCAAAGGTGGTTCCCCTACTTCAACTGTTGTAGTTGTGGATTCGATTGTAGTGGTGCTTGGATTAATCTCCGAATGGGCCTTATCACCACCTAATAATCCAACTGTGACTAATGAAGCAGTAGCTAATCCTAGGACAGAAAGCAATAATTTGTGTTTATGTGTTTGAGCAGGTTCGGCATCGTTTGATTCAGTGATAAGTTCGACACCCTGAGGGCTTTTGATGATATTCATAACGACAAACTCCTATATTACTAGAGTTATTATACCATGATAATGCAAGTTTTTGAATAGAAACGACAGCTTGAAATATTCTGTAACTTGCTAAAGGTTGACCATAGTATAATATTGTGCTAGAATTATGGTAATTGTTTCGATGAATCCGGGTTTGGTTAGTAGTTTTACTCGATTTCATTACAGCAATGATAAGAGTAAATTAACTAAACAAAGAAGGATTCTTTTTTATGTATAAATCAAACCTAAGTTATTCAAGCATGCGTCGCCGTGGGCAAGCCCCATCAGGTGGTGGTAATCGCCGTAGTGGTGGAAAAATTAACAAACAGTATATTCACCCTAGTAAGTTTATTAAGGCTGCTAAACCAGCAGTTGAAGTTGTACAGTATCAGCCAAACCATATGTTTGCTGACTTTGACGTTAACCCGTTGATCAAAGCAAATATTGAAGCTAAGGGCTTTACTGCTCCAACTCCAATTCAAGACCAATCTATTCCAGTAGGACTAGAAGGCAAAGACATTATCGGTATCGCTAACACTGGCACAGGTAAGACTGCTGCTTTTGCGATTCCTATAATCCACAAGCTAATGGCTGACCGTACTTCTAAGGCTCTAATAATTGCTCCAACTCGTGAGCTAGCTGAACAAATTCAGACAGAGTTTAAGTCTTACGCTAAAGGTAGCGGATTATTTGGCGCTCTATTAATCGGTGGCTCTTCAATGCCAACACAGTTGCGTGATATGCGATCTCGTCCGAGCATCGTAATCGGCACACCTGGTCGTATCAAAGATCACGTCGAACGCGGTACTTTGGTATTGTCAGAATTTAACACTGTTGTTTTGGACGAAGTTGACCGTATGGTTGATATGGGCTTTATCGCCGATATTCGTTTCTTGCTAGGCAAATTAGCTAGCCCAAGACAGTCACTATTTTTCTCAGCTACAATCGATCCTAAGATTGAGTCATTGATGAACACTTTCTTGACTAATCCAGTTACAATTTCTGTTAAGACTGGAGAAACAAGCGATAACGTCGAGCAGTCGGTGATCCAGTACAATCACGCAGGTGAGCGTATTAGTAAATTGCATGACTTGTTAATCCAAGATCACGTAGCAAAAATTTTGATTTTTGACGAGACTCAACGTAGTGTCGAAAAACTAAGCCAAGAACTTATTGATCGTGGATTTAGCGCTGACGCTATTCATGGTGGTAAGAGCCAGGGTCACCGTACTCGCGCTCTTAACCGATTCCGAAGTAATCAGGTTAATATCTTGGTAGCTACAGACGTTGCTGCTCGAGGTATCGACGTTGCTGACATTACTCACGTTGTTAACTTCTCGACTCCAAATACTTACGACGACTACATTCACCGTATTGGTCGTGCTGGGCGAGCGGGCAAGACCGGACATGCCATCACCTTTGTTTCTAACTAGGTTTGTAACCTTCGGGCTTCAAGCACATCCCCGGCGAAAAACTGTGCTTCGATACTCAGCGTACCTATAGTACGCTTCCGTTTCGATGCTCGCTTTTCATCCGAGGCTGCACTCAAATCCTAAGGTTACTAGGACAGTGACATGACGCTTGTCTTCATTAGAAACTGCATCCGATATGCACAGGCTTCGACCGTGGTTTATTCTATCAGGTCTTAGCCTTGTTTATTTTGTATTTTCTAGTTACTGATTACTACGCTAAAATAGGAGAGATGAAGATGAGAATATTAAACGGTAGCGAACTCGCTAGTTATATAAAGGTACGACAGGCCAAGACGGTCCGTACTTTGCGTCAGTCTGACAAGATTTTTCCAAAGCTGGCTATTGTCCAGACAAAAGATGACCCAGTTATCAATACCTATGTTCGACTCAAGAAAAGATACGGCGAGGAAATACTGGTTGATGTTGATGTTCATTTTGTAACTATGGCAGAGGCCCCTAATCTAATTAAGGCGTTGAATGCAGACATCACGGTGCAGGGTATAATCGTTCAATTGCCATTAGCCGATCCGACCATGACAGACGAAATAGTAGACATGGTCGCACCAGAAAAGGATGTAGATTCATTAGGCAAGCTATCTACTTTTGACCCAGCCACACCAATGGCTATTTTGTGGTTACTTAGCGGTTACAATATAGAACTTAGAGGCAAGCAGATTCTACTTATCGGTCGCGGTAAGTTGGTTGGTGCGCCTTTAGAAAAATTATTATTAGAATCTGGCTTGAACGTTACGGTTGTCGGCAGGGAAGTTGCCGATTTGGCTATACATACTTTAGAAGCAGACATTATTATTACGGCCACTGGTAGTCCAGCAATTTTGACGCCATCCATGATCAAGCAGGGCGCAGTAGTGGTTGATGCTGGCGTGGCTAGCGAGGATGGCCGGCCTGTTGGCGATCTTGATGAGTCGGTATATGAAAGACAGGACTTAACGATTACTCCACAAAAGGGCGGTGTTGGTCCGCTGACTGTATGCTCATTATTCGAAAATGTTATTCGCGCCTCTCAAGCCACCAGAAAAGAGTAAAAGATTATGAAAATTGGTGTTTTTGATTCAGGGATTGGCGGTAAGTCAGTTGCATCTGCTATCGAAAAGGCCATGCCCGAGCACCAAGTTGTGTTTCGTGACGATAGCAAAAATCTGCCCTATGGCACTAAGTCTATAGAGGCCATTTATGAAGGGTGCCTTCCCGTACTTCAACTGTTAGTAAGTGATGGTTGTGAGGTTATTGTTGTGGCCTGTAATACGGTTTCTACGAACTTAATAGAGAGACTGCGTCAAGAAATCTCAGTACCATTAATTGCCGTCGAGCCTATGGTTAAGCCGGCTAGCAAGCAGACTAAATCAAAGGTTATAGCAGTTTGCGCAACTCCTAGGACGCTTTCTAGTAAGCGCTATGAAACGCTAAAAGAACAATACGCCGTAGGGATTAAAGTTATTGAGCCGGATTGTAGTGATTGGACATCAATGATTGAGAATGACGAAGTTGACAAAGTTAAGCTAGCAAGAATTATTGATGATGTATGTAATCAGGGTGCGGATGTGATTGTTCTGGGTTGCACGCATTATCATTGGATCGAAGATTTGATAAACGACATGGCAAATAATAGGGCTGTAGTTTTGCAGCCTGAGCAAGCCGTTATTAAACAACTAAACAAAGTAATTAACGCCTAATTTAGTGATTTGACGGCAACTTGGAATTGGTTGCCGCGATCTTTGTAGTCTTTGAAAAGCCCAAAGCTAGCACATCCAGTCGATAGTAATACTACGTCGCCTGGTTCGGCGTGACTTTGTGCGGTGGCGACAATTTCTGTCATGGTCTTTAAGCCCTCAGTAATATCGTTATATCCGCGCTCGCGCAGTTGTTTGGCGATAGTTGGGCCGGTGTCGCCAATAGTTATAATGTGGCGAATGTTATTACTTATAACTTCGTTTGCAATTGGATCGAGTGGTGTGCCTTTGTCGGAACCGCCTAGGATTAATATTTTTGGCTGATCAAAAGCTTGAATGGCAGCAATCGCTGTTTCTGGTGTGGTAGCAAAAGAGTCGTCGTAGTATTTTACTTTGTTTATTTCGCTCACAAGCTCGATTCGATGTTCTAGTCCGCTAAAACTTAATATCACTGATTTAATTGCCGCAACATCTTGTGTTATTTGCCATACAGCAGTAACGGCAGCGCAGATATTTTGCCAATTGTGCTTGCCTGGTAGTTTTATTTCTTCTACAGAACAGATTGTTTGATTGTCTATTACGACCTGGTTTTCGTCGATGATTGCTCCAGGACTAGCAAGGTAAGGTATTTTAACTCCTGCACTTTTTTGAGCTATAGCTTGGGAGTTTTCGTTTTGAGAATAATATATTGCGATGTCGGTTGGTTTTTGTGTGGAAAATAATCGTTGTTTGGCACTTATGTATTCCGCCATATCGGCATGCCAGTTTAGATGTTCTGGAACAACCATTAAGCAGACCCCAATGTGTGGCGACGGGCCATTGAAATCTTCTAACTGAAAGCTAGAAAGCTCTAATACTACCCAGTCGTCTGCATTTATTTTTGGTAGTAGTTCTAGCGGGGCTATGCCAATATTGCCGCCAAAATGTACTGTCTTGCCGGCAGCTATCAACATTTTGGTTATTAATGTAGTGGTAGTGCCTTTGCCCTTGGTGCCGGTAATACCAATAGTGTTTGGTGATGGGCAGACTCGAAAAAATTCTTGGACAGAGGTTGTAATTTTGGATTTTACGGAAGGGTTTTTGTCTAGAATTATTCGTGGGTGTATGCCTGCTGAGCGCACAATGATGTCGTATGAGTCCAATCCGTCAAGATAGTCGTCGCCAAGGGTTGTTTTGAATATAGGCGGCACTTGTAGTGACGTGTTTTGGTCGCAAATAGTAACCTCATAACCAAGTTCGTGCCAATAATTAGCAGAAACTTGTCCTTCTACGGCATATCCAACTATTGCGGCTTTCATTGTTGCTGTAATTCGAGCTGAATTTTTACTACATCAGCGACTTGTCTTGGTGTCATGTCGGCTTTAATAATAATTGCACTTACACCAAGTTCTTTTACGTGTGGCGGAATCTCTTGCTCACCGACATTTGTTAGAATTACGACTTTGACATCTTTACCCCAGTCGGTGTCGCGTAGTTTAGCCAACATTACGTCGCCGTTCATTTCGGGCATCATTAGGTCTAGTAGTACGATAGCAGGCTTGATCTTTTCTATCATTTCTAGTCCTATACGACCGTTTTCGGCTGTTTCGACTTGGTAGCCTTCGTTTTCGAACTTAATTCGATACATTTGGCTGATAGCTTGATCGTCTTCAATAATAGCAATTTTCTTCATATATTTATGATAGAACTCTATGCGATAAGATACAAGCTAGATAACTTCGTTTTGAGGTTTATTAT
>CALRGT010000006.1 GCA_943358095.1 uncultured Candidatus Saccharimonas sp. | reverse complement strand
CTCGAATTACCCGATGATGCAACTCCCACCCCAACTCACCCACAAAAAATATAGCAGGGAGACTCCCTGCAGTACACGTTTTACTTGGATTTAGGCTCTGGCAGATTGGCTAATAACAGCTCGGTTTTTTTAATTCCAATTATTTTCTCAATCTCCGCTCTATCGGCAAGTCCAAGCATCTTAATAGAGCCAAAAGTTTTTAATAATTTTTTGCGTGTTACTGGACCAAATCCTGGAATGTCATCAAGAACACTCGCAGTTTGTCGTCCTCTTTTTAGTGTCGAGTGGTAACTAACGGCAAATCTATGGCTCTCGTCGCGAATTCTTTGCAGTAATTTAATTAAGTTTGTTCTGTGGGATAAATTAATTAATATAAAATCTTCTGTTTCGGTGACATAACCGTTCAACTTCTTTAACGCAGTCTGATTGACCGTAACATTACTACCCGGATGTTCGATTTGACCTTTTAGTTTAGGTTTTTGTATAACGATTTGTTCTTCGCGTTTAGCTAAACCAATAAATTTTAAGTCACTTTGTCCGACGATGTCTCTCGCTTTAATTGCAGCTTCCAGTTGACCTTTGCCTCCATCAATTAGAACCAAATCTGGTAATTTTAACTTCCAGGCATTCTTGGATTTGTGAGAGGACTTTCCTAGCGCAGGTTGCAAGGTCTGACCTTGCAAAGACAGGCGGCGGCTGATCGTTTCGTTCATATTATAAAAGTCATTATTTTGGTCAATTCGAGTTTTGAATTTTCGGTATTCATCTTTGTCGCTAACGCCATTAGTAAACACGACCATACTAGCTACGACATCAGTACCACTCATATGACTTATATCGTAACCTTCAATTCTACGAGGAAATTTGTCTAGCTCCAGCAAGTTGACGAGCTCGTTGAGTGCATGATCCTTACTAATATCCATGAACTCTTTGTCACTAAATACTACTTGCTTGTTTAAATTCTTTAATGCATACAAACGATTACGAGTTTTAGCAGCTTCTTCGAATTGTGCGTTTTTTGCTTGTTTTGTCATGTCGCGCTCTAAAGATTTTATTAGCTTGTCTTTATGACCTTCAATATAACTAATCAATCCACGCAAGTTAGATCTGTACTCATTAATACTAGTTCGACCCTCCTCGAGTCCTGGATCCAGTCCTAAATGATAGTGCAAATTTGCTCGTTTTTGCCCTACAGATTTACTGGTTGCGAATGGGAAGACTCTACGCAAATATTTTAACGCCTGGCGAACAGACAACGAATTAAAATAAGGCCCAAAGTATTTTGCGCCATCGTCTAATGGGCGCCGGGTGATAGTTACCGTAGGATAATCACTGTCGTAATCTATACGTATATAGCTAAGTGATTTGTCGTCGCGCAGAAGAATATTGTAGCGAGGCATGTAGCGACGTACCATCTCTGCTTCAAGAAATAACGCTTCGAGCTCACTCTCAACTTCCATCCAATCTGTATCAGCAATTTCTGCTACCAACGCTTCTGTCTTGGCGTCACGCGTTCGACTTTTTTGGAAATATTGACGAACACGATTACTTAAAACCGCAGCTTTGCCAACATAAATAATCTCTCCAGCAACATTTTTATGAAAATATACGCCTGGAGTTTTGGGTAATAACTTTAATTTTTCTTTAAAATCAGCGTTCACGTTACTCCGCAAAAACTAAGTTTTTGGAAGTACAATTTTCGCAAACGATATGAAGGCGTCGACGAATATTCGTACTATTAACTTGATGGCTGGTATTTATTCCGCAAACTTCGCATACTGCAATGTCCTTAGACTTATCACTAAATGCAAGTTTCATACGTTTATCAAAAACGAACAATTTGCCTTCCCAATAACCTTCGTCGGCAAATTTTTCGCCATACTTAACAATTCCGCCATCAATTTGATAAACGTCCTCAAAGCCTTTTTCGATCATCAGTGCAGACAATGTTTCGCAGCGTATGCCGCCAGTACAATAAGTCACAACCTTCTTTTTCTTAATTTCGTCGTATTCTGGCTTATCGAGTTCAGCTATATATTCTTTGAAAGAATTAACATCAGGGACGACAGCGTTTTTAAACTTACCTATCTGTGCTTCATATTTATTACGACCATCAAAAAATACTACATCGTCACCAAAATCTTTTACAAGTTCATGTACTTGCTCGGGCTTTAAGTGCTTACCGCCACCAATCACGCCATCGGTTGTTACATTTGGTTCCCAACCTAGCGTCACAGTTTCGGATTTTACTTTAATGCTTAGTTTCGGAAAGTCATCTGCCTTACCGTCACTCCATTTATAGACAATTTTAGAAAACAATGGATGTTCGTTCATGATTTTTCTATAGGCCTTTAGTGACTTTAGATTACCGCCTAATGTACCGTTAATTCCCTTGCCACTAATTAGAATCCGACCTTTAAGGCCCAACTTTTCACATAAAGCTTTTTGCCAGAACATAACAGTCGTCGGATCGGCAATCGGCACAAAGATATAATATAGTATGATTTTTTCCATAATTATAGCTCTATTATAACAGATTATGGCTATCTGTTGACAGGTGGTGTATAATAAGCACTACTATTACGTAAAGGAAAGGACGCAAAAAAAATGTACAGATCACAATCACCTATGCGTCCTCATTCTTGCGGGCTCTAAGCCAAAAAACTAAAAACTTACGCAAATACCTATATATTAAGCAGCCGCCCAAAGGGAGCGGTAAGCTATGAAAAAAATGTCAACAAATCGTAACACTCTGCATATCTACTGGCAACACGCCCGTAAATATAAACGCGACATGGCGATTATATATCCAAGCATGGTTCTGGCTCAGCTAGCAGAAGACATGCTGTCGCCGTTGCTTATTAGTGGCATCCTAACAAAATTAGCCCAAGGCCATACTGCCGAATTAACCATAGCCAAACTCATGCCTACTTTATTAATAATTATCGGCTTGGAGTTATTTGCACTACTGATGTGGAACCAAGTAGTTAGACGATTTTGGCGCACCCAAGATGCTATTATGCGCGACCTCAACACTACAGTATTTAATCATCTCACTAATATGAGCTACCGTTTCTATTCTGATAGATTTGCTGGTTCTCTTGTGAGCCAGAGTAATAAGTTCATTGGTTCTTTCGAGAGACTTACAGACCCATTAACCTGGAACGTGTTCAAGCTTCTTGTGTCTTTGACATTTACGACTGTAATACTTCTGCCTCGCGTACCTCAAGTCGCAATAGCAATTTTAGTTATAAGTGCTATATACACACCAATTGTATGGCTGTACCGTCGACACCAAGTGCCGTACAATCGTCGCTGGGCAGAGGCAGAGACCAAACGTACCGGTCAATTAGCCGACAGTTTTACGAATATCTTGGCCATTAAATCATTTGCTAGCGAAAACTTTGAACGACAAAGAATGAGTCAAAGATCCAACGAGGTTCACCAGCGATCTACTGAAACTATGACTATAAATATGAACCACGAGTTAGTCACAGGCTCAATTCAGCGCAGCATTAATGTGATAGTGCTGATATTGTCTGCTAGCCTAGCCGTACAAGGCAAAATACAAATAGGCATAATTTATCTTTCATTAAACTACACTACTTCCATATTAAAAAGATTATGGGATCTTGGTGGAAACTTTCGAAATTTCACACGCGTTTTTGGTGACTCTACCGATATGTCCGAAATACTCCAACTAAAACCAGAAATATCCGACAAGCCAGGCGTCAAACCATTCAAAGCCACAAACGGTGAACTGTCTATTAATAAAATAACTTTCTGGTACCCGGAAACTAATATCGATCATAGCCTGTTCAAAGACTTCACTCTAAATATTAAAGCTGGAGAAAAAATTGGCCTAGTCGGACCAAGCGGTGGCGGCAAGACTAGTATTACAAAATTATTGCTACGCTTTATGGATATACAATCTGGAAGCATAGAAATAGATGGTCGCAATATTACCGACATGACTCAAGCTGATTTGCGGCGCTCCATCAGTTACGTGCCTCAGGAGCCGCTACTATTTCATAGAACTCTAACAGAAAACATTAGTTACGGAACTGACAATGTAAGCCAAGAAATGATAGACATCGCCGCACGCAAGGCACATGCTGACGAATTCATAGCTAAATTGTCTAACGGATATAAGACCTTGGTTGGTGAGCGAGGGATCAAACTCAGTGGTGGCCAGAAACAACGCATTGCAATTGCTCGAGCATTCATTAAGGACGCACCTATTCTTATATTGGATGAAGCTACTAGCGCCCTAGACAGCGAAAGTGAAGTATTGATTCAAGATGCTTTGTGGAAATTAATGGAGGGTAAAACTACTGTAGTTATTGCTCACCGACTAAGTACGATACAAAAAATGGATCGCATCATTGTGCTGGATGACGGCAAGATAGTTGAGGAAGGGTCCCACAAAAATCTTATCGCAAAGAATGGTCTATACGCCAAACTTTGGTCTCACCAAAGTGGTGGATTCATACAAGAATAAGAGTTGCTTATTCTGTTGGAGTTGCTGGTTCAGCAGAACCATGGTCAGAAGGAACTTCAGCAGATTCTTCGCTAGCTTCTTCGGCTGCTTCTTCTGACATCTGAGCCTTGCTTTCTTCTACAGTAGCAATAGGGTGTTCAACTTCGGTCAAAATAGTTACGCCGGCTGGGACAACTATGTCGCTTACAAAGATCTTGTCGCCGATTTCTACTAGTTTACTAGCATCTACTTCAAGTGAGTCGATCAAATCTTTAGGTAACGCCTCAATAACAACGTGGTCAAGCTGACGAATAACTAATAGGCTGGCTCTTTCGGCTGGAATTTCTCCAACTAAATGCACAGGAACTTCAGTCTCAACTTTTTCGTCCATTTTGATTGCGTTGAAAACGACGTGTCGTAGTTCATGCTTTTTTGGGTCAATATCGATATCTTTAATAATTGTCATGATTTTTTTAGAACCCAAGCTCAATGTTACTGGGTGGTGCTTGCCAGCTTGCTGGTAGGCCTTCCAAATATCAGAATAAGGGGCCTGAATAATTTTAGATTCTTGACCGTGGTCATGAATAACTGCAGGAATAATTCCTGTCTTTCTTAGGCCTTTTACGGCTTTGCCTTCTACGGTTCGCTCTGCAACTAATAACGAAATATCTTGTCCGCTCACATTAACTCCTTAACACTTTCGTAACAGTATACACTAAAATGTCTGCTCTGATAAGGGGTATGTGATAGAATTAGTATAAATGTTTGAAGTACAACACATAATTGAAAGCGGCGGCATATTACTAATAGGTTTAATAATATTTGCTGAAACTGGATTATTGCTTGGTTTCTTCTTGCCGGGTGACACTCTACTATTCGCTGCGGGGTTCTTTGCCGCCCAAGGCGAACTACCTCTTCCAGCGCTTTTATTTGTAGTTACAATGTCGGCAATTATCGGCAACGAAGTTGGTTACGAGATAGGATCACGAACTGGTAGCAAAATTTTTCGCAAAAAAGACGGCATTTTATTTCGCGAAGAATACATCACAAGAGCTTCTGATTTTTACGAAAAGCATGGCGGCAAAACTATAGTTCTTGCTCGTTTTATACCAATAGTTAGAACTTTTTCATCAGTAGTTGCTGGTGTTGGCAAGATGCCTCGTATAAAATTTTTGACCTACAATATAATTGGTGCGCTCTTGTGGTGCGTTACAATGATTCTACTTGGTTTTTGGCTAGGCAGCAGAATCCCTCATATTGATAAATACATTATGCCTGTAGTTCTTTTCGCGTCGGCAGTTACAATAGGGCCGACTCTTTATCATGTCGGCAAAGAACTCATAAATCGTAAACTACGCAGCAAAAAACAAGACTAAGCTAAGTGTTCTTTCAGATAATGTCCGGTGTATGAGGCTTTAACTTTAGCTATGTGTTCTGGCGTACCTTGGGCGATTATTATACCTCCACCAGCTCCACCCTCAGGCCCCATGTCAATAATATGATCTGCTGACTTTATGACATCTAGGTTGTGCTCTATAACAATCATGCTATTGCCAGTATCTACTAACGCGTGCAACACACCTAGCAACTTATCTACGTCTGCCATGTGCAATCCAGTGGTTGGCTCGTCTAGGATATAAAGAGTTCTACCTGTAGGTCTTCGTGAAAGTTCGGTAGCTAATTTGATTCTTTGAGCTTCACCGCCAGAAAGTGTTGTAGCCGGCTGCCCTAGAGCAATATAGCCCAGGCCAACTTCTACCATAGTTTGAAGTTTCCGCGCAATTGAAGGAATATTTGCAAAAAATTCTAAAGCTTCTTCACAGTTCATTTCAAGAATATCGCTTATCGATTTGCCTTTGAAGTGTATTTCCAAAGCTTCGCGGTTGTATCTCTTGCCTTTACAAACCTCACACGGCACATAAACATCTGGCAAGAAGTGCATTTCAATTTTGATAATTCCATCACCAGAACAATTCTCGCAGCGACCACCGCGAACATTAAAACTAAAACGACCAGCACTATAGCCTCGTAATTTAGCTTCTGGAGTCGATGCAAAAAGTTCACGAATAGGAGTAAATAATCCTGTGTAGGTTGCTGGGTTTGAGCGAGGTGTTCTACCGATAGGTGACTGGTCGATTATAATAACTTTATCAAGATGCTCTATGCCTTCAATGTTATCGTGTCGCCCTGGCACACTGCTAGTACGCATCAATCGAGCCGATAATTCTTTTGCTAAAATATCATTAATCAGACTAGATTTTCCAGAACCAGACACACCACTAACTACAACTAACTGACCGAGTGGAATAGTAACATCTATATTTTTTAGATTATTTTCGCGCGCACCTTTAATAGCAAGGCTCTTGCCATTACCTTTTCGACGGCGTTTTGGAACTGCTATTTTTTTTACGCCTCTCAAATATTGACCAGTGATACTTTTGGGATTATTTGCAACTTCTTCGGGCGAGCCGCTTGCAACAACATGCCCACCATGAATACCTGCACCTGGACCAATATCTAGCAGATAATCTGCAGTGCGAATAGTATCCTCGTCGTGCTCGACTACAATTACACTGTTACCAATATCACGCAGGTGCTTCAATGTATTTATCAAGCGTGAGTTATCTCGTTGATGCAGTCCAATGGACGGCTCATCAAGTACATAAAGCACACCCATCAAGCCAGACCCAATCTGAGTAGCTAGCCGAATACGCTGAGCTTCGCCACCCGATAGTGTAACTGCACTGCGCAGCAAGTTAAGATAATTTAGCCCAACGTCTTGCAAAAACGTTAGACGCGCCAAAATTTCTTTTAGAATCTGAACTGATATCTGCGTGTCTTTTGCATTTAATTTAATATCTTTAAAGAACTTAACAGCATCATCAATAGACAAATTACAAATATCCATGATAGACATGGAAGCCACAGTTACTGCCAAAATTTCTGGCTTAAGTCTTAATCCGTCACAAGCATGACACGGACGTTCCTGCATAAATCGCTCAATATCACGACGCATAAAGTCGCTCTCTGTGTCTTTATGGCGTCGCTCTAAGTTTGGCACGACGCCTTCATAAGTAGTCTCAAAATTACGGCCCGGTGCTAGCGCAATTTTATATTTTTGATCACCCGTACCATACATAATCTTCTCGATATTAGCTGCAGAAATCTCGCTAGTTGGAACATGCAAACTGAAGCCATAACTGTCGGCTAGCGCTTGTAGTTTTTTGGTATACCAAGCATCAGTATTTATGCGATTAAATGGACGAATAGCGCCTTCGGCAATTGTAAGTCGACCGTTTGGCATGACTAGCTCTGGGTCAACTTCCATCCGTGATCCAAGACCGGTACAAACAGCACAGGCACCGTGTGGACTATTAAAACTAAATGTTCGCGGCTCTAATTCAGGTATTGCAATCGCAGGATGGTCTATGCAGGCGTACATCAAACTATAGATATGCTCGTCGTTAGTATCGGCATCCATAACTTTAACTTTACCGTCAGCTATTTCTAAAGCTTGCTCTACGCTCTGAACTAAACGATTTTTGCTATCTGCATTATTAACTAATCGATCAATAACTATCTCAATAGTGTGCTTATAACTTTTATCAAGTTCTGGGAATTCATCAAGCGAATATACAACGCCATCAACTCTAGCACGAGCAAATCCTGCGCGCATGTATTGCTCTGGAACATGCTCAAAGGCACCTTTTTTGTCGGCTACTACTGGCGCCAATATCATTAATCTGGCGTCAACATTTAGTCCAGCAATTTGATCAACTATTGCCGTAGAAGTTTGTCTTTCGACGGGCTTACCACAAGTAGGACAATGAGGTATGCCAACACGTGCAAATAGCAACCTTAGGTAATCGTAAATTTCTGTAACTGTAGCTACTGTTGATCTAGGGTTTCGGCTTGTAGATTTTTGGTCGATGCTGATAGCAGGACTTAAGCCGTCGATTTGATCAACATCAGGCTTTTCCATAAGTCCCAGAAATTGACGCGCATAAGAACTAAGTGATTCTACATAGCGACGCTGACCTTCAGCATAAATAGTGTCAAATGCTAGCGACGATTTGCCAGAACCAGATAATCCAGTAATTACGACTAACTTACCCCGCGGAATAGAGACATCAATATTCTTGAGGTTGTGTTCTCGGGCTCCTTTAACTGTAATAAAATCGCTCATAAGTCGAACTAGTTTAGCAGAAAATGAACAATTTTTCTAGTACCTAGGGCGAAAAGAATACTAAAAATCGTCAGGATTAATGCCGTCTAACTGGTCAACAGAAGGATAAGTCTCCCATTCCTGCAACTGAACAAACTGATTGTCGCCTAGAGTATCGTCGATAGAATGTCTAACGTGGCGTTCTTCTGTTAAAGATATTGGTTTGCTAGCCTCACCCAAAGTTATATGCAGTGGCTTGCTCAAACTTTTGTGTGCACCCTTAAATCCGGCTTTTTCTAGAATATGAAACAGCCGTTCGCGTTCAATCTCTAACTCCTCACTGATAACTGGCACGTAGACAGTTTTACGGCGTAATATAGCAGTTCTACCTAATTCAACAACTAGCGGCTCTCTAATTGTATTTAGCTTCTGGTCGCGCTCAAATTCGGTATGAGCCTGTCCAAGCCGATGACCTATAACTAGACCCCTTGTTAGTTGTGCGCCCAAAACTCTTTTTGGCAGTAATGTTACGCCTTTTTCTAATCTTGGCTCAAGAGTGTCCGGTATATCTTTAGCAGATTGCAGGCCATCCCAAACAGCCGTCAGGCCGATATTGTCCTGGTCCTCCAATAATCTTCTAATGCCAAATGACTTTGGCCGGTGCGCAGACAAAGCTCTTCGCAGCTCTCTGTTAGCCGGCAAATCTGCCCTTTGGTTATATTCTGGTCTACTCATAAATTGTTTTTGTTCACACTATATGTTTTACAGACATTGTAATTTATTTAGGTTACCACATCCTTTAATATATTATGCGTTGTATTTTTGTGATTATAAAATTTGTTGATGCGCATGCAAATAATGTACTACTCTGGAACTTTAGTCGTTAAAAATCTAGGAGCTAGGAAGCAAACTTTGACCGTAAAGCTCCAACTCAGTCAAAAGATACTGTTGTTGGTCATTTGTGGCCGGCAAGGATCTAAGCTCTTCTATACGTTTCATGAATTTGGCCATACGACTATCATTGTCACTAGAAAATAATCTTGCGTTCTTAAACTCATCCCATACTTGGCGCTCGTCACTAGTCAAACTTTTAAGATAATTGCGAGCTTTATATAATGGCAAAAGATTTTTTAGTCGTTTGTCCTGTATATCATCAAGATAATCATTAAACTCACTCGGATTAACAGTCCTTAGTTTAGCCATCAACCGCTTATCGCTATCTCCCATAAATCCATCATACATCTGTGCATCAACTGTTCTCTCTTCGGTTGATTGACTTGTCTGTTGCTGTTTATCTAATAACGCCACTGCCTTAAGTATGTTGTTCGCAAAATCCGGCAACTTGGCTAGCGCTTCTTGATGGGCTGCAACTTTGCTCATGTCTATTTTAAGCCTGCCAGTTACCTCTGCATTGAGTACACTTATTGGCGCAACGGCTGGACAACGATTGAACTTAATCGTCTTAACTGGTATCGAAGCAACCTTTTCGCCCGGTTTATGCCAACGCATCGCCTCGGCTAATTCTTCGACTGACATATCCTTATAGTCGTTGGGGTCAAAACGTAAATCAAAGACTACTACACCTTGTCTATCATCGCCTTTTGCGACAACGCTTACTACAGCCGTTTTTTCGTATTCAGTATCAAACTTACCAGATGTATAGACAAAAGGTTTGCCCGCCAGTACTAACTCGGCTACTTTTTGTTTACTACGATTAGCCAATGAGTAATTAAAAAGTTTAGGTTGCTTGGCGTGTATCAATCTTGCTAAATCGATGGATGCCCTTACATCACTCAGTGCATCGTGTGCGTTTTCGTGCTCGAGTTCATTGATACTTGTTAGCATGCCAAGACGGTTAGACGGCTTACCATCATCATCAAACGGCCACTTAATACCTTCAGGCCTTAGAGCTCTAGTGATACGAACTAGGTCGAGCAGATCCCATTTACTTCTGTCGTCACGCCACTGCCACTCGTAAGGATCGTACAAGTTACGGTAATGACTATAGCGCATAAACTCATCATCAAATCTAATCGTATTATAGCCAGTAAATATCGTACCAGGCAGTGCTACTTCACTATTAAAAATTTTCAAGAATTCTGCTTCAGATATTCCTTCGGCAATTGTCTGTTGGGGAGTAATACCGGTAATTAATATAGCATCAGGATCTGGCAGAATATCTTCGCTTAGCGCGATAAGTATATTGTGAGGCTCGCCTATAGGTTTAAGGTCAAGGTCGGTGCGCTGCCCTGCAAATTGCATAATCCGTTGTTCGCGCGGATTAAACCCACTAGTCTCAAGATCGTAGAAATATAATGTCTCAGCCATATAGCCAGTTTAACATTATATTATCGCCAGCACTGCCTAATACTCGAGTTTGCCGGAGTTACCGATAACAATTTTCTGACCTGGTTCGATGCCTTGGCGTGATAATTCGTGCATGATGCCCATTTTACGCATAATGTCACGGAGACGCTGTTCGCCAGCAGCACTTTCGAAATCAGTACGTTGAGCAAATCGCTCTATCTTGCGCCCGGTTACGACATAACGATCGTCTTCGCGGGTAACCTTCCAGCTGTCTTCTGTTTCTGGTAGTCGCAAAATTGGAACTTCTTCTGCCTTTTCGGTAGCTACTTCTTCGGCTCTTCTGGCACAGATACTCTTTACTTCATATAGCAGCTCTTTAATCCCTTTACCGCTGCTGGCAGATATAGCCAATAATGGAGTCTCAGCTGGAACTAGTGCCTGTAAAATAGTTAATTTAGCAGTAACATCCTCATCAGTTAAGCCGTCAATTTTGTTTAATGCAACAATTTGAGGTCGCGTAGTTAAGTCTACTTTGTAATCTTTAAGTTCTTTTTGAATAGTGTTATATGCTGACTCAATGTCGCCGTAGGCATCTATCATATGTATAAGTACGCGGGTTCTTTCGATATGACGAAGGAACTCATCACCCAAGCCTTTGCCTAAACTAGCGCCTTCAATTAAGCCTGGAATATCTGCAAATAATAAACTTGTGGATTCATCGATATCGACAACACCAAGATTCGGTCTAATAGTCGTAAATGGATAGTCGGCGATTTCTGGACGCGCGTTACTTACGTGACCAAGTAATGTTGACTTGCCAGCATTAGGGAGGCCAACTACACCAACATCTGCAATCATCTTCATTTCTAAAGTAAGGTTAAAAGTTTCACCTTTTTCGCCTTTTTCAGCTATTTTTGGCGCTTGTCTTACAGAAGACACGAAGTGAGCGTTACCAAAGCCACCCTTACCGCCCTTGGCTATAACTGCTCGTTGCTCGTCCTGTGCTAAGTCAGCTACAAGTTCACCCGCTTCGTTAAAAACCATCGTGCCAACAGGAATCATAACAATAAGATCTTGACCACTACGGCCGTGCATTTTCTGTTTAAAGCCACCCTTGCCCGGTTCGGCTAAAAGCTGTTTCTGAAATCTAAAAGTAGCGAGTGTGTTTTGGTTACGACTTGCGACGAAAACTACATCACCACCGTTTCCGCCATCGCCTCCATCAGGACCGCCTCTATCAACAAATTTTTCCTGCCTGAAGCCGAGATAGCCATTTCCGCCATCGCCAGCTGTTACCGAAACATCAACTTTATCTACAAACATACTCTTATTATAGGGGTAAAAGTCAAAAGTCGGAAGTCGGATGTTGTAAATAGCTCACAGAACATTAATATTTAATTCTGAAAGTTGACGAGAATAATCTTTAATATATGAATTTTAGCGAGCCGACACTAGCGATGATCTTATAATCTCGTCTACCCCAGCCACCCGTTCTTGTTGGATCCGTCATCGAAACCTGTCCGCTAGAGTTCATCTCTGAAACCCAGAAACTACCATCGTCATTAACAGCTTCAACTACAGACACGTGGTTATTGGCCTGATTAACTGCAACAGCCCCCACGGCAGGAATTACTCCAGTTGGCATTCCAGCTCGCTGAGCCAAAACATACCAACTATAAGCATTGCCTAAATTACTTGGCACAGGACGACCTATTTCTGTTCTTCGATTAGCGACATACCAAGTACACCATCCATAATCATAACCATTGAAACCATAAATTGCATTGTAACCACCCCAAGCAAAACCACTGGCGTAAGTACTTTGATAGACTGGCACCTGTACGCCCTCAGGTATAACAATCTTACGACCAGCTACTAAACCGCCAATTTCTGCGTCATTAAATGCTACAATCTGATCTTTATTTGCTCTAAACTTAGATGCTAATTTATCTGCTGTGTCACCCACTTTAACTTCATAAACAATTCCATTTATCGGGGATATAGACAATGTCTTTCCAGCTACCAATCCGTCTCCTGACGACAATCCATTAGACCAACGAATAGTGTCAGATGTTACACCGAACCTAACTGCTAACCCACTAATAGTATCTCCCGCTTGAGTTACATATGTTTGAATATCTTTGTATGATTTAGTGGCAGTCAATACGACCTGTGGTTTTGTAACTATAGTTAAATCAGAAGAGCTAATCGCCAATAATGAGTTAAGAGAATCGGCGTTGTTGGTAACCGACGTTACTTCATATAAGTTAGTCAAACGAGCTACCTGTACTGCAATATCAGCAGATGATAGTTGATCTAACGGATTTATAACGGTTTGCGTGTTAGAATTTGGGTCTACGATGTTACTGCGTGCTGAAGAGCTTGGCGAGGAGCTATTTAAAACTAGTAATCCTACCGACAATAAAATCAATACGTTGGCGCCGATCACTCCATAGCGAACAGCTCGCCGACGTAACTTTTTTGACGTCAGGCGAGTAACTTTACGATTAAATTTGTTCCATACTTGCCCAATATTATTGGTTAAGCTTAGGTCTTGTATACGAATGAGGATTCTCCCGTCGATTATTACCGACGCTATGAGCCTTTATTAAATCTTGACCGCACTTTTGGCAATCGTTTTGAAAACTGGCTCAGGTTATGGTGTTTCTGCTCTATCAACAGATACAACACCGTACATATATGGTATCATAGCCAGGCTTTTAATCAACCTTAAGCACTTTGATCAATATTCATCAAAAATCGTATAATTTAGACAACTACGGCTTAATTACAAAGTATTTTGCAGTGCTGAGCGACATTTGCGTCATGCTCAGCAAGAGTTCGTGAGAAGTAAGTAATATTATCGTCACCAGCAACGAAGTACAAATAATCTGTGTCGGCAGGATTTGCAACAGCCATTAAACCACTACTAGAAACATTACCAATCGGACTTGGTGGGTAGCCAGAATGTATACGAGTATTGTAGGGTGAGTCGTATGATACTGAGTCGGGCTGATTGTTGATGGCGGTACCGTAGAACGCAGTCACATCAGACCCAAGTTGCATTCCTAGTTTAATACGTTTTAAGAAAACTTGAGCAGCCATTCTCCTATCTTCTGAAGCTGATGATGGTATTTCTTGCTCAACAATTGATGCGATTGTAATTGCCTGGTAAGTACTAATGCCTTGTTTTGCAATACTTGCACGGACGTCTGGCGTCAAAACTTTAGCCATCTCATCTAGTGCAGATTTGATTAAAACCTTAACTGTAGTGTCTGCAGTACGTTGATAAGAATCAGGATATAAATAACCCTCTAGATTTGCCGATGCTGGCTTGTCCACCAAGGCGGGATGACTAGCATAATTAGATGGCTTGAGTGCCAAATCAACCTCAGCAGTCGCAAATCCTTTGTCTATAAAATCCTGTCTAATTTGATCAAGCCGACGTGCCGGAAATATAGTGAACAAAGTCACGTCTACCTTACCGTTAACCAAATCCTTGACGATAGACCCTGTGTCTTGGCTAAGCTTAAATCGATATGTACCAGCCTTTAATGAATTACTATAATCATGACTAATGACGTATCTCTTAAAGGCCCAGTCGGCACGAATAATTTTCTTATTTTTTAAAATAGTTGTTATTTCTTCTAGCGACGAACCCGATGGAATAGCGACAACGACACTCTCGTCACTAGCTATGTTTACTGCAACTAGATTGTCCATATAAACTCGCCTCGCCACGACAACAACCCCAATAACAATAAGGCCGAGTATCAATCCAGAAACTAAAACAGTTTTAGGTAACTTTTTCTTATTAGACTTCCCGGCTATAAAATTCTTCATCTTGTATCCTGCTGGTAATTTTCGGTGATAAAATCATTCAAAATATAGGTAGCTGAGAGTGCGTCAATGTCTCCCTTAGTATAGGAACCTCCTCTTGCCTGCAGCTCTTCTTCGGCCATTACTGAAGTCACGGCTTCGTCTTGGAAATTATAATCTAAATTAAACTTAGACTTGAAGTCCTCGGCGAATTGACGAACTAAAGCAGTCTGCTCGGTTTCTTGGCCAGACATTCCTCTTGGCAGACCAATCACAATGATATCAACCTTATTCTCGTCGATAATTTTACCCAATAACGACCAGACATCGCTAGTTTTGCGATCAATAGTAGTCAGAGGATTGGCTAATCTCGCCACCGTATTAGCAAGAGCAACGCCAACCCGCCTACTTCCCACATCCAGCGCGATGATTGATTTATTTACCATTGGAATTAGTTTGCTCAAATATGATAGTTATTCTAGCCGTTTTATTAGGAACAGTCGATACCCATGGCGGGCTAAAAGTAACTGTAACATCTTTAACACCTGGGTGATTGCCTACAATCTGCTGAACATCACCTTTTTTCTTGCCGATAATTTCTTTTTTAAGAGCTTCAGGGTCAATCTTGGCTCCTGCAGTAGAAACTGTCTGGAACGATAAGCTCTGGTCGTTTGCCGAACGCTTGCTAGTCATACGGTAAACAGCCTTATCTAGACCATAATCAACTATTGGCTGCTTAGTTATATCTATCTGCTTGCTAGCATCTACGTCAACTAATTTCTTGAGATCATCCGTCTTAACTCCAAGCATTGTATATGAAGTTACCGACGTGACTGTAACGTCAGCAGCTTCATCGCCAACATTAGGTACGGTAGTTATTACTTGGTCTGCACCTAGGATAGTTTCCGGTAGCGACGAAAGTCCAGCACTAGTCAGCGTCTTTGAAAGTTCAGCTGAAGCGGTGTCCTTACTTTTATCTAATAACGAGGTCTTTGCGCCGTCAATATCTTGTTGACTAATAACGGTGATGTTTTTGTCTGTGCCAAGCGCTATATCGCTTTCAGTTCCAAGCACGCTAGAATATCCTGATACTACAAAGGATCGGGCACCCTTGAGATTGTATTGACCGCCAGAGTTTTGCGCAACAACACTCACGGTCTTGGTTGCAGTCAAACATGCGTTGCCGCCAGAGAAACTACTTGCAGGAAGAGAAACATCTGCTTGAGTCAAGAAAACATACGGAGAACTAGTCACACTAGTGCCAGAAGGTATGACTAATGCACCGTCAACCTTTGTACAGTTTTTAAGTGTAATGGTGCCGACAGCTTTTTCGCCAACATTCTTTTTTCCTGTGGCTGCAATTTTTGCGGTGTCGGTTTTCTTGAGCTCTTTAACAACAGCAGGCACAAGTGATTTATCAACATCTAGCGTCTTTATATCAACTTGAGCAGAAAAGTTTAAGCTGCTCGTTACAGTTCTGGTATCAGTCTTGACCACGACTCTAACCTTTGGCATAACCTTAAATGCAAAGTACCAACCAACTACCAAAGCAACTATCAAAAATATACCAAGAAATAGCTTTAAGCGAAAACCTTCAAAATCAGGGACCTTTATTTTATTCTTCTTAGCCTTTTTAGATACTTCTTCTACTTCTTTATCGGTGGAGATAGTGTTATCTACTTCTATAGTCTCTTCAACTTCGGTAGAGCTACTAATTTCATCGTCACCACCTGGTTCTTCTTCATAACCTGAAAGCTCGCCGATACTCTTTTTATTGTCAATTTCTGGTTCATCAACATCTTCGTCATCATCCAGGCTATCAGCATCATTAGAAGTATCGGGTGATCTAGGAATTATTGGTTTGCTTTGCAAAGTTTTAGCAGTATACATACCAACTATTCCAGCTAGCGGCAAAAGACTAGCCTCAGATGTAATTAGAACTATTCTTTTGTCTGTCTCGGCGCCAGTTCGTTTTAGCAACTTCATGTTAACTATACTCTGCAGAGTTGCCGCTCTTTTAGGCAACACTAAAGCTACAATTTTATGTTTACTAGCCCGTACTTTATCAATAATACTGGTAATCTCGTCGTCAATATCTATATAGATAGTATCTTTGGTAGTGTCTGTCATGAGGCTCTTCCTTCGGTAGAATTTAACATTAAACATTTAACATTGAACATTAATTTGGCATTTGGCATTTGAGCATTGAGGCTCAATGAAAAACGGTAAATGGTAAATGGTAAATTGGCTTTTATACTCATGCTCTTAACATTCTATCAATTCGCTCACGAAAAGCACTACCAGAAATATCACTATCGTGTTGATGAACAGTATCTAGGCCAACTCGCAGAAGACCCATTGCTGTAATAAATGTATGGTCAATTACATCGCCAGTCTTGTCGGTAATGCCCACAACCTGGCTTGGTTTTATATGCTGCACGACGGGCTTACGAGTAAAAGGTAGCTGTAGATACCAGTTAGACTCAGTTAACTTATCTACCAACATATCAAGTGATGATCCGCCTCCACATAGCAGAATCTTATGAGGCAGATTATCTAAATTAGTAAATTCGGCAAGTGCCAGTTCAACTCCACTTGTCCAAACATCTAATGTCTTCTTTAGTGCTAATTCTACAGATCTCGTTTTGCTACTTGGGGTCTTGTTGTTACCTAATGCCAGCTTTAGTTCTTCGGCTTCGTCGAAGCTAACACCCAACTCCCGTTCAATGGCACGTGTGAATGCTCGTCCACCGATGCCAAACATTTTAGTGCCTTGCACTCCACCGTCATTAATAACGGCAATATCTGTCGTACCACCACCAATATCCATTAATATTGCACTCATAGAAGTATCAGTACTATTGCCAATCATCGAGCGAGCAACCGCAAAAGGTTCAGCAGCAAGTGCTAACAAATCAACGTCTAATTCTTGAGCTGTTCGTTCTAGCGCTCCAATATGTATCATCGGCGCAAAGGCCGTATATAACTGAACCACAACTTCTTTGCCTTTGAAGCCCACCGGACTAGTAACAGGATAGCCATCTATTTCTATTCCAACTAGCGCGCTGTTTACTAGTCTAATCTCGACATCTTTGCCGCCCAATTCCCACATTAGTTGTTTTTTAGCTTTTTCTTCTGCTCGCTTTTGTACAAGACCAATAATTCGCTCGATTTCATCTAGGTCAAGTTCTTTATTAGGGTCACGGCGCCGACAACGCACAGTTGATGTAGTGCCCTTTACTAGCTCTCCGGCTATACCAATTACAGAAGGTCTAACACTTACACCAGCCTGTTGCTCAGCATCATTCAAAGCCTTGTCACAATTAGCCACAACTGCAGATATATTGGCAATCGCTCCTGCCTGCATCGCACTGAACTCTTGATGTGCGCGGCCAGAACCAATTATCTCGATATTATCATCATTAATTCTGCCAACTAAAGCTTTAACAAATTCAGTACCAATATCTAGGCCAACAATGTAGCGCTCGGAAGAGCTTTTGCTCACCGCTTTCTTGATTGCCTTATGGCTAAGTGATTTTATTTTTTTAAGCATAATCCCTTAAATTATAACACCATAGATGGCTGCCAAACTTTCCATTTTAATTTAATAGGCCTTGTCTGTACTCATATTATTCACAAAATATCCTAGCCTTTATGTGCATGAAGTCTGTGCTTAGGCTTAACCAGTGTTCGGCGTTGTCCTAGCCAGAAACTTATAACCATCAAGAATGTCACAACATATGCAGGCCAGAATAACTGCATATTAAAAGGTAGGGTTGGAGTAGTATTATCGATAGAGCCTACTGCTGGGATGCTATTAGATACGTTTTTACTGTCTTGTATGATTATCATTAATTGTATGAACGACGACTTATCGTTTGCGTCAGAAGCCGTTACTCTAATTATATAACTACCCTTATATCCGCCAATTTGTTTATAAACGTGCTTGGTTATAAAAACTCCCTCATCTCGTCTGCTTACGATCGAGGTGTTTCCGTCGCCCCAGTCGATACTAAAAGCATAGGGAGCTGTTCCACCAACGGCGCCTATTTGCCACTCAATTGTGTCACCTACATTGTAACCCTTATATAGGTTATCGGCAGAAATCATGAACTGAGGCACACTTGATGGAGTAGATATAGCCGGAACGTCATAATATACTCTTACAACTGCAGACTGCGGACCCTCATCATTAGTGATATTAAAGACTCTAGCCTGTAAATCGTTAGACCCTTCAAAAAGAGCTGTTTGGATTTGGAATGTATTGTCTATGGCGCAGAGTACAGCACCGCTAAAATTATTATTTCGATAAAGCTTCACCATATTCGCAGACGCGCAAGTACCGGTGACCGTAGTTTGCGAATCATTAAATCGAGCGTTCGCAACGGGAGTAATTATAGTAGCCGGGACAGTTGGTATTGGTGCCTGAACAAAAGCACTAACAACTACGTCGCTAGCACTAACTTTTAACGTAAATCCAGTCATAAACACACCAAGAAGTAACAAAATAAACACCAATAACGGATAGGATGTATGTTGAGACGACATACGTTTACCGGTGTTTGAATAGTGACTAACAAGCTTGGGCTTGGTGCCTTTAATCTGTTTTTTCTTCATATTTTATTGTTTTTGTTTTTTATATTAACAGTTTTATCGTATCACAACGGTTATGCTTTACAAGTGGTTATTTAGACTAAAGCAGCTTTGATTCGTCGAATACCAGCTGAGCTAGCTTCTTCCTTTAATATTTTAAACTTTTTGTCGTCTTCAATTAACTGGTGAGTGTGGTCAACATGCGGTCCGCCACAGATCTCAAAACTAAACGGCTTGTCCGCGTCTTCTGCAATCATTTTATAGACTTTGACTGTTTCGCCGTATCTGTCACCGAACTGTCCAAGTGCGTGCATTTCTTCTCTGGCGACTTTAGTAGGATATTCTTGAAAACTTATTTTTAGGTCCTTGGAAATTTGTTCATTTACGATATCCTCGACCTGTTTTATCTGTTCTGGCGTAACTTTACCGTCATGGCTAAAGTCAAATCTTAGACGCTCCTCAGTAATGTTACTGCCTCTTTGGATGACATGGTCGCCCAAAACCTGGCGTAATGCCTGGTACATCAAATGCGTGGCGGTGTGATATTTTTTGTGCTGCAATGTTTGACCACCAAGTCCACCCTTAAATGTGCCTTTACTTGCGGTTTGTGAGCGCTCGCGTTGCTCTGTCATTTTAGCGTCAAATTGTTGCTTCCAATCTTTGTCTAAGTCGACATTCTGCTTATAGGCCTCTTCGATACTTAGCTCTAAAGGAAAGCCATAAGTGTCATATAGCTGGAATAATGCTGCGCCGTGATTCTCTACTTTAGTTTTCTTATTTTCTTCACCAAATAAGTTTTCAAACTCTTTCAGGCCTTTTCGTAGTGTTTGACGGAATATTTTTTCTTCCTTAGTTAGGATTGCCACAACTTCGTCGCATTTTGCAGAAACTTCAGGATAATCATTTTTATATAAATCCGTTATGACCGGTACTATTTTGCTACAAAGATCTTGTTCGACACCAAGCTCGAAAGCAAACCGTATTGCTCGGCGCATTAAGCGACGCATAACATAACCTTGCTCTTTATTGCTTGGAACAATACCATCCACAGCCAAAAATGTTGCAGCACGCAGATGGTCGGCGATAACTCGCATACTAGCAGTGTGACTTTCGTATTTTTTGCCACTCATCTGCTCTAGCGATTCGACTATTGGCAACAAAATACTGATTTTAAAAACGTCAGGACTATCTAGTTGGGCAGCAGCAATTCTTTCTAGTCCACCACCGAAATCGACATTACGAGCCGGTAATTTCTCGAATCCTTTGTCTGTTCGCAAATATTCCATAAAGACTGAATTACCGATTTCCATATAACGACCGCAGTCGCAGTTAGGATGACATAGTTCGCCAAAGCTGGTGTCATGTTTAATCTGATCAAATAAATAGAAGACTTCGCTGTCTGGGCCGCAAGGCTCGCCAACTTTGACATCTTTAGGTGCACCATTACGACTCCACCAATTCTTCTCGTCATAAAAGAATATCCTACCCGACTGTTCACCAACTTTATAACCGTTCTCTTCGCTGCCTATTTCAACTTGTTTATTATCAACACCTTGTTCGTCAAATAGATCGCTCCATAGTTGAGCCGACTCTAAATCCTTAGGTACCCCAAATTCTGGGAATCCACTGCAACATGTTACATATATTCGATTCGGATCTAACCCAACCTTGGCAACCAAAAATTCAAAAAACCAGCGTAATTGTTCGGTCTTAAAATAATCACCCAAACTCCAGTTTCCAAGCATTTCAAAAAAAGTCGTATGACGATTGTCGCCGACATCATCTATATCTTGAGCTCGCAAACAAGTCTGACTATTAACGAGTCTTGTACCGTCTTGATGTTTTTCTCCAAGCAAAAATGGTATTAGTGGCTGCATTCCACTGCCGGTAAATAATGTTGTAGGATCGTTTGGCGGCACCAAAAGTGCACGAGGAATTATGCTATGGCCATTATTAACCATGCTATCCAGATAAGCTTTTCGGATTTCTTGTGCTGTCATAAGATTAATAATAACAGATTGTACGGGTATTTATTAGCCTAAAGCTAAGCAGTTTTTTCGACACGCACCATTGGTAACAAACGGAAGCCATTGCTATTCGGGTCAATTCCTAGACGCTGTTCTGTATAACCGTCATGCTCCAGCTTCTGCAAATGGAAATCAAATTCTTCGGCAGTTGATAACTTATCATAGCCAGCCTTCACTCCTTCATTATCTGCGGTTCGTTGCATACAAGGATTGCCGTGATACTGAATAAGCAATGCGGCAGGTACAGTAATCCTTCTAACCGCAGGGACCTCGAGCTTACTATTTAAGAACTCTATTTTTATCGGATTCTCGAGAGAATCTTTCATATTTTCACCTATAGTTGGAATTTCATATCCATACTGAGGATATTCTTCTGTCTTTTCAGGCTCAAACTTAGACCCATAGACATGAATTACCCTAAAACTTTTCTTAGACGCACTCTCAAAGATACGGGGCTTGCCTCCCTGTATTGCTTTCCAGTCTTCCGGAGTTGGGATTGATTCTGATTTAATCATGGTATTTACTGTAGGCTATTTTACAATAAATATCAATTATAAGCAATAGCTATATGATAATTCCGCCACCCAGACAAACACCATCTTGATAAAATACAGCTGACTGTCCTGCTGTTAACGCTCGCACTTCTTCGTCCAAACTGATATGCCAATTACCATTGTCCAATTTCTTAATTGCTACTACTGAAAGCGGTGTTGCGCGGTGCCGCGTTCGAACTTTCAGATCGTCAGTATTTTGCGGTGCGTCATTTATCCAGTGCGCGCTATTAATTACAAAATCCTTACTCCACAGCCTGATGTCATCAATATCCGCCGTTACATAAACTTCGTTCTTATCCATATCTTTTCCAACCACATAATAAGGCAGTCCACCGCCTACATTTAGACCGTGACGCTGCCCAGTTGTGTAGAATATCGCACCGTCATGTTCACCAATAATTTTACCCTTATCGTCGATAATTGGACCAGGTGCGGTCGTAACATATTGCTGCAAGAATTCCTTAATACCAACTTTACCGACAAAACAAATACCCATACTTTCTTTTTTAGCAGCAGTAACTAGACCAAACTTCTTAGCAAGTTCTCTAACCTCTGGCTTAGTATAATCACCAAGCGGAAATAAAGTCTTACCCAGAGCCGCTTCAGTTACTCTATAAAGAAAGTACGTCTGGTCCTTATTATCATCCTTAGCCACCCCTAATAGATTTAAAATCACATTTTCCCCATCTGTTAAGGGTTTAACCCTTGTATCTAAGGATTTTGTGATTTCAGAGTTTGTATCTGTTTTGGTTTGAATCTTAGTTATGACCTTGGCGTAATGTCCGGTCGCAATCATATCAGCGCCTTGTTCGAGCGCAACATCTAGAAATAATTTAAATTTGATTTCTTGATTACACATAATATCTGGATTAGGTGTAATACCAGATCGAAATCCATCAAGCATATAATCAACAACTTTTTCGAAATACTCTTTCTCAAAATCAAACATTCGAAACTCAATACCAAGTTGCACAGCTACACGTTTAGCATCCTGATAATCTTCTTTCCAAGGACACGGAAAACCAGGCAAATCTTTGCTCCAGTTTTTCATATAAACGCCAACAACTTCATAGCCCTGCTCAACAAGCAAAGCCGCTGCTACGGACGAATCAACGCCACCACTTAAACCTACGAATACTTTTTTCGACATATACCTGTTATTGTACACAAATTAACGCGCAAAAGCTTGCACAATCTACATTTTAGTGGAGTCGTATGCCCAGTGCAGCAATGCCTGACGCTGTCTTGGGCGACAGCTATAATCACCAACTTGGCAATTATTCTTTAGCTGACTAATATGGCGGCTCATCGCTTTCCAGCGTTTTATCTGTCTGGCATCTTCAGCTGGAATTCTACGACCGCAATAATAACGACAGTACCAGAGGAACCAACCAAGCGGATCTTCGAAATAAATCCAACCTTTGCGTTGCCACTCAGCCAAAGGTTGACTAGCTTTTACTTTAAAATAATTTAGTTCTGGATTAGCCTTGTCGCTCAATACGACACCATCAAACCAATCAGACGGAAATTCTTTAGGCACTTGCTTAAAATAATTACCGGCAAAAATTCCCATTTTTAACATTTGCTGAGGAGTTAAATCTGGCTTAAAATCTTCATCAAAATCTTTGCCCATTTGGCAGACTAAAGCATATTCATATCCAGACTGGTAAGACTCCTCAACAATTATTTGTTTCATTTGCGTACAATATACGGAGCTTTTAGCTCGCCTTCTGTCGTCTCTAATAGATCAACCATAGCAATTGCTACCGACTTACGATTAATAGTTTGCCATGGCATTGGCCGATCTTCGGTAAGTTTAAAATTACTCGCTTGCCCGTAATTTGTCATAATTGGCGACCTTACTACGGACCAGTTCAAGCCGCTATTCTCTAATAAATTAATATGCTTTTCACCGTCAGCCAATATTTTACCGGCAATAGTAGCCAGCAACGGACGACTAAGCTTATGCGCTAGGCCTCTAATATCATTAGAAGCCTCACTATCTGCCCCAGTCAAAGTTACAATTTTATTTATTTTCAAATTCTGCATTATTGGAATAATATTCTCCATCGCTGTTGATACGACATCTTTTTTGGGAGTACCCCAGCTGCCTAGCGTGCTAACAACTGCGTCGCAACCTTTTATAGCGCTACGGCAAGAATCCACGTCATATATATCACCCTTAAAGATACTAAGGTTACTGTCGTCTGCAATATCGCTATGATTATGCACAAAAGCTCGAACGCTATGACCACGCCTTAATGCCTCAGCCACAACTAGCCGCCCAATCTTACCATTTGCTCCAAATATAACTATCTTCATAAAACTATATTACGCTAAATCAAACATAAGCTAAAGTCACTATACGTCCAAAAACACATCAACTCGGTCGGCCTTAACGTGCATGACACCGCGATTAATAGGCACTCTTAATTCGTCGCCGTCTTCTGTCCGAATAATGACATCGCATTTATTTACTAACGTCATAAAGTTATGGTGTCGCGGCAGAATATCAAATGGACCTGTGTCGTTTATGGCAGAAATACTTGTTGCGTCACCGTCGTAATAAGTCTTAAACGGAGCATAAACCTTAACATGCATAATCTTTGCGCTAGATTTTGCCTGCTCGCTATTTCTCTTAGCAGCAAGTGCTAAGGTCTCTTGAACGGTTGATGGATGGGGAGCTGATTTTGGTGCATCTTCTGGCATTATCCAATAGTTCCTTGCATTAGCTTAAGCGATAATTTCTTCTACGCTAACAAGAGTCTGTTCTCGCGTAAAGAAGTCACCTTTTATGCCGTTATGTTTTTCCATAACATTCATATTGTGCGTGAAGTTGGCTATCAATTTCTTGGCTTTCGCGAAGTCCGTTCTGTCGGCAGGCGAAAGTTCGTTCTCTCCAATAATTGCAATAATACCTTTTAATGATTCATATTTTTGTAACAATGCCTGCACCTGAACGCTTAGTCCATAATGCCTCTCTCCAACAATTTCAGGAGTAAGTAACGACGATGATGTCTGGCTAAGGTCGACTGCTGGTCGAATACCCTGTTCAGCAACTTTACGAGATAAGACGATAACCGAGTCAAGCTCATGCTGGATCATCTGTACTGCCGGATCAGAAAGGTCGTCGGCTGGAACATAAATAGTTTGAACAGAAGTTATTGAGCCTTTCTCGTTTGAACTCAATCTATCCTGAAGAATTTTTATGTCTGAGAATATTGTCGGCTCATAGCCACCTTCGTTCGGAACCTGATCAAGAATAGTAGATAGTTCGTTTTTTGCTTGAATATAGCGATACATATTATCAGCAAAGAACAATATATCCTTACCTTTTTCGTCTCGGAAATATTCTGCTGAGGCAACGGCAGAGATACCAACAAGAGATCGTTGAACTGGATTCTCATTCATTTGACCAAAAAACATACAGGTACTTTTAAGTAGGTCGTTAGAACGAAGTGTGTCATATAATTCGTGACCTTCACGGATACGCTCACCAATACCTGCGAAGTATGATAATCCATGACCGCCAGCAGCAGTGTTGTTAATAAGCTCCATAGTTAGCACAGTCTTGCCGACACCTGCGCCACCGATAATACCAATCTTTCTACCCTTAACAAATGGCGTGAAGAAATCTATGACCTTAATTCCTGTCTCAAGAATCTCATTTTTGGCAGAGGTAAAGTTACTGGTTCTGGCTGGAATCTTCAAAATATCACGGTATTCTAAATCCTTTTCGTCTAATGGCGCCAGACCGTCTAATGGCTGACCCAAAGCGTCAAAAATTCGGCCAATAGTAACATCGCCAACCGGAATCTCAATACCCTTGCCGGTATTAGTAACATCCATACCACGCTGAATTCTTCTGTCGGTCCTAATGTTTAGACAAAAAGCTACACCGCCTGGCTCAAGGTGATCTACTAGAAGTTGCGTGGCAAAACCGTTGCCCACTTCCACAACTTGACCAACACTAGGCCCTTCTTCATCAAACTGGACCCTGACTACTAAATCTTTAATTGAAATCACTTTTCCAGGGTTCATAGTGCAACTCCCCTCGCTTTTCGCATACCATTAATAATCTCTTTTAAGCGTTCATCCTTAACAGATCGTCTAGCGCGATTATACCGTAAGTGTAGATCGGCTTTGGCCTCATCAGAACGCTGGTGAGATGCCGACATCGCACGGAATCGACTAGCATACTGCGCTAACTTGGAATCAAGGATCAACTGACTTACGGCAATTTGTAGCATAGACCTCTCAAGGTGATCAACGACGGCATAAGTACTTGGCTCAAATATATAATTAGTCTCACTGATAACTTCAGAAGCCTTGTCGCTTACTGCACCCTGTTCTTGCACAGCAGTAGACAGCTCGATTCTCCGCACTTCCTGGACTAAAAGTGATACGTATTCCTGGTAAAAAACTGATGTGTTGCGATATTTCTGAACTTCTTTAATAATTGGCGTGACATTAATGTTCTGATCTTTTACTGGTAACTTAAAGTATTTTTTGAACGAAACTCCACGTTGTGCCAACTGAATAGCACCATGATGTCCGATAACAATAATGTCATTTTTTTCTTTATCGTAACTCTTTAACATAGTCTGGATCAGTCTTTGGTCGATGTCACCACTAAACCCACCTTCGGCTGTGATAATAATATACAACTCTTTGTTTATAATTTCTCCATCCGACTGACTACGACCAAATCTAAACTGACTATCTACTCTTAGCTGAGAATAAATTGCCCAAAGATCATCAAAAAACTTAGTTGCCTGCATTACTTGATTCTTGATTTGGGCGATTCTCATACTAGCAATGCCTTCAAAAACTCCGGTTAACTCTACCATCGTAGTCATGGCTTCTTCTTCTAATAATATCTCGTTAGGTCGCTTCATGACTTAACTCCAAGCATTACCTGATTTTTTAATTCAAGCTTCGTCTGCTCGTACAATATTTCAGTCGTAACTTTTGTCGCAGCCTCGCGCGACATTAACTTAAGCTTACTGATATCAAGAATGGACCCTAGTTCTGCATTGAGAATAATGTCCAGCATTAGTTGTTGAGCCATGACCGAGTATGTATCGCCTGGACCTTGTGTTAGCACTTCAAATATATGTTTGCCAACTTCTAGTGATCGCCGGGCTTCTGGTCCTAATTCAGACCCGAAATGAGAAAACTCCTCAGCCTGACGATAATCTGCAAGTAACTTTAAGGTCTGTGCGGCAATTGTTTTCTGGCGTTTATTATGACCAACACCGCCAACGCGCGTAACTGATAACCCCATATTAATAGCTGGTCGAATACCCTTTCGGAAGATCGACATATCTAATATCCACTGCCCGTCAGTTATAGAAATTATGTTAGTCGGTAGATAGGCTGTTATATCACCACCCGCGGCCAATACTATCGGAATACTCGTTAAGTGCTTGCCAGTACTTTCAAGTCTACCGGCTCGTTCCAGCAGGCTAGAATGTGCATAAAACATATCGCCAGGATAAGAATCTCGTCCAGGACTAACACCAGACATTAGAGCGATTTCTCTAGTTACATGGGCGTGAGTAGTTAAATCGTCATAAATAATAACAGTATCTTGGTCACATTCTTGCCACAAATATTCAGCCATAGCACAGGCTACATAAGGCGCGAGATAACTAACAATCAAAGACTCAAACATAGTAGAAACGATAACGATAGCCTTCTCCATTCCACCGTTTTCTTCAAGATGTTTTAGTAGATTATCTATATCACTTCGTCGTTTTGCTATAAGTGAATAAACCACAATTTGGTCTGTATTTTTTTGGTTAATGATTAGCTGAGTAGCGAGGGTACTTTTGCCAGACTTGCTATCGCCAAGTAACGCCATGCGCTGTCCGCGAACAATCGGAAATAGCGAGTCAATGGCGGTTATACCACTCTCTAGCTGCGTATCTAGTAATTTACGAGTGTGGAGTGGAGGAGCTGGGTGAAAAACTGGCCGGACGGCATTGGCAGCTATTGGTCCTTTACCATCAAGTGGCTCACCCATAACCGACACGACGCGACCAATAAAATCTTTGCCAACTTTGCTAACCAATTCTTGATACTGAACGACAGCCAATAGACCGGCCGTAAGCTTCAGTACCCCAAGATGCAGCACTACAACGTGAGCCTCTAGGACCTGATGAACAAAACCCTTGCTACCATCTTCAAACAAAATAAGCGCATGAGCATTAACCGGATGCAGGCCTTTAACCTTAATAAGAAATCCTTCAACGCCAATAACTTCACCGACGGGATTACCGTTTTCGACTAATCGATTAAAATGCTGGTTGTCAGCCATTGGTCTGAACTCCAGAAAGCATTGGTTCAGCCTCTAACACAGGCACAACTCTTGCCTGATCAGATATTCTAACGTTTCTTACTGTCTCGACAAGAAGTTGGCGTTTTTTCTGAAAATCCTTACGAATACTGAGGTCGAAGTAGCTGTTCGTTGTGCGGACGATACAACCAGCCGCTATAGTTGGCTGTAAGCCTATCTGCAATATTGTTAACGGATGAGCATTAGTTCTAAACCATGATGCAATTTTCTGAATAAACGCAGCAGAAGGATCAGACGCAAAACTGATATGAACTTTTGGGGCATTTAGTCGAACAGATTTAATGAATTCCCCCAACTTAACTCTGTCTTCCTTTACCAACAAATTCAATTTATTTAACTGAACTATGTTATCAAGGTTACGGGTAGTTCTGGGTAGAGCCATAGATTCCCCTGATTTACGAACAGCCGCTTGAATCAAAAAAACATCAATAGCCTCGAGTTCCCTTTGCAACCTGTTCAAATCAGTTAGACTAACCACTGGCAATGGCAACTCTAGGGATTTCTGCTTAACGACAAAGCTATGCTCCATTACGAATATCCTCAATAATTTGTTCTTTATTGGCCTCTAGATCGTTAAGGATATATTCTAGCTGATCACTGAGGTCAATCTGGTCTCCAATTGCTGCCAATACATAATGATTCACAATTTCGGCCATGTTCTCGTCAAATCTCGACAACAAACTATCCTTTTCTCCAGCAATTTGTTTTTGTAGCTGATCACCAAGCATTTGTCTCTGTTGTTCTATGACAGTTTGAGTCTTGTTGATAGATTCAATAGCTATCTTCTTAGCATCAGCAATGGACTCTTCGTACTTAGTAAACTCTTCTTGAAGAGTGCGAGTAATCTCGTCCTTCATGTAGTCATTGAGCTGAGAAGTGGTAATTCGTAAGTCTTGCTGCAGAAACATAGCATTTTCGCTAATAATTTTCTCGAAGTGTAGTCTACCCCTGTTGCGTAGCTCTTCACGAAACTCATCATTAAATATATGCTCAACATCAGCTTCTGCCGTGTCGCTATAAGCCTCACCCTTAGGCTTACTGGCTTCATCCTTTGATTGCTTTAGCTTACTCTTTTTATCCTTGGAGGGAGCGTCTTTATCTCTGAGAATCAGCCAAATCAAAGCAGCAGATAACACGATGATTCCTGCCAATATCACTATCAAGGTCGTCAGATTCACAAGTTTCCCACCTACTTATTAACATTAGCACTTAAGCTTTACTATTAAATATACTCCAAAATAGTCATAAAAGAAACAATTAAGACTATATATTTTAATCTGTAGAAGGCGCCGCAAAACACTAAATACTTACTTAGTGAAAACAAGCCTTTTTAACTCACCGATCAACTTGTCGATATCTTTGTTATTTGTATCTATACCCATAGTGAAACGTAGAGATGATTCTGCTTCTGCATCAGATAGCCCTATAGCTTTTAAGACGTGTGATGGCTCGTCGCTGGATGCCGAACAAGCCGATCCAACTGCACACAATATTCCCACTTCATCTAATTCCATCATTAAACGCTCATTATCTACCCCAGGGAAAGTAACATGGACATTGTTTGGAAGCCTACGAGACAACGAACCGTTAATCACACAGCCATCAATAGTATTTATAAGTTTTTTGATGAATAAATCTCGTAATTCAGTCAACCGGAGAACTTCAAGACTGCGACGGTTCTGGACAAGTTCAAGAGCCGTTCCAAAACCTATACAACCAGCCACATTCTCGGTACCACTACGACGACTAGCCTCCTGGCCGCCACCAAGTATTTGAGCCGCAAGATTTACCCCAGTTTTTACCATCAAAACACCGGATTGCTTCGGCCCATATATCTTGCCACCATTAAGCGTCATCAAATCCACTCCAAGGCGACTAATATGCAAGTCTAGATAAGCACCGGCTTGGCAAGCATCGGTGTGCAGGAGTAGAGGTAATTTATTTGTCTTGCCAGCTTGTCGTTGCTTTAACTTTGCCTCTATCATCTTTGCAATGTCCTTGACTGGACTAATCGTGCCTATCTCGTTATTAGCATACATAACACTTACAAGTACGGTGTTGTCGTCGATAGCCTTATCGAGCGCAATCATATCTATATCACCCTTTTGATTGACTGGTACTAGCCTGTGATCGTACTTACTTGCCGGCTCTAAAACAGAATGATGGTCAGTACTGCTAACAACGACATTCGCATCTGGATATTGGCTCATTATGCCATTTATCGCCAAGTTATTTGCTTCCGTACCACCAGAAGTAAAGATAATTTCACTGGAACGTACACCCAATATATTTGCTACTTTTTGTCTGGCTAATTTTAAGTCTTCGCTAACTTCATGAGCAGCCAAATAATTAGCTGACGGATTGTAAAACTTATCACTAAAATAAGGCAACATAGCCGCCAAGACCGTCTTATCGACAGGCGTTGCTGCTGCATAATCTAAATAAATTGTCTTATTTTTCATAATATTTTACTGCCTAGAGTTGTGGTCTGAATTATTTTATTCTAAATAAATTTAGGGCATTCAGCGTAGTTACTGAGGCTACCAATTCGATAGATTCATCCCTTAGTTTAGCCAAGAATTCTGCCGTCAATCTTGCGTGTTCTGGCGAACAGATTGTACCTCTTAACGGAACAGGGGTCAAGAAGGGCGCATCTGTCTCCAGTAATATTGACTGCAAAGGCATAGATTTAATCGCCTCCAACTGCTCAACATTTTTTGTAAAAGTTATGATTCCGTTCAAGCCAACATAAAGTCCACGTTCTAATACCTGAGCCAACTCCTTCGGGCCAGCCGTAAAGCTATGAACAACCCCTCTTATGCCTGTGTAGGTATCAAAAATCTCCCAAAAATCATCAAATGCCTCGCGGATATGAAATATTAATGCTAAGTCGTGCTGACTGGCAATGTCTAGCTGAAGTCTTAGCATCTTTTTTTGATCTTCTTTTGATGAATGATTATAGAAGTAATCTAGCCCAGTCTCGCCTATTGCTACAACCTTTGGACTAGTAGCTTTACCACGAAACGACTGAATGGCTGATTCGTCATCTACATATCGACTAGCCTCATGAGGATGCAGGCCTATGCTTGCCCACACATTATCGTATTTTGAGGCTATCTCAATTGCCTGCTGACTATCGTGCAACGAACAACCGACTGCCATCATTCTAGTTACACCAGCCAGCCGCGCCGATTCGATCACATCAGCCGGATCAAGCCCATAATCGTCAAATTGAATATGGCAATGTGTGTCAAAAATCTCAGACTTCATAACGATTGACTGAGCGGCAGATTCGTCTTGCTTCATGTTATTTATTACGCCTTAGTGGCATCTAAAAGTCTAGGGAATAGGGTAGTCTCGGTGACCTGAACAATGCCGGTGCCTAAAATATTTTTAATTTTTTCAGCAGTAGAAGGCAAGAACGGCGTCAACATGTCGGCAATTTGCAGCAAACAACTAACTTGGTAAGCCAATACTTCCTTTAAATGATCATCTTCCTTATTTTTGGCGAGAGTCCATGGCTTCTCTTCGTCGATATATTGGTTAAGCCCACGAACCTTCTCCCAAACTTCATCCAAAGCCCTATCGAACTTGCACAGCTCCAAAGCCTCATTATACTGAGCAACATCGTGCTCAAAGGATGGAATATCACCTATCAAACCATTTTGATACTTCTGAATCATAACGACTGTTCTTTGTACGGCGTTACCCAACTCATTAGCCAACTCGTTGTTATAGGCTTTGTCTATTAGTTCCCACGTAAAAACGCCGTCGCCATAGCTAGGAATATGACGCAGGAAGTAATACCTAAAGGCATCTACGCCGTATTTATCAACGATTTCCTTAGGGTGAACTACATTACCAAGACTTTTACTGATTTTCTCACCGTTAATATTAACAAAACCGTGGACATATAGGGCCTTAGGCAACGGAAGGCCGAGGGCCAACAACATTCCAGGCCAAATTGCCGCATGGAAACGCAATATATCCTTACCGATTACTTGAACATTTGCTGGCCAAAAAGTCTTAAAGTCTTCGTGCTCAGGATAACCAAGAACTGTAATATAGTTCATTAGTGCCTCAAACCAAACATACATAACTTGATTAGGGTCACCAGGAACAGCTATTCCCCAAGATATTTTTTCTTTTGGCCGTGAAATACTAATATCTTCTAGCCCTTCTTTGATGAGGTGTAGAATTTCGTGCTTTCTAGTTGCTGGCAGAATTTGAAAAGCTCCAGAGTCAATCGCTTTCTGGATTTCTGGACCATACTTAGAAAGTTTAAAAAAGTAGTTTTCTTCTTCTAATTTTTGATATGGGGTTTTGTGATGTGGGCACACTCCAGCGTTTTCTTTAGCAACTGCTTCTGTAACGTAGGCCTCACAACCAACACAGTACAAGCCGATATACTTGCTTTTGTAGACGTCTTTTTCGATTGCTTTCCAAATAATTTGTGCACGCTGTTCGTGACCTGCGTCAGTAGTACGAATAAACCGGTCATTACTGATGTCGAGTAGCTTCTGTAAGTCACGAAATTGCTGACTAATCTTATCTGCGAATTCTTTAGGTTTGAGTTTTAGCGATTCGGCTTTTTCGGCCACTTTACTACCGTGCTCGTCTGTTCCAGTAGAAAATATCACTGGCTTGCCTTGTTGCCGTGCAGCTCTCGCTAACACGTCTGCAAGTACAAGTTCCATTGCGTGCCCAATGTGTGGCTCGCCATTAACATACGGAATAGAGGTGGTGACAAAATAGTTCATATTATTAGTTTACCTTGTTTGTTGTTCTGATAGAAGTTTTAAAGCCAATATTATATAGAATAAAGTCTAGAAACTTACAGAGATTTTTGTGGTTGACGATGTAGGTATTTATAAATTAGCGCTATGATTAGACTAATTCCATAAAAATACCATACTGTCTGTAACCAGCCATATTGTAGTTGAGATCCCAGTCGTAATGAGTGAACCACAATCAGCAACATACCAATGTCAGAAGCTGAGCTTATAAATTTCCACCAGCTTTTGTTACCAAAAATCCGTCGTAATTCGTAAGCTAAAAACAGCACAAGGCTTATAGTACCTAAAATCACCGTAGCGTGCATGCTTTTGCCAACGTATGTTAGATAGCTGTTTGGCGGCAACCCAACACCATCTTGCCAGAGCTGCCAGATCAGTAGTCCGGGGTGAAGCAAAATCGCCAACAGTACAGCATAACCAGTCAGTTCGTAATAATTTTTGAAAACCGCGTGGTCGAGCTTTAAATAGCGCTGCAAAGCTCCGACCATATAATGCGACCACAGCAGACTAAAAGCAACAAGACCGAGTAGTGGAAAGATTTGATAGGTCGACAAGCTATCTAGTTGCCATTGCAAGCTTTGACCCCAACCAATTATCGCCACAAATGCTACAAGCACTGTCAGACCCCAAGCTAGTGAGCGAATATTATGTTCTCTTTGTGAAGACTTATCCATTACAACCATCTTATCAAATATTCTTAAAATGTAGTGATTTTATCTACTCATAAAAAGCAAAAACCCCACTCTTTTAAAGTGAGGTGTTTACTATGGAGGAGCTGGCGGGTACCGCCCCCGCGTCCGTTAGCCTAACAGTTAGTCTATCCTACAGGTGTAGATTGTTTGAATACGTCTGACATAGAAACAATCAAAAAGTCAGAGCGTTTAATCCGAAAGTCTTAGCACTATCTACGGATTATCGATAATGAGCGGCCAAATGATTTGGCGTACCATTACAATATTTGGCGTCTTGCGTGGCACGGCATTAAGTCGTAACTTAAGCTGTTGCGCCGGCGAACATTGCGCTTGGTGCAAAAGCACTAGCTACAAAATCTCGTACGCGAGTAAAAGCGTTTGCAATTACAATTTTGCCCTATAACGCTAAGCAAGCGACCTGCTGATCTAACCGAGAAGGACCGACGTCGAGCTTAAATTCAGCCCCACATATACCGCCTTACGACAGTAAGTATATTATACCAGAATAACACTGCTTATGTCTATAGCTTTTACGTAGCGTCACTAACCGGAGTTTTGGCCGAACGGTAGAACAAGTTAAATACTAACCCACCAGCAAGAACTACTGACCCGCCGACTATTACAGGCACGCTAACACCAAGTACCGCAATGTAGCCAGCAATAATTGCCGGTATGGCTTGAGCCAAAGCTTGAACGCTAGCTTCGATTCCAAGAACTTCACCCTGAATTTTCTTGTCAGCAGAAAGACTAACTAGCGCCGAGATGTTAGCCATAGTTAGACCATTAAATAGAGCAATGAATGGAGCGACCATCAATAGCTGAGTAGTGTTGTGTGGCAATGTCTGTAGAAATAATGCAAAACCTAAACCTGGAATACTAACCCTAAGAATCTGTTGGTTGGTAAAGCGCTTGGCGAGTCTTGGTGTTAATAATCCCTGCGTTAACGCAATACATACACCGATATAAGCAAAGAAATCTCCAACATTGTTAACCTTAAAGCCGAGTTTTTGAATCAACAGAATCTGGAAGAATGTAGTAAAGAAGGTGAAGCCTCCCCAGAACAAGAATTCAGATGCAAAAATTATCCTAAGGGATGGGTGAGCAGCGGCGTGTCGAATGTTGTCTATAGACTTAGTCCATGCCATTTTGAGCTTAGTGTTAATGTGCTTGTGAGTTTCTGGCAAAATAAATAGGACTAACAGCGTGTTAACAACACTCAGAATTGCAGTGAACCAAAATGGAACTGCCGGACCAAACCAGTGCGGCGTATTAAGTAGACCAAAAAATGAAACGTTTGGAGCTGCTAATCGGGCTCCAATATATGGCCCCATAACAAATCCAAAACCAAATGCTGCCCCAATCAAACCAAAGTTCTTGGTTCGCTTTTCAGGAGGACTAACATCGGCAATTACAGCCCTTGCAACACTCAAGTTTCCACCAGTTATACCGTCCATAGCTCGAGCGAAAAATAACAGAGGAATGTTCTTGGTGATAATACCTATGGCAAACAAGGCGTAGCCTATTGCTGTACCAAAAAGGCTGAATCCAAGTATAGACTTACGGCCGTACCTGTCACTTAGCTGACCAAGAATTGGCGTAGACAAAAACTGCATCAATGGATAAATAGCTGTCAGCCAACCCAAAATTATTAGAGATGTGTGGTAGCTGTAGCCAGCTGGCTCAAATATTCTAAATATTAATTGCGGCAATACTGGCATCAATATACCAACACCGAGCACATCTAAAAAGATGGTCAATATTACTATTGGTAGCGCCTTTTTTTCTAGACGACTATTAAGGTTACTCTTCAATTTTTCCACTTTTATCCCTATCCTCTATTATTTTTATTCAAGTCCGTGTTTGATGCCCGGTTTTTCGTTTCTGCATACGTACTCGTGCATTATCGATAAACTTTCGTGCAATCGTTCATTCTGTTTGTCGCTTAATAGCTCAAACATTGGTGCATGATAACTGTTCAGCACTTCCAACGCCTTGTCGGTCAGCCTCTGCCCCTTTGCTGTCAGCACTGTTATATGCTCTCGGCGATTAGTCTGATTAATTTCGCTCGTTAACATGCCAAGCTCTTTAAGCAACTTAATCTGGCGACTTATAGCTGCCTCTGTCTGGCCCAACTTGTCAGCGATACACTTTTGTCCAATATTTGGATCCCAGCCTAACACCATCAAAATTTTAAACTGTGAATGACCAATTCCTAATTGTTCTTGTAGTATTTGATCCGACTGACGAGCTAGCAGAAAAGATAATCTCTGCATAAGATAGCCAGTATTATTAATGGGCCTCATACCGAATAATTCTATATATTAATACTTAACACGTCAAGTATATATTTGTGCGGGTGGAGCTTTTGAATTCTGCACTACCTTATACAGATTGTGCCAGTCAATCAAGGACAACTCTTGTGCTCGCCTATGAGGATCAATTCCTGCAGTCTCTAATAATAATTTGGCGTCTTTTTTCGATATATTAAAGCCCCCGCTGAGAGAATTTATCAACTTTTTGCGTCGTTCACTAAAGCCCGCTCTAACTAGCTGGAAGAACTGTTTACGATCTACATCTACAAATTTCGGACCGGTGTATTCAAGCAATAGTATTTGAGAGTCGACTTTTGGTGGCGGAGAAAACAACTTGGCAGGAACCACAGGGCCTACTCCAGTATTGCAATAAAACTGCACGCTAACACTAAGCAAGCTCATATCTCCAGGCTTTGCTGCAACTCTTTCGGCTACTTCCTTTTGTACAAGCAATGACGCAAACGAAAATGGATTAGTGCTCTCACACAACAGTCTAAGTAAATTACTAGTTAAGTAGTATGGGATATTAGCGACAACTTTGTATCCTTTAGGTAGTGTATTGAAGTCAAACTGAAGAATGCTGCCGACATAAAGTCGAAAATTATCGCCACTAAACTTACCCTTTAGTTCATAAGTCAGGTCAAGGTCTATTTCTACGGCAGTCACAAAGGCGCCTCGATCTATCAACTTCTTGGTAAGTGTGCCATGGCCAGGACCGATTTCTAGCACATGATCGCCAGCCTTAATGTCTGCCCCTGCACACATAGCTTCTAGTGACCGCTCGTCATCTAGCCAGTGCTGGCCGATTGAAACTTTCGCATAAGCTGTGTCGATATCTTTCCTCATATACACTTAATTGTAGCAGTTTAGAAGTTTATAACGAAAGCATCTTACCAATTTCGATGAGCAACCCAGTAATTATAGGCCGCCTCCCAAGTACCGTAGCGACGCATCGCATAATCAGTACACCACCTCATCTGAGTAACCACATTAGTACGCCAGTCAGCTCCTGCCGAAGACATTTTAATCGCTGGCGTAGACTGACATAGTCCATATCCTAAAGTCGTAACTGTTTCTGCGCCTGGGTACTTTTCTGCATAGTATGATGGGCAAGTAAATTGACCTTGCCACCTAGTTGGACACCATAATGCGTTTTCGTGATTAATAATATAATAGACATATGGGTAGTCGGACGGGGCTATTCCAACTGCAGCCATTATCTCCGTCTTGTCGGCAGGTATAGAGATAGCTCGACCTCGTGCAATAATCCTGTTTATTGGAGTGAGTGCTGTAACTTCTTGTATTTTTACTCGCGACACCTCAACACCATTTACTAGATTTATTTGATAAGTAACCAGCCTTTTACCTTCAACGCCATTTTGACGTACTGCAGTTGTTCCGAATGAAAGGCTAGAGTCGTCGACGGTTTGAGTCTCGAAACCGACAATTTCTTCAATAGTAGATATCTGTGTACCGTTTCTAGTTACAAAAACTTGTATGTCTGAAGTTATTGGTGTTGAAGCATTAGGTGTCACCACGTCATCTTTCGCGAGCTTAACATTTTTTTCTGCCAATATATCACCAACCGTATTGGCATGACTCCTGATAGTTACAGGCGTACCGTAAAGGTTTAAATTAACTGCCACTGCCCTGTCTATTACTATTTTCTCGATAATTGCTTCGTTGATAATATCGTCAGATGGTTGCGAAGTAATGCCATCCTCTGCATAAACTGTAATACCTGCTTTAGCTGCGATAGATCTTGGTGTAGCGGCGGCATTAAATGCCAGCACTTTGTGGTCTCCATCTACGATAGTAACTGGATGAGCACGGTAAACGTTTATTCTAAAATTGTCTTCTAGGATAGGAAAATCAACGGCAGGCTCGACGATATCACCTTCGTTCAAGACAATATTTAGCTTCTTTAAGAGCTCCCCAACATTACTTGCTTGAGTCGGTACAGTTTGTTTGACCCTATCGTGCGTAACTATTACTGAGTGTGAGTTAGCAAGCTTAAGAGATTCACCACCAGTCAGCACGAATACTGCTGCAGTAACACTAAACAAAACCAAGAAAGTCAGCACAGGAACAATAAAAGGATGGTGGCGCAACAAAATAAATCCTTTTTTATTGCCTTTGATGTATTTTTTCTTGAATATCTTCATAGATTTTAGCCACTAAGGGCCTAGGAATTACGGAATTTGGTATCTGCCACCAAACTGCCTCTTTAGTTACTACATTGTATCAAAGTAAACACCGCTAAACAAAAGCGTAGAGCTAAGATCTAAAGTTTTTCTAGAGGAGCAAAGCCAATATTTAGCTTTTTCGTCCCCTTTCCCTTGAAGTATATAACCGCTTCTTCGCCATTCAATTCCATGATAGTACCAACACCAAATAGCTGATGTTTAACACTATCACCTTCATTCAAATCAGGAACATATCGTGGCTCTGCAGGCGCGCTAGAGGCCGAGAACTGAGAACCTAGAGCTCCACCAGATAAGCCAAGCTCTAGTGAACTTCCGGTTTGAACATCACCTTCTACTTCACTCAAAAACCTTGAGGGTGGGTTGTGTTGAACGCCACCATAAAGCATACGACTACTAGCGTGTAGCATGTAAAGTTCCGTCATAGCTCTGGTCATACCAACATAACAAAGCCGTCTCTCCTCTTCCATCTCTGACTGGTCATAAAGAGCTCTAGAATGCGGGAATATCGTCTCTTCCATTCCTGCCATGAACACAACAGGAAACTCCAAACCTTTCGCAGCGTGTAGTGTCATTAGCGTTACGACATTATTACCAAACTGCACATTATCAAGGTCGCTAACTAGCGCAACTTCCTCTAGAAATCCGTCTAATCCTAGATCCTGATATTCCTTAGCAACACTGACTAGTTCACGTACGTTTTCTTGCCTAGATTCACCCTGCAAACTACCATCATCCAGAAAACGAAAATAATCTATTCTCCTGATTAAAGTATCGATAAGTCCGGTAACACTAGCATCAACCATGACCTCTCTCAAACTTTCAATCATTTCGCCAAGTTCAAATAATGCTTTTTTGGCCCTTGGCGTAAGAGTCTCACAATCATTAACACTACCAAGTGCGCTCAGCAATGTTAGCCCCTGTGACAGCTGCCAAGACAAAAAGTTTTGGACAGATTTACCACCAATACCACGGGTAGGAATATTTACTATTCGCTCAAAACTTATGCGATCTTCAGGCTGGAATATTAAGCGCAAATAAGCCATTAAATCTTTAATTTCTTTACGATCGTAGAATCTCACGCCACCAACAATTCGATACGGAATACCGTAATGAATAAAGGCTTCTTCTATGGAACGACTTTGAGCATTTGTTCGATACAAAACTGCATAATGGTTATAGCGTCTTTGTCCAGAATCTACCCCGTTTCGTATCCGTCGAATAATAGCTTCACCCTCCGCCCTCTCGCTACTAACCGGAACTATTTGTATTGGCAAACCCGCCTCTTCAGATGTCCAAAGCTTTTTGTCAGAGCGCTGGTGGTTTTTGGTAATTACCGAGTGAGCGGCATCAAGAATATTCTTGGTGCTACGATAATTTTGCTCTAATTTAATAATCGCAGTGCCAGGGTAATCTTTCTCAAAATTTAAGATATTACGAAAATCAGCACCTCGCCAACTATAAATACTCTGCCAATCGTCACCCACTACAGCAATGTTGTGCTTGTCACTAACTAGTAATTTTACTAATTTATACTGAGCAGTGTTAGTGTCCTGATACTCGTCTATCATTACGTAGCTGAATTGGTTTCGCCACTTTTGCCTTATCTCTTCTTTGTCTTGCAATAATTTAACAGTCTTACCTATTAGATCGTCAAAGTCTAATGCACCAGCGTCTCGCAAAATCTTTTCGTATATTGGATAAACTTGGGCTGCCGAAGTCTCTGCCGGACTATTACCAGAGTATCTTTCTGGTGGGATTAGTTCATTTTTGGCGCCACTAATCAACCCAGACAATAGCCTAGCCGGGAAGCTTTTTTCGTCTAACATTAACCGTCGACTAGCTTGTTTAACAGCAGTCTGGCGATCAGATTCGTCAAAAATAACAAAGGTGCGCGGAATACCTATATGTTCGCCGTCTTGACGCAATATTTTTACACATATACTGTGGAATGTTCCCATATATGGCATAAAATTACGCGGAACCTGAACTTCATCAACCTGCTCGTAAGTTCTTTTATGTTCTAGTCCCTGCATGAGCCCATAAATTCTTTCGCGCATTTCCTTGGCGGCCTTATTAGTAAAGGTAACTGACAGAATGTTATACGGAGTCGCCTTATTACTAGCTATTATGTGTGCTATACGATGAGTCAAAGTTTTGGTCTTGCCAGACCCAGCTCCGGCCTGAATAAGTAGCGGACCTTCTGTAGTCAGCACGGCTCTTTGTTGTTCAGGGTTTAGACCTTCAGTAAGTGAATTAAGCATAGCTTTTAGTTTACCAAATATAAGCACTATAATCTGTTGTTGAATGAACTATTTACCAACCAGATGTTACTTCTACTTGATTGGTTATTTATTAAAAAGACTAACTGGTAGTTTGACTGATGTTTTGACAATTCCGCTATCAATTACTAAGTAACCGGCTACAAAAACTACCACCAAGGCTACAATAATCGGCATAACAAAATTGCGTTTTGAGCTCTTGCGCTTATTCACACCTACTGGAGCAAAGTAAGTCTTATCGGCTATCAGTTTAGCTATAGCTTCTTGTCTTTCGAGATCTTCTTTTGTAGACTTGTCGGCCTTTTTCTGCTCCTCGGTATTCGTATTGTCAGTCGACTGAATATTAATTTCGTCAACTTCTTCTGAAGGCTCATTGCTTTCTGGTTCAATCAGCTCCGTCTCTTCAGTCTTCGGTTTCTCTGTCTCTGTATCTGCCTCTACCTGTGGCTCATCTTCAACCTTGTCTTTTACGTCTTCAACGATAGGTTCGCTAGTATCTTCAATTTTTTCTGTAGAATTATAACCCGCCACAGCTTCGTCGGAAGGAATAATATTAGTAGTCGATACTCGGCTAACAATTGAACTTGAGTTTGTAATAGCTTCCTCGTTTTCGTGATCCGCATTAACCATTGGATCCTGCAAAATAGTATGATGTCCGACAATCGTAGGTCTAGAAGTAGAACTTGGAGTTGACTTGCCTGGGTGTGATACGTCAAAAAATTTCTGTGCAGGTCTCTCAGGTTTATCGGCCATTTTGTTCGTCTCCGTTTTTATTATGAATTCTGTTAGCAGCATCAACAATTCCGCTAAATTTATGATAGTTCAGACTAGCTCCACCAACTAATACACCGTCGCAGCCATCAATATCAAGATAACCTCCAGCGATATGGTCGTCAACGCTTCCACCATATATAACTCGAACTGTTTCAGATGTTTTCTTGCCATATAGTTCACTAACTTGGTGACGAATATAATCCATGACTTTTTTTATGTCGTCAGGTTTTGCTAGAATACCGCCAAATGTACTAATCGCCCACACTGGCTCATATGCTATTACCATATTTTCGATTTCTGCACTTGTTAGATTGCTGATTGCAGTAACTAATTGGTCATGTATTACTCGTTTAGTTTCGCCAGCATTGCGTTCTGTTTGCGACTCTCCAACACATAAAATTGGAGTAATCCCGTTACGAACAGCTGCGGCAACTTTGTCGCGAATCGTGTCTAAATTTTCATGAAAATATATTCTACGCTCAGAATGCCCAATGATTGCGTAATGCACTATGTCTTGAAGCATAGCAAAAGACACTTCGCCTGTGTAAGCACCCTCGTCTTTTTGATGAGCATTCTGTGCCGCCAAGCGAAACTTCCTGCGGTCTATCTGGGTGGATAACGGCTGAAGAACAAGCATACTTGGCGCCAATACTACCTCAATATTTGTGTGATTTTTGATTCTTTCTTCGAGTCTGTGCACCAAAATACTAGCCTGAGATGTATTCAGGTTCATTTTCCAGTTGCCGATTATTAGTGTTCTTTTCATTTTAAGCATTACCGTTACTATGCTTATTGTACTCGACTTAGCCATAAAGTCGCAAACTACTAATCAATACTGGCATTACTTATCTAATAGAGCGGCTATTCCGGGCAATGTATTGCCGCTCATTAGCTCAAGACTAGCTCCGCCGCCAGTAGATACAAAACCAAATTTATCTGCCAAACCAGCACCATCAACATAATCAGCAGTATCTCCGCCGCCGACTATACTAAACGCTCCACTAGAAATTATCTCTTCCGCAACCATTTCTGTGCCATTGGCAAATTCTTTTTGTTCTGCAATACCTATTGGACCATTCCAAATCACACTACCTTCTGGCTTTATAACTTCGTTTAGTTGTAGTACAGACATAGGCCCCAAATCTGCAATAATGTCGTCGATTCCAACATCACCGGCAAGCAACACTCTAACATTTAAGGCTTCTTTAACATCAGTAGTAACAACAACATCAATCGGTAGTAACAGCGTTTTACCCTTTTCTTCTGCAGATTTTATTATCTGTTTGGCAGTCTCCACCTGATCCAGCTCAACCAAGCTATTACCGACTTCTAGACCTTTGGCTAACAAAAACGTATTTGCCATAGCACCACCAACAAACAAAACATCAACTTTATCTAACAAAAACGAAATTATCGGTACTTTTGTGGAGATCTTTGCACCACCGGCAATTGCCACTAGTGGTCGCTTTGGATTATCGATACTACTAGTGATGGTGTTTACTTCTTCTTCAACTTCTAGTCCGGCAACGGCTGGTATAAACTTAGGAATACCGACCAGTGATGCGTGACTGCGGTGGCAAGTAGTGAAGTCATCATTAACATAAATATCACCGTAACTAGCCAAAGTGCGCGCAAACTCCTCATCATTAGCTTCTTCTTCAGGATGAAATCGTAAGTTCTCGAGCATCAACAATCCACCACTTGGCAACGCCTTAACAGCAGCAAGCGCGACCTCTTCTATACAGTCGCTAGCAAAAGCAACAGGACGACCGACTAACTCCGACAAAGCTCCAGCCACAGGCTCCAAACTTTGACCTTCGTGACTATGATGACTAATCATAACAATCTTCGCACCTTGTGATATCAAATAATTGATTGTTGGTAACGCCGCCTTTAAACGCATCTTATCGCCAACTTTACCGTCTTTTATTGGCACATTTAGCATAGCCCTAAGAACAATAGTCTTATTTTTTACATCTATATCATGGACAGTTTTCTTGGTAAACATAATTAGTCCTTATTTATCTAATGTATAAGATTATATACTAGAATTTTTTACGGACTAAAGTACTCTGACTTTAATTGTGTCGGTTGTGCCGATAACTCCAGGATATTGACCAGACACCATTATTACAGTGTCGCCCTTATTTAGAACTTTCTTGGTGTGAAGCCAATCTGTTAACTTATTTGCGGCCAATCGATTTACTGGGCGTACATAGCTCTTAGTTCCATATACAATAGCTAGTTGCTGTGCAGTACGATCAACAGATGTAACGGCGATTATTGGTGTGCGTGGGCGGAAAGATGCAATGTGTAAAGCCGTAGCGCCCGATTTCGTCTCGGCTATTATGGCGTGAGCACAAATATCAAATGCAAGATTTATAATGGCTGAAGATATTGCCGATTGGTTGGACATTTCTTTTTGGGCCATGGGCAAGAACATGGTGTCAGGGTCGTTTAATTCAGCATATAAGATAACTCTCTTCATAACTTTAACGGCCTCGATAGGATAACGACCATTGGCTGTTTCGTCGCTCAACATTACTGCATCGGCGCCTAGTATAACTGCCGTAGCTACGTCAGAGACTTCAGCTCTAGTCGGCTCAGGAGACTCTGTCATACTAAACAACATTTGTGTAGCGACGATAGTTGGCTTAGCGTATTTTATGCCTAATGCTATAAGTTTGCGCTGTATTATCGGTACACTTTCGGCTGGTGTTTCTACAGCCAAGTCGCCACGAGCAATCATTATCAAGTCGGTTTCTTGTACGATTTCTTCAATATTCTCTACAGCCAAACGAGTCTCGAACTTTACTATCAACTTGGCTGTCATGCCAAGATTCTTCATTAACTTCCTCATATTTCGCAAATCATCTGCAGTCTGTACGAAACTTTGGGCTACATAATCAATATCTTGAGTAGAGCCAAACGCCAAGTCGGCTTTATCTTTTTCAGTAATAATATCGCCACCAAAGTCGGTGTCGGGCAAGTTCATACCCTTGCGCTTTATCAGGATGCCGTCGTTTTCTGCAACCGTATGCACCACTCCATCTTTGACGCTAGTAACAGTTACCCGCACTTTGCCGTCATATAGATAAACGCTCTCGCCTCTTTTAACCTTTTTACTTATGTCGTATTGGACAGGGATAATACCAGATCTCTCATAGTCAGAATTGTACTGGAAGCTAAGATTTTGGCCAGTTAGAACGTTAATTATGCCTTCGAAATCACCTAGTCGTATTTTTGGACCCTGTAAATCTTGAATTATAGCAATTGGCTTGCCGTATTCTTTACTGGCTTTTCTTATCCATTTGATTTGCTTAACTCGTTCTTCGTAGTTGCCATGACTAAAATTTAGCCGAATACCGTTTGCACCAGCATGAATCAAATTAGTTACTGCCTCAAAACTATCGGTAGAGGGTCCGAGAGTTGCAATAATTTTGGTCCGTTTGTATTTGGTCAACGGCACGTTTGGCGTGTGACTTGTAGTGCTCATGTATTCAACCTATTGTACTCTTTTTTGCATGATTTGACCAGAGTAATAACTAGCACTGTATTAATTCATTTAATATGCTAACGTTATAAGTAAGATCATCATAAGATTACGAGCTCACAAATGAAAAGTAAAAAATCTATACACAGTGCGCCTAACAACAAAAAAAGCATTAAGCGTAGCAGAAAATCTGCTAGCGCTCACACTATTACAGCGCCATCAAAAACACCTGTCGTGGTTATTATCTCAATCATATTACTGCTTATAATCGTGACTGTAGTTGCCGTCACATCAACAGCCACTAAAAAAGTGACCACAGCTAGAATTGCATACAGTCTAGAATCTTGTGGCCTAATTAGTGGTAATGCGCGTATATCTTGCGTTGCAGGCGCAGCAGAGCTGACAGGTTATCGCTATGCCAGCGCTATTTGGAGCCCTGCGCCACTCAGCTGGACGGAATACTGGCGCGTGAACGGCTTTCCGAGCCTAACAATCGTGGATGGTGGATTCGGCAAGAACCCTAAAAGCTGGTGGGAAAAAAGAACCGACGATAGCCAAAACTTTCTTGACTGTGTTGGATTCGTGAATGTCGTTCACTACCTTGCTACTGGAATTGATCCCTACGGGCCCGACCCGTCAAAAGCATTTGATATTTATAGCGACACCAATTTAGACCAAATTACAGATCTTAAAAGTTTACAGCCTGGCGACACATTAGTTAAGCTCGACGACAAAGTTTGTCATGTTGGCATATTCTCTAGCTATAATGTCAACAAAACCATAACAATCAATACCTTCGAATCAAATAGCGACAATAGTAATGGTGCTGCCTACAGGACAGGGCCTAGAACACGCGACATTGGCTGGTGGACAACTGCAGTAAGATACAAACACCCAGATATTATGATCGGTAACAGCCTGCCTACTGTTCAATAAAAACTATTCTTTTGTAATCCATATTAGAATTTAACTTCGAGTCAACTAATCAAGGATTAACAAGAACTTTAGCCTGAAGCAACTGCGTCTCTTCCCCAACCGATTCAGCTATGATATTGCCTTGATTGTCGATAATATAACTTTCCCCACCTCTTGCAGACTGTATAAAAGGCCGGTTGGTGACTACGGCTTGGTATCGAGCCATATTTCTTGCACTGGCGAAATAAAAGCTATCATATGGGAACAGTGTAAGCTGAGCACTATTTGTCAGAATGTTAGCGCCTTGGTCGGCCAGATCTTGATACTTATCAATCCTAGTGACACCGCTACAGGCAAGACCTCCAACACGAATATTATTACTCAACTTAACAATTTTTTCTGACACAAGTCCTTTGGTGACTGGATATTCCTTTTCGAACATGTCCAGCAAATCACGCTTACCAGTAATAATTAAGAAAGTTCTCATAAAATAAGGCATATACTCTCCACCCGGAATCAGAAATGACTTTGCTTGTTTTGATAATCTTTCACCCTTATTGTTGTAGACGACAAAATTATTTATCTTATATCCATCAGCTTGCTCGGCATTAGACATGATAACGCCCCCTCTGTCAGAAACTTTACTTGCAATTTCCTTAATTCGTTCATCGATAGAATATATGGCGTACTCAGGCAAAACCAAAACATCAGTACCAGAGTTCAAAGTCATATTGCCGCTATAGTTATCAACCCAATCTTCTTTATTTAAATGAATTGCCGTTACCGATACAGTTTGTTGATTTGCTTTTGCGAAACCGCGCTGCCAGGTCAAAAAGTTCAACCCAATAACTTCTGCCAGTACTAGTCCGTAGATCAATTTTTGCGTTCTGTCGCTTTTAAAGGCTATTTTATAAATACAAACATTAAGTATTACAACCATGGCGCTTAATCCATAAAAACCAAAGAATCTGGAAAGATAAATCAATGGCGTACCACTAGCGTCTACTGCTAATGCTGCAAAGTTAAAGCTAGGTAGCAAATTACCTCCGGGGCCAAAATTGGCTACCGAGAAAATTAAACTACGAAGTAGCTCCATGGTCGGCCAAAGTATAACCAAAGCGAATAATCTATCTTTGTACCTAATCCTATAGAAAACGTAGCCGATAATTAAGGACGACAGGGCCGATATTGCTGACAAAAAAATCAAAATGAATATTGGTGCCAAGAATAGCATAACGCCCGTTACGCCGACCGCCCATGTCTCTAGGGTGGACTGTGACAAGAAGTAATAGGCAAATAAACACAGTACAAAACCGCCAAGATAAAAATCAATCATAAACTGCTTTTTGGTACGACCCTTGCTGTACTGCAAATAAAAACACATAGGTATCAACGCAATTATGGACAACAGACCAATGCCGCCCGACCACAGGCACAATAATCCTACCATCACAAAACTGACCATACTTAGGTAGCGATAATCTTTTAGGAAGTTAGCCCAGCGCTGCTTATTCTTTTCATCGGCTCTTATTAAAAGCTTTTTAATAAAGCGATAGACTCTGTTCTTGATTAGCTTGGACTTAGTCTTACTGTGTTTTTTCATAATCTTTACTAATTCTACTCAACTTGCTTGTGATTTGATAGT
>CALRGT010000005.1 GCA_943358095.1 uncultured Candidatus Saccharimonas sp. | reverse complement strand
GGCTTCTTGTCGTCAGCGGTTAGTTCTTCATTAGCTTCAACTACTGCCAATTTACTTACAACGTCGCCGATAACAAACTGACTATCGCCTGTTTCTTCTATCTGTACTCGACTAAACATCTGTCTAACAATAACTTCAAGGTGCTTGTCGTTAATGTTTTGACCCTGTGATGCAAAGATCTTCAAAATATCGTTCATGATATAGCGCTGAGTTGCCTCAACACCTTGCAATGCCATCAACTCATGCAAGTTAATTGAACCGTTAGTAAGTCTTTGACCAGCTACTGCTGTGTCGCCATCTTTAACGAGAACTTGCTTGTAACTTGGGATTTCGTAGCGAGCAACACTCTGCTTAGTAGGTGATATTGTAATCAGCTTCTTGGTAACATGCGCTTTGCCAGCAACTGGTGAGATTAATGGATCGCTACCGTCTTCAGCAGAAGCAACTATGTCGCCAATTGCTACTTCAGCATTATTCTTGATTTGATTAATTCTACCAGCAACAGCTAGTTCAACAATCGCATCTTCTGAGGCTGTAATCTGTACTACGTAATGGTCACCATCTTCCCAGACTGATACTGCTCCACCAAGTTCGCTTAAGAATGCTTGACCCTTAGGAGTACGAACTTCGAACAATTCTTCGACACGTGGAAGACCTGTAGTGATGTCTTCACCCGCAACACCACCTGAGTGGAATGTCTTTAGAGTTAGCTGTGTACCTGGCTCACCGATACTTTGTGCAGCAATAACACCGGCTGGGTGATATGCAGCAACTAGTTCGCCAGTAGCTGGGTCTAGTCCGTAAGACTTACGTGACACACCCTTAACGCTAGTACAACTTAGAACGCTCATGATCTTAACACCATCTAGAGTGCTGTCATCTTCAATTGCTTGAGATATTTCGATAGTGATTAACTCACCTTTTTTGACTAATTTTGCAATATTTTCAGCTGCGAATCGTCCGCGTAATCGTGAACCATAAGGTACGCCAATTTCTTCTGAGTCGCTTCGGAAAATTGGGAATCCTGGGTCAGCAACATCTTCAGCAATAGTGAATACGTCCTGGCTGACATCTACTAGACGACGAGTTAGGTAACCTGAGTCGGCTGTCTTTAGGGCTGTGTCGATCATACCCTTACGTGAACCACGAGTAGCAGTAAAGTATTCTAGTGGAGTAAGACCTTTTTTGTAGCCTGACTTGATAGGAAGTTCGATTGCACGACCAGTTGCATCAGTTGTTACACCTAGCAAACCGACAGCCATCTTAACCTGGCTGATGTTACCACGAGCACCAGATATAACGGCGATAGCCATTGAGCTATCTTCTGTAGCAAACTGCTCACTTAGAGTCTGTTGGATTTGAGCGTCAGCCTTCATCCAAGTATCGACTGTTAAGCGATATCGCTCGTCTTCTGTAATGAAACCTTGGTCATATTGGTCACTGATTTCTGTAGTCTTATCTTCACCAGCCTGAATCATTGCATCAAGAGTTGGAATGTCACTAAAGTCATTCATACCCATTGAGATACCAGATTTAGTAGCGTACAAGAAGCCGATGTCTTTCAAATCATCTGCAATAGTAGCAGTTATTGATTGACCGTACTTCTGGTATGACAATGCTACAACTTGCTGCAACTTCTTCTTGGTCATTGTTTCGTCCTGGAACGGGAAATCTTCTGGGAAGATCTCGTTAAACAATACGCGTCCAAGAGTCGTTTCAACCATAGCGCCACGGAACGGCAAACGTACTTTTGCTTGCAATTCGATAACACCGCTGTCGTAAGCCATTAGAGCTTCGTTAATACCAGAGAATGACTTCTGTTCAGCTTGAGCACCTGGGCGCTCGTATGTTAAGTAGTAACAACCAAGCACGATATCTTGTTCGATATGTAGGATTGGCGAACCGTCTGCTGGCTTGAGCAAGTTCTTGCTGGCAACCATAATGTCACGAGCTTCGGCCTGTGCGGCGTCAGAAAGTGGCAAGTGGACAGCCATTTGGTCACCGTCAAAGTCGGCGTTAAAGCCTTTACATACTAATGGGTGAAGTTGGATAGCCTTACCTTCAATTAGAATCGGTTGGAAAGCTTGGATACTCAAACGGTGAAGTGATGGCGCACGGTTTAGCAACACGTACTTGCCCTTAATTACTTCGTCGAGAGCATCCCATACAGCGATTTCACCAGCTTCAATCATACGAGTTGCGCTACGAATGTTATGTGCAAACTCATTAGTGATCAGGTAACCGATAACAAATGGCTTGAATAGTTCAAGCGCCATCATCTTTGGCATACCACATTGGAAAATCTTAAGTTCTGGACCAGCAATGATTACTGAACGACCAGAGTAGTCAACACGCTTACCAAGCAAGTTCTGACGGAATCGTCCTTGCTTGCCCTTTAACATGTCGCTGAGTGACTTAAGACGGCGGCGCTGACCTGTAGCGGCTACAGCACGGCCTGAACGAGCGTTGTTGTTGTCGATTAGAGCGTCAACTGCCTCTTGAAGCATGCGTTGCTCGTTACGACGAATAACTTCTGGAGCGTTCAAATCAATCAATTTCTTCAAACGATTGTTACGGTTAATGACTCTTCTGTAAAGGTCATTGAGGTCTGATGTCGCAAAACGGCCACCAGTTAGCTGAACCATAGGGCGAAGATCCGGAGGGATCACTGGCAATACTGTGACACACAAGCTGCTTGGCTTAATGCCGGCACGGTGCATGCTTTCTAGTAATCGAAGTCGCTTCATGATCTTCTTCTTGCGAAGACCCTTAGTTTCTTCAACTTCTACGTTTAGATCCTTGATTAGATCTTCTAGGTCAACAGTTTCTAGAATGTCTTTTAGTGTTGAGCCACCCATTCCAACCTTAATCAAAGCCTGGAAATCATCTGGTAGGTTACGGTAATCAGTTTCACCGATAAGTCGTAAGCGCTCTAAACCTTGAAGCTGTTCTTTTGCTAGTTCGTAGTCAGCAATAAGTTCTTCGATTTCTTTAGTTTGAGCTGCTGCTAATGATTTAACATCAGCGTTCTCAGCGTGAGCATCGTTTTCGTAGCGCATTCGAATAGCTTCTTGTGCTGCTACGTATTGAGCTTCTTTGTCAGCTAGAATAGTATCGCGCTTTGCAGTATCAGCTTCTTTGATGATGTAGCTGGCAAAGTAAGCGATTCTTTCCAAGTTCTTAACAGTCATGCCTAGTACTAGACCAATAGCTGACGGTGTCCCACGAAGGAACCAAATGTGTGCAACTGGACTAGCGAGAGTAATATGACCCATTCGCTCACGTCGTACGATGCTTTTGGTAACGATTTCGCCGTTCTTGTCGACTGCTGCTTCTCGGCTGCGCATGCCCTTGAACTTAGCGTCATGTGGGTTTATATCTTTAACTGGTCCAAAGATTCTTTCGCAGAACAGACCATCGCGCTCAGGTTTCTGAGTGCGATAGTTGATTGTTTCTGGCTTAGTAATTTCGCCGTGTGACCATTCCAAAATATCAGTAGGGCTGGCGACAGCTAATCTAACTGCGTTAAAATCGGCGATATCTGTACTGTTGTTGTATCTTCGCATCATAGTGCTGATCCTCCTTCGTTATCGTCATCCTTGGCAGTAACATCCTGACCGTTTTCGTCATCAGTTAAAGTTACAGTAAAGTCTTGGTCGTTTTCTATTTCTTCTATTCCACCAACTGGCATATCTGAGTCAAGTTCTAGTTCTAGAAATTCGTCAGCTACTGCATCAGTCGTAACATCTACAGCTGAAGCCATATCCATTGGTACATCTACTACTGGTAAGTGAGCGGCTTCTTCCTTGATACTTGCTGCAAGGACTTTTTCGGCGTCAATTATTGCATCGGCAGTCATCAAGTCAACTTTAAGACCTAGACCCTGCAATTCCTTGACTAACACGTTAAAGCTTTCTGGCACCTTTGGTCCAACAATTTCTGTACCCTTGATGATTGATTCGTAGGCCTTTGATCGTCCGTAAACGTCGTCTGACTTAATGGTCAACATTTCTTGTAGAGTGTGTGAAGCACCGTAAGCTTCTAGAGCCCAGACTTCCATTTCTCCAAATCTCTGACCACCGTTTTGAGCTTTACCACCTAGTGGCTGCTGTGTAACCATTGTGTATGGTCCAGTTGATCGAGCGTGAATCTTATCTGCGATCATGTGGTTTAGCTTAATCATGTACATTGAGCCAACAGTTGTTCGCTCTCTGAATGGTTCGCCAGTTCGGCCGTCAAATAGTTGCTGCTTGCCGTCTTCTGGTAGTCCAGCTTCGTTTAGCAGGTTGCGAATTTTGTCGACGCTAACACCGTTAAATGATGGGCTAGCAACGTTAATACCGAGCATCTTAGCAGCGATGCCAAGGTGAGTTTCAAATAGCTGACCCATGTTCATACGAGAAGGAATACCTAGTGGGTTTAGTACGATATCTACTGGCATACCAGCTTCGTTAAATGGCATGTCTTCTACTGGTAGAATACGAGCGATAACACCCTTGTTACCGTGACGTCCACCTAGCTTATCGCCGACAGCAATTTTACGCATCTGAGCCACGAAGATCTGAATCTGCATCAAAACACCAGCCTTAAGCTCGTGTCCATTAGCTCGTGAGAATACTTTTACGCCAACAACTTTACCGTGTTTACCGTTACTCATACGCTGTGAAGTATCGCGAACTTCTTTAGCTTTTTCACCAAATATAGCACGTAGCAATCGTTCTTCAGAACTTAGTTCCTGTTCGCCCTTAGGTGTGATTTTACCTACTAGAATATCGCCAGGATGTACTTCGGCACCAATTCGGACAATTCCGTCGTCATCAAGGTGTCGCAAAGCTTCTTCTGAAACGTTTGGAATATCTCGTGTGACAATTTCAGGCCCCAACTTAGTTTCGCGAACTTCGGTCATGAAGTCGACGATATGAATAGATGTCAAAGTATCATCTTCGACTAATTTGCGAGAAATGATGATAGCGTCTTCAAAGTTGTATCCAGACCAAGGCATGAACGCAACAGTTAAGTCTTTACCAAGAGCTAGCTCACCACCAGCAACTGACATACCTTCACTTAAAGGATCACCAGTCTTAACTTTGTCGCCAGTACTGACAACAACTTTGTGGTTGATACAAGTGCCTTCGTTACTGCGTACATAGTGTTGTGGGTGATATTTAACGGTTCGTTCTTTGTACTTAACGACGATTTCATCAGCGCTTGCACTCAAAACTTCACCATCTGCTTCAGCTACTATAAGCTGACCAGTGTTACGAGCTGCGATACCTTCCATTCCAGTACCAACAATTGGCGCTACAGGAACAATAAGAGGTACGGCTTGACGCTGCTGGTTACTACCCATCAATGAGCGATAAACGTAGTTCTTTTCAATAAACGGAATCAATGCAGCACTAGAACCAATAATCTGGCGTCGTGATGCATCCATGTGAGTAACTTCGTTAGCGTCTACTTCTCCAGAAGCTAGATACTTACGAACACTTACGCGCTCGTCTACGAAGTAACCGTCACCATCAATATCTTCAGTAGCACTGGCAATAACTGCGTGCTCTTCGTCTGAAGCGTCAAGATAAACGATTTCCTTAGTAACTTTAGCGCGTACTGGCCATGTAGCCTGCTTCTTAACTTCTGCTAATTTCTTAGCGTTTTCGGCTGTGATAGTAGCACCAGCCTTAACGATAACTTTACCTTTTTCGTCTTCAAGATTAACTGAAGCTTCATATCCAACTGACTTTGCAGCAGAAACAGCGTTAATTACCTTGCGGTAAGGTGTTTCAATAAAACCATAGTCATTAATACGAGCATAGCTTGCAAGGTTTAGCACCAAACCAATGTTGGCACCTTCAGGTGTTTCTACAGTACAAATACGTCCGTAGTGAGTTGCATGAGCGTCACGAACTTCAAAACCTGCACGTTCGCGTGACAAACCACCAGGTCCCATAGAGCTTAGGCGTCGCTTGTGAGCGAGTTCGCTTAGTGGGTTGATCTGATCCATGAACTGCGACAATTGTGAGCTTGCGAAGAACTCGCGTACAGCAGCAACAATTGGACGAGCATTGATCAATTGAGCTGGTGACACTGTCTCGATTTCACTCATGCTCATTCGGTCTTTAGTATTTCGTTCCATTCGTAGTAAACCAATACGGAATTGGCGCTGAACAAGTTCACCAACCAATTTAACGCGTCGGTTAGCTAGACTGTCGATATCATCAGCTGGTTCTTGAGTATTATTAAGACGAATAATTTCGGCAATAATCGCAATCAAATCTTCTAGACGCATAACGCGCTTCTCTAAAACATTTGGAACATCAAGATTCAAACGCTTGTTAATCTTATAACGACCAACTTTACTGAAGTCGAATCGTTTGTAGTTATAGAACATGTTCTCTAGTAGTGAACGGGCATTCTCTACTGTAGCAAGATCACCTGGTCGCAAACGGCGATAAACCTCAATCAAAGCTTCGTTATTAGCTTTAGCTGGGTCTTTTTCCATTGTTGCTTCTAGGTAGTTGAGCTTGCCTTGGTCGACATGAGCAAATGATTCGCGCATCTGAATGTCAGTCATACCTAGTGCTCGTAGCAAAGTCGTGATAGGAATTTTGCGCTTGCGGTCAATCTTAACAAAAATAGCACCGTTAGCGGCGGTCTCGAACTCTAACCATGCGCCACGGCCAGGGATAACTTTGGCGCCATATAGATTGTGAGAACCTTTGTTGTCGGCAGTAAAGAACACACCAGCTGAACGAATCAACTGACTTACAACAACACGCTCAGCACCGTTAATAACGAAAGTTCCACGAGTCGTCATCCATGGGTAATCACCAAGGTAGATTTCTTGCTCTTTTACTTCGCCAGTAACTTTGTTTGTCAAAACAACAGTAGCTTTTAGAGGTGCGTCATAGCTAACGTTGTTCTCTCGTGCTTCTGCTTCTGACAATTTTGGATCTTCAAAACGATAATCCTTGAACGATAGGGTAAGTTTTGTTCCTGTGTAGTCATCGATGGGACTAATCTCGGCTAATAGTTCGCCTAGTCCTTCTTCTACAAACCATTGGAATGATTTGTTTTGGTGATCGACTAGATTTGGTAGATCCAAACTGTCATCGGTCTTTGTATAAAATACTCGTTCTTTAGGTGTTGTTGTTATCGCTTTAGCCATGCTAATAAAGTACTCCCTGCTTAACCTTAAACTTAGTGTTATTTATAATTTTTCGGTGCCCGAATAGAGAACTTTTTGGTTTTATATTTGTAGAGCGAAGATTACTAAGTCGGCTTTTTGGTGCACGATAACTGATCAGAAATAAGTGCACATACTTACTTATACTACTTCTTATCTTATAGCTTAGCTAAGAATCAGCCTTGAGTCAAGGATATATAATAATTTATTCATTTTGTCATTGATACATTTATACATTAATTAATCATTTGTCATTTCTTATTGAAGCTACAATGATTAAATGTCCAATTGTTAAATAAATGTCAAATGGTCAATGAAAAATGATAAATTGTCTATTTGCTTATAACCTTATCAACCACGCCGTATTTTTTGGCGTCTTCGGCTGTCATCCAATAATCGCGTTCCATATCTTCGGTAATTTTCTTAACTGTTTGGCCAGTATTACGAGCCATTATTTCATTTAGACGGTGTTTAATACGAAGAGATTCTTTAAGGTCGATTTCCATATCCGTTACTTTACCTCTAGTGCCGCTTGATGGCTGGTGGATCATAACAGTTGAGTTTGGCAATATCGTGCGCTTGCCCTTGGTGCCACTACTTAGCAAGAATGCCGCTGCGCTGGCCTGTACGCCAATGCCGACAGTCTGGATGTCGCTCTTAACATATTGCATAGTGTCATAGATGGCTAAGGCGTCGTAAACACTACCACCGGGGCTGTTAATATATAAGAATATGTCTTTGTCGTTACTTTCGTTGTCCAGGAATAATAGCTGCGCAACAATCAAGTTGGCGGTATGCTCGTTAACATCTTCGCCCAAAAATATAATTCTATCGCGTAGTAGGCGGCTATAAATATCGTAGGCGCGCTCCATTCGACCTTCACCTTCGATAACAGTCGGAATCAGTGCAGATTTAGTAGGTCTAAGTAGTTCGCTCATAGTAAAAATTGTACAGACCGAATTAGCACTCGTCAATAGTGAGTGCTAATTATTTAGTACTACTTGCCTAGAGCGTAGGCAACGATAGCATCAACAGTCTTTTCTGTCATGATACGGCCTTCAATGTCGCGGCGGTTATCTGGTGATGCCAGCTGTTCGCGCATTGCTGGGTCAGTATACTGGCCTTTTAGCAGCTCTATTCTGATGTCTACTTCGTCAGGAGTAAAGGTTATCTTTTCTAGCTCGGCTATTTCGGCTAATATTAGGCCAGTTTTAATAGATTCTTCGGCTGCTGGTCGATTTTGAGCACGATGTTGCTCTTCGCTAACGCCCTCTTCAGCCAAGTGTTCTTGCCATGTTTGACCACGATACAATAGGTTTTTGCGCTCTTCGTCCTCTGTGCGTTGTACTTGATCTTCTGTCATTGTTTGCGGAATAGTAACTTTTGACTTAGCTGTAATTTCTGCAAGTAATTCGTTTTCGAGATTCTTTTGGGCGTCTGCTTCGCGCTCAAATGTTAATTGCTTCTTGATATCATCTTTGAGTGCTTTAAGAGTTTCAAAAGGTCCAGCTTTACTTGCAAAATCGTCGTCAGCTTTTGGTAATTTAAGTTCGTTGACTGTATGTACAGTGGTTGTAAAGGTAACTTTTGTCCCTGCCAATGCTTTTGCCTGATAATCCTTTGGGAATACGATATCAAAAGTCTTTTCTTCGCCAGCTTTTAAGCCGATAAGTTCTGGTTCGAATCCAGGAATCAAACTGTTGCTACCAATAGTTAATGGATAATCCTTGGCTTCAGCTCCAGCAATGTGTACGCCTTTAGCGTCTACGCCAGTAAAGTCGATGATAACTTCGTCGCCATCCTTTGAGGCTCGCTTAACTTCAGATTTCTCGGCTAGTCTAGTCTGCAAGTTGTTAATAATTAGATTTACATCCTCGGCAGTTACTGCAACAACTTTTAGCGCTTTTTTGATCTTTTTGTAGTCAGCAAGCTTAATTTCACCAAGAACTTCTACCTTAGCCTCAAACTCTAGTACCGTAAAAGGTACGAACTTCTTTAGTGAAACTTCTGGATTAGCGACAGGGCGCAAGCCTTCAGCCTTAATTGCATCAGTGTATAGTCGGTTAATTGCCTCGTCCAAAAAGTCAGATTGCAACATATTTGAATCAACTTGCTTTTCGACAATTGCAAGAGGCGCTTTACCAGCACGAAAGCCAGGTATCTTCATGTCTCGTGCCATATGTCGAAGAGTGTGATCTTTGGTTTTTGCCAAGAAAGCTTCGTCAGCTGTTATGGTTAATGTAATTTTAGTTTCGGAGTCGATTGATTTGTTTATACGCATGACTGAAGATTGTACCAATATTTAATGCCTTTTTCTAGCCTAATGAATTTTTTGTAGCAATAAAGCACCAATAAAACCAAACCATACCACTTCTATAGCTAGACCTTTAGCAGTTTCGCTCCATTGTATTTTCTGCAAAAATCGCTGCACAACACCAAATTTATGCTTGCGTCGCTTTATCATGCTAATAAATAATGGAATAGATAATAGATCAGGGCTTGCAGCCATAATGCCACCCGCTACCATTAACCAATAATTTTCAGGCCTAATAATAAGTAAGGCCACCAGCACAGAACCGGCGAATATAATATCTGTCATTAATATAGGAACAAATTTAGCAAGCTTTAGATCTTCTAGTCCAAAATGTGGAATCGAATCAAGCACCAAGTGCGACAACAATGCCAAAGGCAGGCCAATAACTGGGTTACTTATAGTTATGGCAATAAGTGCACCAGTTACGACATGGTTTGTAGCGGTCATTTGCTTTGGTGGTAGGCTTTTACTGCGCTGGCAACTTCTTCTACCGATAGATTTGATTCTTGACCATCAGCTAAATTCTTAAGACTAAATTTGCCGTCTGCTAGTTCTTTTTCGCCAATAAATAAGACGAAGTTAATGTTCTTCTTTACTGCGTTCTTGATTTGATCGCCAGGCTTACGACCAGATGTGTCGACGGCCACATTTAGGCCCTGACTTCGCAAACTAGCAATTGTAGCTTGAGCAAGGCTATAAACATCACCGACTAGCACAACATAAACATCAGTAACGACTTTTAGCTCCGGCATAAGGCTATGACTAGTCAAAAAGTTAGCGATAGTCACATCACCCATTCCAAAACCAACTGTTGGGACTGGCTCAACACCAAATAATCCAACTAAACCATCGTAACGGCCACCACCAAACATTGAACGATTGTTTTCTGGGTCAGTGTCCATTACTTCAAATACAATATCGGTGTAATAATCAAAGCCTCGCATGATCGTAATATCAAAGACGACATTGGTGATACCAGATGACTGCAAAAGATCTAATAATTTCTGCAACTCAACAGCTACTGTGTTGTCGGCAACTTCAGACGGTAATTGGTCTAGGGACTTAACACTCAACAAATCAACAAGCTTTTGCCCGGTGTTGTTACTCCGTTGTGAGTCGCTTAAAACATCATCAATTTCTTTTTGGAATACTTCTGTAGAAACTTTATGCATATGGTCAATAATTTTTGCGATTCGTGTTGACTGCTCGGCGTCAAAACCTAAATAGTCTGCCAACAAATAGTCCATCAACTTTCGACTGTTGAGCTTAACAGTGTACATGTCCCGTTTGGCTCCATAGCCCTGCATAACTGCGTCGGCCAAAGCTATAATTTCGTGCTCCGCCTCTAGTCCTTTAACGCCAAATATATCTACATTTAATTGCCAGTGCTCACGTAGTCTGCCACGCTGCGGTCTTTCATAGCGCATAAGATTAGGGATACTGTACCAACGTAGCGGATATCCAAGCTCTTGCCGGCGGCCGGCTACCATACGGCTTACAGTAGGCGTCATCTCGGGGCGAATCGCAACCTGACGGCCACCACGATCAGTAAATAAGTATGTCTGTTCGCTGACGATCTCTGCACCACTCTTAGCCTGGTAAAGTTCTATAGGCTCAAGTATTGGCGCGTCATACTCCTCATAGCCAAAACGCTCAGAAACAGAGCGCATCACTCCAAAAATATAATTTTGTGTGCGCTTTTCGTCAGGATAGAAATCCCGTGTGCCTTTGTATGGTTGTGTTGTTAGTGCCATTATTGGTTCTATTATATAGGAATATGGCCATTCCTTCACCTACCTAATTTAATTAGCTGTCTTTTCAATACTTAATCGTTTATTCAGGTATTATCGCAAGTGCGTAAGCATTGGTTGAGGACCGGATGAAAGGACAGCGTCCGGCCGTGGGCGCGGGCTAACCTTCACCCCTTATAGGGGTTGAAGGCTCAAGACTTATTTGCACAAAATAAAACGACCCCTTTGGGTCGGCTTATTTTGGTGCGGATGAAAGGACTTGAACCTTCACGTCTTGCGACACTAGCTCCTAAGGCTAGCGTGTCTACCAATTCCACCACATCCGCATGAACTAGTGTATTTTACGAAATTTTTCGATAAAAAGCTAGCGTTGCATCACCATATGATTTGAAGGCCAGTAAATCGTAGTCAGTTTCGTCCAACTTAAAGGTTTCGGTAGGAGGGAGCGAATAGACAATTAACCCACCTGTTTTGGCGTGTAGAGCTAATTTTTCTAATATATCTGGCTTAATGTCGTCATATGGTGGATCGCAAAAAACTAAGTCATAACTATTGTCTGGGTTATTGTCCGACCAAGCACTGGCGTTTGCGCGAATAAGTTTGATCTTGCCGGATAATGCTAGCGTTTTAATATTACGCACGACCGTGTCTTGGGCGTTGCGGTCACTATCTATTGCAGTTGCGTGTTTTGCTCCCCTGCTAAGGGCCTCAAATGACAATGCGCCAGTACCACTAAAAGCGTCTAGCACAGTTAAATCTTCAATATCGCCAAGCGCATTGAATAATCCACCTCGAGCTTTTTCGCTCATTGGATGAGTTTTGTGGCCAGCCGGTGCATCAAACTGTCGACCGCCGAGCCTGCCAGCGATTACTCTCATAACTTAGCTAGCCTCTACTGCTTTACTTGTTTTATTAGATACAAATTTAATTTTGGTGACTTTGCGACTCTTGTCTACTAGGCCTGCATCTACCATGGCACTATACCAAGTCAAAGTTACCGTCCGGATAATTACAGGGATCAGCTTCTGCCTAACTTCAAGAGTTAATTTGGCGTTCCAGCCAGTCACGCAGTAACGGTCATACATATCCAGCACAGCTATCTCGCGCGCAGCACGCTTAAACCACTCTACTGGCCCAATATCTAGCATTATAAGGCGATCATGCTCGGTCGGCACGGCTTCACCAAAGCTAATTGGCTTGATAATACTAGCCACACCAAATTCAAAAAAGCCATGAGTCGACAGCAATCCACCGAATCCCCACATCTTCCAGTTATTACTAATCATTTCGCGCTTGGTGTTACCGGGCATTACAATTTTGCCTTTTAGAGTGTCTCTCGTTTCAATACCTTCTCCGCCACGAATCTCTGTTAACTTTTCTTCGTACGGATAATGATGAGCCGGCGTCAAACCATCAACTAGTGCGTGCGCCAACCAAGCCGCCTCAAAAGCTGTTCGCTCCTTATTACCGGCCTTTAGCTCCTTGACTAACTGATCATAGTGGCTGGTAATTAGCTCGATAAACTTGTCGTTATCATCTTTGAAGGGACTGTAATAATGCCAAGGCTCATCCTTAGCTGGGCTTTTGTTTTTGATACCGTCAGGACCGTTTCTTCCTTCAAACTGCAGTATCTTACCGCCGCTAGGAAACGCAAGATTATCGTCTACCATACGGACAAGATGCCTCCGTGCTACTCTGTCGATTTTTTGATGAGCTCCCCAGATACGACCAGAAAACTTAGTTACTGTTGTGCCTGACCACATATGATAATTTACGACCGTTGACGGCCGAATTCCTTTGATACTTAATTTAGATTTGTGACTGCTCGCAATTTGTTTACACGTTGAGCAAGATGACTATATTGTAGCAGATCTTCGTCCTTATCTATGAAGCTTTGGGCAGATTCGCGGGCGCTAGCAATTAGTTTTATATCGCTTAGTTTTGCTACACGAAGATCGAGCTGGCCATGCTGCATTGTTCCGTATATTGCACCCGGTCCTCTCATTTCTAAATCTAGCTCAGCCAAAGCGAAACCATCAGACGAACTCTCTAGCGCCAACAAACGACGACTAGGAGCCTTAGAGTCACCCATCATCAAATAACAATAGCCTTGATGTTCACTTCGACCAACTCGGCCCCTCAACTGATGAATCTGAGCCAAACCGAATCGCTCGGCGTTTTCTATCAACATTACAGTAGCGTTCGGCACATCTACACCAACCTCGATCACAGTAGTCGAAACAAGAATATCTATCTTACCGGCGACGAACTGCTCCATGACTTCATTTTTCTCATCACTTTTAAGTTTACCGTGCATTAAACCAACCCGGCGATTCGCAAATGCCAACTTCATATCTTTATAGACTTTTTCGGCTGATGCCGCTACTAGCACCTCGGAATCAACAATAAGAGGCGTAACGACAAACATCTGTCTACCCTCTATTAACTGTTTTTCGATTTTTTCATAAAGCGCAGGCCGTGAATTTGGAGAAGAAATTTTGGTAATTATGGTCTTACGGCCGGCGGGCTTGGTGTCAATAATTGAAATGTCCATTTCACCATACAAAGTCAGCGCCAAGCTACGAGGAATTGGTGTGGCTGTCATACTTAAAACATGCAAGGCATGACCGGCCTTAGCCTGCAGCTTCTTACGCTGTTCGACTCCAAAACGGTGTTGCTCATCTACAATTATTAAACCTAGTTTGTGCATATCGACCGACGATTGAATAAGAGCGTGAGTACCTATCATAAACCTTATCTGACCACTCGCTATTCTTTCTTGTGCTTGTTTTTTCTGAGCTGGCTTGAGCCCACCGACTAGTAAGCCAACTTGGTCAGCATAACCTAGAGGCGTCAACAAGCGGTGGATAGTGTCGGCATGCTGTCTTGCCAAAAGCTCAGTCGGTGCCATTAATGCTACCTGATATCCCTGTTCCAACGCCATTAGCGCGGCCATAGTCGCCACAACTGTTTTACCAGACCCAACATCACCCTCAATCAGTCGATTCATTGCCTGCGGCTTCTCTAAATCCTGATAAATTCGCCAAATTACTTTGCGCTGAGCGTCCGTAAGAGTAAACGGCAAATGCGAGACAAACTCTTGCGCCAACTTTGGTTTAAAAGGTATTGGAAGAGCCTGGTCTTTTAGTAATTCGTATTTATTGATCAAACTCGCTAGTGTAAGCTCAAAAACCTCCTCGAAGCCTAACCTCTTTTGAGCGAGTGCCATGTGGTCGGCATCCTTCGGAAAGTGAATGGCCATAATAGCTTCCGACCTAGTCATGAGTTTGTGGCTTTTTATAAGCCAACTAGGCAAAGTTTCAGGCAATTTATTGATCAATGGCCCAACATCTCTCAGAGCTCGTCTTATCTGTACAGACTTTAGGTTCTTAGTTTCGCGGTAAATTGGCACTATTCTAGCGGTGCTTACAGGAAATTCACTAACTAACTCCATAGAAGCATTTAATATCCCAAGTCGGCGATTACTAAGCTCGAATTGACCTGATATAAAATAATCTGTTTCCGGCTTAATAGCAGCAGCCCTGTAAGGCTGGTTGAACCAAACTAATCGAACGCTACCGTCACCGTCACTAGCCACGGCTTCAGTAATATGCAATCCGCGCCGCACATAATGCCCTTTAATCTGACCGATCTTGGCCTTAATAGTCACTGCGCCTGGCTCCAGACTATCAATGCTCTGAATCTGCGAGTAATCATCATAACGACGCGGATAATAATCAATCAGATCATTCACATCAGTAATGCCGATAGACTTGAACTTTTCGTTCATAGCTTCACCAATACCTTTAATCTCAGTCACCAAACTGTCAGTCGTCATAGGACTATATTATAGACTAGCTGGCTTTACGAACTAGCAAGAAAACACTTGGACCGAAGTAAGTCTTGGCGAGAGCTGGCTGTAACACCTTCTCAACAGCGAGCATGGCGTTGATAGGAAGAAATTTCTTGAGTTTTGTAGAACGCAAGTTTGATACTGATAAAATTCGTTCAACCTTGAATCCGGCGTGTGCAAGCTGCTTTATGACAGTAATTGGATTATGGTTAACAAAGGCGATCTCGTCCTCGTTCTTATTATTTTTTGATCGTATGTCTACTGGTGCTTGAGGCATTCTCTTGCCTCTAAGTGCGTACTTCAATCTGTTGCGGCCATGAGAGAAGTTTGCAACTTCAAGAATAAACCAACCGTCGTTACGCATAATACGATGAATCTCGTTAAACTCGGCGCTCGGGTCTGGCAAGTGATGCATGACTCTAATCATAGTCACCAGATCCATAGTGTCGGACTTAAATTTCAAATTATCTGCCTGCAACAAGCTCCGATCGATTTTTGGATGATCCTTTAAGAAATCTTTGGCAATATCAAGCTGTTGCTGACTTGGTTCGGCTAAAGTCACCTTCTCAGAATATTTCTCAAGTAGTACTGCTAATCTGCCATATCCGCCACCTACATCCACAGCGTTATGAAATCTCTTACCCTTTAATAGGCGCTTTATAGCCATTTCTTCTGCAGCGTGTTCGTAGTCACGATTATCCCAATAATGTAGATAATTATGGCTCGGGTCGTTGTATTGGTCAGCTTTTTTTATGTTTGACATTGGATTTTAGTATATCACGACCTTTTATAGACTTACGAGAATTTGACTATTTTTACCGCGTCTTATTATTACGAACCCGTTGATTGCATCTGATTGACTCAAGTTATTTTGACCCTCACTCAGTTTTTTACCATTAAGATAAACTGCCTGACTGTCTATGAATCTCTTGGCGTCACTATTAGACGACGCTAATCCGCCCTCAACTAGCAAGCTAACTATTGTTGTTTCACCAGCAACTGCGGTCACCGTTTTAAGTTCTGCCTTAATTATGTCGAAGTCTTCGCTGCTCAAGCTCTGATAGTCGCCATCGCCAAATAATGACTCGCTAACACGTACGATAGAGTCGGCTCGTGCTTGGCCGTGAACTACTTTAGTTACCTCATAGGCTAATTTCTTCTGTGCTATTCGACTAGCCTTGTCGGCATTGAACTGCGCCATAATGTCATCAATTTCGTCTTTTGAGAGTGTCGTATAGACCTTTAGGTAATCCTCCACACCTTCATCGTCTGAGTTTAACCAGAATTGATAAAACTTATAGATACCAGTTAATTTGGAGTCTAGCCATATGGCGCCGTCTTCAGATTTGCCAAATTTGATACCTGTGGCTTTGTTGATTATTAATGGACAAGACCAAACATGAGCTTCGTCACCTGTTTTTCGTCTAATCAAATCTACGCCAGCAATACTATTACCCCATTGATCTGCGCCGCAAAGCTGCAAACTAACGCCATGTTCTTTGTGCAAATGCAGGAAATCGTAGCCTTGTATTAGTGAGTAGCTGAACTCAGCGTAACTAATACCGGCACCGGATTCACCCAAACGAGACTGGACGAAATCGCGTGACATCATTTGCCTTAGTGGCACATGCTTGCCTATGTCTCGCAAAAATGTCAGATAGTTCATACCCTTAAACCAGTCGTAATTATCTACTACGTCAAAATGCATACCAGCAAAAATCTGACTATACTGCTCGCTAATGCCCGCCTTATTCACGGCAATTTCTTCTATTGATTTAAGCTCGCGCTCTTCGCTCTTACCGTCTGGGTCACCTATCATACCCGTAGCACCACCAACTAGCAGTATCGCTTTATGACCATGCTTTATAAATAATCGCGTCATCATTGCCGCGGCAAGATTACCGATCGTCATCGATGCCGCACTCGGGTCAACCCCCCAGTAGAAAGTTATCGGTTCGCCATCTAGTATATTGATGTCTTTAATTGTAGTCTGATTAACAAACCCTCGCCATTTTAGCTCTTCTGATAGTGTCATATTGCTCATAGAAATAAATTATAGCCTATATGTATGGCCAAGTCATAGTAGTTAGCGTATATAGATAAATATATCGACTTTAGTTTGCTATAATATGACAGTATACCTATAGGGAGAAAAGTTATATATATGAAGAAAATCAAGAAAATCATAAAGACACAACAGGGTCGTAGCGGTAGTAAAGTAACCAAAAACAGTTTCGTTACCCGCAGTGGAAAAATCCAGAAAATTAACCGTTCGTTTTTTGACAAACTACTAAACGGTAAAGACCTAAAAGCACAGCGACGAGCAAAAAGACTCGCTACTCTACCTAAGGGTCGAGTAAAGCGAATACTTTATCATATGAGCCCAAAGCGCATTTATCATTACTGGTTTAGCCGTGACGGCGTAATAATGGCCTTAAAACTTGTAGGACTAGGCATAGTTGTTGGCTCGTTAATGTTGGTAGGCGCATTATCTTACTTCCGCAAAGATCTTCCAAACCTCAAGGATATTTCTGGTAAAAATATTGGCGGCAGCGTTCGTTACTACGATCGCACCGGTCAAATATTATTATGGGAAGACTACGATGCTGTTAAGCGTATACCTGTTGCAAATAAAGATATATCTAAATTCATGCAAGATGCAACGGTGGCAGTTGAAGACAAAGATTTCTTCAATCACGGAGGCTTTGACGTTAAGGGTATCCTAAGAGCCGGTATCAACAATGCTTTTGGCAGCAATAGCACACAGGGTGGCTCGACTATCACGCAACAGCTGGTAAAGCTGACTCAAGACTGGAGCAAAGACCGTACATATAGTCGTAAGATTAAAGAACTTATCTTATCTGTCGAATTAGAGCGTAGCTATTCTAAACTAGAAATTTTAACAGGTTATTTGAATGCCGCTCCTTATGGCGGAATTGAATACGGAGTAGAGGCGGCCGCCAGAGATTACTTCCAGAAATCTGCCAAAGACTTAACTCTTCCAGAAGCAGCAATGCTTGCAACAATACCGAAATCTCCAAGATACTACTCACCTTATAGTGACGACTTTGATAAAGCCTTATTTATTGGCCGTAAAGACTATATTTTGACACTTCTAGAACAGCAACACAAAATTACCAAAAAAGAGCACGATGACGCTAAGAAAGTAGATGTGCTTGCTGAAGTTAAGCCTAGACAACCAAAATACGCAGGGATCAAGGCTCCTTGGTTTGTACTAGCAGCCAAAAAACAGCTTGAGGATACTAGGGGCGAACAGTCAGTCAAACTTGGTGGCTGGACAATTACTACTACTCTAGATATGAACTTGCAGAACATAGCCGAAGAACAAGTCACTAAAGGATTAGCGCAAATTAAACGCCAAGGCGGTGATGTAGCAGCTTTTGCAGCGGAGGATGTTAAAACCGGTCAAATGGTCGCACTTGTCGGAGGATCTGATTTTACTAACCCAGATTACGGACAGATCAATTACGCGCAAACACCTTTGCCGCCAGGATCAAGCTTCAAACCATACGACTACACGGCTTTAATTGAGAACAGCACCAATGTAGGAGCTGGCTCTGTTTTATACGACTCACAGTCTGTTATGGATGGATACCCTTGCACAAATAAAGCTCAGCCAAAACAAGGCGGAAACTGCCTATGGGACTATGATTTCCGCTATCCTGGGCCCATTACCTTGCGCTACGCCTTAGGTGGTTCACGTAACGTCCCTGCGGTAAAAGCAATGCTTATTACTGGCATCGATAAGACTATTAAGACGGCTGAAAAGCTTATGGATCCCCGCAATGGCAGTACTGCCTACGGATATAATTGTTACTATGATGAAGAACTCAGCAAAGAAGGTCCTTGCTATGGATCATCTGCAATTGGTGACGGCGCGTTCCTTCACCTAGACCAACATACTCACGGATTCGCTACGCTATCTCGAAATGGACTTAATATACCTCAGACATACATCCTTAAAATTACTGACGCTGGAAATAAGGTCATAAATGAATGGAAGCCATCAAAGGGCGAGCAAGTTGTAAAACAAGATTCCGCATATATTGTTGCCGATATGATGAGCGATCCTAACGCCAGCTACTTCCCTTCAAGCAGAAAACCACATCGCTATAAAAACAGCCAAGGTACATGGAGTTTTGCTATGAAGACTGGTACGACTAACGATGGCAAGGACGGATGGATGACTGGCTTCTCAACTCAATACGCTACTTCTGTTTGGGTAGGATACCACAGTAGAAGAGTTGTCATGAATGGAACCATGGAAAACATGACCCAACCAATTTGGGAAGGTTGGATGAAAAGAGCGCACGAAAACCTCAAACCAGAAGACAGACAACGACCGAGTGATCTGCAGACCCTACCAGCTTATGTTATTCGAAGTCACGTTGGAATTGGATCAATTGAGCCTAGTCCTGATAAGGACTTATTCCCAGGTTGGTACAAGCCAAGTTCTAAGACTAGCTCTGCACCAAAATCGATGGACATTATATCTAACAAACTAGCTACTGACTGCACGCCTGAAGCAGCTAAAAAAACAGTTACAGATGCGTTAGCCAATAATTTTTCCATAGATAGATTCGAAAACCCTGGAGCAAATGGAAACGTCGAAGAACAAGACGATATACACAAATGTGATGACATCAAGCCCTCTTTGGATGCCTTAGTGCTAAATTCAAGCGGCATAATTACGACGACCGCCCATCAAGGTACTCATCCATTAAATAGTGATCTGTATAAAGCTGCCGTAAACTTCATAGCAAATGGTCAAGTTTTACAGTCTTTCGCAGTAAATAACGACGGCCAAACCATGACTTTCGATACATCTGACCAACCGGCTGGAACTGTCATATCTGCACAAATAATCGACAGCGTTTTATACGACACAACTAGTCCGAACACTGTAACGACAGACGTACTAGCTTTTAACCTTGTAGTTACATCAACTGGTGGAAATAACTACAAATTTAGCTGGACCAATCTACCTAGCGGTTCTCCTTACCAGCTATGCATATCTACGAATTCTTCAAGCTATGCCTGCTCAGCAGCAATCAGCGGAGATCAGAGATCAGTATCTGGCTCAAGCCGAAAAGCCTACGTCAAAGCCAATACTTCAGCCCAATCAAATACCAAATCTTTCTAGGGCTTAATAACAACACCGTCGTACTTTAGGACTGGTATTGTCTAGCTATCTTTTTCGAGAAATTGATTTAGAGCAGACTTAACATCCAACACGCCGCTTAATCCAGTAGGCTGCTTCCCCGTTTTGATAATTGGACCAATTGCTCCGTCAAAACCTAGCTTCTTTGCTTCTGCTACTCTTTTGTCGATATATGGCACATGCCTAACTTCGCCAGATAGTCCAACTTCGCCGAATACTACAGCGTTTTTCTTGAGCTGCATCCCTTTAGCGGCAGAAGCAATAGCCATACATACGGCTAAATCTGCGGCTGGTTCCGTAATCTTGATTCCGCCTACGATGTTAATATAAATATCAAATTCTGCTAAATTAAGTTTTGTCCTGCGCTCTAACATTGCAACTAGCAGATTTAATCTATTCAAATCCATCCCACTAGCTGCTCGTTTGGGGTAGCCATAGCTTGTTTTGTTTACAAGTGCCTGAACTTCGACTAACAACGGTCTCGTGCCCTCCATAGTAGCCAGAACGACAGATCCATCGCTGACTTGACGCTCCGCCAATAACGCTGCTGAAGGATTCTTGACGGGCATTAGCCCCTGCTCAACCATTTCAAAAATACCTGTTTCGTTAGTAGATCCAAAACGATTCTTTACGCCTCTTAAAAGCTTAAATCCACCATATCTATCACCTTCTAATTGCAACACCACATCAACCACGTGCTCTAATACTTTAGGTCCAGCAATTGAACCTTCTTTGGTGACATGACCAACTACAACTAGGGCAGTGTTGGTCTGTTTGGCTGCCACTATCAACAATTGAGTGCTGTTTGTGATTTGACTAACCGTGCCGGCTGCCGAAGATATAGCGTTCGCAGATATCGCCTGAATAGAATCAACAATTATTAAATCGTACTTACCTTCCGCAATAGTTGACGCGATGTCATCGGCTACAGTACTCATTGATAATTGCAGGTTAGTGCTTTTAACTCCTAGTCTTTGAGCCCTTAGACCTACTTGATGCGCCGATTCTTCGCCGCTAATATATAAAACACTGTGCTTTTTGGCGACAGCGTCTGCTAATTGCAATAATAAAGTACTTTTACCTATACCTGGCTGACCTGCAATTAAAGTTACGCTACCAGCAACGAATCCACCGCCTAAAACATTGTCGACCTCATCTATGCCTGTTAATAATCTTTTTGCAGAATCATGCTTAGACACTTCGGAAACATTTTGTGAGCTTAGTACGTTTCCACCAGAAGCGATACTACCGGCAGTGATAACAATTTGTTCTTGTAGTGTATTCCATTCACCACAGGCGTTACAACGCCCTGACCAAGTGCCCGATGATGCGCCACAGCTACTACAAACATATTTCACCTGATTTCTCTTTGCCATACATCAAGCTTAACCTGAGTTGCGGCTTTAGTCGAACACTTGTCATATATTTGTAAACTATTTGTTTGTTTGAGTCGTAAGACGGCTATCTATAGCCTTGTATAGCGTCTGTTCTTCGACTGCGATTGCGTTGCGTTCTTCAATTATTCTGTTGTATTCGTCTATCTGAGCCTTAGTGCTAGCAACTTTACTGTTATATGCCCGAATAGATGCATTGAATGAGTTCACGCTACTGTTATACAGGCTATATTGACCGGCTGAAAACTTTTGATCAAGAGCCTGCCTACGATTTGTTATATCAATATTCTCTGCATTTAGTTCGGCTTCTGCCCGCTCTATAGACACTTTCATGCTACTCAGGGTGATGTCCATTTTATCGATTTTATCTTTTCTTTCTGTAAATACTTGCTCGTATTTTTCAGAATATCCAACTACTGCGGTTCTATCATTAAAATATTTTTTATAATAAGCCTCAAGATCTGATGGTAAATTCCTGATTTCAGTTCCCAATATTGAGTGTAGTTCATTGCTAACATTGGCATTAGCCTTACGATACAAATCAATTACATTTTTTATTCTGGCGTTATCTAGCTTTTCATAGGCCGCAGCGGTCATAGCATCAACTTGAGCACGCTCTTTGACATTCAACCTGTCATAGGCGGCGTGCAACATTTCGTGAGCAGTAGTAACCTGCCGAATACCAGCTAATCTGTCATCAGTAATATCATAAACATAGATGCCTTTATTTAATATGTAGCACCCGAGCACTATTGTTAGCTCGTTAAATCGACAATTATTATTGAAGGATTCCTTATCGTTCAACTCTGGATGCTGTACATAAAGTATATTCCTAGCCCTGTCGTTCATTGACGTATCGGTCGCCAACTGGATAAAGCTTTCTGGAGGTTGATAGCCATATAACCTAGCTTGGTCATAGATATACTGTCTTTTATTCCCAATAAATACAGTCGCACCCAAACAAATCAGTACAATTATTAACCCTACTTTGCCTTTTTTGCTTTGCATAAATTAAGTATATCAAACTAACTGTTGATGCACTTTATCGGACTATACCCGTACCGTGAATAGCTATTCTTTAGTCGAACCGTAGATTAGCTGCTTACCTTTTGATGATACTTGCACCAAAGTGCCCTTTTGGAAGTTATTTTCGAGCATTCCTACTGCAATATGATCCTCGATAGTGTCTTGAAGTAGTCGCCTAAGCGGCCTAACTCCATTATGCGCATCGTAGCCGTCATTTAGCAGCAACTGCTTGGCTGAAGCAGTGAACTCAATGCCTAGGCCGTGTTTTACTAATCGCTGGCGTAACTCATCAATCTGCAAATCTAATATTCGTATCGCATCCTTTTTCGTCAGAGCTCTAAATACAACAATTTTATCGATTCTGTTAAGTAGCTCAGGACGCATCATCTTCTTTAGTTCATCAAGTACTTTACTCTTGTTCCTGTCATGTAAAGCGTCTAAATCTTTTAATTCACTACTGTTATTTGCCTGGAAACCAAGACTAGCCTCTTTCTGTAATTTCTGAGCGCCTAAGTTACTAGTCATAATAACTATAGTGTTAGTGAAGTCAATTTTACGACCCTTAGAGTCGGTCAAGACGCCATCTTCCAGAATCTGAAGCAACATGTTAAATACTTCTGGGTGAGCTTTCTCAATTTCGTCAAACAACACTAAACTATATGGCTGACGTCTTATCTTGTCTGTTAATTGACCGCCTTCTTCGTAGCCAACATATCCGGCAGGAGCTCCAACTAATCTAGAAACAGTATGATGTTCACCAAATTCACTCATGTCTATCTTAATTAAAGCCTCATCGCTACCAAAGAACTCTCTTGCCAACACTCTTGCCAGCTCAGTCTTACCGACGCCGGTTGGCCCAAGAAATATAAAAGAACCAATTGGTCGATTACCACTACTTATACCTGTACGATTACGCCTTACAGCTTTAGAAACAGCAACAACTGCCTCATCTTGGCCGATAACATGCTTACTCAGAGTCTTTTCGAGGCCTAATAAATACTTTGCTTCAGATCTAATTACTTTTGTGACCGGAACACCTGTCATTCTTGCCACAACTTCTGCAACATCTTCACTAGTTACGTTTAGAGTGTTGGTTGATTTGCCGTCGCTTTGCAGCTTCTTTAGCTCACTACTAATCTGGCTTGCTCTAGTTTTGTGTTGAGCAGCTCTTTCGTAATTTTCAGTATCAACGGCATCTTCTATACGCGAATTTACTAATTTAAGTTCCTTTTGAAGCGCACGAACAGCGGGCGGTGTCTTGCCTTTATCTACACGAAGATAAGCCGAAGTTTCGTCAATTAAATCTATAGCTTTATCTGGCATAAATCGGTCATTTATATACCTCTTAGCTAGAGTCACCGTGTCGACAATTACTTCGTCGCTAATCTTTACCCCATGAAATTCTTCATAATGTCGTCTAAGACCCTTAAGAATAGCTATAGTTTCGGCTAACGTAGTTTCTGGGACTTTAATTGGCTGGAATCGTCGCTCTAGAGCGGCGTCCTTTTCGATGTGCTTAGTATATTCAGTGATGGTCGTAGCGCCGATCATCTGCATTTTTCCTCGTGCTAGCGCTGGTTTAAGAATATTCCCTGCATCCATCGCTCCCTCGGCTGCCCCTGCTCCAACTATTAAATGTAGCTCATCTATAAACGCAATCGTCTTGTCGTCATTCTCGAGCTCCGTCATAATCTTTTTTAGTCGCTCTTCGAATTCTCCACGATATTTAGTTCCGGCAATCATCGCAGCTAAATCTAGCATAATAATTCTTTTATCTAGCAAACTATCCGGTACATCCTCTGCCACGATTCTTTGAGCCAAACCCTCTACGATTGCCGTCTTACCAACACCCGGCTCTCCAATCAATACAGGATTATTTTTTGTTCGTCGATTTAGTATAGTAATTACGCGTCGAATTTGAGGTTCGCGGCCAACAACAGGATCGAGTTTGCCGGCCCTAGCTTCTGCAGTCAAATCAGTACCAAAGAAATCTAGCGCAGTCTTTTGGCGTTTGCCGCCACGAACGCGAGGATTAGCTCCACTTACTCCACTAGGTTCTTCATATTGCTGTCTATTCAGGAACTGCTCTAGTTGATCTATCAAATTCTCTACATCAACATTCATATTTTTTAATAATTCAGTAGCTCGGGCGTTTTTCTGTGAAAGAATACTGTAAAGAATATGTTCTGTACCACAAAATTCTTGGTTATAATCTTGAGCTACGTCAAATGCCATTCGAAGTGTCAGTTTTGCAGTTTCACTCAAACCTTTTGCGCCTAGATTAATAACCAGTGTTTTTGGATTAAGATTTAGAGCTAATCTGGCTCGGTCTATAGTAACGCCGGCACCAGCTAGCAATTTAGCACCCAACGAAACATCTTGGGCTAATACACCCAGCAGTAGGTGTTCTGTGCCGATATAGGCGCTACCAAAACCGGTTGCAATTGCTCCAGCGTGCTTTAAGCTCGACTGCGCATTAGGAGTCAAGTGATTAAAAAACTCTAGAAAATCGGAAGATTCAGGCATCATAATAAATTCTTTTCAGCTAGTTAATTATTGATTATATAGCTGCCTATACTGCTAAGTTAATTGATAAGTCTTAGCAGATTTAATAGTAACAAACTTAGCACTCTACGGTCAAGAGTGCTAAGTTACAAGACTTAAATTGTTGAAGTAGACATTAAGACTAGGATTAAATTGTCGGAAAGTGCCTGCTTACAACCAGCGAACAGATGTCCCCAAGCCTACGAGAAATTCTTGCAGGCTCAATTGGCAACTTTACTGACTTGCGCTGAAACTCAGCTAAAGCTTCCGCCATAGTAAAAGTGATAGGCACTTCCAGGACTTCGTCTTCTTGATCTCTATGGCTAGCATACAACTGTGGCAGTGTTTTTTTGTCATAGATCGTAGCAATAGTCTCGGTAACATCCGCGCTCCAACGCTCATCTTCGTCTTGAACCAAACCATGAAGCTCCGCACCGTAGGCTATTCGGCTAGTTTCCTTTTCGTAACCCTCGCTATGAAGCGAGTATGTCATTATTACAGTAGCCCCTAATTTGTTATGAAATTCGTCATTTTCGAACGACCTGATTAAATCAAGTGCGTCGTATTCTCTGAGCTCATATCCATTAAGCTCTTCTGACATCTTTACTCTCCGTGCTCCTCGATAGCTTCTAGCAATGAGCTTTCCAGCTGTTCCTTTTTCTTAAGCTTAGGTAGGGATGGTTTTGTAACTTTTACTTCTGATGCCTCTGTCTTAGACACAGGCTGTTCGCTTTCTGAAACAATGTCGATGTCATAACCAGCAAGCTTACTTGCAAGGCGTACGTTTTGACCGCTTTTGCCGATAGCAATACTTAGCTGATCTTCTGGCACAACTACTGTGGCTTTTTTGGTTGCTTCATCTAGCGTAACTTTTGATACTCTAGTCGGGCTAAGAGCATTAGTTATATATGCACGAGTTTCTTCATTCCAGACTACAATATCTATCTTCTCTTGTTCGCCAACTTCACTCATGACAGCATTAACGCGCATACCATGACCGCCAACGAATGTGCCAACTGGATCTACTCCAGGAGTTGAGCTACTTACTGCTATCTTAGTACGGACACCAGCTTCTCTGGCGATACCCTTGATTTCGACTGAGCCGTTCTCCATTTCTGGAACTTCTGCTCTAAATAGCCATTCAATAAATTCTTTGTTACCACGACTAACAACTAATTGTGGTCCACGGAATCCACGTTCAACGTCCTTTAGAAATACTTTGATTCTTTGGCCAGGATAATAGTGCTCGTTCTGAATCTGCTCACTTTTAGGCATAATTCCTTGTGCTTTTCCTAGCTCTACTCGTACGATGTTACCCTCAACCTTGCTGACCACACCATTAATAACTGTACCGATTTTATCTTCGTATTCAGTCATAATAGTCTCGCGTTCTGCTTCTCGTAATCTTTGCAAGATATGTTGTTTTGCATTCTGGGCAGCAACACGACCGAAGTCATTAACTTTTTCGTGTATTTCAATTGTCTCGCCAACTGCAGCATTTTTGCGAACTACTTGAGCGTCGCCCAAACTAATTTCGAATTGCTTGTCGGTTACAGTGTCTACAATTTCTTTTGTAATATAAGCGTCAACTTCGCCGTTGTTCAAGTTCATAGTAACGCGGACTTCTTGCTCTCTGTCGCCGTAATCTCGGCGATAAGCTACCGCAAGAGCCTGTTCAACAATTTCCTGAACTGCCTCTTCGGGCAAGTTTTTTTCCTCAGCTATAGCCTTAACGGCAACAGCTAGTTGTTTCATATCTAGTTCCATTTTATATTCCTTTCTTGAATTATTGTTTGGATAGAGTCTTTAACTTAAAAAATCCGACCTGCTGGCCGGACTAATGTACAAGATAATATTACTATCCCCAGCTTAAATTGTCAATTTTACACACTCTGTCTATGCTAAAATTAACCCTATGAGCAAGACTGTTAAAAGATTATACACGGGCTTTATACCCAAAAATTATGACATAGACCTAATCCCTGACAGAGACAAAATGACTTTTTCTGGTAGCGTCGTAATAACAGGGCAAAAAGTAGGTAAACCAAACCAACGACTCACCTTTCATCAAAAAGGCTTAAAAATAACTTCCGCAGTAGTAGTACGTCACGACAAAAACGGTGACGAAGTTATTGAAATTGATCGCATAAACCACCACGAGGGCTTCACAGAAGTCAGGCTACATTCTCCTAAGACTCAGTACCCAGGCCGATATACCGTCGCCCTAGAATTTACGGGCAAGATTACCAAGCAAATGAACGGTGTATATCCTTGTTTCTTTAAGCACGATGGAATAGACAAGAAGTTAATCGCCACTCAGTTCGAAAGCCACCACGCCAGAGAAGTTATCCCGTGTATTGATGAGCCAGAAGCAAAAGCTACATTCGCACTAAGCCTTACCACACCAGCAAACGAAGCGGTTCTAGCTAATACGCCTGTCGCCAAGCAAGTTCCATTACCTAGCAAAAACGCTAAATCTGTCGAACTAGTTAAGACCACTTTTGAAACTACGCCCCACATGTCCACCTACTTGCTAGCCTTTATTTACGGTGAACTCGATTACTTAGAGCAAAAAACCAAAGACAATGTCCTAGTTAGGGCTTACGCTACTCCAGATAATGTCGAACACACGAAATTCGCTCTAGACGTAGCGGTTAAGTGCCTTGAGTTCTTTAATGATTATTTCGGCATCGACTATCCTCTACCTAAATGTGATTTAATCGCCCTACCTGACTTTGCGTCAGGAGCGATGGAAAACTGGGGTTGCATAACCTTTAGAGAGCACGCATTGCTTGTTGATCCAAAGAATACCAGCCTCGCAACCAAACAATACGTGGCGATGGTTGTTGCTCACGAATTAGCCCATCAATGGTTCGGCAACCTAGTCACAATGCGTTGGTGGACAGATTTATGGCTAAATGAGGGCTTTGCTAGCTGGATAGAATACTTAGCAGTTGATCATATCTTCCCTGAATGGAAGATGTGGACTCAGTTTATAATTGACGAACAACAGCAAGCTCTTAAGCTTGATGCCCTGGAGCACACTCACCCTATTGAAGTACCAGTTTCTCATCCTGATGAAATACGGTCTATATTTGACGCCATCAGCTATTCCAAAGGTGCAAGCACCATACATATGCTACATAGCTACTTAGGGCCACAAACATTTCAGACTGGCCTACGCTACTATCTCAAGAAGCATTCCTATGGCAATACTGACACCAAAGACCTATGGGACGCTATGGAAGAAGCGTCAGAAAAGCCTGTTAAAGATTTTATGGACGCCTGGACCAGTCAACCAGGGTTCCCATTAGTCAGAGCAAAAGTTGAGAGTAACTCTGTAACAATTAGTCAGGAACGCTTCTTTACAAATCCTTCGCATAGCAAATTACCGGAAACTCTATGGCCAGTTGCACTACAGTCTAAAAATTCGAAACTTCCAGAATTATTTGATACACAGACCGAGACATTTAAAGTACACGATACTACTGAATTCAAACTTAATCAAAATCATAGTGGGTTTTATCGCACAACTTACAATAGTTCACATCTAGTTAGACTTGGAGCACAGATCAAGAAGGGCCACTTAGGACCAATAGACAGACTTGGTATATTATCCGACTTGTCTGAATCTGCTAAGGCCGGCTACGCAGATACTGCCGACATGCTTCATTTTATAAGTAACTTCAAGAATGAGGACAATTATGCCGTCTGGGACGCTATCAGCATGACGATTGGCGCCCTAAGAATGACTATGAACGACGACGAATTAAGAGAAGATATGAAGCCTTTTAAACGGAAGCTAATCGCCTCACAGCTAAAAAGATTAGGCTGGGAACGATTGTCTGGAGAATCACACTTCGACAAATTACTACGACCAATTATTTTAGGAATGGCATCGGCTGCTGATGAACCGACAATTGTTAAGCACTGTTTAGAATTATTTGCCAAAATAGAGCACAACCAAGAAATTGACAGCGATCTGTTAGTAAACCCATCACAGCGAAAAGTAAAACGAGGCATAGACATCGACCCAGATCTTAGAGGAACTGTGTATGGTACTGCTGCCAGACTAGGCGGACAGGATGAGTTCGATAAACTTCTAAAACTTCATAATGAGGCCACCTTAAGCGAAGAGAGAGTTACGCTTTCAGCAGCCCTCACTGGATTCAAACAACCAGAAATAATCGACCAAGCGCTCAGTATGATAGACAGCGACCATGTTCGAGCCCAAGATATTACCTATTGGATCGCCTACAGCCTCCTTAATCGCCACGCCAAACAACAGACATGGGATTGGCTCAAAACACACTGGGATTGGCTAGAAAAAACATTAGGCAGCGACCTAAGCTTCTATAGAATGCCGGTATATGTTGGTAGAGCCTTCAGCGACGAAAAATTCCTTGAAGAGTACAAAGCCTTCTTCTTGCCGAGAATGTCCATTACGCTTGAGAGAACCTACAATCAAGGCATTGAGATGATACAGTGGCAATCTGCCTGGAAAAAGCGCAGCCTTAAAGAAGTTAAAGCCTTCTTCAAGAATCAAATCTAATAGTTCACACTTTCAATGAACTCTGTAACTGTATAATCAAATCCGTCGACATTTATTGCGGATAGCCTATAGTCGCCATTCCAACCATCATTAATCAGCCACACTTCTGCCCCAAAACGCATCTGTCTAAGTTTTTTGTCTGTTATATAATCGAGGCCAGCTCCCTGCTGAGCATTTAGTCGATATTTAACTTCAATAAAATAAATAACATCTCTACGTTTTGCCACTATGTCAATTTCGCACATTCGAGTTCGGTAGTTGCGTTCGATAATTTTATAGCCTAATTGTTCTAAATATTTTGCAGCAACTTCTTCTGCCTTGTGACCGTTCGCATAATTTGTCATTACACTCTATTTATTAGCATCTGTTTGACGGGCTTGAAGGATAATCTGTGCAATTTGACTACGCCTAAGGCTTGCATCGCCTGCAGATGCTGAGACGTTCCATAACCTACATGCTTTTCGAAACCATAGCCAGGAAATTCAAGGCTAGCTTTGCTCATATATTCATCTCGTTTTACTTTTGCGTAGATACTGGCGGCGCTCACTATAGGGTATTCATCGTCGGCTTTAATGACGGCTCGACTATTTAATGAACCGTGAGCTGGAATCTTGGATACATAGTTTATATCTCCGTCCATAATAACTTCCTCGGCTTTTGATGGATCGATATTATCCAGAGCTCTCTGAACTCCCAGAATCATTGCCTGAGCTAATCCGACACTATCAATCTCTTCTGGCCCAACCCAACCCTCTCCAAGGTCGCAACTTTCAATAATCAAAGGGTAAAGCTTTTCGCGCTGTTTAGCAGATAGCTTCTTGGAATCTTTTAAACCCACAGGTAGATCTGCTTTTGGTCTTGCAGCCACTATTAGTAACGGACCTGCCCAACAACCTCTACCAACCTCGTCTATTCCTATCATAATATTAGTATCGCCTATCGTGTTAGATGTTACTAGTACAGATATTCGTTTGTCATTTATATGACATTAAAAAGCCCAGTAATTCTGGGCTTTTTTGCTTTTATAGCTTTTTGTCTAACTATTCAGTTTTTGCGTCTTCAGCAACAACTTCTTCGTTTACTACGGGTTCAGGGATATCGTTAACGCCTCTTTTGTCAAACTCGACACTACTAAGACGAGCGTTTTTACCTGTAAGTGCGCGCATGTAACTTAGGTAATTTCGGCGTACTTTACTTCGCTTAGTTACTTCGATTTTAATAACGTTAGGACTGTGTAATAGATAGGTCTTTTCAACACCAACGCCGCTTGCAATCTTACGTACACAGATTGTGCTAGTTAAACTATCCTTGCGTGATGCACGAATAACCAAACCTTCAAATATCTGAACGCGCTCTTTAGCGCCTTCTTTAATTTTCTGGTGTACTTTTACAGTATCGCCAGACTTAACGTCGACGACGGCGTGTTTTTTGTATTTTGCTTCAACTGCATGTATTACGCTTTGCATAGACTTACTACTCTACCTTATTTAACTCTTTAAATCAAGTATACCATATCTGTTGCGGGATTGGAATAGTGACTTAACCACCAAAACATACCACAAAAGCTATCCTACGACTCGATATACTTCCTCTAGTGTAGTTTCGCCCTTAATAGCCTTAAGAACACCTTCTTGCAACATTGTAGTCATCCCGCTCTCTATAGCCGAAGCCTCAATATCTTGAGTTGTTAACTTTTGACTCTTCTGCAAGAGTTCATATACTGGTCCACTCATTATGAATTGTTCGCGCAAGGCCAACTGGCCTTTATAGCCGTAAGGATTTTCTTCAGATACACCTGGCTTATAGAGTTGCAGGTTTTCCAAACTTGGCTTTTCTACAGAAGCAGGAAGTCCGTCAACTACCTGTTTAATTAGTTGCATGGTCTTTTCGTCAGGCTTATAGGGCTGCTTAATAGCATCATCTAGGCGCCTAACAAGTCGCTGCGCCATAACTAATCGAATAGCAGATAGAAATAGTGGATTCTCGCCAATAATATCCATAATGCGTGTAATTGCAGCCGACGCAGAACTAGCGTGAAAAGTAGACAACACAAGGTGTCCCGTCAGAGCAGCCTGCAGAGCAGTTTTGGCTGTATCATTATCTCGAATCTCTCCAACCATCACGACGTCTGGATCGAGCCTTAATACTGCTCTAAGTTGATCGGCAAAGCTAGTTTTATGCTCAGGAGTATTGTTTACCGATATCTGAGTCACGCCTTCGAATTGATATTCAACAGGATCTTCAATGGTTATAATCTTATTCTCGTCTGTGTTCAAAGTTTGAAGTATCGAATATAAAGTCGTAGTCTTACCAGAACCTGTAGGCCCGACAACCATGACTAGACCACTCGGCTTAGCTATAATATCTTCTACTACTTTTCTTTCTTTGTCAGATAGACCCAATCTGTCTAGGTTGTACATACTCTGGTCCATATTGAATAAACGCATGACAATATCCATGCCGTTGATAGCTGGTACGGTCTCGACACGCAAGTTGATACTAACTTGAGTACCATCCGCCATTTTCGTGTTCTCTGCGATATGCCCCTGCTGCGCATCTAATGAGGCGGTCGAGACGTTTGCTCCACTGGCTATGGCTGAGATCAGAATATGAGCCTTAGCGAAGCTGATTTGCGCTATTGGATGCAGCACTCCATCAATACGAAAACGGATTCTGGCAAATTTGGACTGATTCTCAAAGTGGATATCTGATGCATTGAGGCGGTGAGCCTGTTGAACTAAATAAGCCAACATGTCATCGGCCTTAATCTGTTCGAGTATGGCAGATACCTTTTTGAGCAGTTCAGAATTTCCGGCTGATGCTACTTCAATATCTTGATAAATAACTTGCCTAGGTGGGTCGTACAGCAACATAAAGTCATTGAAACCCGTATCAGATATAAGAGTATACTCAACTCGCTGGTCTTGAAAATGCTGTGTTAAGCCGTTGATAGTCTGTTGAGAAGTCGTAGTAGTTAAACCAAATAGAATATTGTGTTCATCTGCAAATAAAGGTACGACGCGGTACTTCCTAATATCTCCAACTGCTAGGACTTGTTTGAATAGAGGCCTTTTATTCTTGTAGGTATCGAAGTAGTCCATACCTAGAACTTTGGCGCGCCTAGCGGTAGACAACTCTTCATCTTGTCGAATATCATGTGACATAAGCATAAGTATATATGAATAGTGGGGTTTTTACATCAAAATAGAGTCAGAAAATAAAGCAAAATAACTTTTAATTTGCCACTTTCTTAAGATTTGTCCATACTGTGCTTGATGTCAAAAATTATTGTTATTGCCCACGATCTACGGAGTGCACATAATGTTGGCTCTTTAATCCGTACCGCTGACGGCTTAGGAGTACACAAAATATACTTTACAGGCTATACGCCTTACCCAATATCAAAAAACGACATTAGGCTGCCACATATTGCTAGCAAAATACACAAGCAAATAGTTAAAACCTCTTTGGGAGCCGAAGAGTTTGTTGATTGGGAGTACGTTGAAGATTTAGATTCACTAGTTAAAAGTTTAAAATCAGATAATTATCTAGTTGCTGCACTCGAGCAATCAGATGACTCTATTTCGATCACCGACTATACTGATAATCAAGATATTGCACTAATACTAGGTAGAGAAGTCGAAGGAATCGATGCAAAAATACTGAAACTTTGCGATCTAATACTTGAAATACCGATGTTAGGAAAGAAAGAGTCATTAAACGTCACACAAGCCGCCGCAATAGCCCTTTATCAGCTGCGATGGAAAATACGTAACCCAGATAAGCTAAAGAACTAAGACTACTTTGTAAAATTGCCACATCGCTCTATACTAAATGTATGGCAGCAACGAACAACCGCAGTGCTCATAGCCAAAAGCGTCACGGTAAACATCAAAAACATACCAAACAATTCCTGCACGTATACCTTCCCTATATTCCACTTATATTGATATTAGTTACCGGAATTGTCTTCACGAGCATGTGGCAGCCTCATGCTAAAAAAGGCGTTCTAGCCTACGCCACCAACATTGGAGTTGATAGTTTATTGTTGCAAACGAATCAGCAACGCTCTTTAAATGGACTGAACGCACTTACAATTAACGCCAGATTAAACCAAGCCGCCCAGGCAAAAGCTAACGATATGGTAACCAGAAATTACTGGTCTCATAACACACCAGATGGTGTTGAACCGTGGGCATTTTTTGATAACGCAGGCTATGCTTACTTCAAAGCAGGCGAAAATCTAGCTTTCGGATTCATGACAAGTGGCGACACTATTACCGGTTGGATGAATAGTCCATCTCACCGCGAGAATTTACTTAATAGCTCGTTTCAAGAAGTAGGATTTGGCTTTGCAAATTCCAGCGATTACGTTAGTAACGGCAATGAGACGGTGGTTGTTGCAGAGTATGCTATGCCGCTCGTGCCAATAACACCCGTATCTGCGCCAGTCGTAAAGAGCACACCAACAGCCACGGCTGTCACTAAGCCTACCTCAACAACACAAATATTTGCAGAACCAGTAGCCGTTATTTCTCCCAACACTGACGCTAGGCCTCTTGTCGAGCCTAGTACAATCAAAATTTCACGGCTAACCACGGTCACAAACGGCAAATTACCAATTCTTACAACTGTCGCAGTTCTCGTATCTATTTTGGCAATTCTTACAATAGTCTCAAGACACGGAGTAAAACTACACAAAATGATAAGAAAAGGCGAAAAATACGTCGCCTCACATATGCTTTTAGACATTACCCTAATTAGCCTAATCGGTCTGTGTTTGATTGTCGGCCAAACAGCCGGACATATTCGTTAGAACTTTATTTAATAGATTATTATCACAACCTAGTTAATCTTAACGTTCTCTGCACCTACTAAGTTATTTAAACTTTCTGTAACTTTGTCTTTAATGCCAATCTTTAGCGGCAGCTTGATGATTTGTTTATTTGATTCTTCACCCAGCACTAATACGACTTCTGTCTCGCCAGCGTTCTCGTCTATTAGATTCTTTAACTTTGACAATGTCGCACTATCTTCTGAATTTTTTATTCTAATATATAGCCTTTGATTTTTTGAATCATTTGATGTGGCAGTATTCTTTACTTTTGCAGGAGAAGGCGTTTTTAGTACTCTCTGCTTTTTACCTGTAGTTTCGTATGCAATCGCTTGTTCTATAGTCACTTCTCTAGCGTCATCGACTAGAATTTTAAGATCGGAATGAATATTGCCCTCTCGGTCCTTGCCGTTGACCTTGCCCTTAACAAGTACAATATGATCGCGCTGCCAAATACCAATAGTCTTTTGATATATTGACGGGAATAAAACTAATTCACACTCTGTATTTTGGTCGGCTATTTTAACAAACGCCATTTTTTGACCATTCTTAGTGGAGATTTCTCTAAACTCCATAATTATCCCGCCAATAGTGACTAATTTACCATCATGCTCGGGCTTAATACTAGCAAGAGGAACAGTTTGTTCGTCAAGAAACACTGTAAATTGCTCTAGAGGATGTTGCGATAAATATAGGCCAAGCAGGTCTCTTTCCCATTGCAATTCATCACGACTGGTATAAGTAATATCCATGTTATCGAGAGCGAGTTTAGGTGTAGAAACCTCACTATCCAATTGGTTTCCGAACAAATCAGTTTGACCACTGTTCTTCTCCTTATGCAGGCGTGAAGAATAAGCTAATATAGTGTCGAGATTATTGAGCAGAACTCCCCTAGTTTCAAAACTAGAAAAGGCACCCGACTTAATCAAGCTTTCCATAGTTTTACGATTTACAACTTTAGAATTTACTTTTGCCAAAAAGTCTTCTAGACTCGAGAATTTACCGTCAATGTCTCTAGCTAAGATAATATCCTCGACAGCTCCAGAACCTACGTTTTTAACAGCGTTCATCCCGAAACGAATTTGACCCTGCTTTACCGTTTCTCCAGGTACTACTGCGAACTCTCCAAAAGATTGGTTGACGTCTGGCGCCAATACTTCTAGGCCCATGTGCTTACATTCACTTATTTCAATACTTAATCTGTCTGTATCGTCAAAATCACTTGTCATTAGAGCTGCCATAAACGCCGCAGGATAATGAGCCTTCAAATAGGCCGTATGATAGGAGGTCAGGGCGTAACAAGCGGCGTGCGCCTTAGGAAAGGCGTAGGCTGCGAATGCTTCAAGCTGTCCCCAAAATTTTTCCATGACTTGTGGATTAGCGCCTACTGTTTTAATCGCTCCATCAATAAACGCAGCCTTCATCTTAGCCATTTCTTCAGGCTTCTTCTTACCAATAGCTTTTCTGAGAGTATCAGATTGACCGCCAGTAAAGCCACACATTTCACGGCTAATTTGCATCACCTGCTCTTGATAAACAATAATACCGTAAGTTGGCTTCAACGCTGGCTCCATTGCAGGGTGAAGATATTCAATTTCTCTTAATCCGTGTTTTCTAGCGATAAAATCCTCAATCCACTGCATCGGTCCAGGACGATACAATGCGCCCATAGCCACAATATCATCAAAGACCGTCGGCTTAAGATCTTTCAAATACCTCTTCATGCCAGCAGATTCAAGCTGAAATACTCCAGTAGTATCACCTTTGGCAAGTAATTTATAAGTTGCCACATCATCCAAAGGCAGAGTATTAATATCAATGTCTTTTTTGTAAACTTTCTTAATGATTCTCAAAGCGTTCTTGATCGTAGTTAAGTTTGATAGTCCCAAAAAGTCCATCTTCAATAATCCTAGTTCCTCAACGGGACCCATAGAATACTGCGTAGACACTACGCCCTTCTGGGCCATTTCCAAAGGTGCAAACTTAACGATATCGTCTGGCGCAATTACCACTCCTGCTGCGTGCACACCATGAGATCGAATAGTACCTTCTAGTCTAATCGCTAAATCAAATACTCTCTTTGTAAGATCACTGGCTTCATATTCTCTCTTCAAATCAGGGTCATCTACTATAGATTTTGATAGTGGAATATGCCTGCCCTGTACTGGCGGAGGAATCATTTTTGCAAGACGATCTGCCTCTGCATATGGAACTTGTAAAACCCTAGACACATCTCGTACGGCGTTTCGTGCCGCCATTTTACCGAATGTGACAATATTTGCCACTCGTTCTTTTCCGTACTTTCTTACACAATACTGGATAACTTCTTCACGGCGCGAATCCTGTATATCAATATCAAAATCGGGCATAGATATACGATCTGGATTAAGAAAACGCTCGAACAATAGTTCATACTTAAGCGGATCAAGTTCAGTAATCCTAAGCGCAAATGCAACAATCGATCCTGCGCCACTACCTCTACCTGGGCCAAAAATGATTCCTTCGTTCTTGCCCCAGTTAATAAAATCCTGAACGATCAAAAAATATCCGTTGAATCCCATCCTATCAATAGTTCCCAGCTCATAATCTGCTCGAACAACAACTTCTGGCGGCAACACATCCTTCATAGACTGTATAGTCATCTTTTCGGAAGCTTTTGCGTCTACATTATTGTAACGCTTCAATAACCTCGAGAAAGTGAGTTTATCTAGATAGCTTTTTTCGGACTCACCATCCGGAACAGAAAATTTTGGAATAAGGTATTCGCCCAACTTCAACTCTACATCGCATCTATCGGCGATATCGCGTGTATTCGTTATCACGTCCGGATGATCTGCGCCCCATCTTTTGATTATCTCTTCGGGCTCAGTAACATGAAGCTCAAACTCTTTTAAGCTCATTCGCTTTTCATCGCTCAAAAAAGAACCAGTCTGAACACACAATAATATTTCGTGCGCTTCCTGGTCTTCATGTCTTAGGTAATGAGCATCGCTAGTTACAACAACTGGAATATCTAATTCTGCTGACAATTTGAATATTTGATCATTCACAGCAGTTTGCTCAACCCATCGAGCAGGATGCTTCAGATGTCCATGATCTTGAACTTCAAAATAATATCTGTCACCAAATATTGATTTATACCAAGTGGCTACAGTCACGGCCTTATCATACTGACCTTGTCTTAGGGCATCCCCAATCTCTCCACCAATACATCCACTAAGGATGATTAATCCTTCGTTATATTTTTCCAATAACTCATGATCAACTCTAGGCTTATAATAAAACCCGTCTAAATTTGCAGTCGTACTTAAACGCATTAAATTTTGATAACCCTGATAATTCATTGCCAAAACTATTAAATGAAAAGGTGTCTTATCTTTACTAGGATCCCTGTCTGTATGACCCCTTGGAGCGACATAAGTTTCCATACCGATAATTGGCTTAACATCACCGGCCTTGGCCGTCTTATAAAATTCTACAGCTCCCGACAAGGTACCGTGGTCTGTTATCGCAATAGCCTTCATGCCCATCTCGTTTACATAATCAATCAATGCCGGGATTTTCGTAAGTCCGTCCAGCAAGCTATATTGGGTATGATTATGTAGATGTACGAAATTTGCCGGAGTTAATTCTTTGGCCATACTTAATCCTGATTTTATAAATATATGTACATCTATTGTAACTGACTTTACCGACCTCTGCCCCTGCTAAGTCGGTGAAAGCGATAATTACAACAGAGTTAGCGGGTAACTTCTATTGAAGATCTAACTTTATCCGCGAAATGGCCAATTAAAGGGATTTGCTTAAAGAAGGAAAGCACAAAAATAAGTATCGATACTACTATGGTGGCGCCAATTACCGTGCCAAGTCCAGTAAAAATTCCTTTAACAAAACTAACTTTATAGGCTTTTTTGTGATTAATGTAACCACTCTCATAAAAGCTCTCTAGCATGCGCCCTAGAGTCTCGTACTCCTTGTCGGTTCTACTTGCTTGTTTTTTTAGTTTTTGTATCATTTGTTAAATACTTTTTAAGGTGGTCTATAGCCTTGTTAACGTCATTTATTGCTACTTGTAGCTCTTCGTCGGCAGCACCACCTTCGTGTAGCGCAGAAATCATTTCACGAGCCTTATCTTTGGCGGTGTTAGCTGTTACTAGAAGTGCCGCTAATTTTTCGTCCGTCTTATCTTGAAGTTTATCTCGAGTTTCGTTACCAGTAACAATAAGGTCGTTGACTTCACTATGCATTGACTTGAGTTTTCGTTCTGTTTCAGATCGTGTTTTAGATGCCGTGTTGTGAATTGTTTTTCGCAAACTCTTTCCAGTTTTTGGAGCTGTTAGAATTCCAGCCAAATAACCTACTGCCGCTGCTACAGCTGTGCCGATAGCTATTTTTTCTGTTTTTTTCTTCACAATATTACCCCTTTAAATTGCCTTATTTTTTGTCGGTGTATGATCTGGCCATCTTGCCTAGTGTCTTAATTAAAACGGCAGGACCAGCGGTTTTATGCAAGAAGTCACCAACTGCTTCTGCTTTCTCGGCAAATTCTTCAGCCTTCTCGGTTATTTTCCGGACATTGTCTAATATTTGAATCGTTTTTATTACAGCCACTATGCCTAATACCAGGAAGGTAGCAAGTGCTAGTGAAAGTAGGATTACTAGGAATCTTTCGTCTGTATTCATTTATGACTTAATTATACATCAGTTACTAAAAGCAATCACTATTCGTTTGATTTTTGTTTGAGGAATTGCTTAAACTCATCTTTAATGTCGTCTCTCATTAATGCAAAATCAACAACAGCTTTTAGATAATCTAGCTTGTTCCCAGTATCGTAACGAACGCTATCTTTGATCTCACAAGCATAAAAAGCTTTTCCGTCTGTTAACATAGGCTTGATGATATTATCAGTCAGATAGAACTCTTTACCCTCCGGTAATTCATCACGACCCTTATCCAGATAATCGAATACATCGGGTGTTAATAAGTATCCAGCCACACTAGCAAAATTTGACGGCGCATTATCTTTGCCTGGCTTTTCAATTATGTTATTTATCTTTATCACATCCTCGCGCACATTATCACCAGACACTACACCGTAACGACTGTAGTCACGATCATCTTCGATTCTGATACATGGGAGAATACTGGACCCAAATTCATTGTATAGCTCGATCATTTGTTGAAATGCATTCGGTTGAGAAACAAATAAATCGTCTGCATAGGTATAGATAAAAGGCTCGTCACCAACCAAGTGCGCCACATTCATTAATGGTGTGGCCGTGCCATAAGGCCCTTTCTGTCTAACATAAGCAAAGTTAGCCATGTCAGAAATTCTTTCGATTTCTGCAATCAAGTGCGCCTTTGATTCTCCGCCGGCCCTCAAATTGTTCAATAAATCTTCGTTTGGCGTGTCGAAGTGGTCTTCTATGTTTCGTTTACTATAACCAGTTACTATAATAATGTCTTTGATGCCTGCTGCGACTAAATCTTCAACAATATACTGAATAATTGGTTTGTCGATAAGTGGCAACATTTCCTTGGGCATTGCCTTAGTTTGCGGTAAGAATCTAGTACCATATCCAGCGGCTGCTATAACTGCTTTTCGTACGGGTTTGTTATTCATAAGCTGATTGTAACTTATTCCAAACAACTTACGCTAGTTTTTTACGAATTAATTCTTGTGCCATTCCTGGATTAGCCTTGCCTAGAGACTTCTTCATAACTTGACCAGTTAAGAAACCTATAGCCTTCATTTCGCCGTTCTTGACATCATTGGCGGCGTCAGGAAACTCAGCTATAACCGCTTCTACAATCTTTTCGATTTCGTTACTATCGGATTCTTGTATATAACCCTGCTCGGCGGCATATTCTTCAATATCTGTAGGACTTAAACCATCTTTAAGTAGCTGCGTAAGTAAGGCCTTGGCATTCGTAGAGCTAAGCTTGTTATCTTGAATTAGTCTGTCGATCGCAATATATATAGTTGATCGGGCCTGGTTGTCAAGCTTATCACTTACACTACCGTCATGACGCATAGGTATCTCAATGTTTACAAAATAATTAGCAATAAACTTAGCAACATCTGGATTATCTAAATTACTTTCAATTATAGGAAGGTAATCTACGGCTTCGTTATCGATTTCTGCTTCTAAGAGCGTGTCTATCTGACTTCGGCTCAATCCTAACGACAACAAGCGATTACGCCATTCGTCAGGCATTACAGGCAGCGATGATTTTATCTCATTAATAAATTCTTCAGATAGAATTATTGGCGGAACATCCGGTTCTGGCATATAGCGATAATCATGGGCCTGCTCTTTGCCACGCTGTGAAAATGTTCTCTGTTTGGCGTCATCCCAACCACGAGTTTCTTGTATAATTACTTCACCTTTTTCGAGCAACTCTATTTGGCGTTTAATCTCGTATTCTGCCGCTTTTTCTACGCTCTTAAACGAGTTTAAGTTCTTTGACTCTGTGCGAGTACCTAATACGTTTGGATCGCTACTAACTGATACGTTAACGTCAAAACGCATATTGCCATGGTACAAATCTGCATCGGAAATACCCGCATACTTAACAATCAAATATAATTCTCGAGCGTAAGCCTTAGCATCTGCCGCAGACTTAATATCTGGTTCTGAGACTATCTCTAGTAGCGGCGTACCAGCGCGGTTTAAGTCTACGAGGCTGTAATCTTTACCGGCTGGATGAGTGCTTTTGCCAGCATCTTCTTCTAAGTGAGCCCGGGTAATGCCAATCTTCTTTTTTACGCCTTCACTTTCAATCTCTACGTAACCACCTAGTACTATTGGTTGCTCAAATTGTGTAATCTGGTAACCTTTTGGTAAATCAGGGTAAAAATAGTGCTTCCTGTCGAACTTACTGAATGCTGCTGGAGTCGTGTTTAATGCAAATGCCGCCCTAGCACCAAGTTCGACAGCTTTTGCATTTAGGACAGGCAACGCTCCTGGCATTCCAAGGCAAATATGGCTAATCAAAGTATTCGGCCGAGCATCTCTAGCGTCGTTACCGACAGCAGCAAACAATTTTGTCTTTGTGCTTAGCTGGACGTGACATTCTATGCCGATAGTCGGGGTATAGGTCTTGCTGGATTGACTCACACTACAACCCCTAAATCTTTCAGCGCCTGCCTAAACCCAACTAAAGACTTCTTAACATCAGCTTGATTAAGTCGTACGGTAGTTTCTGCTATTAGTTTTTTGGCAAGATTATGAGAATACCAAACAGCGTCATTGTCGGTAATTTTATGCTGAGCAGCAACTAATCGCTCGCCAGTACTTTTGCCCTTTATGCGATGGTTTCTTAGTGCTTCGTCTAATAACTTGTCTGCCGTAATAATGGCTAGAGGCCAAGTTTCCTTACTACCACAATAACGCTGCAGGTCTTGCCATCTTTCCGTATATTTCCTTTTATTAGATTTGCGGCGCAATACCGACAATACCAATAAAGCTAAAACTAATGTCACGACGGCACTTACGGCCGCTATTAATAGGTGGTTCATTTCAAAATACTTTCTGCTAATTGCGCTATTTCTAATAATTTTCTGTCTTGATGCTGGGCGGCAATTAACTGTAAACCGATTGGCATATTGTCGCTCACTGGGCAAGGCACGCTAATAGCTGGCACGCCAACTAAATTTACGGCAACGGTCATAATATCAGTTAGGTACATCTTTAACGGATCAGCGGTATTTTCGCCTACCCCAAAAGCTGTTGTTGGGGCAGTTGGTCCTATTAAGAAGTCTACTTTTTTAAATGCGTCTTCAAATTCTTTTACTAATTTTGTTCTAACGATTTGAGCTTTTTTGTAGTATGCATCATAAAATCCACTACTTAGCACATAAGTACCAATCATAATTCGCCTTTTAGCTTCGTTACCGAAACCTATTGAACGAGTTTGCTTATAAATATCGTCTAGATTAGTAGTATCTTGTTGGCTAAATCCATAACGCTGTCCGTCATAACGACTCAAGTTACTGCTAACTTCTGCCGGACATATGACATAATATACCGCTAGCGCTAATGGCAACGATGGCAAGCTTACGTCTACTATCTCTGCCCCGGCCTGCTTTAAGGCTTCTATCGCCATATTTATACTATCCTTAACTTCTGGCTCCAAACCTTCGCTCATATACTCGCTAATCATGCCGATTTTCTGACCCTTTAGATGTGCTTCTGTAGGCGATAATTCGTACCCTAATTTATCTTTTACGATAGACGTGCTGTCTAGCTCATCCGTTCCGGCCATAATATCTAAAACCAAGGCAGAATCTGCGACAGTCCTAGTTAGTGGCCCAATTACGTCAGTACTACTGGCCATAGCCACAACCCCTGATCGCGATACAAGACCGTAGGTAGGCTTATAGCCAACGGCACCGCAGAATGATGCTGGCAGACGAATCGAACCACCAGTATCGGTACCAAGAGCAAAAGGAGCCATATCTAGAACTACAGATGCCGTAGAACCTCCAGATGAACCGCCAGGAACCTTAGATTTGTCATGTGGGTTTAATGTCGTAAAGAAGTCACTATTCTCGGTGCTTGATCCGTGAGCAAAGGCATCTAAGTTAGCTTTTGCCACGCAAATAGCACCCTCTGCCTCTAATCTTTCAATAGCGGTGGCTTGATAAGGTGCCTCAAAGCCCTTTAGAATATTACTCGCTGCAGTTGTTTCAGCCCCAAATGTCAAAAAGTTGTCTTTGGCTATAAATGGCACGCCAGCGAGTCTACCGACATTTTCACCCGCCTTTATTCTGTCGTCAATCGTCTTAGCTCTTTGGCGAGCACGGTCCGCCAGAGTAGCTATAATCGCATTGAATTCTTTCTTTTCTTCGATAGTTTTCAAGGCTTTTTCTACTTGCTCAGAGGCCGAGACTCGACCAGAGTTAACGTCACTTGCTAAGTCCTTAATAGATGGCCACTGGCTCATGCTAGAACTCGCTTTACTTTAATCTGACCGTCTTCTTCGGCGGGTAAATTCTTCATTAGTTCTGAGCGTTCTATCTTATAATCTACAATTTCGTCTGGACGCATAACGTTGCTAAGACCAGTTAATTGGTAGGTTGGTTCTAGACCTTCTACATCTACGGCCTGGAGTTGTTCGACATAACCAAGAATCTCGCTTATTTCTAGTGTAAACTTATTTACTTCGTCTTCAGATAGTTCGAGTTTGGCTAATCCAGCCAATTTCAAGACATCATCGCGTGTTAGTTTTGCCATATTGGATTTAGTATACCAGAACATAGCGCGCGAGCAACAGAGGTAATTACGGTTCTATTTTATAACTAGGAGGGAATCTATTCTTGAATAGGTTCTTGGTCGGGATTAGGACCTACCGTGAGTCTCATTCCAACTTTTTTACTAGCCTTGCCGTTCCAGCGACTAAGTGATATATCTGCCAGGAATTCATTGGCTGAGCCTACGAAATTCAGTTTACTATATAGCTTGGTAGGCATTTGCGAAAAGCTTGTCGTGCCCTTTGAAAACAGAGAGCTACCTTGCTCACGGTGCATCGCAGCTAAAAATATAACATCTGTGACATTTGCTATCCTAAGCTGTTGATCTGGATATCCTAAACTAAACTGATACTCCAAGCGCTCGGCTTCAAAGCGTTGACTGGCCAAATCTCTGTCAGTAAAATGCAAGCCGTCTTCGCCATTGTCGTTATCCGCTCCAAGCAACATACCTCTTACCTGTGGTTTATCCATAACTTCATCGTCTTTTATTGAGCGCAGATTTAATTCCTTCGTTCCGTACGACCTGGGGCTATATCCACCCATAACTTCTTCATACTCTGGATTGTCATTCCACAATCTACCAATAATATTGGGCTGCCTATCCTGAGCATGTGTATCGTGGTAGCCTCGAATATGCTCATATAATGTTTCAGGTTTTACCGGCACGCTAACTAGAGGTGCAACATATTGAAATTCTGACATAGTCTGACGAAGTGACTCTAGGCCGTTCTCTATAAATTCTTCGCCTATCTCTGGATCAGAAATAATCCCAAGCTCCATAGACACCTTTAATAACAAACGGCCAGTATCGCTAGAAAATTGCTGCCCTTTATAGGCTAGTCCTGGGTCTTTGTTGGGCTGTGAGTCAGCCGTATATTCGCTCATAATGTGTATATTATACCACTATTATACTAAACTAGCAACTTACTTGCCCGAGTCTAGACGTTTCTTAACGTCAGAAATCATATCGCGAAGTTCAGCAGCAGTCTCAAACTGAAGATTCAGTGAAGCCATGTCCATCTGGGCCGTCAAATCTTTAATAATATGCTTGTACTCGTCTTTTGGTATTTTATTTAGATTTAGCTTGATCGACTTGGCTTCTTCCGTTAATTCCGGTCGCATACCCTTTTCTATTGTCCTAGAAATCCCAACCGGCTTAAGTCCGTTAGCCTTGTTATGTTCTTGTTGAATTTTACGGCGCCGCGAAGTCTCATCCATGGCGCGCTTCATGCTGCCAGTTATGCGATCGGCATACATAATTACTCGTCCTTCTTCGTGTCTAGCAGCTCTACCGATTGTTTGCACGAGAGCCTGCTCACTTCGCAAGAACCCTTCTTTATCGGCATCCAGTATCGCAACTAAGCTAACTTCAGGCAGATCCAACCCTTCGCGTAACAGATTAATGCCAACTACCACATCGTATATACCCAGCCGTAAATCTCGCAAAATATCAGTTCTCTCCAGGGTTTCAACATCGCTATGAAGATAAGTAACTTTGATGTTAATTTCTTTAAGATAATCGGTTAAATCTTCCGACATTCTTTTAGTGAGGGTGGTGATCAATACTCTTTGACGCTTAGCGATAGTCTTTCTGATTTCGCCTATTAGATCGTCGATTTGACCTTCAATCGGTCTAAGCTCGATTATTGGGTCCAATAATCCAGTAGGTCGAATAACTTGCTGGGCTGGCTCTGGACTACGACTGAGTTCGTATTCGGCCGGAGTAGCACTCACGTAAATAACTTTGTTAATGTGTTTATCGAACTCTGTAAATGTCAGAGGCCTATTGTCTAATGCGCTTGGCAAGCGAAATCCATAGTCGACCAGTACTTCTTTACGGGCGCGATCACCGTTATACATACCGCGAACTTGAGGCAAGGTCATGTGTGATTCGTCGATAAACATCAAGTAATCATCAGGAAAATAATCTAGCAGAGTCGCTGGCTGCTCACCTGGCTCACGATTAGTCAAATAACGACTGTAGTTTTCGATACCCTTAACAAACCCAGTTTCTGCCATCATCTCAATATCAAATCTAGTACGCTGCTCAAGTCGTTGCGCCTCCAGTAGTTGCCCATTCTTTTTAAACAAAGCCAATCGCTGTTTAAGTTCGGCCTCGATATTTATAATAGCGCCCTTTAGCTTGTCGTATGGAGTAACGTAGTGTGAGCTTGGGAAAATTTTAAAATCCTTAAGGTCGTCTAGAATTTCTCCGGTCAACGGATCGATTTTTGTTATTCGCTCAACATCGTCACCAAAAAAATCAACTCTATAAGCTAGCTCTTCGCCGGCAGGAAAAATATCAACAACATCACCATGAACACGAAATGTTCCTCGATGAAAATCTATATCATTACGTTGATACTGAATATCGGTTAATTGACGCAAAAATTTATCGCGAACTCGACGTTCACCTTTTTTAACTTCAATTGCTAGATTGCCGTAGTCCTCGACCGACCCAATACCATAAATACAACTTACGCTGGCGACAATAATTACGTCACTTCTCGAGAGCAAGGAATCAGTAGCAGCGTGCCTTAGTCGGTCAATCTCTTCGTTTATCTGTGAGTCTTTTTCGATATAAGTGTCGGACCTAGCGATATATGCCTCTGGCTGGTAGTAATCAAAGTAACTTACAAAATAATGCACCGGATTATTGGGGAAGAATTTTTTAAACTCTCCATAAAGCTGAGCTGCAAGAGTTTTGTTGTGGCTAAGAATTAGAGTCGGCTTCTGAACATTTTGTATGATATTGGCCATAGTGAAGGTCTTTCCAGACCCCGTAACACCCAAAAGCACTTGTTCTTTATCGCCCTTAGCCAGACCGGCCGTTAGCTGCGCAATAGCCGACGGTTGGTCGCCAGTAGGTTTATAGTCGGACTTTAGTTCAAATTTATTCACCCACCTATTATAACAGGGTGAGGGCAACTATCTTAACTTGATAACAGTAACACCAATCAACCGGCTTTGTTGTGGGCTTTACGTGTTATATGGCCGTCGTTTCCGTCCAAATACCAATGCGATGCCAAGCTGTCGGTATCTATGTCTTTATGATCTTTGTCTAGCATTTTGACTATCTTTGCGACTAGCTTTTCTGGATTCTCGTCCATGACTATCAACTCACGATGAGCATGCTCTAATTTCTCGAGCAAACCTGGTATCAAATCAGCAGTTCCGCCACTACCTAGCAACACTCCACACGGCATATTGGACTCTAGGGCCGTAGTGAACTCATGAAGGCTGCCGAATCTACCCCCAACAGTAATAATCGCGTCACTGGATTGCACCAATAAAACATCACGACCTACATAATGCATTCCCGTGAAGTTAACAAAATCATATATTCCAATTGGTAACCGGTATTTATAAATGTGTTCTCTTAGAGAGGCTGCAGGAGAAAATCCGATACTCATGCCACCAGCTTTTGTTGCTGCTCTGGCCGCGAAATAGGGTAATCCAACAGTAGCGCCAGTCGTTGTTATGTGACCCGACTTGGCAATAGCCGTGCCGATTCTTTCTGCTAATTTACTTGAAGTTTCTACAGTATCGCCACCCGCTGCGCCAGATACACATATCGTATAATTCATATCTTACCCCCGTTTAAACTGGTTAATATTCCGTATTTTGTCTGCCCTTGATCCAACTGTTGAAGCAACATATCTTCGAGGTCTTTGTGGCTTATATATCTCGTCAACAACTCATTCCATAGACTATTCTGAAGATGATGCGTCACCCGTTCCGAGTAATCAAGATTGTTGCAATAGTTGACTGCGTTATCCATAAGATTAAAGGAAACTGGCTTGCCGCCATAACTGACACCAGAATATTCCATTGATTCCCAAAATTTAAGAGCCGGCTCAATCTTATACAACACTTCTTCTGCTCTGCGCCAAAGCATATCATCGACCTGAATGTGAGGTTCAAATACTTCTGGCAAATAACCAACCCTACTTCGGCCGAAATGTTTCTTCAAGATTCGCCAATGTACTGGTCTACCAAGCAAAGAAAATGAGTCACTAGGGTCATTAATAAGTGTATTAATCAGATTAGCGGCAAAGTCCGGCCGAACTTGCTCCAGCTTAAATAGCGCGCTATACGTCCTGATCTCATCAATATAATGCAGAGTTAATAGCAGAACAGCAAGACAAACGCCTCGCAACTTCGAAACTGGCATAGGCAGCAGCACGACTACCCCCATCTCCTTGAGATGAGTAATGTTGAGCCTCTTGTTGCTGACATATTCGCTAGCTTTTATACCCCAACGATTCTCTGGCAATTCAATAATTTTAATTTTTCTAGTCTCAAAATCTTGAGGTTGCAACTTTTTATAAGTTTTAACGAACCTTATTAGCCACTGATCACTTTCTACGAATCTAAGAGAACCAAACAGCTCATCAATACTCTCTCTTTTTAACATTGAATCTACAGAACGATATCCGAGAAGCTTCATAACTTTTTTAGGGGGAGTTTGCTTTAATAACTTCTTGGCAACGCTGTGCTTAATTGCCCAGCATGTCATTGGTATGTCAAGCTTGTCTACTTTTGCCTTAATCTTTGTCAAAGTTTCAGCTACGTTATGGGGATCCTTTATACCTAGTGAACGAGCCAGAAATAAGTCATGTTTTTCTGTTATAGCCTGCAACGCATGATAAAGCTCCTGACCGTGAGTGTCGTGTTGATCTAAACCTAGTTCACGTGCTTTCAACTGATAGTTTTGGTCTAGTTCTGTTGACAATTTAACATCAATGCCACGAGAACCACTAGCCAGCTCTAGCTCATGCACGGTCTGACTAAATAATGGCTCTGGAGCCTCTAATAATTCTGATAAAACCCACGACATATTAGCATAAGCATAACAGTTTAGAGGCTTCAGTGAAATAGCAAGATTGAATATATTTATCATTGAAGCCACAATGACACATGCTAAATGGGTCAATTAATGAATCAATGGTCAATGCATCAATGATTCAATGACCTAGAAGCGCTCTGGGTGATACCACTCAGGAGCTCGTGACAGTAATTCTTCTAACTCTTCGTCAGTTATTAGACCATTCTGCGCGCCAACCTGTTGAACAACACTCATCGAGTTAATGGGCCCCCAACGCATAGCTTCTTCTAGACTCTTGCCTTTCATAATGGCAGCAACAAAAGTACTAGCAAACGCATCACCGGCTCCAGTTCTCTCAAAAGGTGGCGCAGGGTCTGGATAAGATGGCATTTTATACCTATTCTCGCCATCGCTTGCATAGGCACCATCTGGACCATCTGTAATCACTACAACCTGTGGACCGATTTCATGCAATTTATTAAACAAGTCATGAACATCGTCATAATTTCCACCACTTATTTTGACTGCTTCTTCGCGGTTTACGACTAATATAGCTGTGCGACGATACAAGGCTGCTAAACGCTCAGCACCAGCTTCTAACTGGAAAGTTCCAGGCTGAAACGCCAGGTTAACTTCTGGATTATTGTCTAGCCACTCTGCAACATGATCGTGGTAAGTATCGAGGGCGTTTTTGCTAATCGAACTAAAATAAATCCATTTCGGTATATCAACAGGGCGGAATCTTGGCCACTGATAGTCGTATTCTTCATGCTTAATTAGTATTGTTCGCTCTTCTTTGTACCATAAAACATAATGATAATTACTAATCTTGCCACTGTTTATATGGACAAACCGGGCATCAACCTTACTCTTATGTAGTGCGGCAATCATATCTCTGCCGTGCTGATCGCTGCCGACATTTGATACTAATCCACTACGTAGTCCAAGTCTTGCAAAACTAACTGCGGCGTTTGCGGCATTGCCTACACCCTCGATTATTGTGGCGTGGTCGAATGGTATCTTGGTGGCAAAAGGCATAGCCAACCATTTACCCTGGTCATTGTCATAAGTAACAGCTCTGTCATCAAGCAGTTTAATAAACGCATCAGTAACCACGTCACCAATCGCTAAAACATCTAGTTGACCGCTATCACTCATTCCACCCCCACCTTTATATTGCTTAAGCTTAATTGTGCCACAACTGGTTCAAACTACCAAATATTAACTAATCTGCGCCTTACCTGACGAATTGAACATATCAATCTTACTTTCTACTACCGCCTGAACCGCCTTTATCACACCATCCATAAGCTTAACTACGGCGTATTCTGTAGGATTATCGTGAAGCGCCTTCTCTAGAGTATCGCGGTAGGCTCGACGCATATCAGAGTTGATGTTAACTTTAGTGACACCAATACGCACAGCTTCTACAAAATAATTCCCTGGGGTGCCGCTTCCTCCGTGAAGGCTGATATTACAATCTATCGAATCACGCACTCTTTGTAATAATTCTAGGTCTAATACCTTGGGGACTGGATAGCTTCCGTGTAAATTCCCAATTGCTGCGGCGTAGGTGTCGATACCCGTGGCATCAACAAAGTACTTAGCATCTTCAGGGGTACTAAACGTTTTCTTAATTTCTTCGTAATCGAAAGCTTCCGTAAACACATTTGATCCACCACCAAAATAATGTGGTTCGCTTTCTACTAAGGCGCCAGTTTTTTTGGCTGCTTCTACAACTTCTTTTGTTTTGGCGATAATTTCTTCTTCCGTTGCATCGTGATTAGATTGAGATATATCGATATGAATAAATTCGAATCCTGCATTTATGCCTGCAATGGCATCCTCTACAGTAGGTGAATGGTCGAGATTTATATACATTTCAACGCCAATATCGGCCTTATAGTTATCTACCATGTCACGCACATTATCTAACCCAAGCGCGTCAACCTCTCCCTTGCTGACCTCGACTAGAACTGGAGCGTTCTTGGCTTTGGCAGCCCTAACTACAGCAATTAGAGTTTCTTGATTGTCTAGATTAAAAGCGCCAAGTGCAAAGTGCTCAGCTCGCGCTCTGGCAATAGCAGCTCTGGCTGCAGCACAATTAGCCTGCATTTGTTCTAAAGATAATGACATGTTAACTCCTGGCTTTCTTATTACTAGTAATTTCGTGTGCAGCTAGCGCTATATGCTTAGCGGTTAGGCCAAAGTTTTCAAATAACTCTTCTGGCTTACCGGATTCACCAAAATGATCTCTCATGCCAAGTCGTTTAATGTGCGTTGGCAATTCTTCTCCTAATAATTCTGCTACTGCGCCACCCAAACCACCGTTAATCTGCGCTTCCTCAACAGTAATTACTAAGCCGGTTTTACGAGCACTCTCAAGAATAGTTACATTATCGAGAGGCTTAATTGTCGGCACATGGACAACTTCTGCGTCGATGCCTTCCTTAAACAACATTTCTGCTGCCAACATTGCTTGATAAGTCATTGTGCCGGTACTAATAATAGTCACGTCTGTACCGCCAGTGTATACATAAGCTTTCCCAATCTCGAAAGGAGATTTTGCGGTTGTCATAATTGGCGTTGCCTCACGCGATAAACGAATATAATTAGGTCGGCTGTCTTCGGCCATGGCTAGCGTGGCTTTTTCCGCCTCCAATGAATCACCCGGAGCGATAACTACCATATTGGGCAACACTCTCATTAGGGCGATGTCTTCAAGCATTTGATGAGTTGCGCCGTCCGCACCTGTATATAGCCCAGCGTGTGAGCCAACAATTTTCACCGGACGGTCGTTCAAGCATATAGTCGTACGAATCTGCTCCCAATTACGACCAGGGCTAAATGCAGCGTAACTGCTAACAAATGGAATTTTTCCTTGAGCAGCAAGTCCTGAGCCAACAGTAACGAGGTTTTGTTCGGCTATTCCAACTTCAACAAATCTTTCTGGGAATTCTTTTGCAAATAAACTAATCTGAGTCGAGTCGGTCAAATCGGCACAGACAGCAACTACATTTTCATTGCGCTTTCCGGCCTCTAACAGACCTCTGCCAAAACCTTTTCTGATAGGTTCGATAACTACGTCTTTTAATTTCATACTATCTACAAGATGTAAGTTTGTCATAATTATTCATGCTCCGATTTAATCTTACCGCCAAGTGTCCGCAACTCGTGTAGCGCTAATTTAGCTTGTTCGGCATTAGGGGCTGTACCGTGCCAATGGAAGTCATACTCCATAAAATCAACTCCCTTGCCAGCAACAGTATGCGCAATTATCATCACCGGCTTCTCGACTATTGCTCGCGCCATAGCCGTTGCATCAATAAAGGCTTCAATATTGTTGCCGTCAATCTCTATAACATGCCAGCCGAAGGCCTCCCACTTAGCCCTTAGATCTTCTAGCGGCATAACTAGCTCAGTCGGACCATCAATTTGTATATTATTGCGGTCAGTTATAGCTATTACATTATTGAGCTTATATTTAGACACTAGCATGGCAGCTTCCCAGACATTGCCTTCGTTCTGCTCACCATCACCCATAACTACATAAATATAACGATGCAATTGGCGATTCATCCTCATAGCCAAGGCCATACCGGCGGCCTGACTCAAACCACAACCAAGTGGACCGCTAGTGTTTTCTAGGCCAGGTAACCGAGTCCGCTCAGGATGACCTTGAAGTCTAGAGCCGAACTTTCGTAAAGTCATAAGTTCTTCACGTTCGAAATATCCAGCCTGAGCCATAGTGGCATACAGCACCGGCACGCAGTGTCCGTTGCTTAGTAATAAAATATCACGTTGGTCCCAGTCTGGTTTCTTGGGATCGTGTTTTAGAATATCAAAATATAGAGCAGTAAAAATGTCTGCTAAATCCATCGGACCAGCGCTATGGCCACTGCCGGCGCGTTCTAGCATCTTAATAATATCAATGCGAATATTATTAGCTATTGTCTCTAGTTCAGTAATTGTTAGTTTTTGGGTCATTTTCATCAATTCTACTTCTTTATCGCCTCCATAAGTGTAGCATAAGCTTTTTCGGGATGCTCTGATTTTTGAATATAACCACCGACGTTTAGTACGTCTACTCCGCCTTGGGTCAAACCTTTTGCGTTATAGTCGTTAATGCCACCGTCCCAACCGACTTCCAACTCTGGCTTTAATTGCTTGAGGTCACTAACCTTATCTAGAAGTTCAAGATCAGCTGTACCTCCAAAATATCCAAGATTACCGCTAAAAACTAACACATGGTCAACGGAATCAATGACATCCTTGATGGTATCAACTTCTGTAGATGCTAATAGCGCCAGGCCAACTTTTACCCCAGCAGATTTCAATTTTGAGGCGATTTCAGCAAAGTTTCCATCAGCTTCGGCGTGGAACACTAATAGGTTCGGCTTTAATTCAATTATTTTATCAACCACGCTAGCAGGATCTTGATACATGAGATGAATATCGACGATTAGATCACTTGGAATCCACAACTTATCAATAGACAGTAGTTTAATGGGCGCCAGCACACCATCAGCTAAGTCGATATGTATACGATTGGCGAAAGCCGCAACCTTTTCTACTTGTTGGCGATATACATGCGGGTCATCAGTTGTTACCGTTGGGCATATGACTGCCATTTAATTACCTAGCTCATCCATAGCTTTATTGCGTCGCATAAATCGGGCAGATGCAGCAAAGTGAGTGTCCAGGAATGCCAAAACTATATCCTCCCAAGCGCGGCTCTCGGCAAGCTCAGCCGGCAAACACAAAACATTTGTGTCATCGTCGTTACGAGATGAGCGTGCTGCCTCGATATTGTGACCAAGCGCGGCTCTTATGCCTTTATATCGGTTAGCAGAGATACACATTCCTTGGCCGCTACTACATATCAAAATACCTCTGGCATCTTTATCGCTACTACCAAGTACAGCCGTAGCGCATCGCCCAGCGAACTGAGGATAATCATCGTCGGGGTCCATACGTTCGTCACCAACATCAGTGACAGAATAGTTTTGAGACAACAAAAAGTCTTTAATAACTTTTTTTAGTTCAAAGCCACGATGATCAGCACCTATATAAATATGCATTTATTTTCCTTTATTGAGTATGCGGCCTGTGTCAGCAACTACTTCTACTAATCGGTTACTATAGCCCCATTCGTTGTCATACCAAGCGACAACTTTTAACATATTACCGGCAACCACGGCCGTTAAGTTTAAGTCGACGATGGCTGAATGACTGTTGCCAATAAAATCACTCGAAACAAGTTCTTCCTCAGTTACTTCAAGTATCCCTTGGTAAAATGGTTCTTTAGCAGCTTTTTTAAATACTTCGTTAACTTCTTCAACTGTGACGTCGCGCTTAGTGATGATGACAAAATCGCTAAGTGACACAACCGGGGTCGGTACACGCACGCTCAGACCACCAAATATACCTGCCAGAGCCGGTAGAGCAAGAGCCGCTGCCTTGGAAGCGCCTGTCGTAGTTGGCACGATATTTTCAGCAGCGTTGCGACCTTCACGTAAATCTTTTGAAGGTGCATCTTGCAGTTTTTGACTAGCAGTATAACTATGAACTGTCGTCATCATGGCTTTCTCAATACCAAAAGCATTCTCGATAACAGCTGCTACCGGCGTAATACAGTTGGTGGTACACGAAGCGTTAGAGATTATATCTTCTGCCGTCTCTAATTTATCCTCATTAACACCAAGCACTACTGTCGTCGCACCATCACCCTTGGCAGGACCACTAAGGACCACTTTCTTGGCACCGGCATCAATATGAGCCTTGGCTTTTGCAGGATCGACAAAAAATCCAGTTGATTCGATAACAATATCAACGGCTAAATCTTTCCATGGCAAAGCGGCCGGATCTTTTTCGGCTAATATTTTAATTGGCTTACCATCGACAATAAGGTTAGTGTCGTCGTGGCCAACTTCGTGGCTGTATGTACCGTAGTTGCTATCGTGCTTCAACAAGTAAGCTAAAGTTTTCGTATCAGTTATGTCATTAATGGCAACAATTTCGATATCACTGCGATCAAAAGCAATCTTAAAAGCATTTCGACCTATGCGGCCAAATCCGTTAATTGCGACTCTTGTTTTCATTTTTGCCTACCCTTCAAGCATTAGCGGTATTACCTAGAGGTAATTATATATCTAAAGCAAGGTAGCGACAACCGTCATCTGATTAGTCGGCAAAATAAAGGTTAAAGTTCGTCCGGGGAGTCTTCAGGATCTTCAGATAGCACTTCTAGCAACGGCAAAAACTTCTTCACATCGCTTCTTTTGTAAGGAGGAATAGCAATTTCTACGAACTCTGGGTCAATATCAGCAACAGTGGCGAGGTATCCAACGTATAATTTCGCAACTTCTCTTGTTATTGGATTCTCTGGATTAAGCCCAAGATTTTGTTCGTCATCAATTTTTGTGTAACTGCCCATAAATTCGTTGGCTCGCAAGATAGCTGAAGCATTTCTATGCTCCGGTGTTAGTGCGATATCGCCAATTAGTATAAAAGATTCTGAACTGGGTGTAATATTTTCCATATGTAAGATATTATAACTGTTTTTCTATATTTGTCAATGCTTAAGTGCTTCGGCACAAGACTGAATGATCTGCCAAGCAGCGTCGGTATCACCCCAGCCTAGAACTTTTGTTGACCCAGGACTCTTCAGATCTTTGTAATGGTTGAAGTGATGTTCGATCTGGTTCTTCCAGGCGTCAGACAAGTCGCCCAATGATTTAATACTATTGCCCCAGTGTCTGTCATCTTCAGGCACACAAACAATCTTGTGGTCGTTCTCGCCGCCATCATCAAAATTAAGCACAGCAACAACTCGAGCCTTAACGACAACGCCCGTAGGTAATGCTTCGTCAGTAAGAATCAAAGTATCAAGAGCGTCTCCGTCTTCGTCAAGCGTACGCGGAATGAATCCATAATTAACAGGCTTTGCGAAAATACCTGGCTCTACTCTGTCTAATACAAAGACCTTCTTTTCGCGGTCGTATTCGATTTTATTCATTGACCCTTTTGGGATTTCACATACTGTATAAATAAATTCGTCTTTTACACCAAAGTCATATAATTCGTCGTAATCTGCCATATTTTTCTCCTTAGATATGCTTAATATTGTACACTAGTAGTAAGTTGCTATGAAAATGAAAATTATTGGTCACCGTGGCGCAGCAGGTTTAGCGCTAGAAAACACCCTCGAATCATTGCGAGCAGGTATTAATGCTGGCGCTCACAGCATAGAGTTTGACGTCAGATTAACAAAAGACGGCGAGGTAGTGCTTTGCCATGACTCTGACCTGAAGAAAATTAGCCAAGATAAGCGCTCGCTTAAAGATCTGACTCTTGAAGAGCTCAAGACGATCAAACTGAATAACGGCGAGTCTGTGCCGCTACTATCCGAAGCGCTAGAAACCACAGGCCGTACTCCTGTAATTATCGAGATCAAAGAAGATAATATGGTCAGAAAAGTTATAAATATCGTCGAGGCCTTCCCTGAAGCAATAGTCACCATAGCTTCCTTTAAACATTACGAGATCTCACTACTAAAAAGACTAAGTCCAAACACTAAAGCCTATGTTGGTTCACGCACAAACCCATTTGAACTTCTGCAGAACGCAAAAGCCATTGGCGCCGACGGTTTAGACTTAAACTTCTGGGTCCTGAATCCGCTAACTTACTTCTACGCAATATTTAATAAGCTAGATATTATGGTCTATACTATTGATAGTCAATTTCTTGCTAGATTCATACACTTCTTGTATCCAAAAGTTATGATCTGCACCAATAATCCACAATATTTCACCAAGAATAAGCCTAGGAAATCTAAATGAAAGCACGATTAGAAAGAATCGATAAAATTACCGACGGAGTGGTCTCTTTTAGTTTTAGCGCCAGTAAAATCCTACAGTATACAGCTGGTCAATTTATCGAAATGTATTTGCCCGACAACACTCCTGATAGCCGTGGCCCAAAAAGATGGTTTACGCTTTCATCCTCGCCGACAGAAGACTTACTGACAATAACAACCAAGTTTGCTGATAAAAATAGTAGTGACTTTAAGCATCATCTTCATACTTTGGTGATTGGCGACGAGATAGAAATTTCTGAAGCTATGGGTGACTTCGTACTACCAAAAGACGCAACTCTTCCGTTGATATTTATTGCCGGCGGAATAGGCGTAACTCCTTATCGCAGCATTATTAAGTGGCTCAACGACACCAAGGAGCTGCGCGATATAAAGGTACTACTCGCTGCAAACACCGAACAAGACATTGTTTTTGCTGATACTTTTGCCGAATATGGCGACAAACCAATCGAAATAGTTAGCAGTCCATCTCCTGGCTGGAATGGTGAGGTCGGCAGACTGACTGCTGAGAGAATTATCGAATTAGTAGGACCAATCACAAACCAGCGCATCTACATATCTGGGCCAGAACAAATGGTTGAGGCCTTGCAAAAAGGCCTTCTAGAGCATGGCCTACACGAAAGCCAACTTGTCGGAGATTTCTTCCCTGGCTATCCTGCAGACTTAACATAAGTAGCTCCAATTTATCATTGATACATTAATTTACTCAGGGTGTCATTTTGTCATTGTAGCTTCAATGTCTAAATGTTAAATGATAAATTAATGTATCAATGGTCAATGTTTAAATGACCAATTGCTTATGCATGGCCTTCAAGATATTTACGAATAATTAGAGCAGCTGTTGCGCCTTCACCAGTAGCACTAGCAATCTGCATAGTTGCACCGCTACGTACATCCCCTGCAGCAAATACACCAGGCATACTAGTCTCGAGAAGTTGACCGGTTTTAATCAGCCCAACTTTGTCTAGTTCGATATCGCTACCCTTTACAAACTCAGTGTTCGGACTAAGTCCAACAAAAATAAATACGCCGTCAGTAGGAAACTCGACTTTTTTACCGGTAAGCTTATTTGTGCCTATTACTTTGGTGACTTTGCCGCCAGTTGGTGGTTTTCCTGTTGGTAGTACGCCGCTTATTTCGTCAGTAGTGGTGTTCATATGCACAGTTATTTTGTCTTTGTTCTTAGCTAATTCGTGCTGAAGAACCTCAGAAGCTCTAAATTTATCACCGCGTACTAACAAATCAATACCTTTTGTGAATCTAGTCAAAAATATAGCCTCTTGTACAGCAGAGTTGCCGCCACCGACAACTACCAAGTGCTTGTCTCTGTAGAAAGCTCCATCACAAGTTGCGCAGTAATGGACTCCTCGTCCATAATATTCTTTTTCGCCTGGAATACCCAGTTTTTTATAATCACTACCGGTTGCGATAAGTACAGCCTTAGCCAAATAGTCGCCACTTGTAGTCTTAAGTCTTTTGAACTTGCCTTCGTTAATAATTTCTGTGACTTCGCCTAACTCAATTTTGGCGCCAAATCTTTCTGCCTGCTGCCATAAACTATCAGCCAACTCAAGCCCAGCTACACCTTTAGCAAAACCTGGATAATTATCAATCCAGTCAGTTATTGCCGCTAATCCACCGATAGCACCCTTTTCGAATATGAGTGTGTCGACATCTTCGCGGGTCGTATATATGGCCGCGCTAAGAGATGCTGGACCAGCACCGATCATTATTACGTCATGTGTTGGTGTAGTGTCTTTTGTCATTTGTTTAACCATTTCATTATATTATTTCGTTGATTCGCGCGAGTTGAGTCACGAATAAGTATTAAATAATCGACTATTCCTAGGCGACGGCTGGTGCTAGCTTAGCAAGATTATAGCCAACGACAACTTCTTGAGAGTCGTCGTGCTTGGTAATGACTGTTACCGGCACCGCCATCTGCCCGCTAACTTGCATAGCTTCTTGCTGTCTTTCTGGAAACTCGTCAAGATTAACCTCTTCATAGGTGAAGCCTTTTGCCCCTAACCAACGCTTGACCATAACACAATAGGCACATGTATTGGTGGTGAAAATAGTGATGTTTTTAGGCATTTTTTTGGCTCCTCTGAAGTTATTTATATTTTTCTAGTGCTTAAATCAATTATATATAGCGTTTATGGTTTTAGCAATACGCTATATGTTGTGTTTATGACTTGTCGCTAATCTGTTAATTGCCAATGCTTATCAGTTGAATGTCGAACACTAGGTCAGAATTTGCTGGAATGCCAGCTTGTGATTGAGATCCATAAGCTTGCTCAGCAGGAATTACTAGTCGACGAGTGCCGCCAACCTTCATGCCTGGAATGCCAGCCTGCCAGCCCTTAATAAGACCACTTAGAGCACTAGTAAAAGGACGGCCTGAGTCTAATGAGCTCTGGAAGATTGTACCGTCTGCAACTAGCGCACCCGTGTAGTGAGCTGTTATTGTGTCTGAAGCCTTAACTTCAGCTCCTGTTCCTACGATAGGATCAGTTATTTGTAGTGTCGTAACCGTTCCTTGCGGCGTAAAGCCTGCTAATTTTGTTCCTTCCAATTTACCCTCCTTTTTAGTTACTGGTTCGCTTGCCGGACTCGACTGTGCGGCTGATTGCTTATCCTGTGCCTGTTTAAGCACTTCTTGAAGCTTGGTATCCTCTTTATTCTTTTGGCCATCTTTGCGCATTTGCCAAATCACCATACCGCTAAAGCCAACTGAAGTGATCAAAAACAACACAGCGGCTAAAATTGCTACGATTCTTTTACGCCACTCTCTGAATAACTCCATAAAACTTTTTCTCCCTCAATTAGAATTGTCTAACTATTGTAACTTACTTTTGAGTTAGATTGTAAGTTTTTAATTTCACCGGCAAATTCCGTTTTCATGCCTTGAAGTATTGATATCTTTAAGACATCGGAAAAGAAACGACAGTTTTTGAAGCTTTCAATATCTAGCCACATAGGCGTATAGGTATTTTTGCCCATTTTACTAATAAGAGCCTCCTCGGAATCTTCGGCCAGCTTAGGCTCGTCATGGCTACAGTCGGCTGCATAAATATACTGAATGCCAAAAGGATCACCTGAATCTTCGATTATAACTAGTCTAGTGTTAGTTAATACTAGCCCAGTCTCTTCTTTAACCTCCCTAACAATCGCTTGATTGGCATCTTCTCCGGCGTCAATGCCACCACCAATTAATGTATAGTATTCGTTTCCAAACTTATTGCGCTTCATTACCAAGATCTGGCTTCCCCTAAACGCAATCACTCTTACAGCTCGTCTGTCAGACATAAATTTATTAACCTAGGATTTCGAATTTCTTTAATTTAGTAGTGGTGTCATCTGTCTTACCTAGCTGTAATTTAAGAAGTTGTGCGTAAATGCCGTTCGACTTGGCTAATTTGGCTGGAGTACCGATCTCGTCAATCTGACCGTTACGAATTGTTATGATTTCGTCAACATTTTGAATAGTACTTAAGCGGTGAGCAATAATAATAGTCGTGCGGCCCTTCATTAAGTTAACTAGGGCCTGCTGGACCATAGCCTCACTCTTACTATCCAAACTAGACGTGGCTTCGTCCAGGATCAAGATTGGAGCGTCTTTTAATAGAGCTCTAGCGATAGCAATACGCTGCTTTTGACCACCAGACAGTCTAAGTCCTCTTTCGCCGATCTCTGTGTCGTAACCTTTTTCGAGCTTAGCAATAAATTCATGAGCGTTTGCGGATTTAGCTGCTGCAATAATTTCTTCTGTATTTGGTGACTGCTTAGCGTAGCCGATATTCTCGGCAATAGTGCCGCTAAATAATGCTGGATCCTGAAACACAACGCCAATCTGTGACCGTAAACTAGCTTGAGTAACTTCATTGATATTTTGACCATCTATCAATATCTCTCCGGATTGCGGCTCATATAAACGCATCAAAAGATTAGTTATAGTTGTCTTACCCTCGCCGGACTCACCCACCAAGGCAACTTTTGTGTCAGGCTTTATTGTGAAATTAAGCCCCTTCAAAACAGGCTCGTGGTGATAGCTAAAGCTTACTTCTTTATAAGATATTTCACCCTGTTTTATAACTAGATCTTTTGCGTCTTTATGATCAGCAATATCTGGCTGCTCATCAAGAACTTCAAAGAAATCTTTACTGTCTGCAATAGCTCTCTGGGTTTGATCAATCAAGTAGCTAATACTAAATATGGGCATACGAACTAAAGCAGCGTACTGGATCAACAGCACCATCTGACCTACTGTGAACCTACCATTAGCCGTCTCAATAAATATATAAGCAGAAACCGCTAGAAATATCACATTCAAAACTAATCTACGAAACACGTCTTGATTGTGCCAGTAACGACTTTGCGGCCTAGTTATATCAACTGCCGACTTAAGGTGTTTATTAAAGAAGCTAAGCTCTCGCGCCTCCTGTATAAAACTTTTAACAACCTTTACTTGGCTAACACTTTCCGCAAAACGGCCACTAGAAACGTCTAAATGTTTATTTATTTGCGTCTGATAATCTTGCCAGCGACTGCTTGTTTTAGCGGTTAACCATACAAAAACGGGATAAAGTAGCGCCAACATTACAGCTACTTGCCATGAATAGTAACTTACAATAACTAGCGACATTATCGTGCTAAAAATAAACTGCAAAAAGTTATTACTATACATCTGGGCAAAGTCACCAATCTGGCCAATTCCACGATTCATTCGGTTTATGATTTTGCCGGAAAGCTCAGCGTCGAAGTATTTTTGCGGCAAGCTAAGTAGGTGGCTGTAGTAGCGGTTTTGAAGTAATTGCTTTAATTTGACGGACATAATGTCACCCAAATATCCACCAATGTTACTAAAAACCGTCTGGCCAACATCTGCTAGGAATATAGCGAAAGCAAATATGGCTACTAGCTTAACGTTAGCGTGACCACCGCCAACAATTTTCTGTACTTGGTCAATTGCACCTTTGGTAAATATAGGCTGTATAGTGCTCATCACTGACACCAAAACGCTAAAAACTGAAACCGCCAAATAATATGGCCACAGAACTTTAGTGGATGTGATTATTCGCCAAATGTGCTTCACTACAAACTACCTCCGACTATTGATCGTATTACTAACTTCTTCATAGTCTCTCGGCGCCGAATTTCTCATTTGCGGACTTCGCAACATTATCTAGCAAACTATTTACTGATTCAGCCGTTAGCGTTCTATCATGGGCGCTTATCCAAAGTCTAAATGTTACATTTTTGTGACTAGCGTCGTCTGATTGATAAATATCAACCGTGTCTAGATCCCAGTGAGAATTATCTGGGTTCAATCTTTTGATTTCACCTGCCATGAAGCTAGATACATCACCAAATTTAATATTTGATGGTATTTTTAAGGTCATATCTTGTTGAACTTTTGGAAACTTTGGTAGAGCCACGTAGGCAGCTTGGTTCTTGTCGGCTTTAAGAATCACATTAAGATCAAGTTCAAAGCCAGCTGTAAAAGATGGCAACTTAAGTTTTTGCTTAACTGCACTTCTGTATTCGCCGACCAAACAGGCAGTCTTACCATTCACTTTTATTATTGCAGTACGGACAGGCTCGAATGGAGCTACCAACATTCTACCTTCAGTTTTTGTTGGCTCATGGTCGTAGGCCTCGACCTCATAATTCAAGCCCAATTTCCTTAACAATACTGTGAGATATTTAATCGCTATGTAATAAGGCGACCCGCTATATTTTCTTGCAGCAGTTTTGTCATCAGCCGCAAATACCATGGCCAGCAAGTTTAATTCTGCCGGCAAGTCTGTTTCCTTAGAGTCTTGTAAACTTTTGACATGTGCTTTTCCGATTTCGAATAATGCAAATTCGTTATCATCTGAACGAACCATGTCGCTTTTAATATTTACTCGCACCTTATCAAGAAGACTCGGAGTGAGACTCATGCGGTAATACTGAAGATCAGGGCTAATGGCGTTAC
>CALRGT010000004.1 GCA_943358095.1 uncultured Candidatus Saccharimonas sp. | reverse complement strand
AATGTGGCCGTAATTGTGACCAAGAGCGGCATCTTAGTGACAAACAAAAGTCACGCCCAAAAAGTTGGTGATGTCAGTAAACGATTTCATGAAAAGGACAAGAAATGAATAAAAAAGTTATAGCATTCGATTTAGACGGAACATTGGCCGACAGTAAGTCGCCTCTAGATCCTCGCATGGCTGGACTAATAGACAGGTTGTTGGAGAAATTTCAGGTATGTGTGATTTCGGGCGGTAAATTTGAACAATTTCAGAAACAAGTACTTGATAATCTCAAGGCTAGCCCAGAGAATCTAAAAAATTTACATTTAATGCCGACTTGTGGCACCCGTTATATTAGATATTCTGAAAATAGTTGGCAACAAGTTTATGCAGAAGACTTTAGCGAAGAAGAAAAGGCTAAAATATTCACAGCCTTAAATAAAGGATTTGATGACTTAGCTATGCGCGCCGAAAAGACTTGGGGTGAGACGTTAGAAGACCGTGGTAGTCAGGTGACTTTTTCCGTTTTGGGTCAGAATATTGTTGATGAGTTGGGTGCCGAGGGAGTCCGCATGAAGGAAGAGTGGGATCCAGACAACTCCAAAAAAAATAAAATACGTGAGTATGTTGCACCGTTGATACCAGAGTTTGAGGTGAGAGTTGGTGGTGTAACTTCTATAGATGTTACTAAGCTAGGCATCGACAAAGCCTTCGGTATGAAAAAATTGATAGAAATTTTAGGCATAGATAAATCAGAGGTGTTGTTTTTAGGTGATCGTTTGGCCGAGGGTGGAAATGACTATCCTGTTAAAGCTATGGGAATTGATTCTTTAGAGGTCTCTCATTGGCGCGACACCGCTAACTTGGTTGAAGCGATATTACTAGTAGTCTAAACTAGTATTACTTAAGTGATTGTTGCCAGTGCCAGGCATCTCGCATTGAGTCGTCTAGCGAGCGAGTAGTTTGCCAGCCCAATTCATTTTTGGCTTTGTTGGTGTCTGCCCAGATCTTTACGATATCGCCAGGTCTTCGTGCGCCAATACTGTATGGTACTTTCTGGCCGGTTACGGACTCAAAACTTTTAATGAGTTCTAGGACGCTGTTTCCATGGCCAGTTCCAATATTAAAAGTATTGTAGCCGTTGTGGCTAAGAGTGTATTTGACGCTCGAGACATGGGCTTCAGCTAAATCCATGACGTGAATAAAGTCTCTTACGCAGGTGCCGTCTGGAGTGCCGTAATCATCCCCAAACACCGTTAAAGGCCCTCGCAGACCGGCTGTAGCTTGAGTCAAGAAGGGCACAAGATTGTTTGGATCTCCAATAGGTAACTCCCCAATTTTCGCAGATGGGTGGGCGCCTACTGGATTAAAATATCTGAGCGCAACGGAATTTAGCGCATCTGACTGAGTTACGTCTTCTAGAATTCTTTCGCACATTTGTTTAGTAGCCCCATACGGGCTAGTAGCCTGTTTTTGTGGAGTATCCTCAGTCACCGGGCAGACATCAGGTTCGCCATAAACTGTACACGAAGAAGAGAACACGATGCTTTTTATGTCGTTCTCTTGCATTGTCTCTAGTACGGTCAGCAGGCCATCAACATTAGACCTATAATAGGCTAGGGGATTAGCGACGGATTCACCCACGGCTTTTTTGGCAGCAAAGTGTATGACTGCCGAGGGTTTTGTGTCTCGCATGACCTTTTGCATGAAGGTCTTGTCGTTGACGTCACCACGAAAGAACAACAAGTCTGATGTAGTCAGGTCTTTTAAATTGTCTATAACTGACGATGCGCTATTTGAGAAGTCATCGATTATTACTGGCGTATAGCCAGCCTCATGTAGGGCGACTACGGTGTGTGAGCCGATGAAGCCCGCTCCTCCAGTAACAAGTATCTTTTGCATGTACTTAGTCTAGCAGAGAGTAGGTAATTTATCATTTGTCATTGACCATTTAACATTTATTTTGTCAGGTATCATTTAGTCATTTGAAGACGGCGGTGTAGACGATAGACGAGTAAAGACTATAAGGGGATTTATCATTTGTCATTGACCATTTAACATTTATTTTGTCAGGTATCATTTGGTCAGGACAGAACATGACAAAAGTATTACAAGTTTGCTTTAGCATTTTATTTTATCGGAGTATTCCTTGAAAATGTTCGCATGACTTCCATGGAAAAGGCTAGCTTATTTGAAGAAAGATTAATGAATTTCGCTATCTCTATCATTGGTTTAACTAAAAGATTACCGAAAAAACCCGAGAACGACATAATCTCTAATCAAATTATCCGGTCAGCTACGAGCATTGGAGCGAATTACACCGAGGCAAATAACGCTGCCTCAAAGCAAGATTTTAGAAACAAAATCTACATATCCAAAAAGGAAGCAGCCGAAACTCGCTATTGGCTTAAAATGTTGGCATCGGTCAATCAAACTACTAATGTCGATAAGGAATTACAAGAAGTTACTGAAATAGTTTTAATACTTCAGGCAATCATTTCGTCGATGAGAAGTCCTAAATGAGCCTCAATGACAAATGGCTAAATGGTAAATTAATGTCAAATGCCAAATGATCAATGACAAATTGTCTTATTCAACAGTTACCGATTTTGCTAGGTTGCGAGGGCGATCAACATTACGACCAAGAGCTAAAGCGCAGTGATAGGCGAATAGTTGCAACGGTATTGCTGCTAGAAGTGGTTGGAGTTGTTCGATAGTTTTAGGTATTTTAATTACGTCGTCAGCCAGATCCTTCAATTTAGCCGGATCATTACAAATAGCGATTACAGGGCCTCCGCGAGCCTTAATCTCTTGAATATTGGACATGGTTTTCTCGAATAGTTCGCCATCTAGTGCCAACGCCATAGTTGGGAAGTTTTCGTCTATCATGGCGAGTGGGCCGTGCTTCATCTCGCCTCCTGCGTAACCTTCGGCATGTATATAGCTTAATTCCTTTAATTTTAAGGCTCCCTCGAGCGCCACTGGATACATATATCGACGGCCAATATATAGGAAGTCACGATGATGGCTGTATTTTTTGGCAAGTTTTTTGATAGCTGGCTCTAGTTTTAATATGGCTTCAATTTTAGCCGGCAATTTGTCTAATTCGTTGATCATTTCTTCGTATAGAGGCGTGTTCCCGTCTGATAGATATAATGCGATCAAGGCCAGGACTGTCACCTGAGCTATAAACGCTTTTGTACTGGCGACCGACTGTTCGCTACCAGCATGGCAATATACGCCTGCGTCTGTAAGCCTGGCTATGCTTGAGCCTACCGCGTTTACGACACCTAATCTTAATACGCCATAGCCGGCCACTTTTTCTAGAGCCGCTAATGTATCTGCTGTTTCGCCAGATTGCGATACAGCAATAACCATAGTGCTTCTATTTAGTGGTTCGACACGATATTTGAACTCGCTAGCCTGCTGAACTTCTACCGGTATGCCGGCTATTTCTTCGATCAAATATTCTCCTACTAGACTTGCATAGAAGGAGGTACCACAAGAAACAATAATAATACGGTCAATATAACGCAACTGTTCTTCGACTAGTTCTAGGCCGCCAAGCTTTATTAATTTTTGTTCGACGCGTAATCTACCAAGTAGTGCAGAGCGAACCGTCTGAGGAGCTTCGTAAACTTCCTTGATCATGAAGTTTGGGTGATCGCCAAGTAAAGCTTGTTCTGGGTCGTATTCGAGTTCTTCCGGGATTCGTTTAGCTAGTTTGCCTTTTTTGATATGGATAATCTCACAAGACTCAGCCGTGATTACGGCGGCCTCGTAGTCATTTAAGAATATTACTTTTTTTGTGTGTTCCATTATTGGCGTAGGATCGCTAGCGATGAAATTTTCTTTGTCGCCAATACCAATAACTAAAGGACTCGAAAGCCTTGCTGCGTACATTGTGTCGGGCGAAAGTGGAGTTACCATAACTACAGAGTAAGCACCTTTTAGGCTTCTGATTGTCTTCAGGAAAGCCTCTTTGACATCTCCGAGTTTTTTATAATTGTAGGCAAGTAGCTGTGGAATAACTTCAGTATCTGTATCGGATTTAAAAGTAACTGATTGCGCTTCCAACATCGTTTTAATGTCTTGGAAATTTTCTACGATACCGTTATGAACTACATAGAACTGTTTGTCGCTGTCAGTATGTGGGTGTGCGTTTCGCTCCAAAGGCGCTCCGTGGGTAGCCCAACGTGTATGTCCTATGCCCAATTTTCCGATCAGGGGTTTGCCGGCTAGCTCATCACGTACGCTCGACACGCGGCCTACGCTACGCACTAGTTTTGCGCCATCATCATTAATCACAACTAAACCAGTCGAGTCATAGCCGCGATACTCGAGCGTGGCTAGGCCGTCTAGAATAAAGTTTTGAGCTTGCTCTGGTCCTACATATCCTATAATTCCACACATATAATAATCCTTATATTTACCATTTGACATTGACCATTTGTCATTTATTTAACAGGTGTCATTTGGTCATTGTAGCTTCAATGAAAAATGTTAAATGTCCAAATAAATGCATCAATGTTAAATGCTAAATGACAAATTGTTTTACTAATTATTTTGTTTTGCGAGAGCCTTATCGATAAGCTCGCGTATATCTACCTTAAAGACTTCTGGTTTGAATTGCACTGCTTTATTTACAACGGCCTTATGATCCCATTTTATTTTTTTAAATTTCTTTAATGCTAATTCAAGACTATCGGCGTTCTGTTCGTTAAAAAACACACCTGTTTTGAATTCTTCTACATAGTCTAAGGCACCGCCAGCGTTGTAGGCTATCACCGGCGTACCGGCGGCCATCGCTTCAACTGGGGCTATGCCAAAATCATCTAAACCAGGAAAGATAAAGGCTTCGGCAGTTTGAAAATATTTAGCGAGATCTGCGTCACTAACGTTAGTCAAGAACTCTATAGTTGGACCGGCCAAAGATACTAGTCTTGCGTGGTCTGGGCCATTACCTATAACACGTAAAGGGAGGCCTAAATTAGAGCAGGCTGTTACGGCCAGATCAACTCTTTTGTATGGCGTTTGGCGAGCTGCAATAACAAAACCTTTGCGTTCTAAAGAACCGCTTTTTTGGATGAATTTATCAACATCAACTGGCGGATTTATAACAGTTGCATCTCGGTCGTAATATTTCTTTATTTGAGATTTTGTATAGTTCGAATTGGCGACAATATAATCAGGTCGCTTTGCTGCTTTGTAGTCCCAGCGACGCATTGGTCCGACAAGAGCTTTTAGCCCTATTCGTGCAAATGGATCGAATTTTCCAAAACCTGGATTGGTTATATATTCATCGTAGCGGCTCCAATAATAATGAGTAGGTGCATGGCAATAGTTTATGTGGATAGTTTTCGGCCCGGTCTTTAATCCTTTGGCCTCAGCTCCAGAACTGCTGATCACTAAATCATATTCAAATAGATCTAAGTTACTGAACCAGCTTGCTCGAAGCATTGGAATAAACTTCTTAATCTTAGAGAAGGGTGCTTTACCTAAATACCCGGTCACTACTTTATCGTCTAGTCTAGTGCGCCATTCTGGCGTGGAGTATGAGGTGTATATAGGCGCGTCAGGGAACATTTGATGCAAGGCTAAAACGACCTTTTCGGCTCCTCCACCAGTTAGCCAGTCGTGAACTATCGCTACCTTAAGTTTCTTGGTCATGAAAGAGTCTGTTTGTCTTCGTGTTCGTTTACTATAACTGCTTTAACTGTCTTTAGGAGGATTATAATATCAAGCCAAAAACTCCAGTTTTGAGCATAATATACGTCAAGTAATCGTCTTTCTTCGACTGGAATATTGTTGCGTCCTGAGACCTGAGCTAGTCCAGTTATGCCAGACTTGACGCTTAATATGGTGTGTCGTTTTTTATATTCGGCTAGATCGCTTGGTATTAATGCTCTTGGGCCTACGAGACTTAAGTCACCTTTAACTACATTGAAGAGTTGAGGTAATTCGTCTAGACTCGTGACCCTTATTAGCTTACCGATTTTAGTTTCCCTAGGATCATTTGCTAAATAGTTGCCGTTATCTCGAAAAGTCTTTAGCAAGTCAGGACGCTTCATTTTTGCAAAAGCTTCGTCTGGAGTTAAGCCATTATAAAGTTGATTGTGCGATCGGAACTTGAATACTTTAAATTGGCGATTAAAACGGGTAAGTCTAGTTTGTCGTAGGAAAACAGGACCACCGTCTCCTAGTTTGATTGCGATTGATATAGCTAACATCACAGGAGAGCTTAATATAATAATTATTGTTGCAAACACTAGGTCGAATAGGCGCTTAACTATTCTTCCCCAGCCAAATAAAGCTGTTTGATGTACTGCTATAACTGGAACTGAAGATCGAAAAAGCTCGACATCTAGCTTGCCTACGAAAAGTTCGGAATTGCCAGGAGTAAAACGATATCCAGCGTGATGAGATTGTGCAAAACCTAGTATTTCTTGGTTCTTGAGTTCGTCCGAAAACAGTTCTGTTTGGACGATGCTATTAACCGAATCCTCGCCAATGCCGTCAATTGCTTCTTGAAATGTTTTATAAATTGCTAAGTCAGGATATTTACTAAATGATTTATCTTTTGCGCCTACTACCCCAAGAATGCGATACCCAGAATGACGGCTATCAATAAGCGACTCAACTAGTTCAGAGCTTAATTCTGTGTCGCCCACTATAAGTAAGTTCGTAAGACCTACGCCATAGCCAAAAAGTGTTATTTTTAATAGTCTGGCCAGATTTCTGAACAATACAAGAATAACAAATGCCAACATTGAGCCATATATTGGTACTAATTTTGCAGGGAAGATTGGCTTAAGAGCAATAAAATTGTAGAAAACCACGAATAACAATCCGATGAATGATCCCGCTGCAAGACGACCCGCTTCACTAAATCGTTTTTCATATATATTGCTGTTATATAGCCCAAGAAGTCCAAAGATTATTAGCCAAAAGGGTAACAGTGCCAAGAATACTCCTAAGTATGACCTGGCTGGGATAGCTTCTATTAAAGGTCTAGCATCTAGTGTGACTCGCAGTATATAAGCGCCGATAAATGCAGCAACAAGCGCCAAGAAGTCGCCTATCATTAAAAAGAAGTTGTATATTATTGAGGCGCTATTTTTCATTTTGTGTATGTCTCATGTTCGTGCGCTATGAAACTAATATGATTTTTGTCATTTAATAGGTCTCGTACGATATTCATCTATAATAATTATAACATCTATGACTAAAGCAAAACATAACTCTTCAGAACTTAAGCCGAGCAATCTAGTTACTAGACTCTTGAGTCTTGTTATTGGAGCGATATTTGTCATAGCGCCCTTCTATGCGCCAATCACTGTCAACCTAGCTAGTCATTTTCAGCATTTCGATTTTTTTAGAATTTGGAAAGAATTGGCATTATCAGGTTTAGCACTAGTTTTAGCCTGGTTTATGATCACTCACAGATCCAAATTGAAAAATATCACAAAAGATAAATTACTCGTTGCGATGGTCGTATATTCAGGAATACTTCTGGCTATTAGTGTGTACGATTTAGTGAGTCACAGAGTAAGTGGCTCCGCAGTAATTTACGGGATGATTATTGACCTAAGATTAGTTGGCTTCTTTGCTGTAGTGTATTTGGCGTTTAAATTTAGCGATTTAAGTAGGACTTTTAACTGGAAGAAGGCGATAATATTACCGGCGGCTCTAGTCATATCTTTTGGTTTACTCCAGGCAACAGTGCTTCCGAAGGATATTCTGAGTCATATTGGCTACAGTAGGGCCACCATAGTGCCGTATCAGACTGTTGATAATCAGCCCGACTTTGTACGAGTTCAATCTACTCTAAGAGGACCGAACCCTCTTGGCGCCTATCTTGTAGTAATTAGCTGCTTAATACTATCGATTGCGCTATCTGCAGCCAGAAAGCAGCGCGGTTATTGGATGATATTTGGCTTAGCCTGCGTCTATGTATTGTTCGTGACTTATTCGCGTAGTGCCATGGTTGGGATGATTATATCTCTAGGCATTCTGATTGTGATCTTTGAACGAAAGTATTTAACCAGAAAAATAATGGTAGCAGTGCTATGTTTGGGCGTGGTATCTGCCGGGGCGTTTTTGTCAGTGCGCAACAACTATCAAGTACAAAATATATTTTTTCATTCGAGCGACAGCTCCGGATCGAGTGTAAGCTCTAATGCCGCTCGTGTATCAGCCATATCAGGAGGGCTTAAAGATATTTCGAGTCATCCATTAGGAGGTGGCGTAGGTAGTGCTGGGCCAGCGTCACTCCGCAATATTAAAAGTCCACCAAAAATAGCCGAGAGTTACTTTATTCAAATCGGTCAAGAAGTAGGAATTATAGGTCTGTTAAGCTTCGTGATTGTTAATATATTACTGATCATTCGTCTATATAAACAAAAAGACGATCCTTTGGCGCGCGCCTTGCTGGCCAGTTTAATTGGTTTAATATTCGTTAATCTTGTTTCACACGCCTGGGCTGACGACACTTTGGCTTATGTCTGGTGGGGACTAGCAGGAATAGCCTTGAGCCAAACGAACTATATAAAACAGCCTCACTCTAATATTAAGAAATAAATTGTCTTCAACAAGCATAAATAATAATAACCGTTATTGATTAATGCTTATGGTCATAGTAATGTACAAACAACGAACATGAGCAAAAGAAAACAAAATAACAGAAAAGAATTAATTCGTGTAGTTGAGTACATGATTAGTGGCGGCGCGTATTTCTGGACAGGTTACGGTGTATTTTTTGTTGCCGATAAGGTATTTCATCTAAATCTATGGTGGGCCAAGTTAGCCGCAAATGTTATCGGTTGGATTATAAATTACCTACTACAAAGATACTGGGTTTTCCAAAGTTCAAAATTAAACGATCAAAAAACCAAGGTCACAACTCGTTATGCAATTATTACTCTGGCTGACTTCGTTATTGATTATCTGATTGTTTGGGGATTAAAACAGATGGGAATAACCCCTTATATCGGCCAGTTCGCGTCATCAGCTTTCTTCACGATATGGAATTATGTTTGGTATAAATATTGGGTATTTCCAGAAAATATTGAACCAAAAAGCATCAAACGGACAGTACCTAGAGTTGTTGCACATAGGGCACATGGTCCAATAGCATACACGAGAGGACTTAAATAAATGCAACCCACGGAACCAGTTCGCCCAACCAAAAAACAGCGAGAAATATTAACATATGTACAAGAATTTATCGCAGAACACGGTTACAGTCCTAGCTATAGAGAGGTGATGAAAGCCAAAGGCTATACCTCGGTTGCTAGTGCAGCACTCCATATTAATAGTCTAATTAAAAGGGGTCATCTGCGTAAACGAGATCACTCAGCCCGTTCGCTGGAAGTTGTTGTTCAGACTGAACCACCCAAAATATCAACTAATTTGATCAAGCCTGGAGAAGAGAAGTGGCTAGTCGAAAAAATAGAGTATTACTTCACTCAAGCCGAACAAAATAGTCAGCCATCAGCAGCTCAAATTGATGAACTATATGTTTTAGTTGGTGCTCTAAAGGTGTTGGGGCTTAATGGAGCCCAGCAAAGCTTTATGCCTAGATTAAGCGACCTAAGAAAACTCTTAATCGAAAATGTATAATTAGTTACCTGTCTCCTATATACTCATAAGGTGACTATTATTCAAGCGATATTTTTGGGCATCGTCCAGGGACTAACCGAATTCATTCCTGTGTCTAGTTCAGGGCATTTGTTGTTAATACAAAAAGCAATGGGTCTTGCCGAAAACGGATTCACGTTCGATGTTGCGCTGCACATTGGTACATTGATGGCGTTATTTCTGTATTTCTACAAAGACTTGCTAGGTATGTTACGCGCAGTATTTGTTAAAAGTGATAAGACTAAACTTGCATGGTTATTAATTGCGGCAACTATTCCAGCCGCTGTAATAGGGTATCTATTTGAGAGTGCTGCTGAGTCTAGCTTTCGGTCAGCCACACTTGTAAGTATAAATTTGGCTGTATTTGGGTTGATAATGTTATTAGCCGAACGATACTCTGCACGATATAAAAAACCAAGCGATTTGACCAACATCAGCAGGGCTCAGGCCTTAACAATGGGTGTTGCTCAGGCCGCTGCCATAGTGCCTGGAATATCTCGCTCTGGTAGTACCATTACTGCTGGATTATTTATGGGCCTCGATAGAGTGTCTGCGACAAGGTTTTCGTTTTTGTTGGGAATTCCAATTACTCTAGGCGCAGTATTGAAAGTACTTGTTAAGCACTCGGCGATTACCCAGATTTCTGATAATTCTACTCTGTTTTTGGTTGGCGTCGTGACAGCTTTTGTGACGGGTCTTTTTGCAATAAAATTCATGCTCAACTACTTGAGCAAGCACAGCTTAGCGATTTTTGCCTATTATCGATTCGCGCTAGCTGCTGTAGTTTTACTACTCATTTTTATTAAGTAATTAGCGCTCTAATTGACTGCAATAATACTACATATAGTGCCTGTGTTTTGTGGTACCATAGTACTATTAACAAATTATGAGCTGGAATCCTGTGTGAATCAGGAACTGTGCCGCAACGGTATATATTTTTGACGAAATATAAGTCCGATACAGCTACTTTTAAAGCCTCCCGTGCAGGAGCAAAAAATGTCTTTGACGCCTTTTTCTCTGCCTGTACTGGGGAGTAAAGGTGTTTTTTATGTCAATGGCCGCCACCGCAGAGGTGTTGCAAGACTATGAGCGACTTGAGTATATTCCTCGAGTTGTTAATATTGCAGAAATGCCGGAAGATAGGCTGGTTCGAGCTAGGGCTGAACGTTTTATTCGGGGTGTCGGCAAGTCAGCTCTCAAAACTGTTGACATAGAGCCGGTTCAAGAAGTAGAATCGAGTCCGCAAATAAATTCACTACATGAGGCTATACATGGAGCGGCTTGGGGGGACGAAAATGCTAGAAATCTAGTAACTAAGAATGTTTATACGGATGTAGTTGAGAGAATTTATAAAAAGGGCAATATAACTAAAACAGACCTTAATATTAACGAAGACGGCGAGATCGTCCAATTTGGTCAATCAATGCAGTCAGTTTATGAGAATAGTTTGATTTATGCCTCGGCTACACCAAAAATTCGGCAGCGAAGTGAGGCAGAGGCGCGTAATGGTTTTAGATTGCAGCAGGCAATACAACAAGATGTATTAGACGATCATTATTTTGTTGTTATATCTCGTTGTGCTGATGATATGACAGAGTCCGAATTAAAAGAAAACGGGTTTTTTGCTGACAGCAAGACCACTGTTATTCAGGCTACTACAAAGGATCAGGATGGGCTGGCAATGGCTTCAGCGTTCGTGGCTGGAGTTAGGTCAACAGGTCAGGAAAGGCATGATGGCGTTACGATTGAAGCGATGGCAGACGAGCTGGGTGTTGATTATGGTGGCAAAAGCTCAGTGCAGATTATCGATGAACCATTATTAATTCACAAAAGCTTAATGCCTAATGGAGTAGCTGATCTAGTTAAGTTATACGATAAACACGCTGGTGGAACATTTTTTGGTGAGGATAGGCCAGTTCAAGATTATCAAGAATATGAAAAATATTGTCAGTCACGCGAAGATAATTTAGCTCCAACAGTTAACTCAATAGTTAATCAATTGATTGTAGAAGCCGCAGACATTCAAAGCCCGATTGATGCTGTGAAACGAGTGAATGAATTGTCAGGACAAACTCTAGTAAGACACGCCATTAAAGTAGACAAAACAATTGATCCTATGGTGTTTGGAGAAATTTCTGCCGTGCATATAAACGAAGCCAGAGAATACGCCGCTCATGGTCACCACGAGCTAGCCAGGGATGCTGAAAATTTGGCGCAGAATACCCAAAAATCTTCCTCGTGCGCCTCGGCATTAGAAAAAGCCAATTCTTCTAATTCTATTGCTTCTAATACCATAGGCGGAGAAGGTTCTCTGGGTACCGAAAAAGATGAAGCCGGACTAGCTGCCAGTAGCAATATTAGGTGCATTAATTGTCGTAAAAATGTCAAAAAGGCTGAAGTAGTCAAAAAGGATTGTTGGGAATGTCCAAGTTGCCAGCACAAAGTCGATATCTGTACTGGTAAAGTTTTGGTAGCGGGTAAAAAATGACTAAAATCGCCTCACATGGGGGTATTATAAGGTTAATGAAAAATAGAATAGGAATATTTAGTGGTAGCTTTGACCCTGTGCACGAGGGTCATATTGAATTCGCGCTGCAGGCAGTAAAAACAGCCAGGCTGGACTATTTATATTTTCTGCCCGATATAGAGCCAAGGCATAAATCAGACGTTACGCATGTTGCTCATAGGCTAGAAATGTTAAAGTTGGCTATTAAGCCTCACCCTAGTTTGAGGGTGTTGGAATTGCCAGATAAAAAGTTCAGTATAGCTACTACCTTGCCACGACTAAATTCGCATTTTAAGGACGACGAACTATTCTATGTTTGTGGCTCTGATGTTTTGACTTATATGCAAAGCTGGCCTTTGATAGAAGGCTTTCTTAAGAGCGTAGGTTTAATTATTGGCATCAGGGAAGGCCAGGATCCTAATACGATAAAGCAAGCCTTGGCGAGCCTTCCTACGTCTCCCAAAGAGATGTTCATCATGAAAAGTCCCATGCCTAATATGTCGTCTAGTCAAATACGGGATGATTTAGGGCATGCTGGATTGCTTACAAGTACTGCCGAGTATGTTGATTCCAATAAACTATATCGACGTATTAATTAGTCGATTGCTTCAGCAAAAAGTTCATAGTGCGATTGTAGATATGCCAAATGTTTTTCACGGTATTTCTTGAATTCGCTTTTCTTAAGTCCACTCTTCTTTATGAATGCACCAATTTTTTCACTACCGATGTAGTGGGGTAGAATTACATATGATGCTCCATTGGAGTAATGCTCGGCTGCTTCTTCTGCCGTGTTTGCAGTACAGATAAACACCGCGCTAGGGTTAACTTTTTCTAGCCATTTTAGTAATGTTTCATTTACTTGCATGTCGCTAAGAGTAGAGACAATCAACTTGCTTGTTTCTAGATTTAATTCGTCCAATAATTCTAAATCGGTTATATCCCCATATATATAGTGAGCGTTTCGGTTTTCTAAACTTTCGATCACGCCGGGATCATAGTCGACTACAATATACGATTTAGAGAGTTGCTGGAATACCTTAAGAAACTCATGTCCTCCTTTTAAGAAGCCAACTAAAACCAGGTCATAATGTTTCTTTTGCTCTCGTTCTTTACGAATTTTTTTGCGCTCAAACATATGCAGACTACGCTCTAATACATTATATAAGCCGTCGCTATATGTTATTAGGTATGTCGATGCACCAATAGTAAATAAACTAATAACTGTTATGAGTGTTAAAACTTTTTCGTCTATTTGGCCTAAGCTACTAGCAAGAAGTACGATTATTAACGAGAACTCACTAACTTGTGTGCCTGTCATGGCGGTCTTAAAGCTTGTCTTTTTGGTGTAACCGGACAGACCCATAATTGTCATCACAACTAGAGGGTTACCAAATAACACTAGAGAAGAGAAGAAGATGGCTTTTGGTAAGATCGGTATTACAGTACCCAGATGAAGGTGTGAGCCGATAGATATAAAGAACAGCACGATAAAAAAATCGCGAAGCGGTTTAAGTCTAGAGGCGGCTTCCGCTGCGTAAGGAAGAGGTGCTAGGATCACTCCAGCTATTAATGCACCTACTTCTACTGAGAATCCTGCTTGTTTAAAAAGAGCCGCCACGCCTAATCCCCAGCCTATAGCAAATAGGAATAAGAATTCTTGGCTGCCTGCGATCATTTTATGTAGTCTAGTCAAGATCAAGCTTCTAAACAGTGCCAGGGCAATTAGTAGTCCTATAATCTTATAGATTAGCGCCCAAACGCTCGAAAATGTCATTCCACCGTCAACGCTAGCCGACACCGCAACGAGGACTGTAGTAGCTATCAAATCTTCAATTAATAAGAATCCGATAGATATTTTGCCGTAAAGTCGATTCTGTTCTTTTTTATCATTAAGCAATTTTAGGATAATTATAGTGCTAGAGAACGACAGAGAAATTCCTATATAAAAAGCTGCCGTAGTACCGTATCCGAGCAGGTGGGCTAATCCGAATCCAACGCTAGTAGCAAGTAATACCTTACCTATTGCGATGTAAGCGGCGATTCTACCAACCTCACGGATAACACGAGGGTTAAGGCCTAGTCCTACGATTAGTAGCAGCAGGGTAATACCAAAGTCGGCAAAAACCTGAATACTGTCTGGCGAGTCAATAATCCCTAAAATAGCAGGCCCAACAACTATGCCAGTTATTATGTAGCCTATTATAAGAGGCTGTTTGATCAAGCGCATAACAATACTTATTGCTACGCCAACTGCGATCACCATGCTCAAATCATTGAAGTTGCTATGCATTAATAATATCTATCCCTCTTTAGTTTATTCTATCACGAGCTCGAGTATACTCATGAGCAAAAAGTCGCCACCATATGACTAAATTAATAAGTGCGCTATTTTGTCCTATAAGTGATAGTTTTCGCGTAAAAAGCAGGTCAGTTTTGTCTATTTTATGCATCTATAAACAGTGGTGATTATTTATTTAATAATTATGTTGACAAGCATAAGCTGGTTGTGAGAAACTGTAGGCACTTCAGATAGTCGAGGTTAAAGACTTCGTCGAAGACAAAAACAACAAAAAATGTGCGTGTGACGAGGTCTGGTGTCGGTTTGTAGAGGGAAGTTACGAAGTGTCAATCAAAATAAAAATAATATCAACAAAGAGGTGTATTGTGGAAGTAAAAATTCGACGACCAAAATGGCAGCAGTTCATCCAGTACTAGCATTAGCTACTACTATAAAAAAGGTACGATTATTTCGTACCTTTTTTGTTTGAGACTAGCTGGGGCTTATTAGATTCCTGATTTTGCCTTTATAGCGTCTTCAATAAGTTTGTTGAAGCTGGCTTGATCTCGAGGATTTTCTTCGATCTTTTTGCCGTCTAGAACAAAGGTTGGGGTTGAGTCTGCACTTATTGCATGCCCAGCTTTGATGTCGGCGTTTATGAAGTTGTTCGTTTCATCGCTAGCGTAGTCGATATTAAATTTCGCTAAATCTAGGCCGAGCTGTTTAGCTGATTCTTCGAAGAAAGTCTTTGCATTGTTCGCACTGGTCCAGCTTTTCTGTTGTTCATATAGAAGGTCGTGCATTTCCCAGTATTTATTTTGCTTTCCAGCCGCTTCTGCTGCGCGTGAGCCGGCAAGTGCATTAGGATGTATCGTTATTAATGGATAATTTCGGAACTGAAAGAATATGTCGTCTTTATATTTTTCGGCTACAGCCTTAACGATTGAATGGTACTGGCCGCATGCCGGACATTGGTAGTCCCCGTACTCAATTAGCGTTATATTCTTTTTGCCGGACCCTATTATATGGCTAGTTGTCTGGTCTTTGTTTGTGCCGCCATTTTCACTAGTGCTAGCCTTGCTTTTACTTGTATATGAAATACCTGCAAAAGCTATAATTATCACTGCCAATACTGCCAAAAATCTTTTGCTCATAACACCTCTTTTCCTCAATTTGTACTTATAATTATACCATAAGGGGCTATCTATAGCGAGGCCTGATATAGATTGGGTGGACTAGCTAGTTGCGTTTGGGGGCTTCCTATATAATGTAAGTATGAACATCGTTATCTACGTATTTTTGTCGCTCATTACCTTCGGCTCGGTAAGTTTGCTAAAGGCCTACACCCACTTACCCCTAAAGGAAATTAAAAGGCGAGCTAGATCTGGTGATGAGTTGGCAGCTTTGCTCTATAAGGCATCTAATTACGAAACGAGCATGCAGATACTGCTATGGCTCTTTATAGGCTTTGGTGCGACTGGATTTTTTGTTTTCTTAAGTCGGTCTGTGTCTGCCCCGATAGCCGTACTTGTGGGTCTGATTTTTGTTTGGCTAGGATTTGCCTGGATGCCAAATACGAGATCAACAACAGGGCTGACAGCCGCCAGATTATTAGCTACTCCTCTGGCATGGACACTAAATTTACTGCATCCAATCTTAGGTCCGGTTGCAAAGCTAGTGAATAGCCGTATATCGAGCGAACACACAGGTCTGTACGAAAAAGATGATTTATTGGATTTATTAGAAGCCCAGTCGGGTCAGTCTGATAGTAGATTTAGTGAGGCTGAACTTAAAGCCGCACGCAATGCGTTGACATTTGGTGATAGAATTATTCGCGAAATAATGACGCCCCCAAATTCCATTGTTGCTATATCCGACAACGAGATTCTTGGGCCGATTTTATTAACAGAACTTCACGACAGCGGCAAAAATAGATTTCCTGTTTATCATGGTAAGAATCAGGATGAAATAGTAGGCACGCTTTATTTAAAAGATCTTATAAATGTTAAGTCCGGCGGCAAGATAAGTACCCTTATGAGCAAGGATGTTTATTATATGCATGATGAAGAGCCGCTAGATCAGGCTTTGGCAGTAATGCTAAAGAGCAAACATAATTTATTTATAGTAGTAAATAGGTTTGACGATCTCGTAGGTGTGGTTACTGTCGAAGCGATACTTGAGCAGATTTTAGGCACACAAATTGAAGATGAATTTGGTCAATTTAATGACAGGACCGCCGTAGCAAAATATAAAGGCTTGAGGCTCACAAAACCTGATGACGCTTCCGTATCTGTTGAAACAGTGGTAGAATCAGATGAAATATCTTCTGGTTTTACAGATTCAGTTAACGATTTCGCTTTAGAAGAAATTCAAGAAGATGAATACACTAATTAGTAACTTTAAGGACAATATGGAACGAACATTAAGTAAAGATATATCAATCCAAATCGGTGGATCAGTAATGATTAAGGGATGGCTTCACAAAAAGCGCCTACTTGGTGGGTTAGCTTTTATTAATGTTCGCGACAGATCTGGATTAACGCAAATTGTCGTAGAAGACAAAGATGAAGTTGAGAAGTTGCGAGGCCTACAAATTGGTACTGTCCTAGAAGTTACTGGTGAAGTCGTCAAAGAAGAGCGCGCTCCTGGTGGCGCTGAGTTGCATCAGCCAAAAATTACAGTTTTGGTGCCAGTCGAAGAAGCCCCGGCAATTGAAATAGACAAGCCGCTAGATCATAAGCCAGAAAATCTCGATACTTTATTTGAGTACAGGACTGTAGGACTTAGAAATACTCAGGAAGCCGCTATATTTAAGATTCGTGGCGCGATAACTAGGGCGATAAGGAATCACTTCCACGAAAACGGCTTTACGGAAATACAAACCCCTAAGCTATTGGCATCAGCAACAGAAGGCGGCGCCGAAGTTTTCAAGCTAGATTATTTTGGTCAAGAGGCTACTTTGGCGCAAAGCCCTCAATTTTATAAGCAGATGATGGTTGGTGTTTTTGAGCGAGTTTATGAAATCGCGCCAGTTTATCGAGCCGAACCGAGCGCTACTACTAGACATATGACAGAATATATCAGCGTTGATGGCGAAATGGGCTTTGTCGATATAGATGATATTAAAGTATTTTTAAGCGGACTAATTACATCTGCTGTTGATGCAGCCTGGGGCGAGTATGATGTTGAGTTGAAGCGCTGGAATGCTACGAAGCCAGTTTTGACTGATGTTTTTCCTTCTATTCCAATGAGCGAAATCCATGAATTATACGAAAAAGCTACAAAAGATAAGATTGCCGACCTTAAAGATCTAACCCCTTCAGAAGAGAAGTGGATATGTGACTACGCCAAGAAGAAGTTTGGTTCTGAGGCCGTATTTGTTACCGATTGGCCAGCTAGTGAGATGAAGTTTTATCATAAAGCTCAAGCCGACAAACCTGAGTTTGCCGATAGATTTGACCTGTTATTTAGAGGAGTGGAGATCATTACTGGTAGTATGCGAGAGAATCGTTATGAAGTAGTTTTGAAGCAATTGATTGAAAAAGCCAAAGGCAATCCGGAAGATCCAGGCTTTAAGTATTTCCTAATGGCTATGCAAGCTGGTATGCCGGCTCATGGCGGATTCGGTATGGGACTAGAGCGCCTAACTCAAAAAATAATCGGACTTAGTAACGTCAAAGAAGCTACACTATTCCCACGCGATATAAATCGCCTCACGCCTTAATTCTAAAGCTCTGCTGCAGGATTGTCGCCAAGCAGCTCGTCGATAACTGCTAGTAGATGCCCGGTATAGTCGGCAACTTTTTGCTCAGTAATTATGTTTTTTGGCTCAAACAAGACTGACGGGCGGAGATTGTCCGCTCGTCCAATTGCTTTGGATATATTGTTATCGAATATTTCCCAGCTAAAAGGCTGTCTGTCCATTTTGGCCTACCTTCGGTTGAGTTAAAGACGCTATTATACACGTGGATCTAATGCGTCAGTCGCTAAAGCCGTGTGATCCTGGCAAAAAGTCAGGATGCTCTTGATTTTGAAATTCGTGCTGAAAGGTAGGTACTGGCATTAAAGGATTGTGTTCTCGTTTTTCCTTTTCGCCACTTAGTCCCGTTACTCTTTCGTGTTCACTATTTCCGACTCGTTCACTTTTTGGCCAGATGCTTGCGACATCTGCTATTCTGCCAACAAAATCGCTAACTCTACTACGTTTATTTAATGTTTCTGTTTGGAGGTTTAGCCCTTCTTGTGAATTGTCGAACCTGCTTTTGTCCATTTCCATGACACTCATTCCTTTTCTCCTTTGCAAATAAAAACTCCCCGGATTGCTTCGGGGAGTGGTTTCTTGCGTTTATTATTGTTATCGATTTTTTACAAACACAAGCACTCCCCATTTGGGGCCACAATCGCGATGTTCTTAATTGATGCGCTTGATATGTAATTAACCATTATTCGAGATTACGTCACCTGAATATGCTTGTCAAGCATTTTTGCAACGTTAAATTGCAAAATATGCGCACGTTAATTAAAAATTATAAAATGATTATGAGGTAGAATAAATATATGCAATCTGTACTAAAAGTTACTAATAGTGAGGGTGATCAGCAACCGGTCGGCGACTCGACTGCAGCGAATATTCAGACTACTCAAACGACTGATCCTTCAGCAATTCAAAACGTTGAACAGCCCGCCAAAACAAGTAATAATGCAGCAATAGACCTGCTAAGCTCTGAAGCTTCAGGAGCAGTACATGACGGTTCGACGGTCCAATCCAATAAGAATAGTAGTCTCGTAATTGGTGGCACAATAATTGTCACGGCATTAGCAGTAAGCATCTTATGGGCGATCTACATAAAACATTTCCGTAACAAGTCGAGCAAAGATTAATCTATGGCTTATTTTTTAGTTAAAACCGACCCCGATACCTATAGTTTGGAAGATTTTATATGTGATAAGAAGACGATTTGGGATGGCGTCCATAATTATCAGGCCATCAACGTTATCAAGACCATGCAGCCTGGTGATCAAGTATTTGTTTATTTATCAATGACCGACAAAGCTATTGTTGGCTTGGCCGAAGCAACTAGTGAGCCATTTTTAAATACTGAAGATCCGAGGCATTCGTGGGCGATAGAACTAAAGTTTGTGTCAAAAATAAATCCAATCACTTTAGCTGAAATCAAAGCTAACCCGATTTGCCAGGACTTTTTGCTGGTCAGGCACAGTCGGTTGAGTGTTATGCCAGTACCCGAGGTTGTTGCTGAGTGGATAACTAGTAATAAGTAAGAACGAGAGCTGTAAGTGATTGACGCATTAACGCTAATCTAATTTACTTTACAAGTTAAGTATCTAGTTTAAATTTGGCTTTAATCGGATATCAGCGACGCATTTCTTGTTGAAATTTTCACAACTTAACAGATACAGATAGTAGTGATGCGCCGCGCGTGGGTTTGACTTGACTTTTGTATAATCGGCGTATAATAAATTATTATGGAACAAAATCACGACGAGTCAAAGCATAGTTCGTTCAGTCCAGAAAATAACAATAATTCGTATAATGAAGCCGAAGCCGCAAAGAATGCAATTCAGTCCGGAATTGATCATTATGGCATGACAGTAGACAGGGCAAAGAAGGTTTTTGGTCACTACTTCCCGCGTCATACCATCCAGCCAGGGTTCTTTACGGATAATCACGACAACAATAACTACACAGAATAATCTCATAAACATTAACGAGTGAAGCAGTGATTTATCTTTAAGAAATCACTTAATTCGTGGTGCATTTTATAAAGCGCTAATCTCCTATATACTTAATGCTAATGGATAACCAGAATCAGACAGAAATTTCACCAAATCCTCAAACTACTAACGGCCAGACATTAGCCGCAGAGACTACTAATTTACAGCCTAGTACGGTGAATATAAATAATTCTGATAATAAGATTAAGATTACAAGTGTGGGTGATGTTGGTTTTAAGCCGTTCGACTCAACTGTCGCATCAAGCATATCTATCCCATCATCAGTAAAGCCAATAAATCACCACTATCAAGTATTTATTTTTGGTGGCTTGATTATTCTTGCATGCATTGTCGCGACAGGCTATATGAGTAAGTCTAGTAAAGCTTCGCAATTGAGGGGATTGTCATGAAAGACAAGGAGATCGAAGGACTCCCGCAAGCTGGTAATCAGAAAGCAATAGACAAGAAGATGCGTGAATTAATGGGGCCGCCACCTCAAGAAGCAACAGAAGATGAGATATTAGAGTCACGGGGCTTAAAAAAACCTAAAATAGAAGAGCCGGCAAAAGTTGTAGTTAAGGATCCGGTTTTTGTAGAGGTAACTAGCTCGAAAGATTTAGATATATTAGATGATGAAAATGTTGAAGAGGACAGTACCACAAGTGAGGCTGTTGACGACATTGTTGCCAAGGAGGCTGATACCGTACTAGAGTCTGAAGACGCAGAAGTTGCCAAGGCTTTTCTGCCTAGCAAAAAGAGAATTGGCGCTAAACTTCATAAACTAGCAGATATTTTATGGGGAAACCCAACAAATAGATGGCGAACAATAATCATTATTTTCTTATTTATATTGATGACTATTTTTGTGCCTCAGAGTAGGTACTTCCTCTTAAATACTGCCGGCGTCAGATCAAGTGTTTCGTTGACTGTATTAGAAGAGTCGAGTCAGCAGCCACTTAAAAATATTGAAGTAACAATAAATGGTCAAAGTAGCTTGACCGATGGAGATGGAAAGGCGACAGTTAAGAAAGTTAAGCTTGGCAAGACTACTTTACGCATCAAAAAACGAGCGTATGCAGAATTATCAAAAGTAATAACTATTGGTTGGGGTAGTAATCCTATTGGTAACTTCAACCTAAAAGCAGTTGGAACTCAGTATAGTTTTGTTGTTAAGGATTTACTGTCTGGCTTGCCTATTGATTATGCAGAGGCTGGAGTAGGTGAGGCTATATCTACAGCAGATAAGAACGGCAAAGTTTTGATAGCTACAGATCCTAGTAATGTTCAGAATATTGTCATTACAGTCAACGCTAAATCTTATAGAACAGAAAAGGTCAGCATATCGGTTGATAGTAAGGCTGAACAAATCGTACAGATGGTTCCTGCTCGCAAAAGCGTGTTTATATCTAAAAGAACAGGAAAGTATGACCTATTTAAAGTGGATGTCGACGGAAAGAACGAGGGCTTAATACTTAAGGGTACGGGTTCTGAGCAAGAAGGTATGGCATTGCTATCTCATCCAGCGGACGAGTTCACCGCATATGTGTCCACTAGAGACAATGCGCGTAATAAGGACGGATTTTTGCTTAGCACTTTACTTATAATTAATCTTAGTGACAATTCTACCAAAAGTATCACGCAGTCAGAGAGTATTAAATTGATTGGTTGGTCGGGCGATAGACTTGTTTATATGCAGATCGTAGCCGGGGCTAGCGCGTTTAGTGAAAAACGTTATCGCATAATGAGCTACGACTATAAGACGACCGATAAGCGCGAACTAGCAGCAGGGAATTATTTTAACGATACTGTATTAGTCGGAGGCGTTGTTTATTACGCCAACACAGGACTGACTCTGGATGACGGCTCTTCAAACTTTAGTAAGATTAATGTAGATGGCTCAGGTAAACAGATTGTTGTTAATAAGTTAGTGTGGAATATCTTCCGCTCGACCTATGAAAAGATGACTTTATCTGTAGATCAAGACTGGTATGACTATAAGATAGGTACTACGACAACAACTAAGTTGGCGGGCCAGCCAGCTGGACTTAAGAGCTTTACATACTTTGATAGCCCAGATCTTAAGCATAGTCTTTGGGTAGAAGAAAGAGACGGTAAGGGCGTGCTTTTGGCCTACGACACAATAACTAAGACCGACAAGGCCCTTAAAACTCAGAGTGGTTTAATTAGTACAGTAAGATGGTTGAGCAACAATACCGTAGTTTATCGCATACACACTAGCCAGGAGACTGCTGACTATGTGTTGAATCTAGATGGTGGCGAAGCGAAAAAGATCAAAGATGTCACAAATACTATCGGCATCGACCAAGGTTATTACTAAGAGGAAAAAAGAACTTAGTTTGCAGGGATTAGGAGTAAGACTGTAGATGCTTATGGTAGAATATATGTATTGTATTTAATAAAGGAAATAAAAGCATATGAACGTATATTTTAGAAGAATAGCGCTTTCTGTTGTTGCTTTAGGATTGCTTGTAATAGCGCCTATGGCGTCAGCTGAAACCAATAATACCACCACTACAATGGATACTAGTAGTTCGGTAGCAGAATCAGCTAACGAAATAAAGGATAGAGCGGTAAGATTAGAAAAAGAAAAAATTGAGCTTAAGGTCAAGCCTGAAGCTAAAGAAGTCGAAAGTATAAAGTCTAAGTGTAAGCCTGCACAATTGAAGATTAAGACTATAGGTGAAAAAACAGACCTAAATGTTAAAGAACGCTCCAAGGCATACACCGAAGTAGCAACGAAATTGACGGAAACTGTCGCAAAACTCAAAGCTAAAGGCGTAGTCACAACAACTCTAGAACAAGAAATAGCCCTACTGAATACTAAGATAGCGTTGTTCAACACTGATCTAGCAACATACAAGACAGCTTTAAGCGATTTGAAACTACATGACTGTGTCACCGACCCTACCGGATTCAAAGCTGTTCTTGAGTCAGCACGTACAGCTAACACCAAGCTAATTGCCGATGCAGCTGATATTAAGGCTTACATCAAGAACACTATAAAGCCAACCTTATTACAGATAAGAACAGCACTTGAAGCGCAGGAAAAAGTAACTACTAACAAAGAAAGTAACTAGTCATGGAAGATACACAAAACAACACTCAACCAGTAGGCATGCCAGAAGGTCCGATGCCTGAAATGCCAGCAGTAAGCACGGCGCCAACAGTAACTCCAGCTCCATCAGCGAACCCTATGGGCGCTGATATTATTAGACCTGCTGCTATGCCTCAGGCACCAATGGAAGCTCCTGTAAATAACTTTCCAGTAGAGAGCTCGGCTCAACCTGCAACAGATTTCAATGTAACGCCAACTACACCAGCCCCTGCCATGCCTAGCGATAGTAACACTCCAGCCGATGTGTCTCCATTAATTGCGTCTACTCCAAAGACACCAAAAAAGAAGTCTAAAGCTCTAGTTTTGGTTATCGTAATTGTTGCCGTAGTTCTTGCAGCAGCTGCAGTGTTCTTGTACTTAAATTCTACTAAGACAACCACCAAAACTACCAAAGTTACAGTGGCCTCACCAACTGTTGCAGTTAAGCCAGCAACATCAGCCGACGTCACTAAGCTATCAACAGATCTAGATGCAAGTATTGCTAAGGCAGATGCCACACAAGATATTACTTCTAGTGATCTAACCAATACAGCACTTGGCCTTTAATAGATAATTTTAGTATTATGTTCGCACGATGGTTAAAAATTTCAACAAACTAGACGATATAGAGCTAGTTCAGCTAATTAAATCTGGCGCAATTGGCGTTTTACCGACAGATACAGTTTACGGATTAGTTGGGTCTGCCCGCATGCCATCTATTTTAGATCAAATTAATGTACTTAAGGGGCGTGAGCAAAAGGCCGGTACAATGTTGGCTGGATCAGTTGATCAGTTAATTGAATTTGGACTCGACCCCTTAGCGCTAAATAAAGTGGTGCATTTATGGCCAAATCCCATAAGCGTTGTTATTGACTGCGATGCGACCGTTATTAACCAAATTCAAGGCTCAGGCTCGATTGCCGTTAGAATTCCGGCAAATGAACAGCTCCGGTCTCTTTTGCAGGCTACGGGTCCGCTTGTTACCTCTAGTGCCAATCTGAGCGGCAACCAGGTAGTGTCTAATATTGAACAGGCCACAAAAATTTTTGGTGAAAATGTTAGTTTCTATGTGGATGGTGGTGATTTAAGTGGCAATGCTGCGTCAACAATAGTTAAGCTCTCGGGTGATAGACTGTCGATTATTAGACAGGGAAGTTACGAGCTAGACTTTACCGAACTTGCTTCTTAGCCATTCATCTAGACTTGCGCCGCCGCCTCCAGAAAGGCAAACAACCATATCGCCTGCGCCAACATGATCTTTGATGGTTTGCTCTAATTCGTCATTAAATTCCATTGGTTTGGCTATTTCTTGAAGCTCCGGACTTAAACTTTTGATTAACTCGGTAGGAGTTAAGACGTGCTGAGAAGAGTCTTCGCGGGCTAGATAACTAGGAACCCAGTATATCTTTGCAGCACCATCAAACACGCTGTAGTGCTGGCTGGCCATATAGTGCATTCGTCGGTTAGTTAGTGGTTCGTAGACGATAACAAGCTTTTGATTATTTTTCTCCGCCATTTCTAGTGCTACGCTCATCGCCCCAGTGATTTTTTCTGGTGTGTGGGCATAGTCACTGAAAAGATTCTTAACAATTTGCTCCATACGACGACTACTGCCAGGGAAGATATCTATTAAATGTATTAGTTTCTCTACGGGAGTGTCGGTTAATTTATTAACAGCGACTATTGCAAGCCAGGCATCGAGCCGATTATAAAGTCCGGGAAGTTCAATATGATACTTCTTATTTTTGATTAAGCCAGAATCCTGAACTAATAAGTTGTCAGAGGGAGTCAGGCCTAAGTATTCGAAATCTTCTTGCCAAAGAACAGTCTGCGAGCTTTGCCCAACGAAGTCGCTAAAAGCTTGCTGATATTCAGAACGAGTTGGATATATCTCGTGATGATCCCATGTAACTCCTGTTATTAGGCTCATATATGGCTCGAAAGACAAGAAATTTCGATCAAATTCGTCGCATTCGTATACGAAATATTCACTCTCAGGGTCGTAGTTACCCATATCTCCAAAGCTTATTTTTGCTCCAACCGAATAACTTACAGGTATATTTAATTGGCGGAATAACCAAATTACCATGGCGGTAGTTGTTGTTTTGCCATGAGTTCCGGCGACAGCGATTAGATTTAGTTTTTTCTGGATTAATATTTCGTTTAATAATTCATCGCGTTTGGAATGTTTTATATTATTTTCAATAGCGAATTTAAGTTCAGGATGATTAGGATTCTCTTTTGGAAGGGCAGAAGAGTAGACGAGCCAATCGATAGGATGCTCGGCATGTATTTTTGCGATATCTGCCTCAGACTGTCCAATGTATAAATTTGATATGCCATTCTTTTTGAGGTTAGATATATATTGACTGTCTTGTTTGTCAGAGCCACTAACTTCATATCCGGCTTTTTTTGCAATAAGCGCTAGAGGTCCGATACCTGCGCCACCAATGCCTGAAAAGAATATATGCATAAAATTAGTATATAGGAATTAGCTGGTTGTAACTAGCGAAGTACGGGGGTGATAAATATATTTTGCAAGTGATGTGGGCAGGGTCGTATATAATTATTATAAACATGAGCAAAAAGCAGTTACATTATTATTCACGAAGAGTTCATGTCATAAATCCATGGTTTATTTTATTACTTTGTCTTATTTCTGGATCGATTTCGGTTTATTCGTTGCGCCAGAATAATTTACAGATGGTAAAACTCAGAGACAAGGTGATTAGAGCTGACGAGCAGAATAGTGATACAGAGCTAGAGATGCGTAATTTGCGCCAATTCGTCTATAAACACATGAATACTAATTTGGCTAGCGGTTCAAGTCCGATAAAACCACCACTGCAGTTAAAAAATGAATATGATAGACTTGTGGCAGTCCAAAAATTACGCTTAGCAGAAGAAAAAACGCGCTTGTCGGCTGAAGCACTCGCCAAGTGTCAGTATTTGCCAGGCGAAACTTTTGCAGGAGGCCCACGAATTCCTTGTATTCAATCCTACATAGCCGACCACTCATCCAGCAATATGCCAATAGACAGTAGTCTTTATAAATTCGATTTCCTGTCGCCAGCTTGGTCTCCAGACTTGGCCGGTTGGAGCTTATTGATTGCTGTCCTGCTATTCATTGTGTTTATTATAAGATTAGCACTACACAGACTACTTAAGTCAGAGCTAGAAGCTGCTTGATCGGGTTCATTAATTAGAGTTGGTACTATGGCTCATTACGACCATAAGACTATATTATCCTCAACTTAAAACGCCCACTCGATGTGGGCGTTTTATTGGCCTTAACTCTAGATTGTTATGGCTTTGAAGTGGTTGGCGTAGCAGCAGAAGTGCTTGTGTCGCATTTCTGTCCGTTAGGATTGGCTTTCTTGTATTCTGCAACTGCTTTTGCAACTTGTCCGTCAGTCTTAAGGTTTTCCCAGAAGATGACTTGATCACGATTGATAAGCATAGCGTCTGTTGGACCGTGCAACTCACAGCCAAGCTTTACTAGCGACACGTCATTTGATGCAGCACTTCCAGCTTTTGGTTGTACTGTTTGGTTTACGCGAAGGTAGTAAATGTCCTGCACTCTCATAAACTTAGTGTTTAAGCTAGATATTTGACCAAAGTAAACTTGCCCACCGTTTAGGAATACGGCTTGGTACTGACCAGAAGCAACATATTGACCTTCGTTGTTAGCTCCAATATTGTTGCCAGTTACAACATAAAAAAGCACGCTTAGTATCAATAATCCCGATAGGACTAGCGATATCATCGGCATTAGTGCGCTTCTGCTACCAGTAGTCTTGTTATTTCTGCTTGATCCTGTAGGCACTTGGCTTCCAGATGTAGTCGGGCTTGATGATTGTTGTGTACCGCGTTGGGCAAATTCCATAATTACTCCACCTTTTAACTCTATTATTTTCACTAATTAGTGTAATACATAAGCACATTGATTTGCAACCTGTTATTAGGAGTCGTTTACTACATTTTTACATTGTAATTTTTAAATACTAACTTCGGTGGTGACCTTATCTGTTGATTATTTATGGGAGAGCGGCTATCTTATCGTATCTGTGGAAATCTTTTGATATAAAATGATCGATAGGGTTGACAATCTAAAACACTACAGAGTATGTTAGGAGTACTACTACTAACGATAAGAGAGAGGGAGTTCGTAACTATGGGTTATCAACACACCAATTCCAAGGGCGTAACATATCATCTTAACTCAAAGAACGTAACACTACGTGGCGGAAAGCAACAGATGATCTACTACTTTAGCAAGGACGACCGTCCAGAAGCATCAGAATTGCCAGCTGGCTTTTCAGTCAACGAAAATCCACGCAATGGATTTTTGACAATCAAGCGCGATAGATAATTCATCTTTGCCTATTAATAGCCCTAGTTTAATAACTTAGGGCTATTATTTTTGTCAAAAATTAGGCTATAGTAGAGAGTGAAATGGGAAAAGTATTACTAAAAGTTACCGGATTAACCAAGAAGTACGGCGATAAGACTGTCGTTAATGGCATTAGCTTTGAGGTTAACGAGGGCGAGATTTTTGGTATTCTTGGGCCAAACGGAGCAGGCAAGACCACGACTCTGGAAATGATTGAAGCAATCAAAGAAATAGACGGCGGTACGGCGATACTAGATGGCATTAACGTTGCCGAAGAACCTACTAAAATCAGGCAAATTATCGGCGTTCAGCCACAAAGCCCGGCTTTTCAGGATAAGACGCGACTTACAGAGCTATTAGAGTTATTTGCCGCTGCTTATGGTGAACGAGTTGACGCCAGAAAGTTGCTAGAAGACGTAGATTTATTAGACAAAGCCAAGAGTTATGCAGAAGAGTTATCGGGTGGCCAGAAGCAGCGATTTAGTATAGCCGCGGCGCTAGTTCATAGCCCTAAGATATTTTTTATGGACGAGCCAACAACAGGTTTGGATCCACAAGCTAGACGAAATTTATGGGACCTTGTTCAACAAATTCGTGACAAGGGCATCACTATTATCATGACCACTCATTATATGGAAGAAGCAGAGTTACTATGTGACCGCGTGGCTATCATGGACGAGGGCAATATTATAACTATTGCACCGCCAAAACAGCTAGTAAAGCAGTTGCTAGCTCGTGGCTTCAAGAAGGCTCAGCATGTAGAGCAGGCTGACCTCGAAGATGTTTTTATTGATTTAACAGGCAAGAAGTTAAAGGATTAATGCTATGACTCCACTCCAAAAGCAATTTTATACGATCTATGTTTTTGTGAAGCTTAGCACTAAGCGATTTTTTCGTGATCGCCTGGCTTTATTCTTTACTATCGTCTTTCCGCTGATATTCTTAGTCGTTTTTGGTGGAATTTTTGGCAAAGATCCTAGCGTTTCCTTCAAAGTTGCACTAATCAATAACTCTAGTAGCGAATTTTCTAAAAAGTATGTAGAAGACATGTATAAAGATAAAATTTTTAAAGTTGTTGATAGTATTACTAACCAATCGACTGCCAATGATAAGATGAAGCGTAGCGAAATTGACGCCACAATTATTCTGCCTGCAGACTTTGGCAACATTGTGGACGGCAAGCCGGCTGGTACCGCCAAAGTTCTTTTTACTGCTAATAGCGAACAGGCCGCTTTAACGCTAGTGAGCGTACTTCAAGCTCAGTTTAAGGACATTAACAACAGCTTTAGTCCGTCTAATGAGACATTTAAGGTGGCGTCTGAGCGAAGTAACGAGAAGTCTTTGTCGCGCTTTGATTATACTTTTGCTGGATTGCTAGGATTCTCTATTATTGGTTTAGGCATTTTTGGGCCGATTAGTGTGTTTCCAGAACTAAAAAAACAAGGTATATTGCGCAGGCTACACACTACGCCATTAAAGGTTTGGCAGTACTTCGTATCGAACGCTCTTTCGCAGGCAATAGTTGGTCTACTGACGATGGCAATACTATTTTTGGTGGCGATCGTCTTCTATGATTTGAAGCTTGTCGGTAATGTATTTGAGCTAGCGGCCTTTTTGGCCTCAAGTATAATAATGATCCTTGGAATAGGTTTGGCTATAGGTGGTTGGGCTCGTAACGAGCGTCAGGCCGCACCACTTGGGAATATTATAGTGTTTCCTATGCTATTTTTGTCTGGCACGTTCTTCCCACGTTATGCCATGCCAGAATGGCTGCAGAACGCCTCAAGCTACCTGCCTCTAACACCAGTAATTGACGGTATTCGTCTTATAGCAAATGAGGGTAAATCACTAGGTGGTGTAGCGCCGCAACTTGGAATGATTGGCGTCTGGGCGGTTATTATCTATTTGATTGCTTTTCGCGTTTTTCGCTGGGAATGACCACGTCCTAAGTTCTTGATTTCAAGATATCGAAGCGGCAAGGCAATTCCATATATAGATGTGAGAACGAAAGAAAGCATCGGACCCGTAAATGGTATTACAGTAGTGAAGCTCAGCAGTATTACCAAGCCTATTACGCCCCAAATATAGCCAGAGTAGGGCTTGGACATCTCAGCACTTTTATTCATCGCCTCACTAATAGTCATGTCGTCATTGTCTAGTAAAATATAAGGCGCCATCACATAGCGTCTAATAAATATAATCCCAGGTATTATGAAGGCGATTAGGCCGACAGTCACCAAAGCTGCAATCGCAATACAAAGCAAACCAAAGGTAACAATGCGTGATTTCGTGCTGGCCCAGAGCTGGCGGAGGCTTACGACATTGCCTTTAGCTGCTTCAAGCTGTAATTTAGTGGTCAAAGCACCAAGTATTATATAAATTACAAGAACAATAGCTATGCTAAAAATTATGCCGAGTATCACAGGAGTATCAATTGCTATATCGTTATTGTCGCTCATACCGTTCGGATAATTACTCAGCGTTACCAAGAAGGGTAGTGCGAGCAAAATAATAAACGTTGGTAGGTTCCTCATAAATGCATTCATACTTGGTGCAAATAAAGATAATGAGCTTGCCAGTACTTTATTATCTGATTTTGCGTCACGCTTCTTTTTAGCCATTAGTCTGAGTCCTTATGTTAAGAGTTATATGTCAGTACTATAGAGCTAACCTAATCAAAATACCAGAAGATGCACAAACACTGGACTTATAAGCATTAGTATGATATAATACTAGCATTATGACAAAAGAATCTGACATTAGAACCGCATATTACGACAATCTTCGCAACAACCAAATCGGTGGCGTGACAGATGGTATAGATCCTAAAGTCGCAGAAGATATTGGTTATGAAAGCCCCGAACAAGTGGCAAGTATTATTAGAGATGCTGCTCAAAAAGTTGGAGAGACAGCTGTTGGAATGCCAGACAGCGTACGAAAACAAATAGATGAATTGCGTGGCAGACAAACCCCTCAAACCCCTAAAACTCCAATTAGCATTAGACAAGAAGTGATTAATGCTCGTATTGAAAGAAATCAATAATAGTGAAAAAAGAAAATTTTAACATCGAATTGCCGTATCCCAATCGTGGCCTAGATCGTTTTGAGCGTATTGAGGCTATAGATTATGTATCAGGATTTTTGCCTGTCTCTAAACCAGAACAAGTTGAGGCTTTGAGCTTACAAAATTTTCCAGAGAAAGTCGGCGGGGCTGCTAAGCATCTTGCTGAAGTAGTTTTGAGGCAAAAATCTCAAAAAGTTGATGATCCATTGCGAGCCGCCAAAAAGCTAACTCGTAATTATATTGACTATGCGTTAGATGCCCAAAATAGTGCGGATAAACTTGGCCAATTTGCTGAAGTGTTGGACGAGGTCATGAACCCGGAACTTAGATTGAGTGTAGTTTTAGAAAATGATATTCGTCAGCCAGGATTAATGCCTTATAAAAGATTTGTTGATTTGTCAAAGTTAAAGAATGAGGGTAGTTATAGCAAAATGGACTATGACCCTCAAAAAGTTAAGTACACACCAGAAAACGGTGGTTTAGATTATTATTTGATGGTTGACACCGAAGAGTGGAGAGTTGGTGGAGTAAAGCGTGTTTTGCCAGAAGCTCAGGCTTCAGAGGCTAATCGACAGGCATTTTGGATGAGTAAATTGGTAGAGGTGGCCAAGGGTTACCCCAAGTTACGACCAATCGCCAGCGAAGGTCTAGATAAGCTACACGCGAAAGATAAGTTACAATAGGTCGATGACTTTACGCAATCTACCAAAACCATTTTTTGTCTTGGCGCCTATGGATGACGTTACGGATACTGTTTTTCGTCAGATTATTTCTGATTGCGCGCCAGCCGATGTGTATTTCACAGAATTTGTGAATGTTGATGGATTGCAGAGTGCGGGCAGGGAAAAGCTAATGCCCAAACTTAGATTTACAGACAAAGAGCGTCCACTTATTGCACAGGTATGGGGAAAGAATCCAGAGAATTTTTATAAAACAGCCTTGCTTATTACTGAGCTTGGGTTTGATGGTATGGATCTGAACTTTGGTTGTCCAGAGAAGAATGTAGTCAGAAGTGGAGTTTGTTCGGCCTTTATTTTGCCAGAGAACAGGGACTTAGCAATTGAGATTATTAAGGCTTGTCAGCGCGGACTTGTGGATGGGGCTAAAATAAAGAATGATCAAAAGAGCGGGGGAGATAACAAAAATATCTTCACTCCCCTTCCCCTTAGCGTTAAAACTCGCGTTGGCTTTAATAGTGTGGACTTAACATGGCACGAATTATTACTTAATCAAAAGCTTAACATGTTAACTATCCACGGTCGCACTAGAAAGCAAATGAGTAAAGTTCCAGCTGACTGGGAAATTATTGGGCAGGTCAGGCAGCTAAGGGATAAGATCTCCCCCGCTACTTTAATTGTTGGTAATGGCGACGTTTTGTCGCGCAGTCAGGGCGAAGCTCTAGCTAAGCAGCATAATTTAGATGGCGTAATGGTTGGCCGTGGTATATTCCATGACCCTTTTGTTTTTGCTCATAATGAATCAGGTGTGTCGCCTTGGGACTCAATGTCTAAAGAGGCCAAGATCGCTCTTTATCGCAAGCATGTGGAGCTGTTCGCTAAGACTTGGAAAAATAATGAGCGCAAACTTATAACGCTAAACAAATTCTGCAAAATATACATCAACGGTTTTGATGGTGCTAAAGAACTACGCGAAAAGTTGATGGTCTGCACAAGCGCCGACGAGTTATTAGCACTTCTCTAGCTTGTCATTACGAAAACTAAAAATCACTAATATCTAAAATAGTAGAGCCGCTATTGTTGCGGCTCTACTAATTTGGTATAAAGGAAACCTTTGGTGGGGGTACTTGGATTTGAACCAAGGACCAATCAGTTATGAGCCGACTGCTCTAACCACTGAGCTATACCCCCTTCAAAGACCTCATTTGCACCTACCTATAATAACAGATTAGTAGATTTCTTGAGAAGTTGATTCGTCTGTAGCGCTTGACTCTTTGCGTAGACTTCTTCTTTCTTGTTCGGATCGACCGGCCCACGTGCCGAATTTTTCATAGAAAGAGTACTCGCTGCATTCAATTGAGACAACACATTCTTCGCAGACGTTTTTGGCCTGCTTATTGCTTTCGCCTCTTTCTGGGTAAAATAGGCTTGTTTTTGTGCCTCGACAGTTGGCGTCCTTCATCCATACTTCTTTTTCAAATAGTCTAGCGTGTAGGCTTCCTGCTCGTCCTTCGAGTGGTATTACGTCAGCTTGAGACTCTTCGTACGTGTAGCCTTCAATAATGTCTCTTGGCTCGCCTAATAATTCGATAGTTTGTGAACCTGGAAGTTCTCGCCCGTTCTGCCTCGACATATAAACTCTCCTGTATTAAAAGAAGCTTACCACCATTTGCCTTGCCATTACCCTATATATTAAGAGTATAGAATAGCAGAATTTTAAAATAAATAAACCACTTTATTGTATAGATATTAGATAGAGTATTCTGGTGATCGTTATTAAAGAGCTATAGCACTAGTTTCGGCTCTTAGGACTCGATAATAGTAGACTGCAGATAGTAGCCAAGTCGTATATAATGATTAAGTAATGTTTCAAAAATTAAAAAGTTGGCACAAAAAAGGTTACTGGCGAATATTTACAGACACGAGCAGTCTTAGTCTGATTGCTTTTGGCGTCATAGCGTTGATAGTTAGTTGGAACGGGTTGAAGGCCATACAGTCAAATTATGAATTTCAGAAACAAATTGCCAGGCTAGAACAGCAAAACGAAGTCAGTAAATTGGAGAACGATAATCTAAATCTAAAGAACGAGTACTACAATACTGATGAATTTTTGGAATTATCGGCGAGGCGACAATTCGGCTTGGCAGCACCAGGAGAAAAGGTCTATTTGATACCAGATAAAGTTGCTAAAGCGAATGTGGTGAATACCGCAAAAGCAGCAAAGCCAAAAGTTGTTTTGCGAGTAGGGGATAAGCCGGGTTATCAAAAGAATTTCCAGGCATGGATCAACTTCTTTTTGCATCGCCAAACAAAATAAATATTAGTTATAAGATTGACAATTCCCCCCTGTTAAGGTATTATCTAATCTGTTCCAAATGTCTTCAATGGTCTAATGTCTTAATCGATTTCGAGAGAGGATTCTCGAAATCGGGAGGAGAGGGCTTGGTGGGGTAACTAGAACTGACGGTCAAACTTGTTTTGCCGGCAGCTCAGTTACCCAACCATCACACATCGACGACGCGGGGTGGAGCAGCGGCAGCTCGCGTGGCTCATAACCACGAGGTCCCAGGTTCGAGTCCTGGCCCCGCTACCAAAGTAAATGACTCATCGCAAGATGGGTCATTTTCTTTGGTCCTGGTTTAGGACTCGGTTCTGGGACGCAACAGCTTTAGCTGGTGCAAGTCCCATGGTTCGGTCATTAGTCACAGGCCCCAGCGTAGCGGGCGCCTGGATTAATGTGCGCTTGCCCTGGCCCCGCTACCAAACATAAGCATCATGACTTTGCAGAAATCGGGGTTCTGTAATATTATTTGCGTATGTATTATGCTTAAGTTAAATAATCAAAGGAATAAATGAAAAAACAATCAGAAACTAAGGATGACACCAAAGTTATAAAAATAGTCATGATTATATCGTTAGCAGTTAACATGTCGATACTTATAGCTGTTACTGTATTTTGGGTGGTTTTTAATAATGCAGGCACCAATCGGTATAATAATACTGCCTTGAGTTTCATTATGTCCTATACTGACAGGCAATTTTGTTCTGGCCCGGGTCATGAAAAGCTCATGAAGCAGGTAGAGTCATCAGGTGCTTCAACGAGTGATATTGCTAAATGGAAGAAAGACTTCGATTCACACTTCTGCTATTAGTAAGTTCCAGTTATAACAAACCAAGGCTACCAAGACTTTAAAGATAGAGATTGGCTTCAAGACCAGTCGCTTTGGTTGTGCGATATTATTAAATCTGTATTTCAGTTTCGAGTCCTGTCTGGTTGTTTGGTATGATATGCATAAGTGCTTACACAAACAATTATTGAAAATTTATTGATTATCTCAGCTGAGGCTTTTTGGTTGCTCTCTAACTACTCGCAACTTGCTAAGCTGGTTCATACTCGCAACCCTAAAGGTCTTTATGCCCCGACACTTACCCTTTACGCAGCAGGGAACATCGGGTGGATGGTTTACTTTGCTTCTGAGAATTTATGGGTACCGTTAGTGACTAATTTTGCAATGTTTATTATCACAAGTTTGACAATCGGCTACCTAGTTACCAACAAGTCAAAACGTCAAAAAGCAATTCTCAGCGTAGCTCTGGTTGCCCCACTGGCCGCTTGGTTAATTGGTGCTTACCCCGCAAGTGCTGGATGGTTTGCGGTAATATTCAATACCATAGCGGCCGCGCCATGGGTTTATCATGTTGTGACTTCCAAAAGAACAAGTGGCATTTCAGAAAAAAGCTTATATTTCGTCTACGGCGCTCTACTTTGCACCCTTACATACGCAGCCATGATTGGCTCTACACCACTTATTGTGAGCTGCATGAAAGGTCTTACTTTTAATGTGATAGTGACGACTTATTACTACATGTACAGAAAGGCAAACTAGGTTCTAGTCCCTATCGGTAGAGCAAACTAACCCTGCTCCCAAGAAAATAGTCCCATAGTAAGATGGAGCTTTTTTCTTGGCCGAGGCTCAGGGCTCGAGCCAAAAAGGTTCGATAATTTTGTTATGACAAAATTATATCCTGAGCCCGACCCGCCACTCCCAAATGATTTGGCGGGCCGGAGCGAGGGAATATTCCAGGCCCCGCAGTATTTGAACCAGCAAGTCCCATGGTTCGCTAATCCCCCGTCGCTTTAGCGACAAACGGGCGGATTATACCCCAGTATTCCTGGCCCCTAGTCAGTAATGGCGGAAGTCCCATGGTTCGGTCATTAGTCTGTTGCCCGAAGCCTCTCGGCGCACAAATTAATGTGCGCTTGCCCTGGCCCCGCTACCATGAGCATTTTGACCTCTGGAAACGAGGTCTTTTATTTTATCATAAAGTCGAGCATAATTGAGTGAATAAATAAGGATTGAATAATAGTATGGCAAAAACTACTAACTCAAGATTGGCAATTGTACAGATACTAATTGGCCTAGCATTAATCAATAGCACAGATAGTCTGAACAAAGCTGGGCATGTAAACTGGGGGACCGTTTTTATAGGCTTCGTTGGAGTCGTTTGTATGGTCTCAGGTGCTATTGACTACTTCTCTCCTAAAAAGTAGTCTCAATTAACACGTCGCCTCCCTGTTAAGCTGTGTCCACCAACTTATCTCCTCAAGGATAAGGTTCCAATTCGAATGTATTTGGGCTACCATAAGCACTTTGACCTCTGTTATTCGTAGCAGAGGTTTTTTGTTACCAATAATTCTTAGCTGTTAAATGGTTCGAGTCTTGCTTGGGGTTTGGTATGATGGAGATATGAAAACAATACTTGTGGACGCAATAGACGGCTTGGTGTTTAAAGATGGAACTATCTTCAAAGAAATGCACGCACTCTTAGAGACTTTTCCTAATAAGAAAATCGTCCTGACTGGTGCTAATGACGAGCAATTCAAAGAGTTTAAGTTGGATGATGTGCCGTACGAAGTATTTACTCTAAAGCATGACCCAGAAAAGACAGACCCTAAGTATTTTGAAATTATGTTAAAACGCTATGGATTGAAGCCAGACGAAGTAGTCTTCTTTGAGCATAACCCAGAGGCCGTTAAGAGCGCTGAGACAGCTGGTATCAATACAATGTATTACGACCCAGTGAAAAAAGACCTAAAAGCTCTCGAAGACTTTCTAGCTGTAAATTTATAGTATTCCATCTAGCCAACTCTTCAAGGAGTACGTTCCAATTCGAATGCACTTGGGCTACCAAGCATAAGCACAATGGCCTCATTACTGGGGTCATTTTATTTTGTCTGATATGATATGACTATGAAAACAATCTTAATTACTGGTTCAAGTAGAGGCATAGGGAAAGCTATCGCTGAATTAGCCCATAGACAAGGTTATACAGTAATAGTCCATGGCCGTACGGATAGCGAGGAGTTAAAGAAAGTTCAAAAGAGTCTTGATGGCTCAGTCAAAGCCGTATTTGACGTTTCCGACAAAAACGCCACTCTGAGTGCTATAAAGGAGTTGGGTGGCATTGATGTACTAGTCAACAACGCAGGAGTTGCTCGCAACTTCCTAAAAGATGTCACTGAAATGGACGATGATAAGGCAATTGAAGAATATAAAACGAACGTGTTGGGCACATTGCACTGCATCCAGGCCGTAGTGCCGTCAATGCAATCGAACAAGTCCGGAAGTATCATCAACATCAGCTCTATCAAAGGACAGCCAAATCTTGCGACCACTAGTACTCTGACTTTTGCTGCCACAAAAGCAGGCATTATATCAATAACAAAAGCACTTGCTAAAACCTACCCCGACATACGATTTAATACGGTTTCACCAGGTTACGTAGAGACTGACCAAGTTAACGATTGGAACGAGGAGACCTTCAAGAGAATAAGTGACGGGACAATACTCGGTCGAATATCTAAACCCGAAGAGATTGCTCCACTTGTAATGTTCCTTGCTTCTGATGAAGCTAGCTATATAACTGGGTCAGATTTTTTGGCTGACGGCGGCTATTCTATTAAAGGCAAGTAGATCTTGCCTTTAGAGGGCAGGGGATGTAATGTCTGGACTGAAGTGCGCTTGCCCTGGCCCCGCTACCAAGTGATTAATGATGCTATTTAAACGGTTGTGTTTAATATTAGAAGTTTCGTATAATAGAAATGTTCATACATAATATTAATAATGAAAGTTTTATGAAAAATTACATTATCGCAGCTGCCGGTCTTTCTCTTACATTAGCATTATATTTGTGGTTTAGCGGTGAACATGATCAAGGATTGTTTGTCGGTCTTTGGGTTCCTTCCATCCTTTCGTTAGGCGCACTTTTAAAAAAATAGATATTATGCCAAACATATATATTTTTATTGCTGGAGCAATAATCACAGCAATAGTTTTTTTGGGTATTTATAAGAACAGATAGTATTTGATTTTATATTTAGCTGGAATTTTTTATTGATTTTATTCCAAAACGATGCAGTAAATGAAAAACACTATTTCACATTCTTCACATCTGCCAGTGGTTAAGCCTCAGGGTGCCCCCTCTTGTTTTTTTGTTTACGAAGTATTGAGAGTATACTGACCTTAAATAGAAAGGTGGATTATGAACAAAAATGAAAAAGGTTTTGGTATAGTGCAAGTATTACTACTGTTAACAGTGGTAGCGATTATTGGTGGTACGGGGTATTTTGTATACAAGAAAAATAACACCACCAATACAATCCCTAAAGGCACATCAAAAGTTGCAGTAAGTAAGGCTAATGACGCAACCAGTGCTGTGGTTGTTGACCCAACAAAAGATTGGATTGCTTACACTAACACTTCCGCAAAGTTTTCGTTAAAATATCCAAGCTTTTGGGTAGTACCGGCCAATACAGAATACTGCTCGGCTGAGTTATTTATGGTTGGTGGTGATGCTAAATCGGTCGGTACTTGTGCAACAGAGAATATCGGCCAAATGTATGTTACATCTAGTCTAAAAACTGCCACCTCTGACAGCGAATTGAAGGACACAGACTACACCGACCTTAAATCAGAAGTTGTTACTGCAAATGGCGTTACGGGTAAGAGGCAGGCCGGAACTTACAAACTGACCAATGAATTCGGCATTGGCCCAGAAGCTGGCGATAAAAAAGTTCAATACTTATTTGTGAGTGGCGGCAGGGAATATATTGCCGGCTATAACATAGGGACAAATTATCCAGATGTACTAAAAGACTTTGACCTGATGATTGCTAAAACGCTTACTTTTGACAAGTAAAGAAAATTATTTCACCTCATTATTTTTTGTTGTGGCTGAGCCTATGGATAGTTGGCGGTTTTTCATGATACCATCTAGGACTGAAGATGAAATTATTGGATCCAAAGGTACAAATAAATGACTGATATCAGATTTATAGACTCGAGAAACCGACCACTAAATACATAAGTTTTTTGTTCATGCGATTTGCCGGTAATCATACATCTTCTGATATCATTAAGATAGAAAGTAATTAGGAGAAGTCATGAAAAAGGGAATTATAGCAGCAGTTATTACAGTCACATTGATAGGCGGAGGACTGGCGATAATGAGTTTGAATAAACCTGCTAGCACCTCAGATAAGGCTAGCCCACAAACATCTGCAAGCTCGGAGACTACAACACAAACAGGAGCTTCAACTATTACCTACAGCGACAAGGGCTTTAGTCCTACCAATATTACAGTAAAAGCAGGCGACCTAGTATCTGTAACCAATAATTCATCAAGCTCATTGCAGTTTGCCTCTGACCCGCACCCTCAGCACACTGACAATAAAGATTTGAATGAGGGTGTTATCAAAAAAGGTCAGTCCATGACTTTCAAAGCATCAAAAATAGGAACATATGGTTTTCATAATCACTACCAAGCTGGCGATACAGGCATGATTACAGTTCAGTAATCAGATTGCTAGTATATGACGAGACTAATTATAGATGTTCGTGAGTCAGAAGAGTTTGCTATTGATCATGTTGAGGGCGCTATAAATTTAACGCCAAAAGAAATTTTGGATGGTGCTATAGCCTTAAAAGATGTCCCTAAAGAAACTGAGTTAGTTTTGTACTGTGTGTCTGGTAGTCGATCTAATTTTGCAATAATCGAGCTGCAAAAATTAGGATATAGTAACATCGTGAATGGTATAAATAAATACCACGTCAACTCAAAATATTTATAGAAACTTAAGCAGCGTTGAATAGCAAGTCATTTTAATTATTTAAAATATGGACCATGAAGAAGGTGATCTATACGTTAGCGTGATAAAATTAACTAAATGAACATAAATTTTAGCCATATATTCACTACGGTCTTAGCTCTTGACTGGCTTATTCGTATAGCTGCATTTTATTTCGTGCCAAGAAATAGAAAGCCATCGTCGGCCACGGCCTGGTTGATGCTACTCATGTTATTCCCCAAATTTGGTCTGGTTATTTACTTGCTTATCGGTAGCCCTAAATTATCAAAAACGCGGCGCAAAAAACAACGAACTATGGATGGAATAATCAAATTTGCTGTTGATGAAGCACAGGCTGACCCTAAACTACGTAAATTTGTACATTTTGATGCTACAGATAGAGTTAATCATCTTGTTAAATTAACGACTAAACTTGGGGGGATGCCTGCCTTTAGCGGTAACAATATTGAGATACTTACAGATTATGACGATAACTTCGTGCAATTAATAAATGACATTAATAATGCCAAAAACTTCGTGCATATTGAATTTTATATTATAGTGCTTGATGATTCGACCGAGAATTTATTCCTGGCATTAGAGTCGGCAGTAAAAAGAGGCGTAAAAGTTAGAGTTTTGTTTGATGCATTGGGCTCGAGGCGCAGGCCTGGATACGAGATCATGAATAAAACCCTAACTGACATTGGTGTTGAATGGCACGCTATGCTTCCATTACACCTTCCGGGGCCAAAATTTAATCGACCGGATCTGCGAAATCATAGAAAAATTGTGGTCATTGATTCTTCTATCGGATATACCGGTTCTCTGAATCTCATAAAGCGAAATTATCACCGCCACGATGATATTTATTACGATGAACTCATGGTGCGAGTTCGTGGGCCTGTCGTAACTCAGCTGCACGCAGCATTTATTACAGATTGGTATTCTGAGTCCAACGAGATGATTGGAGAGGGTGAGGCCTCTGAGATGACTTTGATGATTGAATCTGCTGGAAGTACATTGGCACAAGTTATGCCAAGTGGCCCAGGCTATGAATACGACAATAACCTAATGCTGTTTACCGCACTAATTCACTCAGCTAACAAAAAAATAGTCATAGTTAACCCTTATTTCGTGCCAGATGATTCTTTGATGATAGCTATAACAAGTGCCGCACAGCGTGGAGTAGAAGTTACGATGATAAACTCTGAAGTCATGGATCAGCCCATGGTCGGACATGCTCAGAGGTCCTATTATGAAGAGTTACTTAAGGCTGGTGTAAAGATTCTGCTTTATGATAGACCTATTTTGCTGCACTCAAAGTACATAACTGTTGACGATGACATTGCAGTTGTCGGGTCTAGCAATTTAGACATGCGCTCATTCCAATTAGATTTAGAGGTAACTATGCTCATATTTGACAAGAAGGTTGTCGAGAGGCTTGATGAAATTACAAAAGTTTACTCTAAAACGACCAAAATCATAGATTTAAAGGCCTGGCATGCTCGTCCTAAAAGTGCGATTATACTTGATAATATAGCGCGCTTAACAGCTGCGCTTCAATAGACGGTTATATAAGAGGAGCTATTTAGCCTTTTTAGGTTTTCTGATTTCGCGTTTTTGCTTATCTTTTGACATGTGTATTCCTTAGTTATGGTATTGCTTAGATTCGATAACTATATAGTACTACTTTTGAATAATAGTTACGAAGATATTAGTTAGATAAGCTGCTGGAATTAAAAAACTCCTGCATTGCTGCAGGAGTTTATGCTAACTAGCTAGGTAATAAATTACCAGCTGCGTTGGCGATCACCGCCACCACCGAAGTCTCGGCGTGGTCGATCCTCTTTAGGACGAGCTTGGTTGACCGTAATTGAACGACCGCCCATGTCTGATCCGTTAAGAGCTTTTTCGGCAGCTTTGCCTTCGTCGTCGTTTTCAAACTCGACGAAACCAAAACCTTTGCTACGACCAGTGTCGCGGTCTTTGACCACAACAGCAGAAGCAACAGTACCGTGCTGGCTAAATAATTGAGCCATTTCTTCATCAGTGGTGCTAAATGGCAATCCACCTACAAACAATTTGTACATGTAATGTTTCCTTGATTACTTATAGTTGCAAGTTCGACCGCTAAACGTCACTGGCTACTAAAACTCGACGAACTTGAACCTTGAATCAAGGGAGTGCTTCGAAAATCTTATATCGCACTAGAACCGTAAAGGACCTGCAGACGTAATTAAACCACACATAACAATTAAACACAAGCACCGGCTTGACAAAAAAGCAAAGTTATGTATAATAGTAGTTGTTAGTAATAACAAACAAAAACAATAAAAGTACGACATAAGGGGACATAAATGTCATTATTCGACAAAACAAGAAGCCTATCTTACGAGCTAGTAGCAACTACAGATAGCAAAATACTCGAATTAGATTCAATCATTGCGGATCTATAGAGCACAAACAAATCAAAAGAGTCCTTTTACGATAGGACTCTTTTGATTTATGTAAACAAATATGCTATATTTACCCCTGTTGTTTTGTATAAATACAACAAACAGTTCTTAACATCTTATTTTGGGGGCGGCGTAGCTCAGTTGGTTAGAGCACAGGACTCATAAGCCTGGGGTCACAAGTTCAAATCTTGTCGCCGCTACCATAACAATATGTGAAGAAGGTCTGGTTACCGAGTTTAGCTGTTAGGCTTACTCTGTTACGACGACATATCCTATCATCTCAGGATGTAAATTGCAGTGGTATGGAAATTTTCCTACCTGGGCAAAGATCAAAGATTTGGTTTTGCCGTTGGCAAGAGTTTCGCCCGGGTCGCCAACGATTGGTGATACGGTGTGAGAAACAGAATCTTGATTGGTCCAGGTGATTTTGGTGCCTTTTTTGACGGTAATTGTTGCCGGGCTAAAGGCCATATCTTTGATGTTTACGCTAGCTGTAGCGACAATAACAGCACCAGTACTGGTTGTTGTTTTGGAGGGGGCGCTAGCTTTTTTTGGCAAAAACACCAATACGCCAACGGCAATCAACACTACGACAACGATAGCAGCAATAATTACTAAAACTTTTTTGTTCATATACATCCTTATATTGTTAGGCTTATAGCTATACTATAGCGTATTTATGATTTGAAGCAGATTATTAATTCGTTACGATAACGACGGCGGTCATCGCTGGGTGAAATTTGCAGTGATAGTTAAAAGTGCCAACGGTATCAAACTTGTAGCTGTAGATCTCGCCATTCTTGATGGTATCACTGCTGGGTCCACCATTGTCACCCGTAACAGTGTGGTCTATAGAATCAAGGTTGCTCCAATTAACAGTGCTACCTTTTTTGATAGATACTTTGTTTTGCATGAAAGTCGATTTGTAGATGTCTATTACTGGATTGGTCGTTTGTTCAAATTTACTGGTAAGTTTCGTATTTGAAGATTTTAGGCTGGTGTCTGCGCGTCGGGTGGCGATGAAAACAGCGCCTATAATAGATATCACTACGGCAACTGAGATGTATATTAGCTGCTGTTTCTTATTCTTGGTCATGCTCTCTCCTAGTTGAATATATGTACATATAGTATAACACTTATGTATAAAGCGTAGTCACTTGCTAAGATTAGTGTATGGATTTTGATTTAAGCTCGGGAATTTATGTTGTGGCAGTATCTGGCGGAGTTGATTCTATGGCTTTACTGTATCAGTTGCATAGCCGATTATTGATTGATCGCAAAGCCAGTGACGGTAATATTGAGTCAGGTATGGTGTTGATTGTGGCGCATTTTGATCACGGCATTAGGCCTGACTCTGTAGAAGATAGGCGTTTTGTAGGCGAAGTAGCCAAAAGTTATGGACTACCTTTCGTTTTTGATGCAGGCGAGTTAGGTTCTGACGCCAGTGAAGCTACGGCTCGGAAGGCGCGATATGACTTTCTTGAAAAAGTGATGAAATCTTCAAGAGCTGATGGACTCATTACTGCTCACCACCAGGACGATATGTTAGAGACCGCTATTATCAACATATTAAGAGGAACAGGGCGCAAGGGTTTGACATCTTTAAAAAGTTCTCACAAATTAATTAGGCCTCTGCTGGGAATGTCTAAGGCTGACATTATCAAATACGCAAAGTTAAATAATGTTGAGTGGCGCGAAGATAGCACTAATCTAGAAACAAAGTATTTGCGTAACTACGTAAGACGACAAATTATAATTAAGTTTTCTGAGGATGATAAGAAAAAGTTTATTAGTCATATTGATGATTTAAAGTTAGTGAATAATGAAATCGACGAGAATCTCCGTGATCATCTAGATATTCACCCATCTTCTGATAAGTTAGACAGGCATTGGTTTATTATGTTGCCGCATATTGTCGCGAGAGAGGTTATGGTGGGCTGGTTGAGGAGTCATCAGGTCGAAAATATTGACAAGCAACAGGTAGAGAGACTACTTCATGCTGCCAAGACATTACAAGTTGGCAAGAAAATTTCTGTAGATAAACAGAGGTACATAAACATAAATAAAGAATATCTGGCACTCGATAAGCATGAGCGCTAGTATTAGCAATATAGGTTCTGTATAATAATTGAATATGGATAAAAAATCGTTTAAACCCAAGTTAAAGCCTGCCGTTGACGGCAAAAATCGTAAAAGTTTCAAAAACGTAGGGTTTATTACGCTACTAGTATTGATAGGACTAATTGTTGTTGCCTCAATGGGCAAAACTCCACCGCTCAAGTCTGTAGCTTTCTCCGATGTTATAAGGAGAGCAAATGCTGGGCAAATCCAACAGATCACAATACAAGGCAATGATCTTCAAGTTACCAAAAAGGGCGATTCTAGCGCTAACGAAAAGTCACGCAAAGAGCCAGGCTCAAGTATTTACGAGCAAGGTCTGAGCAACCGTGATGTAGTCGTCGAAGTTAAGCCAGAATCAAACACTGGCAATCTATGGGTTACATTCGGGAGTGCAATTATCCCAGTGCTGCTGATCGGTTTCGTTATTTTCTTTATGATGAAGAGTGCACAAGGTCAGGGCAACCAGGCGATGAGTTTTGGTAAGAGTAAGGCTCGACTTTATGGAAATGAAAAAGATAAAGTTGTATTCAAGAATGTCGCTGGAGCTAATGAGGCAAAGAGTGATTTGCAAGAAGTTGTTGAGTTCTTGAAATTTCCTAAGAAGTTTGAAGCAGTTGGAGCAAAGATTCCTAAGGGTGTTCTGCTCATCGGTCCTCCAGGTACTGGTAAGACTATGATGGCTCGAGCAGTTGCTGGTGAGGCTAATGTTCCATTCTTCAGTATTTCTGGTTCAGAATTTGTTGAAATGTTTGTCGGTGTTGGTGCGTCAAGAGTTCGTGATTTATTTGCTAAGGCAAAGAAAAACTCCCCATGTATTATCTTTATCGACGAAATTGATGCGGTTGGTCGCAAGCGTGGTAGCGGTATGGGCGGTGGTCATGATGAAAGAGAGCAGACTCTTAACCAGATTTTAGTTGAAATGGATGGATTCGAGCAGGGTACTACAGTAATAGTACTGGCAGCTACTAACCGTGCTGACGTGCTAGACCCAGCATTATTACGACCAGGTCGTTTTGATCGCCGAGTAAATATAGATTTGCCAGATCGAAAAGACCGAGAAGCAATTCTTAAGATACATTTCGCCAAAAAGCCTCTAGCTAAAAACGTTGATCTTGATGCTTTAGCCGCAAAAACAGCTGGCTCATCTGGTGCGGATTTGTCTAATATGGCAAACGAAGCGGCTATCGTAGCTGCACGCAACAATCGACATCAAATCTCTCAGGATGATGTGACGAGCGCTTTCGAAAGAGTAGCGATTGGGCCTGAACGTAAGACTAAGGTTATGAGCGAAAAGGAAAAGGAACTTACTGCTTATCACGAGGCCGGACACGCTGTTGTTGGTCATGTTTTGCCAGACAGCGACACTGTTCACAAGGTTACTATTATCCCTCGCGGCGGTACAGGTGGAGTTACTTGGTTTATTCCGCCAGAAGACAAGAACTATCATTCAATTATTGAATATAAGGATGTGCTCGCCAGAATGTTAGGCGGAAGAATAGCTGAAGAAGTTGTTTACGGCTCTGACAGAGTTACTACCGGTGCAGGAAATGATCTACAGAAAGCTGCTGAACTAGCTAGAGAAATGATTGTTAGCCAGGGTATGGGCAAGAAATTGCGCGACCAAGTATTCCACACCGAAGACGGTATCATGATGGAAAGAATCATGCACGACAGACAATATTCTGACGAAACTGCGAAGATTATTGATGACGAAGTTGAGAGTTTGATAACAGAAGCTGGTACTAGAGCGAGACAAGTAATTAAGGCCAACAGGGCAAAACTCGAAGACCTAAAAGATCGTTTGCTCAAAAATGAAACTGTTGAAGCGGCTGAAGTCTTGGAAGTGCTCAAAGGCACCGTAATGCCAAAAGAAGCTCAACTTTACTAGTTCACGCATCATAAGTTCTACATTTTTACGTTAGAGTTATGGTTTGAGCCAGCAGTAATCTATAATTATTTGTAGATGAAACACTGGATAAAAAAAGCAAATAATCGCGTCTCCTTTGGCGGAGTTACTGTGTTACTTATTGCTATGGCTTTATTCGGTCAGACGCTTGGATTTTTTCGCAACCGTTTGGTTAGTACTAACTTTACATTAATTGACCCAGGCAGTACTGATGCTTTTTTTGCAGCTTTCCAGATACCAGACTTCTTTTTCTTGACTATTGCAGCCGGTGCGTTGGGTGTAGCCGTTGTGCCAGTGTTGGCGGATCGATTACATAAGGGTGATAAAGAGGGGATGTGGGAGATTACCAGCAGTCTTCTAAATTTGCTTGGAATTATAATGGCGATTGTGGCGGTCATTATCTTTATATTTGCTCGGCCTTTGCTACATAACATTGTGGCCCCAAATCTTTCTCCGCACAATCTAGATCAAGCGACTCAGATAATGCGTTTAATCGCGCTGAACCCGCTTCTTTTTACACTTTCAGGAATTATTACCAGTGTTCAGCAGACTTACGGTAGATTCTTCTTTTATGCTATAGCACCGCTGTTTTATAACTTATCTATTATTATTAGCGTCTATATATTTAAGACTCATTTGGGTGTTGTTGGGCTCGGTGTTGGTGCTGTAGTGGGTGCATTTGCGCAGCTGCTAGTGGCAACTTTTGGTCTATGGGGGTTAGGATTCAAATATCGTCTAAAGATTAACTTTAAGACTAACGACTTTAAGCAGGTGGCGCATGCATTGCCGGCTCGATCTATCGACCAAGGTATCGATTCTATTAACAATATCGTAGAGACAAATCGAGCTAATATTTTGGCACACGGCACGGTCAGTTATTATAACTTTGCCACTACTTTGGCTAACGTTCCTATTATGCTTTTTGGTAATGCTATTGCTACAGCAGCCTTTCCTAGACTGGCAGGACGGCTGGCAGAAGGACGTCCCGACTTGTTTCATGCCGATTTCTTTAGAATTCTAAGACTTATGATTTGGCTAGCTATGCCGGTCGTAGTCGTCTCTTATTTTACGCGTGGTTATTTGGCACGCTTGCTATTTGGAGAGGTGGCACCAGAAGTCTCCCTTATATTTGGATACCTAACAATCGCTATCTTTTTCCGGATCGTTTATAGTATCGTGTCGCGATATTTCTATGCACAAAAAGATACCAAAACTCCATTATTAGTTTCTTTGTTCGCTATTGGTGTGAACGTAATTTTAGTATTTAATTTGGCTCGTCCAACTGCATATGGATCGGCAGGACTAGCTCTCGCACAATCTACAACTGCTGCAGTTGAAGTTTTATTGTTGTTCATAATAATGGTAGTGCGCGATAAATACATTCTTAACCGAGCTTTCTGGGGATCTGTAATAAGAATTGTTTCTGTAACAGGATTTAGTGTGATGACGGCATTTGTGATGGTGACAATATTGCCGTTGCAGTTGGCGGACAGAGGTTTTGTAACTTTAGGTTTTAAATTTGGTGCAATCGCAGGCTCAACAATTTTGGTACATGTCGGCATGTCGCTACTATTTGGTTTGGACGAGCCGCGACCAGTATTGCGTAGAATTGGCCAGTTTATAATGAAGCCTGTTCGAGTAGACTACCAAGGCTAAACGATTAGCACCAAGCTATGTATTTATAAATCAGATAATAACAATAGATTGGTTAATACTCCCACCTCTGTTATACTGCTTATTGCATGAAACAAGACCACATCAGAAACTTTTGTATAATCGCACATATCGACCATGGTAAATCTACTTTGGCCGATAGATTATTGGAAATTACTGGAACTGTCGAGAAAAGAAATATGAAAGCGCAACTACTTGATCGTATGGATTTAGAGCGCGAAAAGGGAATTACAATAAAATTAGCTCCTGTGCGTATGGCCTATAAGGATTACGAGCTGAACTTGATAGATACTCCTGGGCATGTTGATTTTAGTTACGAAGTGTCGCGTAGTCTTGAGGCTTGTGAGGGCGCTTTATTAATTGTTGATGCTTCTCAGGGCATTCAGGCTCAGACTTTAGCCAATGTATATTTGGCGCTCGCAGCCGACCTGACTATCATCCCAGTATTGAATAAAATTGATTTACCGGCCGCAGATGTGCCGCGAGTTACGGCAGAAGTTGTTGGTTTACTTGGTTGTAAGCCAGAAGATATTTTATTGATTAGCGCCAAGACAGGAATAGGAATTGAAGCTGTTCTTGAGCGTGTCGTTACAGATATTCCGTGCCCAAGTGGCAATGCTACCGCCCCTACGACAGCTTTAATTTTTGACAGTTATTATGATGATTATCGAGGCGTGGTTTTGTATGTGCGTGTCGTCGATGGAGCGATAAGCAAAAACGACCAAGTCACTATGATGGCAACTGGAGCAAAAGGCATCGCCCTGGAAGTAGGCATGTTGAAGCCCGACATGTCAGTTCTTGGTAGTTTACAGGCGGGCGAAATTGGCTACATCGTTACAAACCTTAAGAGCACTCGTGAGGCTCGTGTTGGTGATACGGTGACTCTTACTAATAATCCTGCTTCGGATTATTTGCCAGGCTATAAAGAAGTTAAGCCTTTTGTTTACGCCGGCTTCTTCCCTCAAAGTAATGAATATTATCAAGAACTTAAAGATGCCATCGAAAAGCTATCACTAAGCGATTCGGCCCTACAATTTACCCCAGAAAATTCTGCTGTACTAGGTTTTGGAGTAAGGATTGGGTTTTTGGGATTACTACATATGGATATCGTCCGTGAAAGATTAGAACGAGAATATAATCTAGATTTGGTCGTTACTAATCCGTCTACTGATTATGAGATTAGTTTAATGAATGGCGAAGAACTTGATATTAAATCTGCAGCCGACTTGCCTGATCCTGCAAATATTCTTGAAATTCGCGAACCTTGGATAAAGGGCGAAGTAGTCGTTCCTAAAGATTACGTTGGAGCAGTTATTCAGTTGATAATAAGCAAGCGCGGCATACAGAAAAACTTATCATATGTTGATGCACAGTTAGCTTTGATTAGTTTCGAGGCTCCACTGGCTAACTTGCTAACCGATTTTTATGATCAACTAAAAAGTGTAACTAGCGGCTACGGATCCTTTAATTACGAGCTTGATGATTATCGTGGTGAAGATTTGGTCAAGGTTGACTTTTATGTATCTGGAGAAAAGGTGGATGCACTAAGTATTATGCTGCACCGTACAGAATCAATGCGCGTAGGACGAGATGTTGTATCTAAATTAAAAGAAGTGATTCCTCGTCAAAACTTCCAAGTGTCATTGCAGGCAGCTATAGGTGGTAGATTTATCGCTCGAGAAGATATTAGCGCTTATCGAAAAGATGTTACGACAGGATTATATGGTGGTGACGTTTCGCGCAAAAAGAAAGTTTTAGCTAAGCAGGCTAAGGGCAAGAAACGAATGAAACGTTTTGGAAAAGTAGAGATTCCGGCAGAAGCGTTTACTGTCATGCTAAAGCGCGATTAACTTCTTACGTTCTTTGCTTTTTTGGTCAAAAACTGCTAATAATAGTATATGGAACGACCAAAATTAAAACTTTTATCTGAATTTCAAGAGCTCTTAAGGGGCTATCATCCGAGTGTTGAAGCTCAAGAAATACTAAGTAAAACACGCTTAGTATTGTTAGTTGGCACTACTTCTTCTGGCCGTAACACCATAATCAACGAACTACTAAAATCTGGCGATTATCACTATATGGTTTCAGACACCACTAGGCCTAAACGTCAAAATAATGGTGTTTGGGAGCAAGAGGGTGTCGAGTATTTCTTTAGAAACGAAGAAGATTATTTGCACGATTTAAAAACTGGTATGTATCTTGAAGCGGCAATAGTACATGGTCAGCAGGTTTCTGGAGCAAGTATAAGAGAGCTCAATAATGCTAATCGAGCAGGCAAGATCGCTATAAACGAAGTCACTCCAGACGGCGCAACAACTATACATGGAATTAAGCCAGACGCTAAAATTGTGTTTATTCTTCCTCCATCTTTTGATGTTTGGATGCAGAGATTACGCGGTCGTGGTCATATGCCTGAAGATGAAGTACGAATTAGACTACAAAGCGCTTTGGAAGAAATTGACCGTGCTCTTAAAGAACCATTCTACAAACTTGTAATAAATGATGAGTTTCACGCCTGTACTAATCTATTGAATGAATATTTCATGCACGATGTTCTTGACTCCGACAAGGAGCAGAAAGCTAGGGACTACGCCGTACATTTGCTAGGTGATGTTCAGAGTTACCTGGCTGGCACTCTTGTTACTTAAGTGCTAAAAAAGTATAATGCTTAATTATGACTGAACGACAAATTCAAATCCTTGATGCCATAATCGAACAGTATGCTGAGGTGGCTAGCCCAGTCGGCTCAAGTCTCTTGGCTAAGCTTTTTAATGTTTCTAGCGCTACCGTTAGAGCTGAAATGGCCAACCTTGAAGAACTAGGCTTTATATCGCAGCCACACACAAGTGCTGGACGTGTTCCAACCGATAAAGGTTATAGATTTTATGTTAATCAGGTTGGTGGCGAATCTGTAAAGACTCCTAATCCTCGCGTAGAAAGAGCATTGGCGGCAAGAACTAATAACGGAGGAATGCCAGAACGAGTTATCCGTAATACAGTCGATACGTTAGTTGAACTGACACATAATCTAGGTCTTGGAACCATTGGTAATCAGCTTTATATGAGTGGACTTAGTAACTTATTTGGTCAACCAGAATTTATTCATCCTGCTCAAGTACAGGAAGTGGCGCGACTATTAGACAATCTTGAACCATGGCTTAGAGAAGCTGCTCCCAACGAAGCACTCAGCGTATACATAGGAGCTGAGAATCCTATTGGTCGCAACAGTGGCTGCAGTTTGATAATTAGTAAATTCAGAAGTCCTTTTAGCGATCGTAGTTTTATAGGTGTACTTGGCCCTACGCGCCAAAGTTATCGTGATGTAATGAGTTTAGTTGAACGAGCAGGTAAAACACTAGAGGAGTCGATGTATGAGTAAAGTTAAAAAAGATATTGCAGATATAATTGAGCCTGTCGTAAACGAGCACGAAGTTCAAATAGCTGAACTGACAGAAGCTTTGTTGCGCGAAAGAGCCGATGCGATGAACGTACGACGTAGAGCGGAAGAAGATCGGATTAAATTGGGTGGATTTTATAAGTCACTAATAGTAAAAGAACTTTTGCCGGTAATTGATAATTTTGAGAGAGCCCTAAAAAATGTGCCAAAAGAATTGGCTGACAATGACTACATTAAAGGCGTCCAAGGTGTAGTTAAGCAGTTTGAAGATACGATGGTAAAGATTGGCGTCGAACGAATCAAAACAGTTGGCGAGCATTTTAATCCAGAACTTCACGAAGCAATTAGCATGGAAGAAGGTGAGGGTGATACGGAAGTAGTGACAGAAGAATTACAAGCTGGTTATAAGGTTGGTGATGAAATAATAAGACACGCAATGGTAAAGGTAGGTTCTAGATGAGTAATTCGGAAGTTTTTGAGTCGCAAGTATCAAAGCAACTTAATCCAGAGACGAGAGAAGTTTCTTCAGAAGTGATAGATAGATATAACAGGTTAGTTGATAGTGGTTGTCCAGGTTTAGCGTTGAACTCATTGGATGTTGCAATATGGCGACTAGAGCCAACCTTTGGTGTTATGAAGTATGAAAAAAGAGACTAATTGCATAGCTATTGATTGGCAAAAATGATGAACGAGTCTGAGCCAAACGAAATTCCTGATGTTTATGATATTAGATGGCCTATAGCAATGCACGGCGTACTTGATGAGTTTGAGAATAATCAAAGCGAGTATGCTGAAACGGTATTGAGAGAAGATTTATTCCGAGTTGGTACTATTCTTGACGACAAAGAAACTCTCAATATAGCCGATACTGGGTCAAAAGAAGAAGTGTTGCGTGAATTTAGACGATTCGTCGGTTTTGTTGAGTTCAAGATTTTTGAGATTTAAGTTTACGTCAGCTTTCTTGACCAAGTAGAGCTGTCAGAAGTTAACCAGCTAACAACAATTCTGGCACTCTTGACATGAGACTGCCAGAAAACTATAATTTATGAGTTGGCACTGTGCTATAATGAGTGCTAGAAAATCATCGAATTGAATCATTTAAAAGGAGACAAAATAATGGGTAAAATCATCGGTATCGATCTCGGTACTACCAACAGTGCTATGGCTGTAATGCAGTCAGGCAAAGCAGAAATTATTGCTAACTCTGAGGGTGCGCGCACTACTCCGAGCGTAGTTGCTATCAACAAAAAGGGTGAACGCTTGGTTGGTCAGGTAGCACGACGCCAGCAAGTTACTAACAGCAAAGACACAATTTATGAAGTAAAACGACTTATTGGTCGTAACTTTAACGACAAAGAAGTTCAAAAAGATCTTAAACTTATGGGCTACGAAATCGTTAAGAGCGGCAATAGCGCTAAAGTTAAAATGGGTGACAAAGAATATAGCGCCGAAGAAGTAAGTGCCATGATCTTGGGCAAGCTTAAGGCTGATGCTGAAGCTTTTTTGGGTGCACCTGTAACAGAAGCTGTCATTACGGTTCCAGCCTACTTTGACGATTCACAACGCCAAGCTACAAAAGATGCTGGTAAGATTGCTGGATTAGAAGTAAAGAGAATTATCAACGAACCAACTGCAGCCGCATTGGCTTATGGTCTTGATAAGGAAAAGAAGGGCGATGAGAAGATTGCCGTATTTGACCTTGGTGGTGGAACATTCGACGTTTCTATCCTAGAGTTGGGCGACGGAGTTTTTGAAGTTAAGAGCACAAATGGCGACACCCACCTTGGTGGTGCCGATTTTGACCGCGTGCTTGTAAATTATTTTGTCGATGAATTCAAAAAAGAAGCTGGAATAGATATTTCTAACGACAAAGCCGCCATGCAAAGATTGCGTGACGAGGCCGAAAAAGCCAAGATCGAACTATCAAGTGCTCAAGAGGTAAATATTAATCTTCCTTTCTTGACTGCTGATGCTGAAGGTCCTAAGCATTTTGAGCATAAATTGACCCGAGCTAAGCTAGAAAGTTTAGTCTCTGATCTAATCGAAAAAACCAGTATCCCTTGCGAAAAAGCGCTAAAAGATGCCGGTCTTAAGGCTAGCGACATAGATGCTATCGTACTTGTAGGTGGTATGACTCGTATGCCAGCTGTTGCCGAGCAAGTTAAGAAAATCTTTGGTAAAGAGCCGATGAAGGGCGTAAACCCAGACGAAGTTGTAGCCGTAGGTGCTGCAATCCAAGGCGGTGTATTACAGGGAGATGTTAAGGATGTTCTGTTGCTTGATGTTACTCCGCTATCACTAGGAATCGAAACTCTTGGTGGCGTCGCTACTAAATTGATAGAACGCAATAGCACTATTCCTACTAGCAAAAGCGAGGTTTTCTCGACTGCAGCAGACAATCAGAGTTCAGTTGAAATTCATGTCGTTCAGGGTGAGCGTGAATTAGTGACTGACAATAAGAGTCTAGGACGATTTGTTCTGGACGGTATTCCGTCTGCTCCACGTGGAGTTCCTCAAGTAGAAGTCACCTTTAACCTAGACGCTAACGGTATCTTAAATGTTACTGCTAAAGATAAAGGCACTGGCAAAGAACAGAGTATTACTATTCAGGGTAGTTCTGGACTAAGTAAAGATGAAGTAGAAAAAATGGCTAAAGACGCCGAAGCTCATGCAGAAGAAGACAAAAAATTGCGTGAATCTATTGAAGCCAAGAATCATCTCGACAGCGCTATATATCAAGCCGAAAAGATGAAAGACGATAATAAGGACAAATTAGCTGAAGATGATTTGAAGACCCTTACGGACGCAATTGAAGAAGCCAAAAAAGTTATTGCTGACGAAAAAGCGGACAAAGAGGCTCTTGAAGCTGCCGCTAAAACTTTAGTAGATACTACGATGCCAATTGGAGCAAAGATGTATGAAGCTGCTGCAAAAGACGAAGAAGCGAATGACGAAAACGCAGAAGATAAGAAAGATGACAAAGATGACAAAGAAGAGCCTGTAGAGGGCGAAGTTGTCGACGACAAAAAGTAAGACGATTCACGCTTAAGTTGGTGATGTCATAGTAAGCTCAGTACAAAGGAGTTATACTGGTTATAGATATGAAAAAAAACAAGAGAATACAGAGTATAACCAATAAAGTTTTTGGTTATAAGCTCAGCCAAACCTTACCAGTGATTTTGATATTTTGCGGAATTGTCGGATTCGTGGCATCGTTTATATTGGTCCAGGATCATATTGCACTAATAAAAGATCCTAGCATTAGTTTTATTTGTGATCTAAATCCAGTTCTTAGTTGTGGCTCTGTTATGCAGTCCAAAACTGCTACGGTCCTAGGTTTCCCTAATCCGTTGATGGGGCTGGCTAGTTTTACCGCAATGATCTTCTTGGGTGTTGTTATGCTGGCTGGTGCCAAGATGAAGAAGTGGTTCTGGCAATTATATTCACTTCAGATGGTTGGCAGTCTGCTGTTTATGTTGTTCTTGATGGAGCAAAGCCTGTTTGTAATAAAGGCGATTTGTATCTACTGCTTGACGGTATGGATTGTGTTGATTCTAAGTTCTTGGTATACGGTGCTTTTTTTGATCGAAAATAAAACAATAAAAATTAAAAAGAAATACGCTAAATGGCTTAGGTTTAATCACGGAGAAGTACTGGTAACTATTTATGTTATTTTATTGGTATTAATATTGCGTGAATTCTGGTATTTTTATGGTCCTAAGCTGGGCTTTTAAAAGAACTAGCACTCGTTAGTTTAGAGTGCTAAAATAGTATAAATGGCAAAACGAGATTATTACGAAGTATTAGGACTAGGCAAGTCGGCATCAGCTGACGAAATTAAAAAGGCTTTTCGCAAAGCTGCTATCGAACATCACCCAGACAAAGGAGGTGATGAAGCCAAATTTAAAGAAGTAAACGAAGCCTACGAAGTGCTAAAAGACGCATCGAAAAGACAGCGCTATGATCAATTTGGGCATGCTGGTGTAGGTAGTAGTGCAGCAAGTGACGGCAATCCGTATGCAGGATTTGGTGGAAGCAATAATTTTGATTTTGGTGATATGGGGCTTGGAGATATCTTGGGCAGCTTCTTTGGCGGTGGTCAGTCACAGTCCCGGGAAGCTCGTGGTAGAGATGTTGAATCTAGCATTGACCTGAGCTTTGAAGAAGCTATATTTGGCGTAGAAAAAACTCTCCCGATAACCCTAGACGACACCTGTGAGCATTGTAAGGGTACGACAGCCGAGCCAGGCTACGAATTAAAAACCTGTGGTACTTGTAAGGGCTCTGGTCAGGTTACTCGAGTTATGCGAACAGTCTTTGGTAATATTCAGCAGGCAAGCGTATGTGATGGCTGCAAGGGTGTTGGTAAGGTCCCTGAAAAGATCTGTACAGTATGTAAGGGCAAAGGCACTCAGTCTAAGCGTCAAGATATACGGCTACGAGTCCCAGCTGGCATAGACGACGGCGCAACAATAAGATTAAGAGAGCATGGTCAAGCCATTGCTCATGGTCCCAAGGGCGACTTGTATGTGAATATCCGTGTTAAGCCTCACAAAAAGTTCACCAGAGAAGGTGATTTGGTGTTGAGCGAGGAGCATGTTGATATGGTTGATGCTGCACTTGGAACTGAAATTAAGGTAGAAACCGTTGATGGTCCTATCAAAATGAAAATACCTGCTGGCACACAAAGTGGAACTGACTTTAAGCTATCCGGTCATGGAGTGCCTCATCTTAAAAGTACTGCTCGGGGTAGTCATATCGTGACAATCGTCGTAGACACGCCTACAAAAATTACCAAGAAACAACAGGAACTCTTGGAAGAATTTAAGGGCAACAAGAAGCACGGCTTATTTAATAAATAGAGTATTTCTACTGTTGATTATAAGAGTCTATACAAATGACTAATTATGGATAATAATTAGATTAGATGAAAAAGCTTATGAATAATCAACGAGGCTTTATACCCTTTATGATTGCTCTAGTGGTAGTCGTGCTTACTGTGATTGTCTTAGTTTTTTTGCGAATTCAAAAAGTTAATAAATAATAAGTCGCCTTAAAATTAATAATCTGACATAATATAGATTAAAGATGGACGAACAACAAATAATTAGTACTTTTGAGCACGTAGACTTTCCAGAATATGGGATGTCTAAAGTGGTAGCCAAGATTGATACTGGTGCTTTTACTGGAGCGCTTCATAGTACTAAAATTGAAGAATTTATCAAGGATGACGTAAAGCATTTACGTTTTTCGCCATTTGATCATCCGGAGATTGTTATAGTAGCCACAGACTACGTTAACCGTCGCGTAAAAAGCTCTAATGGTAAAAGCGAACATAGATTCTTTATCACCACTAACATCGTAATAAAAGATGGAACTTATCCGATAGAACTTAGTTTGGCGGATCGCAGCGACATGAAATGGCCAGTGCTAATTGGTCGTCGTTTTTTGCGGAAAAATAAATTTCTAGTTGACGTAAACCGTGCAGGTGATATCGTAACGCTATAAGGTAAAGGATTTAATATGAAAATTGCAATTTTATCTAAGGGTCCGGGTAACTACTCGACCAAACGTCTAAAGGAAGAAGCTGAGAAGCGCGGTCACGAAGTTATCGTAGTTAATTACGCTAAATGTTACGTGACTATTGAGCAGAGTAACCCAGTCGTTCATTACGAGGGTGAAAATCTTGATGATATTGATGTCATCATTCCTCGAATCGCATCAGGATTAACTAAGTACGGAACTGCTATCGCTCGACAGTTCGAAATGCAGGGAATATTTACCACTTCCAAGTCAATTGCTATAAACCGTACGCGTGATAAATTACGCTCTAGTCAATTATTAGCGCAAGCAGGAGTAGATATTCCTAAGACTGTATTCGCCCGCGAAACTGCTGATCTTGACGCTGTTATCGACCAAGCTGGCGGCACACCGCTAATCATTAAAGTTGCTCGTGGCACTCATGGTAATGGTGTGGTTTTGGCGGAAACACGCAAAGCTGCTCAAGCTGTAATGCAGGCATTTTATGTAGAGAGCGTGAGTTTTTTGGTTCAGGAATTTATCGCCGAATCGGCCGGTACTGATATCCGTGCTTTTGTAGTTGGCGGCAAAGTTGTTGCTAGTATGAAGCGTCAGAGTCTAGACGATGACTTTAGGTCCAATATTCACCAAGGAGGCGAAGGATCACCAGTTAAACTTAGCGATGAAGAACGCAAAACTGCTCTCAAAGCCGCTAAAGCAATGGGACTTTCGATTGCCGGTGTTGATATTATTAGATCTAACCGTGGTCCACTAGTTCTAGAAGTAAATGCAAGCCCAGGTTTTGGAATAGAAAAAATTACTGGCCATAACGTAGCAGAAAAAATCATAGAATATGTAGAGCAAAACGCTAAGGGCAAGCGCCGCAAAGACCGTATCGGCGCGTAGTTAAGTATTCTAGCCGTTTGGTCTGTAGATTATTTTTGTCAACGCTAAATAAGCAAAAGTATCAAAGTGCTCATGCTATGATATATCTATGAATGCTCTGATAATTCTTGGCCTTATTACAGGCCTCACTACAATGTTTCTGATTGTTATTCGGACTAGTGCGTCGGTAGTATTTCTGGTCTTATGTGCGGGAATTGTGCTTAGAATGTTTGTTATTGGCGACTTGACTCTGGTAATGAAATCGACAGTTCCTAATCAAGGAATGTTGGCAGAGGAGGCGCTTAATATATCGCTAGTAGTGTTGCCGGCATTTATTGCTGCAATTCTGTTACGCAAAAGCTCTAAAGGATCAAAAGCAATGCTAAATGTACTTCCCGCTATTGCTGTTGGACTACTTACCGCATTGTCAGTTGTTCCGCTATTTGCTGGATCAACAAAAACAAACATCACCAGCACCCAAATGTGGGCTACTCTTGAAAACATGCAAGGATTCATAGTTGCTTTTGGGCTTTTTGTTAGCATTATATTCTTAAAATCAACCCACAAACAACCGCACCCAACTCACAAAAAGAAGCACAAGTAATCTGTTAAAACATTGACTTTTTGCTATAAATCGAGATAATATAAGGTGTTAAATTGATATTATTGTAATTGTAACAATAACTATTGCCCAATATAGGGGCCCATAGCTCAGCTGGCGTCCAAGCCGTTCACGGCTAAGGACAAAAATAATTATGTGCACCTTGGTGCTCTAATCAGCTGAGTAAGATTCGTCTAATAGACGAACTCAATTTTAACAATCAACCACCCCGTAATAGGGGCCCATAGCTCAGCTGGTTAGAGCACCTGCCTTTTAAGCAGGGTGTCGTGAGTTCAAGTCTCACTGGGCCCTCCATACAGCTTATGCTTAAAACAGAGGTAATTTGCCTCTGTTTTTTGATGTATAATGTTTTTGAAGGAGATTAATTATGAAGAAATCAACGTGTAACAATCTTGCTGGGGCTTGCGACGAAGTAATAACCGGTGAAACATCTGCAGAAATGGGTGAAAATAGCAGAAATCACGTAATGCAAAAGGTTCAAGCCGGCGATGAAGCACATAAAAAAGCAATGGAAGAGATGATGGCTTGGAGTCCTGAAAATCAGCAAGCCTGGTACAAAAAATTTGAAAATAGTTTTGACTCGCTAGAAGACGCGTAACGAATAATAGTTGCAACAGCGATACATACGTCCCTCCAATACCGCTTATTCTAAATGCCCCTATTTAGGGGCATTTATTTATATAGTGATGGCATGAAAGGAGTATAATATAAGTAACGTAACCAGGAGGTTTTATGAAAGAAGACAATAAAATTCTTAAGCTAGTCTACACTTTCTTTCTGGGCCTGCTAATAGCAATCTTCATTGGTGTAGGTATAAATACATTTTATCCAGGACCCAAGGCGCCTGAGTTTCCGGTAGTACTTAATACGCTCAGCAAAGAACCAACAACCGATGAACTCGCCACACAAAGGGCCTTTGATATCAAAATGGAACAGCATAATAAAGATATGCGTCCCTATAACCGCAATGTATCAATAATAGCTTTAATCGCTGCAGTTGTTCTTCTTGCGGTAAGTTTGGTATATGAGAATAAAATCAAAGTAATGGCAGACGGAGTTATGTTAGGTGGTTTATTCGTCTTGTTATATAGCCTAGGTCGCGGTTTCGCGTCGGAGAATAGTAAGTACGTATTTATTGTGGTCACTGTTGGCTTAGTTACAGTGCTGTACTTGGGCTATCATCGTTTTGTCAAAGCGCACGAACCTAAAAACACGACATCCAAGATAAAAGCGTAGTCTCAGTATGCTTGCAGATTTTCAAAATAGTTGTAATAGCGTACACAATGGCCCTCCAAATTTAGAACCCCTCGAAAGAGGGGTTCTAAATTTGGAGCCCATAGATTTGAACTTACGGCATCGTGAGTTAGCCCGCGCGCAGCCGGACGCTGTCTCACTGGGCCCTCCAAGATAAAAGATCTGCCAAAGGTAGGTCTTTTTTCTTGGAATTGTTCCACTGACTTGAACTCAACGAACCACTGAGTTAACCGGCGTTCAGGGCGGGGAGTATATATCTGCTGCTACATATTAGGATTTTCACAAAATACCGTGCTAATAAATGACAATAAGCTGAATTAGCATAGCATCGGAAGCATTAGTAATTTTAATCTGATTTAACGTCAACTATCTTTGATATGTGACTAGTTATAAATATAAGTTTCGGCGAACGACTTTAATAGCCGTATTTTTGACGGCAGTATTGGTCGGACTAGGACTGGCTCGAACTAAAATTGAATTTCAACATTGGTGGCTAGCGGTTAGCTTATTATTGATAACAATAACCCTGCGCAGAGCAAGAGTTATGTTTGCTGTTCCTTTAATTTTACTTGGGTTGTCTATCGGTTGGTGGCGAGGCAGTGCATATATGTCGCTGCTAGATAATTACAATAATTTATATAAAAATAATGTAGTTGTTGTGGGTGTAGCTGATAGCGATGCAGTCTACGGAGATAAATCTCAAATTAGTTTTGATTTAGGTCAAATTAAAGTTATTGAACCTTATCGCATAGACTTGGTTGGCAAGATAGGTGTTAAGGGTTTTGGCGAGCCAATGGTTTATAAGGGCGATATTGTGCAGGTTAGTGCAAAATTATATCCAACTCGTGGACCACGTCAGGCTAGTCTATCATTTGCGAGCATAAAAGTTATCGAAAAATCTGACTCTTTAATTGAAGTAATTCGTCGCCGTTTTGAGGCTGGAATGCAGTCGGCATTGCCTGAGCCGGCTGCATCTTTTGGTCTTGGATTGTTGATCGGTCAGCGCAGCACGATACCAAAATCTGTTAGCCTGCAGTTAGCGGCAGTTGGCTTGACTCACGTAGTCGCAGTGTCTGGATATAATCTAACAATAATAATGCGAGCCGTCAGGAAGTTGCTCAGAAAGCGTTCAAAATATCAGAGTACAGTCGCATCGTTACTTTTGATAGGAATTTTCTTGCTATTCACAGGCTTCAGCGCTTCTATAGTCCGAGCGGCAATTGTAAGTACTCTTAGTTTGTGGGCTTGGTATTACGGCAGAACATTTCGCCCTATAGTTTTGATATTATTGGCTGCAGTAATCACGGCCGGAGTTTATCCAATATATCTATGGTCGGACATCGGTTGGTATTTATCTTTTCTAGCTTTTTTTGGAATATTAGTTCTGGCACCGCTAATAACTAAAAGGGTATTTAAAAGTAGGCAACCTAAAATATTAATGACGTTAATTATCGAGACTTCTGCTGCTCAGATAATGACTATGCCAATAATTATGTATATATTTGGACAATTTTCGGCTGTAGCATTGCTAGCCAATGTGTTGGTGGTACCGCTAGTTCCGATAGCGATGTCCTTATGTCTGGTTGCTGGTTTGGCTGGAATGTTCGTGCCTTTTATGTCGGGCTGGCTGGCTATGCCGTCGAGGCTATCTTTGACCTATATGTTAGATGTGGTGTCTTTATTGTCTAGATTGCCGAGAGCATTAGTGAAGCAGTCAATAACCGTATGGCAAATGGTGTTGATGTACAGCGGAATGATTATGTTAGTTATAATATTATGGCATAAAATTAAGACAAGCAGTGGTATAATTACAGATATAAAACAAGTCGTAGGCGGAGAAATATAAAATATGTCTGGGCACAGTAAATGGTCGACAATCAAGCGCGCAAAGGGCATAACTGACGCAAAGCGTGGCGCTGTATTCACAAGATTAGGCAATCTAATTGCAATAGCTGCACGTAGCGGCACGGATCCGGCACTTAACAGCACTCTAGCTATGGCCATAGAAAAAGCCAAGGCTGCCAACATGCCGATGACAAATATTGAACGAGCCATTAAGCGTGTTTCTGACAAAGATGCAGCACAGCTAATAGAAGTAATGTACGAAGGTTACGGTCCCGGTGGTGTTGGTATTCTAGTTGAAGTCGCAACCGATAACTTAAATCGTACCTACCCAGAGGTTAAATTAGCTTTTTCTAAACACGGCGGCAATATGGCGGAAAAGGGAGCTGTGGCTTTTCAATTTGAGCATAAAGGATTGATTCGCGTAAAAGGTATTGGCGAAGATTTGCTTTTGACTATTTTAGATTGTGGAGCCGAAGATGCAGTTGAAGAAGGCGACGAAACTCTAGTTTATAGTGAACCAAAAGCCTTGGCTAGCGTGCGTGATGCATTGAAGCAGGCAGGATTGGAAGTAATTGAAGCCGAGTTAACTTATGTGCCAAAGACTACTATAGAAATTACAGACGCAAACACTGCAGGAAAAATCGAACGTTTGATGGATGCTCTTGACGATCAAAACGATGTTACCGCCACACATGTTAATTTCGATATTGCTGAAGATATCGGGGCTTAGTTTAAATGAAAATTGTTGGCATTGACCCAGGCTCGGGAATTATTGGTTTTGGGTTTATTGAGCTAACCAAGAATACGCCTAAATTGCTTGATGCCGGTGTAATTAGGACAGTAATAGGCGATACCGTGGCAAATCGACTTGCAGATGTTTACGACTCATTACAGGAATTACTTGCAGAGCATAAACCCGATATTGCGGTTGTTGAAAAGTTATTTTTCTCGCAAAACGTAACCACCGCTATGACAGTTAGTCAGGCTAGGGGAGTGATATTATTAGCGCTGCAAAAAGCTAATGTTGAAATTTACGAATACACACCACTGCAAATTAAAATGGCGATGACAGGGTATGGAAGGGCTACGAAAGCTCAAATGCAAGAAATGGTTAGAGTTCATTTGGGTCTAAGTGAAATACCAAAGCCGGATGATTGCGCAGATGCTTTAGCGGCTGCGCTGACACACATCACCAGTATTCGTGTACAATAATAGGACATGATAGCGCAAATAAGTGGCAAAGTTTTGGAACACGATGGTAGAGTTACCGTTATTGACTGTAATGGAGTAGGCTATGGCGTCTATACTCTTAGCGACGAACAGGCCCATATGCGCCTCGGTACGGACATTAAAGTATATATTTATGAGCATATTAAAGAAGAGGCGCACGACTTATACGGCTTCTCAACCAAAACTCGCAAAGATCTATTCATAAAACTATTAAGCGTCAATGGTGTTGGGCCCAAAGCTGCTGCAGCAATTACCGACCTTGCAAACGAAGGCCAGGTAAGAGCAAGTATCGCGGCTGGAGATGTTAAGTTTATATCTAGCGCGAGTGGTGTTGGTAAAAAAGTTGCTGAAAGAGTTGTAGTTGATCTTAAGAACAAGCTTGGACTCGATGCAGCCGATGACGCAACAGCTTTCTTGCAGAGCTCATCATTTAGCGATGGAGATGAGGCGCTACAAGCATTAGTTGGCCTGGGATATAGCCGTGAAGACGCCGCCATGGCACTAAGTAAGGTTGATTCAAGCCTGTCCACTGAGGCTCGCGTTAAACAGGCGTTAAAAAGGTAAACTATGGCGATTGAACGAATTATTAATACTCAAGTTACGGCTGACGACAACGACGACGACGCATTAATTGAAGTAACGTTAAGGCCAAAAACTTTTGCCGATATGATAGGTCAAGAGCGCATCAAAACTAACTTGAAGCTGGCTATTGCAGCAGCCAAGAAGCGCGAAGAGCCAATAGATCATGTCTTGCTCTACGGCCCTCCTGGACTAGGCAAGACAACGATGGCGAGCGTTATTGCTAACGAGATGGGTGCGCAGATAAGAATCACTAGCGGGCCTGCGATAGACCGTGCGGCTGATTTAGCGAGCTTGCTTACGAACTTGCAAGACGGTGACATTTTATTTATTGATGAAATTCACAGATTGAATCGTAGCGTAGAAGAAGTTTTATACAGTGCTATGGAAGATTACGCGATTGATATTATGTTGGGCAAGGGGCCTAGCGCAAAAAGCCTACGACTGGACTTGCCAAAGTTTACATTAATTGGAGCTACGACAAGGACTGGAGCACTAGCTGCGCCATTACGAGATAGGTTCGGTATGATTCATCGTCTAGAATTTTATGACCCAAGTGAGATTGCACAAATAGTGACTCGCTCAGCATCAATACTGGGTTCCAAAATCGATAAGCAGGCTGCCGACACTCTGTCTACTCGCGCTCGTTTAACTCCTCGTATAGCTAACAGATTGTTGAAGAGAGTTCGTGACTACGCCGATATTAACGGTGACGGTATTATCGATATGACTCAAACTGAAAAGGCGTTAAAATTACTAGAAGTTGACGCCATTGGTCTTGATCCAGCCGATAGATTGCTACTAACGACAATCATAGACTTGCATGACGGTGGGCCAGTTGGACTTAATACGTTGGCTGCTATTCTTGGTGATGAGGCAACTACAATTGAAGATTTTATCGAACCGTATCTGTTACAAATTGGACTATTGGAGCGTACGCCCCGTGGTCGCAAAGTAACGTCCAAGGCTTATAAGCATCTCGGCAAAACCGATAAGCGTAAACAGTCCGAACTGTTATAATAAGCGTAATGGTTGTCAAAAAAGATAATGAATATACTATGTCTCCTCACAAAATTGAGGCGTGCAAGCAGTTGTCGCCCCTTGGCCGGCGATTGTTTAAATATGTTGAGTTTGATGACGATGAAACGATTTTAGCAGAAGTTCATAAACACCCAATTGGGGTTATTGGAATTTGGTTGACGGGCGGATTTATTACTGCAGCTATTTTGATAGTAGCTATAATGACCTTGTCGAGCTCATTTTTAGTTAACCTAGGTCTTAATATTAGCAGCACAGCCATGGGCGGTATTGTCATAGCAATTGTAGCTGTATTAGTTATTTCTATGTTTGTTGGGACTTCGATTGCCGCTTTTATATATAGGAGTAGCTCGATATTCATTACTAACGAAAAAATTGCGGAAGTAGTCTACAAGAGTCTATTTAACAGAGTAGTCACTCAATCAGGAATCGGGAATATACAGGATGTAACCGTGACCCAAAAAGGTGTGTTGCCGCGATTGTTTCATTATGGAAACTTATTAATCGAAACCGCCGGCGAGACAGTGTCTCCTCAATTTTCTTATGTCCCTCATCCTCATAGCATCTCTAGAGTTGTGATACAGGCGCACGAAGAATATGTCGAAAATGAATTAAAAAGATAGTTTCCAAAGAGAGCTATTATTCTTGGAATGGATTCTGGCGTGCTTCTTTGAATATTGCCTTCACCTCAACGCTGTTGTCGCTAAGCTGATTAATCTTGTCTATGGATGCTTGGTCTATTTTCGGTCGCTGAACAGTCTGCAGCTTTTCGCTTATTTGCTCGTCGGTTGGTTCCGCTGTAATTAGGCTATTAATTCGAAACACTATAAAGCTATACACACCCAGGCTTAATAGCACTAACATAAAAGATAAATAGCGCATTCCAATACTCTCAAATGATTTAAATTTTTTCAATGTACTCGTTAGGTCTAATTTTTTAGTAGCCATAGTTATCAGCCTTTCATGGCTTTATGTAAGTTAATAGCGTTAAATTGAAGGTAAGTTTGTTGCGGTCTGTAGGATTTGGAGTTACTGCAACATTTGTTACTTGAGCGGTGCGGCGATTCTGCTCAAGGGCATTCAAGAACCCTATTAATCTGTCGTAAGTAATAGCTTTGCTAGTGTCTTGCTGGACGTTTATCTGTAGACTGAATACACCCTTGATGCCTTCGACTGCTGTCGTCTGAGTTATGCCCGGCGCAATTGGTTTAGTTGCTGTGGCTGCGCCATCGGTTTTAATTACTTTAGGAGCTATTTGTCCAAGTGTTGATGCAGGGAAGCTGATGGTGCTGATAGTAATGCCGTTATCGCCTGCAATTTTAATAATCTCTCTTACTGCTTCTGCTTGGTCTTTATCTTGGGGGACGATTGAACCAGCAATCTTTTCTAGTCCTTGATATTTTTCTATATCTTTTTTGGCTTGTTTGATCGAGATCTGCTGCTCATCAAGAACTCTGCTTTCCAGCTTTACGCTCATTAGGCTTTCTGATTTGTTGGTCAAAAGTAAGTCACCAAAATACACTGCACTAATATTTCCCACTATAAGTAGAGCTACTAAGCCTGCCATAGCATAGAATGAATTTTTGCTTTTCATGATTTTGCTCCTAATGTTTTGGCAGAGTTTATGAGCAGAAAGGGGTTTTTGGCAGCGAACTGCGCTCTTATGGATACTGTACATGGATAACGAGGATCGGATGCGTCTGCCGAAGAGCAGTTGATGCTTATGATGTCGGCTTTGTCAAAAATTTTGTTGGCTGGATCCTGTAAATTAACTTGAACTTGAGTGGCGGTATTATAGTCAGACGCTGCAGCAGTTAGATCTATGCCGCCAGAAACTTTACTAATACTAAGTCCAGTTAAGCTAGCATGCTCGGGTATTGCGGCGCCAATTTGTTTGAGTAGCTTAGAGAATAAAATCTCTCTGGACAGTACAGAGGCTGTTAACTTAAGAGTGCTAGAGATATCTTCCACGCGTTTTTGAGTCTCGGGTAATTTTTGCGCCTCAAGGTCCGACTTTGTTCTTTCTACTTGTTTTGCGTAGTTGTTTGTTGATTGTTGTATGTAGAAAATACCGAACAGTAAGACTAGTGCCGTACCTAAACCGGTGATAGCTAGCCCCATGCACCAATGTCGTAGCTGATCGTTCTTTTTGGCGTAAGACAAGCTATGTTTAATATCTGGAGGTAATAGGTTGATCATTAGAATAAATCCTTTGGCTTGGTCAACGATAGTCCGGCTGCTGTTATGTACATGGAGCTTTCTACGCCACCTGGGGGTTGTATGTTTTTAAACATTACATGCTTGTCCCAAGGGTTGGACATTCTTACGGGTAGTCGCAATGCGTTAGTCATATAATCGCTAAGTCCTGGCATATTTGACCCTCCACCTAAGGTCACGATTTGTACGATTTTGCGGTCGTCGCCATAACGTTCTTCGTAATATCTAATCATGCGTCGAATCTCTTTCAGTATTTGTTCTAGCGTAGGCTTTAGTGCGGTAGTTATTTCTTTTTGTTTTTTGCTATAGCTAAGTCCATATTTGGCTTTTATGACCTGCGCTTCGCTTTTAGATATGTCTAAGGCTTCTGAGATTAGATCAGTAAAGTTATCTCCGCCTCCGCCGGCTGTTCCTGTTACGATAATGCCATGGTCGAATATTGTGATGTCGCTAGACACAGAGCCATAGTCGATAATGACTGTCGGAACATCACTAAGTTCAGTATGTACAAATAATCTAGAGGATGACGCAATTGTTGCTTCTAAAGCTACAAGTTCAAGTCCGAGCACTTTAGCCAGCGCAACGTAAGAGTCTACGATTTTTTTGGGAACAGCTACAGCAAGTAACTCTATTTCTGTTTCTGTTGTGGAGGTAATAGAGTAGTCCATATATAAGTCGTCCACTGGTACTGGAATGTATTGCTCAGCCTCCATCCTAACGGCGTCTTCTAGTTCTTTATTTGTGAGTTTAGGAAGCTTTATCGTCCTTGTGAATGTATGCATGGCAGGTATGCTCATAGCAACTCTTCGAGTGGATATTTCACCTATAACAAATTTATCAAAAAGTTCATGAGCGGATTTGGCCATTGCCGGAATATCTACGATCACTCCATCTTTAATTATCTTTGGGTCGAATCTGTTGACGCCATAGCCAGCAACAATTGCATTTTTGCCTTCTGGCTTAGTTTGCATGACCTTTATAGAGCTAAAACCAATATCTAACCCGAATAGGGGCTTGTCTTTATATAGGTATCGAGAGTTCATACCTGTATTCCTTGCCAGTTTAGACTGTTGATTGTAAGTTTCATACCCACCTGTTTTATAAACATTAGCTTTAATAGAATTATAACAGATTTATTGAGTTTACTAGGGTAGTGCATTAAGGCTTAGTTAGTACTTCTCGCCAAGAAAGGACGTTATAGGTGCTAGTTGTTGGATAGCTTGGTGGTGGAGCATATAATAAGTTGTAGTCATATTGGCTGTCGTTATGTTCAATTCCAGATATGTAGCCATTTACAGGATCATTCACGGCATCTCCGCACGCCCCACCAGTTTGCCATGTCCAGGTCCACGTTTGCCTGCTGGCTACTGAGCCATAAAAAGTAAACGTTTGATCACTGTTTACCCAGCCGCGAGTACATCTAAGAGCGCTGGTTCTGTATTTGCCTGCGTACGTTACGCTTCCAGTTTGAGCTATTAAAGCTCCGTCTATTTCGAAGTTAAAGGCACCAGTTGAGGGCGGCGCATACGGAGCTATTGTGATCGAGTTTTCTGATATTAATCCAATTGCGTCGGAGCCATCTTTGGTGGTGTATTTGATATTCCCAGCTATGACTATTTCGGCGTTATTGTTGGTGGCTAGTCGGCCAGCTGCTATTGTTACGCGGCCATGGTAGCTAGGATTAGAAAGGACCCAGACGTTATCCTCGGCAAATATTACGCCCGATGCCGGAATAGTTATCCCAGAAGCCACAACAGCTGTAGTTAAGGCGCTTGTATATGGAGTTAGCCTGTCGTTTTCTGCATTAACGTTAAGCAAATCGTAAGTTCCGCTCGGGTTGAGATTTATTAGATAACCTCTTGTTAATGAGTATGCACCCGAGGAACTGCGTTGTGGTAAGTATGCCGCGGTTCTGGTAGTTGGAGTTTGAGTACAGGCGTTAGCTAGTGTAGACAGGGCGGTAGTTGAGGCGTCGGCCTTGAAAGCAAGTTTCTTGATTGTGCATAACGAACTCGTCACTTGGTTGAAGTCTACCGCCGGCACGGGATAGCGCCAATCTGTTTTTGATCTCGTGTTGCAGTTTATTGGTGTGGTAATAGATGTGTCGCACCAAACTCCAGGGCGGCTTGTCGAACCGTTTCCGCCGATTTGGCTAGACGGCACATAAGTAGAATTAGCAGATGTTACATCAGCGCTATTTGCTCCATCCATTCGAACACCTTGATTAGAATGGACTGGGCCAGTTGCCGACTCGGTATTGCCAAACCATAATGCGGTGTCTGAGACTATTCCATAACTAGCAAAAGAAGGTGAGCCGATTTGGGCATCGACGGTTCTGGTTATTGTGCTGTTGGCTACTCGTCCAATCGACCTTATTTTGGCTATAGTAGACCCAGAACTTTGCGGGCTAATCCATAATGTAAATGTGCCCTCTACTACATTATTACTGTTTATATAGTCATGGACATAAGGGCCGTAACCTAAGGTAGCGTCAGGCGTAGTTGGCGTAGTTTTGCCATCCTTGAAATCCGTTGGGTTATGGCTAAGATGCCAAAGATAATAATTCACTCCAGCCTCAGATATATTAAAGGCTTTTTGACTAATAACATTCCTACCAACAAGCTGCAAATTAGATAGTATTATATTTGCAGCAGCGCCACTAATAATCGCAATCGCAATTATGAAGCTCAGTATCGTTGGCATTATAAAACCTTTTTCGGATTTCATAAGTAGTCGTTTGCTTGTCATAGATTTGTCTTTCGGTTCCTGAGGCTTACGAGTAATGAAATACTGTCATTACCATTTACGACAGGGGCTTTTATTGGAACAGCTAGAGTAATCTTTATCTCTTTAATAGTGTGTAAATCGGTTATTGGCATTGCTAGAGTAGCACCATATGAATCTAGGTAGGTAAAAGTGCTAATTCCAGTTGGTGCATAGAAGGGGTTAATTATAGTGTAGGTTTTTTTGGTTGAAGCTATTGGCGTCCCAATTGGCGGGTTGGCGGTCATAGTCGTGACATCTGCATAAAAAATTGTTTTGGTGGGGTCTGAATAATAGCGAATGAGTGAAGCATATGAATCTTTGGGATAGAAATATGCATACATAGTAATCTCGTCAGCAGATGCATCCGATATATCGGTCAGGCCTCTTACGACTTGGGCAATTCGTTGCGACTGAAAGGCTAGATCACCAAAAACTATTCCTTCTTGTTGCAAGGCAAGATATTGGCTGGTGGAGGTGTTTATGAATGTGTAGGTGGCGGTACTAATAATTGCGATTAATATCATAACCATAGACAGTTCGACAATCGTAAAACCAGCACTACTTAGTTTACGGAGCGACATTTATGCCTCCTAACATTGGGCTGCCAGGCAGTGTCAGGGTAT
>CALRGT010000003.1 GCA_943358095.1 uncultured Candidatus Saccharimonas sp. | reverse complement strand
TTAATTCCATCAACAAATGCTGATCCAAGCTCGAGACTAGTTGTGATACTTCCAACGACATTACCAGCCTGATCTTTGACCGCTACAGCACTCCTTACTTCTACACTTGGTGCTGTTACCGCTTCCTTGATGGTGACTGTTGACTGGTTTAAGCCGAGTAGTGCACGTTTGGTGAGTTGGTTGTCAGATAATGAATCACCCCACTGCTCTGTATCTTTAGCTCTTAAAAGCACCATGCCAGATTGATTTGTTATGATAACATCTGATAATTTTTTATCGACTAAATAGGTGCTCGTGACAGCTTTCAGCTTGGACCTGTCGCTACTATTTATTGCTGCAACTACCTCACTATTACCTGCCAGCTGACCAGCGGATGACGAAGCTTCTGCTTTTTTAGAAGATATTGCGTAATTCAAAACGCTGCTTGCGGTCTTAAGATTTTTAAGTAATTCAGACTGAACGCTCTTGAGCAAAAGTCCGGTAAAGCTTACGCTCACTATCAAAAACACTACTACAATCATGCTTGCAAAAATCATAAATAGTTGGCTGAAGAACCGCTGAGCCAAATAACTCCAAGTCCAAATCCCGAGCACAATGACACCCGCTAATAAGCTTATATGCCCAATCCACCAAATTAATCCAAATGCCGCAACCCATGAGGATATCATAGGGTTTGAGCTAGTTCTGAGCAGACTAGACAGCGACAAAGCATCGGCAAGTGCAAATAACAAAAAGGCGTAGGCCACAGGCTTAAGATGACGCTCCAGACCAACGGTTGCCCGCCTCCAGTACAAAGCGGCGACAGTCAAACCAGCAACTGGTGATAGCCATTTAATGCTCAGGCCTAATCCAGCCATAATACTATGATTTTTCTTGGTTTTTGTGGATGCTTTGGTTTTCGCAGGCTTAGCCTCGCTCTCTTCTTCCAAAACTAGACCTTTATTCTTTGGAACTGCCTGCAAAGGTTCGGCAATCTGCCCCAGAATGATGGCAAGGTAGCCCGCTAAACGAAAAGCTATAACTAAGGCGGACGTGGTCGTTACAAATAAAGACTTGCCAAGCACCGACTGCTCGATAACAGTAGCGCTAAGAATAAACGACAAGCCTAAACTAGCAAAACCTAACCATTTTAATAATTCCTGCAATTTGTGATGATTAGACCACGCATCAAAATACAGCCAACAAATGCCAAGACAAAACAAAGATGCGAAAAGATTAATTCCAAAGTGCGCATTTTGTGAAAAAAACTGTAACCACATAATTTAGCTGTCACCAATCTTATTAATAGTCAGCATAATAGCGGTGCTAGCTGATTGTTGCTTAAAGTTCGACATTACTTATAAGCTCCTGCTTAGATAATACCCCAAACATAACCTTTTTGACTACACCATGACGGTCAATAAAATAAGTAGCAGGAACAAGAGAAACTTTTAGAAAATCTGTTAACTGATTGTTAACATCGGCTGTGACGGCCAAGTTATAACCGGCTTGCTCCACAAAAGAGTTGAGTCTTGGTAAACTTTCGCCAGAACTTAGAGCAACTACATTAACATATGCCGTGTCGAGATCTTTTAAACCATCGATCTGACCACTGCTCAGACCCGACCAAGTATTAACCATAGAAATCACCGTAGGCTTACCGTAAAGGTTGGCTGTAGCAAGAGTTCGTCCGTTAGTTTGTTGCAGACGGAACTGTGGTAGCGACTGGCCAATTACAGACTGACTACTTGTGCCTTTAATAGGGTTGGTTCCAGCTAAATTACTAGCAACTAACTGCGGCCACAACAAATGAATGTGTAGCCAACCTGCGTCGATACCAGGATTAACACTTAGCTGGAAGTTTTGGTTTATTATTTCTGGTTTATTGATTGTGAAGCTATTTGTTATGACGCTCCGTTGACCTTTAGCTGTAACTTTAAGATAATACGCGCCGGCTGGCAAATATATTCCGTAACCTGATTTAGCAGACGAACTAATTGGATTTGGTTGATCGTATGAGTCGCCGTCCCAAATTACCCATCCACCTGTATCGGGATCAACACAGTATACCGTTACCTTGGCGTCAACACCTTTAGATGAAGTGCTAGTAATTTTGCCTGGTGATAAGACATTAACCAAGCCAAAAGATCGTGATGTTTGATTGCCGGCACCGTCGACAGAATCAATAGACAGTTCATATAACCCAGTTGTTGAGTAGCTGACAGTGCCAGACCATAAGCCGTTTTCTGTAGATCTGGCCAGGTTAAAGCTCTGCAAAATGTCTTTATTGCCTGGTAATGTTTTGACGACGACTATCGATGTTGGACCACCTACAGCACTGAGCGTTATTTTTTGCTCTAGTCCTGTTAGTGCGCTTAAAACGCCCTTATCGTCCGGTTGTACAACTTGCGCACCTACAGTAATAACACCACCCCCAACGATTGGCGGCAAAAGATCGATTATTAATGTTTGTGAAGGGGTAGTGGCTTGATTTCCAGACGTGTCTGTTGCTCTAACCATCAGTACATAGTCACCATCTTTTAAGTTTTGAGGCGTAAAGCTAAACGACGCCTTTTTACCTCCAAGCCCACTTACTGTATCTACCGGCAACCAGTTACGGCCTTCGTCGACTGAATAATCTATTACAGCCAGCGCCACATTATCACCTGCCGTACCGTTTATTCTAGGAGCCGTCTTGAAAGGTTTTGATAAATTAGCGTCAATCTGAACTGTTGGAGGGATTTTCTCGGTTGGAACTTTGCTAATTGCGATTGTCGTGGCTACGGGAGTCTGGGCTGTAGGCGTTGATGCCTCTGGTGTTAAAAAGGTATTATCCTCTGTGCTTACACCAATACCAGACTGATCATAAGAAGTAACATAAAAATGATAACTAGAGTCAGGAGTTAAGTTTGTCAGATTGACGATATGACTCGTGACAAATGCTGCGTCATGTTTATTGCTGCCGTAATCAATTGTCTCGCCATAGGCGACGTCGCTATTAGCTGGCTCGTCTGTAGTCCAACTTATAGTTAGCGAGCTGCTAGCTAGCTTTGATAACTTAAGATTAGATATCACTGGTGGGGTTGTGTCTGGGTCGGCTATCCGAACTCCTGAGACGGCCGAAGTCAGACTACCGCTACAACTTGTCGCCGCTGAGCCATCTGCATTGTCAGACACCAAAACAGTCCATGAGTCACCACTTGATTGATCCTCTCCGGCGTGTACCACTAAACCGAATGAAGATGTGGAGCTAGCAGCTATTGGCGCACCACCATACATAGTTGCTTGAGCGTCTCCAACAGACGAAGAACCCGACCAAACAGCATTAGTGATTACGTAGTTTGTTGATGGCCTTTGTACTTGAATCCATTCTATAGCTCCCGGCCCGTTATTTGTCAGCGATATCGTAAAACTCGTCTGCGAATTAGGCTGCACAGCAATCGGCGACATATTAGCCGTACAACTGTTAATGCTTGCCTGAGCGACGCCTATAAAATTTGCCGACACCAATCCCACCGAGTACACAGCCACCATAAAACCATACCCAAGTTTATTGATAAGCTTGCCGCGCATCTTTAGTCCTTACCTACGATAATCATTATGTCGCTATCTGTTTTGGTTTCCGACAAAGGAACTACCCCAAGGTTGCCTTTGATGTCCTGGATTAGGGCGGCACGGAAATTATCCTTTTTTGAGGTGTTGTCGATTACGATAGTTTTCGGAAAGTCGGAGCGTACAGTCTTGCCACCAACGCTAACAACGGAATTAGGGTATAGCCTTTTAATGTCGGCAATAATGCCCTGGGTTTTGCTATCGTCATTATTACCGTTCATTACGATTATTGTTGCGCCGTCGGCCTCGCTATAAGCTGGGTCGGCAAATAAGTCACCCGCCAGAACTATCTTATTAATGCTTGGACGATATACTACAACTAACCGGCTTTTGGTGTAGAACAATATTTGATCGCCATTTTTGCTACTCTTTGCTAGGACCGCGTCTTTGATAGTCTTATTGTCGGTTACTTCGGCTAGAGTCGGTTCCTCGTTTGTCGGCAATAAAATCAATTTACCTACCTTGGTCTTAGCCAACGATAGATCTTTATTTTCGCTACTACCCTTAATCACATATCTATTAAACAGCAAGCCTACAGCAATAAAAAGAATTACCAAAATAAGCTTATTGCGGGGTCTGGTTAGTGACTTTTTTGCTTTAATAATCTTGGTATTCATAATTTAGCGGTCCGTTTCAATATATATTTTATTAACACCAATAGCCGTTGTTGTAACCGTAGTGTTAGCAGTACCATTACTCATTTGAACTTGTGGACCCATGAATACAGTATTGCGTGGTAGGGTAGTTGATACCTGGCCAATAGCTCCAAGACCAGAAACTAACTCCCAGACTTCATAGAAGATTGTTGTGCCGTTTGGTGGACAATACATCGTGAATTCGTAAACGTTGCCAGCAGCAATCGTTCCGATACTTGTTGCATTCTTGGTAGTAGTACTGTTGTTCCGAGTAACAATTGACATTACTGTATTGGCATCAGTAGTATCGTGCCACAATCCGACTGCATCTCCAGACAATGAGTCACTAGCCGCAACACCAGCCGTAGTTGAACTTAGTCCAGCAAATATCCGCGCCGTTGATGCTGGCCATAAATCAACCACAAAACGAGTACTAAAGAAGAAGCCTCCCAGTCCAGCAGCGTTACCTGTCCAAAATTGCTGATCGCCAGCTACGTTGGTTTTTGGCCCCAAAATTTGGTTGCTGGTGGAGGCAACATTGGCGTAGCGAGTACGGTGAATTTGGTTTGTTATCGCAGGAGCCGTGATTATTGGAGTTGGGTGAGTCACCGTACCGTTGGACTGCCAAACGGTACCAAAGCCCGTACCCGTACCTACCGTACCCGAGCTTGGCGCAAATAATATAACATTTGCGTTAAATAAGGCTGGCTGCGTACTTTTAGCAGTACCTTCTGGTCCCATAGTACTCAAAAACATTCTACCGCCAAATTTTCTAGCATAAACCCTAAGGTTGCTAGCTGCTGCTGCTACAGGATCCGTCGGCACACCGCCAGAAGAAACATAAGAGGCTAGGTTCATGCCGCCAGACTGAACATTTAAGCCTGTATCCCAGCCTGTACCAATGTAAACACCCGTTTCAGTACCGGCACCTTGGGTGGTCGGTCCATCAATCTTAACACCATACTCCGTAACACCACTTACAGCACCAGTAGCATTAGCAACAATTTTAAGCCCACTCCATATGCCACCAGTTGTGCCACCGGGAGTAAGGTTAATTCGGGCTGCCGAAGACTCTACAGCGCTCAAGCCTCCAATATAATTTATAGAAAGTCCTGCCACGCCTGCAATTGTTACTCCTTGCCCAGCGTTAGTAATAGCCAGCTGATCAACGGTGGGTGCAGCCGTTGCAGTAACCTGGAAGCTCGAACCCACTCCCTGGGAGTAATTAACAACGCCAAAGTTAGACGTAGAAAAGTTAATGCCACCGCTACCCGCCTGAAGCGTAGTTGCGCTTGTAGTGCTGGTAGATCCAATAGTAATTGTTTGTGCGGCACCGGAACTGTCTGCTAAATGTAGAGTGGTGGTATTAGCTGTCGTTCCAACCGAACCGATGTTAACAACCTTACTGCTTACGGCGTTAGCAGCAATGTCGATTCCTCCGGATGCTGCTGTCTGCAGAACAATCGTACTGGCAGCTCCACCACCTTGGATAGTGGTGATGTTGGTAGAATTAGCCGTAGAACCAATCGTAACCAGCTGAGTACCAGTACTGTCAGATGTATTTGCGACAAGTGTCGTCGAGCTTGCCGTGCCAGAGCCTACTGTTCCCAAACTTACAGCACCAGTAAAGGTTGCTGTTGTACCAGCCACACCACTACTAAATGTCTTTAGTCCACCAAAAGTTTGAGCGTTAGCCGTGATAATACCAGCTACAGTAGCCGAGGCGTCACTAATAGTGAGAGTGATGTCATCGGGAGCTGAAGCAGTATTTAGCCCAAAAGTCGTACCCGCAACAGATGCCGTAGCACTGGTGTTGAGGAAGTTAGCATCAGTAGCCGCCGTACTATTAACGGTGATGTTATCGCCACCGCCTCCACCGCCTGCAGCACACGCCGCAAACACAAGTTGTGAGGCTGTGACAGAATCAGTCTGAAGGCACTGGCTAACACTACCAGCTGCTGTTGGCAATGTCAGAGAATAGCTGGTGCCGATTCCATTAGCAGTAAGACTAACTGTTGTAGCTCCAGAACCGTCATTTATAACTAGCGTGCCTGCCTGGCTAGTAGTACCAAGAGTAGCGCTTCCGCCCTGCACTGTTACATTTCCAGTAGTCGCAAGTGAGGCAAATGTGCCAACGCCAGCACCCGTCACACTCCACTGGGCGTCGCTAAGTGCTAGGTCGGATCCACTGCTCGCCCCGATAGATATGGTGCCGCCGGCCGAGTTACCTATTGTTGTATTAGCTGTGCCAGTGTTATTTATCAAAGCTGTGCCGGCAAAAGTAGTCACCCCACCAGTGAATGTAGTTGACCCGGCCGTACCTATTGTTCCTGTCGTTGTGATGTTGTCTATGCCTACATCAATAGCACCAAATCCAGAGGCAATCGAGCCGGCACCTAATATACCCGTACCTGTTATGGCGATTGTACCGGTTGTCGCAGTATCAACAAGAGCCGAACTATGACCGTCTAGCAAATTTAATTCTGCGCCACTAATTAGCGTCCCTTGGTTGTCGATAATTGTCGTGTAGCCACCACCACCGCTGTTCTGGATTTTTAAGGCAGCCGTTATTGCCAAGCCGGTGTCAGCATTGTCGATAGTTAAGGCGTTATCAAGCCCGTTCGTATTAGCCGAATCAGCCTGCTGAACAAAAATTCCATTTGTCGTACCAGTGGTTGCTGAAGGAGTTGCAATAACCGACAAAACATTGACACTGCCAGCAAGGTCAGAAGTTACTGCCAAGTTCTCGCTACCGTTAAAAGTATAGTCAACATCTGTATTAAAGGTCGATTGACTATTAAATGTGTTGGCGCCAGACCAAGTATTAGTGCCAGAAAGTTGGCCAAAAGCCGTACTATCTAGACCATCCAATAAGTCACTGTTAAGGGCGTAAGGCGAGGCTGTAAAACGAACCATTGGGCTCATTTCGCCATCACCGCTAGCGGCCGCAAAACTGGCGGCAGTAGTTGAGCTACCAACGTTAATAGACAGCCAGATTGTACCATTGTTAAAGTCCACGCCTCCAGGCAAAGTAGTGATTGAGCCTAGATTAACCTGAAATATGCCGTCTGTCACAGTCACCCTATTGTCTGGAGCACCACTGCCATAAACGTGGTCTTCCGTCCATAATAAACTTTCGTCGCCACCACCAACTACTCCGTCTCCACCAGAGTAGATCTTGAACTGCATGTTATAAGCGCTGCTAGAAATATTGGTACTATTGCTGCTGAGAACTATTTTGCCCTGGAAGTTGATTTGACGATTGATGGTAGCAGAAGCTTGACTAGGTTTTTGGGCAATAATAAATAAGCCAGTTAGGGCTATGATAAGCCCGAACTTAAGCAAAGTTCGTGAACCGACTTTTACTTCTTTAATATGACACCCTCACACCTATTTAAGTACCCTCTAAGCTTAACAGTTTAAACACCTCTATTCAACTATTATGCTTAAGCCAGGCTGTGGATTACTTTTTAGTTTTTGCCTTAACAGATTTGTAGGACTTTTTTGTGTAGTCTAGTGTCAGATCCTTGCTAGATAAAACTCTTATACGATCTTTTGGATTCGTCTTCTTGACCTTAACTTTTGCAATAATTTCTTTAGATTTTGGCTTTAATTTCTTTAATTTTGCCACTCCTTGAGTTGCCTTAGTTTTGGTTTTTTTGACTGGCTTTTCAGGTTCAATAACTTTTGCCTTAGGTTTTGGCCTTAAGGCCTTGATTTGGTTAACCACGGATCTAGCTTTTGGTTTTATGCTTGCAATTTTAGGTGTCAAAATTACTACAGCATTACTAGATATAATCTTATTAAATATTCTTCTGTTAAGCCATTTAAATACTCTCGTACGACTGATCAGTTTTGCCACAAAAACAAACGGTATCTTAATGAATCTACCGAACATTCTTTGTATTCTTAGGATTATAATTAGCAATAAAATTGGCAAGATTATGATAGATGCAATCAGTGGCAAGTTTAGCAGTGTAATATTGGATATTTGCACCTTGAGTTGATCGCTGCCATCAAAACGGTAAGCTGTTTTTAGCAAGTACTTGCCTGGCCACAATAAACTTTTGGAATAATTTATTTTGACGCTATAGTTGCGACTAATTTCTGGTAGTGTATATGACGATTCAGGGTTAATAACTCCACGACCAACTTCGTGGCCAGCTGAATCGCTTATTATAACCAGACCTCTCGGCACAAGATGCACATTACCCTTATTATGAAAGCTGAGCTTAATAACATCGGGCAACTTCCAATAGCGAGATTTAATGGTCGGATTGGTTGCCGTCAAATCAAGGACTTCGCCGCCTACCTTCTTAACAAGCAAAAGACTGGCAATTCTAGGACTGAGCTGGATTTGATTCTGACTAGGACTAATGTCGAATACTGGCTTGGCAACAATAGCACCGTAATGTCCGCCAGGCCCAAAACTATCGTCAACCACAATATCAAAATCTATCTTTTGAGTAGAGCGAGCGGCAATAGTTACCGTAACTTGTTTTAGATTTATCCACTTTGCTAGACCGTACTTACTCTCGTAGTCTGCTGTCAGTCCCGTAAAAACTACACCCCCACTGTCATTTAATGCACCCATATCAACTGTTGTTAGGTCAAAAGTTAAAGGGAGGGCCTCGTTATTTGTTATAAAAAATTCTTGGCTAGCACTGACTTGATTTGGCGATAGAGTAACATCTTGGTAAGCAGGGCTAACCGTAATACCACCATTTGTCGCAGCCTGTACTTTATCAAATCCAAAAACCAAGCCAAATAACGCTAAAACAGCTGTAGTTACTAACAATAATCTATGATGTTGGCGCACTCTTACTCCTCTTTTTGTAATGACGACGACTTACTACTAGATATATTATAGTGCCAATCATGGCTAATGGTATACCTATAAAAATGCCAATTAATCGCCAAGGGATGACCCAAAACGAAACATTGGCATCAAGCGCTACATCGTGCTTGCCATCGTCATAAACCATAGTAAGGTGCGCACTATACCGCCCAAAGCGCAAGTTCGTAAGATTGTTGAACTTCCAGCTTAGCTGATAATCGGTCTGCCCGTTTTTCTGCAGTGTGGCTCCGTTCAGCACTTTTGGTTCGTAAACAGGAAAGCCCGACTTCCAGTCAGCCGTATAGAATCGTCCGCTATCTGGCAGAATATTACCTTTAGTAGGATTAACCGGAATGACTTCTATCTGTTTTGAGCCTTGTGTTATATATATTGAACCCGTCGGGATAACATGCACATTACCAACATTTTTAAGTTTAATAGTGAACTTTGCTGGTAAAAATTCGTAGCTCTTCTTGGATACCTGAAAGTCAGTAAGTTTAAGCTCACGATGTGCGTTAGGCGACTTAACATCAAGAAGAACTAGCGTTGCCGTACCCCCTAGTAGTACGGCTGATTTGTCAGTATTTGTCACTTGAGGATTAGCCCTAGCAAATGTAACCGCATAATAATAACCAAAAGCAGCAGATTTAGGCACTGCAATTGTCATCGTTATATCCTTCCAGACATTTGGCTCGGCCTTAAACTTAACTTCCGAGAAGCTAACCCAATCAAAATAATCGTCACCAACTACTTTATCTGCTAATCGCGGCTTACCGTCATCACCAAAAGCAGAAAACTTCATAAGCCCAACTTTAATAAATTCTGTATTTGTGCCACTATTCTTGACTCGTAGCTGAGTTTTTACGACTTCCCCAGGCTTGGCAAAGATATTAATTGGTAATGGCGATGTTGTGATGTTTAGCGCATCATTATCGGCAGCCAAAACATACGCTGGGCTAAAAAGTCCAAAAGTAACTACTGCTAGAAGTAGCCATGTTAGTTTTCTCATTTTGGCTCCTTAGACTGTAACTTCTTCATTCGAGCCTTAAGTCTTATATATTTGTAGATCAAAAATGCTACACCGCTCAAAGGCACCAAAACTGCTGCGATCAAACGCCATGGCACTACCCAAAATCCAACTACAGCTTCAATTGGTATATCATGCTTGCCGTCGTCATAAGTCATAACTAAGTTGGCGGTGTAATAGCCAAACCGCAAACGACCAAGTTTTGATATATCCCACTGCAATTTATTGACAGTTTTGCCATCTTTAAGTACAGTGGCGCCATTCTCAGTCTTTGGCACATAGACAGGAAATCCGTCTGCCCACTGAGCGTTAAATATTCGTTTTGATCCTGGCAAAATGTTACCGGCCTCTTGGTTAACCTCTAGAGTACCTATCACTTTGCTGCCTCTTTTGATAAATATGTTGCCACTAGAAGCTAGATGTATATTGCCAGAGTTACGTAATTTAATATTGAAGCTGGTTGGCAGGAATTCATATATTCGGTGCGAGGAAGTAAATTCATCAATTTTAATTTCTTTTTTGGCCGTTGGCGCCAAAGCATCAACTAGCACCAATATAGCAGTACCGCCCTGTAACTTATTAGTCTGGGTAGATGCAGGAGGATTCAAGCGCGAAAAAGTTACAGCATAATAGTATCCTAGAGCCGCCTCCTTAGGTAAAGTAATTGTCATCGTAATGTCATGCCACACGTCTGGCTCAGCCAAGAATCGATTTTGCGAAAAACTAACCCAGTCAAAATAATTATCACCACTCGAGCGCTCACTCAATAGAGGCTTGCCTTCTTCACCATAAGCAGAGAACTTCATTAGATCAACTTTTAGATTTTCGGTTTTTGTACCACTATTTTTGACAGAAAGTTTTGCCACTATCTTTTGTCCAGGCTTACCTGAAAGGCTTACTGGCAGAGGTGAAATCGTAAGATGCAGATTGCCAGAGTCAGCTGCCGTCAAAGCTAGTGCAGTCGTAGGCGCAAAGATAGACCATAAGATTATGGCTAACAAACTTAGCTTATACTTCATCGGCACTTCCCTCTTTATCGACTAGTAATTATACAGCGTAACGCGTTAATTAGACTCTAAATAAGTCGGTTTTAGCGTTGTTAAATAGTTTATAAAAGACTTTGTAGCGTTCTTAGAATGTACCAGCACCAATTATAGTCCAGGTATCGGTGTAGTCAGCGGCAGCTGGAGTATCACCTGCGATTGCTGCTTTACCAACTAGAGTAATAACGTCGCCACTACCGCCTGCTGTGCCTGTTGATGTTGCAATAGGCTGGAAGCTGCTAGACAGTGTACCACCAGCATTGGCGCCACCGTTATATTCTGCTGCAATAGTAACTGTACCGCCTGATGCTGCGTCTGTCGTTAAATCTGCATCTAATACGTAACCTTCGGTGCCGGCAGACAGCGTATTAGGTGTTGCGTTGATAGTTCCTGATGTTGCGATTGTTTTGCTAGCTACAGCCGACTGTAAGCCTTGGTTTAGGTCTTTGATCCAAGCAACCCAACCGTTAGCCGCATTTGTCGTGATAGTGATTGTTCTTCCAGTTGTTGAGCGTACGGCAGTTGAGTCCAAGTTAGCCGTAAAAGAAGTCGTGTTGCCGTCTAAAACAAAGTTAAAGCTAGGAGGTACGACAGCGCTAACTACAACCTGGTCATTTGAGATGGTGCGCACACTGGTTGTGGTTGAATCGCTACCAACAGTAATTGTCGGATGGTACTCGCCAGCAGTAGCAGTAGTTACTGCAGTGGCGGATGTAAGATCAACACAATAAGTCGTGGTTGCGCTTAATGCGGTAACGGCACTAATAGTTACAGTCGCGCTCGAACCAGCAGCGGTGATACTACCAGGTAATCCAGTAAAGCCGGTTTCTGTGGCACATGTAACAGAAGAAACGGTTTGAGTTGCATTAACTAGGCCTGACGACGCTGTCCAAGTAGTAACGTCAGCACCGTTAAAGTTAATCGCTACAGATGTCGCACCGGCACTAACTGTTCGAAATACTAGACGGAATGAAGTAGTCTGAGCCGCCTTCATGCGGTCTAGACGAATATAAGTGCTGGTCAATGTTGCGGCATGTGCAGTAGAAAGCGTCCCTAAAACTGTTGCGGCGACTAATAAAGTTGCTGCAATGAGGCTCTTGGATCTATTTTTTATATCTACAGCCACTTGTTCAGTATTCCCGCTCATCTTTTAAAAGTAATTAGCTTAAGCTTACCTTATTTCGTAATTATGTGTCAAGAATTAAAAGCTTGCAGAAGCAATAAAAGTCAGGCTGTCTTGATAGTCTGCAGCGGACGGAGTATCAGTCGTGGCGCGAGCCTTTAATAAAAGAGAGCCACGGCCTGCAACAATTGGTGCACTTGAGAGATAAAATTGCCTTAATGATATGTCTGTTATGCCAATATTTTGTGATGCGCTAGTGTAAGGCGATTGAGCCACAAAAGGACCGCCACTTGTTTGGGCGGTAGATTGATTCTGAGCGCCAAAACCTTCACTAAGCGACGAAAGATCACCAGTCGTCGAACTTATAGTGTGTGAGGTTAATGCACTTCGTAACCCACCATTTAAAGATGATATGAATACAGTGCCACCACTAGTTGCGTTCGTGTCGAAGTCTATCCATATTTTCTGAGGCCCATCAGTTACCGTATTCGGTAATAAGTTTCCGAAATTTAGGGTATATGGTGAGCTTGTCTCGCTATCTGTTGACGACACATCAATGTCAAAAGTTAAACTAGGGTTAGCGGTTGCAGCAGAAGCTGTGGCGCTATATGCCGACTCCGTAAAATCACCATGCTCGGCCTTAACTTTAACGGTGTAGGTAGTGTTTGGTGCTAGTCCAATCACATCAAAACCACTAGATCCACCCCAAGCAGAGTACGTCTGCCAGTCTGTCGTATTTAGAGTAGATGTTATTGTTGTGTCGTTTTTTACATAATTTGTAGTTGGAGAAAAATTATTATTACTAATGGCTATGGCAAAAGTTGCATCCGGTGGATTGCCACCATTATTTATTACTATATGAAGTTTATTATAATAACTAGATGGATTGGTGACCGTGGGCGCTGCCGGTACGTTAGCTAATTGAGTAGTGATTAATCCGCTACGGCTTGTGTATGTAACACTTGTTGAGCTAGTTGATGACCCCTGCTCGCCTGTTATCGTAGTAGCTCTATAAGTCGTCGAACTACTCGAGGCACCACCTGAGCCTACTCCATATGATTCTAGTTTGTAACTAGTGCTGGCTGGAGCGGCAGCAAAAAACATCAATAAGCTGGCCAGTAGTCCAAATATTTGCGTCTCGTTTTTAAACATATACTTATTATAACCTAAGCCAATTCTGTAATAACTACAACCAATATAATGATTTCAATACGACTTGTGCATCGGAGTCAAAATCATCTTGTAGGCGCGTCGAACTAATTACGATAATTGCATAATATTTATCGCCTGGTAGAAAATATGCAATTTCCCCGCCAGATTTTTTTGTAAGTTTTTCTATTTTAATATCATTAATAGTTAATGATTCGGTAGAATACCCGGAAGATTCAAGACGGCGAAAAGTGTAAGCCGAGTCTTCTTTCATATTTACAGGATCAGTCTTGACCGATACGGCCAAACGTCTAGTATTTGCTATGCCGATAACCGCGTCAAAACCAAACTGCTCAACAGTACCGCCCAATACGACATTCGATTTAGCCTCACTATAATTATCTGGGTAATTAAACGATAAAATCTTATCTGTGTAGTTTGTTAGTCCGATAGATTCCGGCTTAATATTTGTTTGAGTGACCTGGCTGCCGCTACTAATCACGCCATTGACTGGTGATTGGCTAAAGTTTTGCCAGACGTATGCCAAGATGCCGACCGCCACGAATATTACAATAAAGCGGAAAAACCAAGATTTAGATATTTTGCGTAATTGATTTTTTGATAATTTAACCATACTGTTTAAGTATAGCCTGAAGCGAGATAATTCTATCAATCCTCGGCAATGTAATTAATCTCAATAAACGCCCGAATAAGTCCACCCTTGATCTCTCTCAGAGCGTCCTGTTCGCTGTATCCATTCTTATCGGTCAACTGCTTAAAGTGCTGTAGCCCCATATTGCCTTGTAGCTGCCACGCTTCAACACCTAACCATTCACCGCCTTCTACATAAAAAATGTCTTTTTCTGGCATTAAATTATATTAATCATCCAGCTGTGGCCTGTCAAGCAATAGCGGTTCGATAGATCCATCGGTACCAGCGATTTTTACTATGTCTTTGTCGATTCTAGCCAACTCTTTGGATGCACTATTATAATGCCCAACTGTAGCGCCCAAAGAATTACCGACTTTTTTGAAGTGTCCATCATAGACAATTAAATGCGTAGACAGCTGCTCTATATTCTTTCTAATAACCTCAAAATCTTTTTGGATTTGATGGCTACGCATACCCTCTACGATAGTAAGTAGCATGACGGACAATGTGCTCGGACCAACAATTGTCACTTTTTTGTCACGTACCGCATATTGCAATAAGTCGCGTCCGTTAACGCCAGCCGCGCCAATCTGATTGGCTAGTAGGTCGTAGTAAATCGCCTCACTCGGTATAAACATAAAGGCCTGCTCAAGCGTGCCATGCTTCGGTTGAATGTACTTTGCTGTTTCGTCGATGCGCTTTTTGAGATCATCCTTAAAGGCTCGTTCCAATAATTTGCGTTCTGCGCCTTTTGCATCTATCAAACGGTTATAGTTCTCTAAACTAAACTTACTGTCAATCGGCAACATTTTACCGTCTAGCATAATTACGGCGTCAACTATAAATCCATCAGTTAATTTATATTGAAGTTCATATGATCCTGGCGGCAATAAATTCTGAAGTATTTGCTCTAAGTAAAACTCACCCAAAACTCCGCGCTGTTTTGGATTCTGCAAAACATTTTGTAATTGCTTTAGCTCGTCAGCAACATCAACAACTCTCTTATTTGTCTCATCAAGCCGAGTCAAACGCTCTGTCACTTCGGCTACTAGTTTGGCGCTTGACGCTAGCTGACGCGACATACTTTCTTGATTCTTGTCTAGTTTGGTGTCGAGCTGCCCGCTAAGCTTCTCTTGCAACTTCTCAACTTGAGCGCTCATAGCTTGTATGTCGGCCTTGAGCATTAATTGCGACTGACTGTCTTGACTAGGTTTCTTGGATCGAATTAAAAATATTACTAAGCCGGCATTGACTACCAAAAATAATAATATAATTTCTTGCATACCTATATTGTACATTAATTTAAACTTAACCGACGAGCGTAAGTCTATGAGCTATCTGTATTGAGACCGCGACAGTAACAATGCCCAAGACGAACATTACTGGACGCCAGTCAAACAATTTCTTTTTAGGCGAACTCTCATGTATACCAGGTATTAGGTCGCTCATTGCAATATATAGTAAGAATCCAGCGCTTAGTCCAATTAGTATCCCGATTGGTAATCTCTGCTCACTTCCAAGCGCAAATGTAATAACGGCAAGAAGTACCGTGGCCAGTGCGCTAAAGAAATTCACAATCAAAACGGCTCTGCGACTCATGCCTCTTGCAAGTAACAAACCAAAATCACCAACTTCCTGGGGTATTTCATGAGCGGCAACCGCAATAGTTGTAACGATACCGGTTGGCACGCTTATTAGGAAGCTTGCGGCAATGGCGACACCGTCTAGGGCATTATGCAGCGTGTCGCCGATTACTATCATTCCTACTCTGTGGCTTATTACATCACCTGCGTGGGCATGATGATGATGAAACCATCTTAAAAATCTTTCTAGGAAGAAGAAAATAGAGATACCTACAAGTACCGACCACATGACTGATTCTGGGCTTGAAACTTCGAGCCCGTCAGTTAATAGATCAAGAAATACTGCTGACAAGAGAGCTCCAGCCGCAAATGGAGTAGCGTATCTTGCTAAAACTTCGGCACTTTTTTGTCTGCTAAGAAGTAATATGCCACCCAGTAAAGAAAAAACACCACCGATCATCGAATAAAATATTACGTGCCAATATGTAGCCATATAGTTACCTTTCATTAGTTGCTTAGTAGATATCTTAGAGGAAACAACCAGTTATTGCAATTATGTCGCAATAATGCTATTGTTGCGATATGAATCCTGAACTCAAAAAATTATCAGAAGTGCTTAAAAATAAGGGCCAAAGCCTTACTAACCCACGAAAATTAGTCTTTGAAGTGCTTAGTAGTCACAAACCACAAACCATGAACGAGTTAATAAACTTGCTTGGTAAATCTGTAGACCGTGCCAGCGTCTATCGTACGGTAGGACTATTCGAAAGCCTTGGCATTACACAGCGACTAGCTTTAGGTTGGAAATATAAGATAGAGCTAAGCGACGCCTTCACACACCATCACCACCACTTTAGCTGTATGAAATGCGGGCTAATCATAACTCTGCAGGACAATTCCGACCTTGAAGCTAGCATATCCTTACTCGCTAAGAGCCAGGGCCTAACTATGACAGACCATCAACTGGAAATCAGAGGACTCTGTCAAGATTGCGCTTCTTCAACATAAGAGTCCCGAACTAGTCGGGACTCGTTGGAAGTATCTCACTTCCACCTTTATTTTATCCCAACTTTAATAGTGCTGACTATGATCTAACTCACTAATTTATGGTTTTATCTAGTTAATCCGTAAATTGTAGAAATAGTAATGACTGCTCCCAATATTCTACGAAAATAATTAACGCCATACAGAATTTCTATTATCCCCCAAACAACCAACCCAAGAGTGGATATATGTTTGCAGAAATTAGAAAAGTCGCCCGAGGGCAAGACCTTGGCTAACAACAAACCAACTATCCATACAGATAGAGGGATGTTTGGGAATTGGATAATAACTACCTTCCCCTGTTTGTCTCGAAAAATCTTGTTAAGCATCACCCGACTACAGAGACGTCGGAATAGTCGTCGCCGCTCCTGTTGATTCAGGTTCGACTGCGCCTATAGCATCAGTACTTGGATCGTGTTCTACTCCAACAACAGGGCCTCCGTTGGCGGGAAAGCTTGAGGTGCTGTCATTTGGCAAGTAACTTGGGGTAGCAACGTCAAAGCTTGGCAATGGAGGCAAGTCAGCTTCGTTGGGCATTATTTCGTCGTTTTGATTTAGCGACGGAAGAACTGGAAACGGCGCGTCTGCAGCGGCTGATTGATCGATCACTATTGGAGCAGGCTCTGCACTACTCATATCTACTGGTGTGTTTGTTTGATCGTCCATATATTAATACTTCCTGTTTATTTATTACGTACTGTTACTCATAGTCTATGGTTAGTAAAATTCAATTGCAATACAGATTGGAGTTTTTGCCAAAAACTCAACTGCGATTCAGGCTTATCAGCTTTAAAAATAATTGAATAAATATTATACTTATGCTTATCGCAATCAAATTAAGGAGATTTTAAATTATATGAACGACCCGGCAAGCTCCAATCATTCAGAACCACAAAAAAATAAGACAAAACTTATCATCGACTATCGAATAATCAGTCTCGTGCTTTTGATTATAATTATTGCGATAGTATTTATTTGGAAACCATGGACGACAAAATCTAATAATGACCGCACCGTTTCTGTTACTGGCGAGGCATCAGTTACTGCAACGCCCGACGAATACGTCTTTACTCCTAGTTATACATTTAAGAATACCGACAAAACTATAGCTCTAGCCAATTTAACAAAAAAGAGTAATGAGATAACGGAAAAACTAAAAGGTCTAGGAGTCGTCGATAAAGACATAAAAACAAACTCTAGTGGATACGACTACAATTATTTTTATGACGACAGCGCCAAGCAAGCAACCTATACTCTCATGTACACCATCAAAGTTTCTAAAACAGAACTATCTCAAAAAATCCAAGACTACATAACGACAACTTCACCGTTAGGAGAGGTGTCTCCTCAAGCAAGTTTTAGCGACGCAAAACGCAAAGAGCTTGAAAGCCAGGCACGCGACAAAGCCACCAAGGAAGCTCGTGCCAAAGCCGATCAGTCAGCAAAAAATCTTGGGTTTAAAGTATCTAACGTAAAGTCGGTGACAGATGGCGCTGGGTTTGGAAATATGTACCAACCATACCCTATTGCTTTAGATTCGTCTGTAAGCAATAGCATGGCTAGAGATGCAACCAACAGCCTTGTTGTGCAGCCAGGCGAAAATAAACTACAGTATTCTGTTTCTGTTGTTTACTTCATTCGTTAGTTACTAGAGCAGGCATTATGCCGGGCAGCATTTGAATATATACGAGTTTAGTAGCATAATAATCTATATGCAGATTAATGATCCGTATAATCAGTCCGTCGAAATCGACGAAGAAAACAATAAGGCCGTGCGTCGTAACGGATCACGAAAATCCAAAAAATCTAAAAAACTAATTATGTTACTGCTTGCACTGGGCATTTTCGCCGGTCTAATAATTGGCGCTGTGAAGCTTTTTACACATAAAAATCCGGCCGCCAAAACTACTACAAATATAGAGAAAAAATCGGAACAAAAAGTTGAAGTTGCTGACCTACCTAACACTACAACAACTAAAGAATACGAAAACGGACCTATGGGTCTAACCCTAACATATCCGTCAGACTGGACTGCGACAGAAACTTCTGACAACGGCACTAGGATAGAATCGCCAGTATTTAATTATAAAAATTTAGATGGTGATCCAGTAAGCGGTAACTTTAGAATATATATCAGAAAGGGAGCTAGAGCTGCTGACAGGAAATATATTGGTCGAGGAGTGGCGATTCAGGAATCCATTAAAACAATTTACAAAAAACCTGCTGTTGGGCAAAGAGCCGATACACTAGTAACAAATTTTGGACTCGATACTGCCGACAATTTTGCTTATTTTTTCGTCGCTGGCAACTTTCAACTAAAAGTTGGTGATACACTTGGACCAGATTACGGCAAAGAACCAGAAACCTTTATTGTATCGGGCGGCTACTCATCAAAGGAACTAAAAGACGATATGGCAATTAATACAGTTCCAGTCGATTATATTATTAAAAGTAATGCCTACAAACTAGCTATTGAAATTATAAAATCGCTACAACTGCATTAATTGCAATCATAGCGATTAAATAATTTTATATGAGCAAACCAATAGTTTACTGTTCTAGTTCTTTACGAATATCTGAAAGTTGCGCTTTAGTTATGTCGCCATTAGCGAATCTAGCTTCAGCAATATCAATCGGATCCTGGAAACGATAAGCCCACTTTGACTCTGAAAATATTCTATAAACAAGATACATAGCAAGCGTTGCAACTAGCAGGAAGACTGCGAGCATCAATAAACACGTACCTTGACGCGGATCGTGCATAGGTTGCTGAGTAACTACTCTTTCGAACTGACCGTAATTCCTCATAAAAAACTCCTTATTACTGGTGCTACTAATTATATACTACTTCCTGAGATTAATCTGAAGTAGAGGAATACTACTTTTCAAAGATAAAAGGGATGCCATCAACCGTAAATGAAGCAGGCGGACTACCTAGATCTGTCGCGCTAACTTCGCCGTCCCAATAATTATGATAGCCTAGGTTTGCATCAGGATTAACAGTACCTGGAGTATAAACTATATCGTTATTTGCCTCGTCTGCTATCTTCCAGTTCCCCATGACTATTCTCTGCCCTATGAGCTGTCTACCATCAGAACTATCACCGATCACTTTCAAGCTACCGTCACCAGCCATAGTTCCAATTATTCTCCGCAATTTCTCATCTGGATCATAAGCTACGCTTCTAGATGCTAGCTCTACCTCCACTAAAGATCCGCTAGGAATAACATTAGTACTTAAATAACCCTGCACCATAAGACTAGAGAGGTGCTCACGCGTAGCCTGCCGTTGCATGTCGTATGACTCAGCATAACTATCGGCATCAAAAGCCAAATCACGTTCGAATTTAGAAAAATCATTCATTAATACTATTATACCATGTTTACTTGTAAATTAGTAGCCCTCTGTTGTTTATGGGCCGTGCCATGCAATATTGCACGAATTACTTTATTGTTTTATAATTATTATCCGATGAGAGAGAAAATTGAAGAAAAACTAAATAATCCTGATGCTGTGCAAGGCTGGATAGGCCAGGCAGCTTGTCGTGGTATGACTGATAAGTTTTATTCACCTTACAACGAAAGCTCAAAAGCGAGAGAACGCCGCGAGACTATCGCAAGGAATATGTGCGCCAGCTGTCCTGTAATAGAGCAATGCCTAGAACAGTCATCAAAGAACGAAGAATACGGCATCTGGGCTGGACTTAATGAACTCGAACGACTACGCAGGGGCTTCCCCTCACCAGTCAAAGGTCGAATAAGAATTAGATAGCAAATCTATCCATACTAGAATCTGGTGATTAGTGATACCATCTATTGGATGAGAGAGGACTCGATACTTGATTATTACCGCGAAGGGCCTGGTAGGTCTTGGGTTAAGTACGCCAGTTGTAAGGGACAAACAGAATTATTTTATTCAAAAGTCGCCTACACAGAACTTTCCATTCCAGAAAATGAAACGCCACAAACTTCCAAACCGTTAATAATAAAAGTAGAGACTAACTCTCAAAGAATTACCCGAGAAAGAGCCGCCAAATATATTTGCAACCAATGTGATGTACGAATAGATTGCAAAAATTACGCAATCGACACAGTTCAACAAGATGGAATCTGGGGTGGACTAACTCCAAGAGAGCTGGACTATATAAGATTTGATAAAGAATCCTAGCTTAACGACTATTTGCGTGCTCCAAAACTAGCTGCATTGATTTTTTATTACCATCAAATTTAAGTAGAGCTAAGGCGTCTTCTATCTGCAGCCACTTATACTCGCTATGTTCATCTATACTAATCACAACCTCTGCGATCGGGCTGACCTCTACTGCAAATATTGTGTCGCGACCACCGTAACCGCCCTTGCTGTTAAACCATTCGTATTCAGCTAGCTTGGCGCTTATATACATTGGTTCGCTAATACCCGCCTCTTCGACAAGTTCTCGTTTAACCGTGTCTAATATTTCTTCACCGGGCTCAACGGTACCTGTTATTGCCTGCCAAAATCCACCATCTTTAGGAACACGCTTCATAACAAGAAACTCTAATCCATTTAGATTTCTTCTGTATACGACGGCTTGGGCAATGTGTTTTGTAATAACCTAAATATACAATACGACGACTATTTAACAAACCGCACTAGGGGGCATTTTAGCCTTTTAACAAATCATCCCAATCGAGATCTACGGTTAACCTGGCAACTTCTGAACTTAACTGAGCTTCCTCGTTTTCGTGTGTAGTGCCATTTTTTGCCGCAATAATTCTACGAGCCTCTTGCCATGAACGATGAGCTCTCCAAAGAGTGTAGCCAGTACCGCTTCGCACAGCATCTTCAACTGACATTTCCATAGTTTTGTTTAGAAAATCTTGAGCTACTGCTTCTGTTGCTACCGTCATTTCAGGGTGAAGAACGTGCCCCAGCCCAGCCATCTTATCGACTAAATCAATCTTCTTTTGATGCCTAGTATCTTTTCTGTATGGCATAGGTTGTGAGGTAAACTGATTCATTGTTTCGATATGTATTTCAGGATCAATAACTGTCGAGTCTAATGCCGCCAACATTACCGCAGCCCCCGTACAGAAAGCTTGGCCACGATATAAGTCTAAATCTGAGCGTCGGTCTATAAACAGAGAATTTGCAACTTCAACAATATGCTTACCTTGGCTTCTTGGAATATAGGTATTATGGAAATCCCACGTCGCCAATAAAACATCTTCTTGAATTCGTGCTGCTATTTCTTCAGTGCTATCTAGCCGCAATATAGGTGCGTTATATTCGTACATATCATATACCTTAAGCGAAAAACAGATAATTTGCAAGCTTTAACTTAATATTATATAGATATGCTTTTAGGCTTTTGGAGGATATGGAGTATTCCAACCAGGACCCCAGGACTTAGAATCCCAATCAATCTCAGGCTTTATTGCATCAAATTGACCATCAATAACCCTGTCGTAGGCCTCATCGACCCACAAAATAGTCATACCGGCTCCACAGAAAGCGGCAGTGCCCATTTCTTCCACGGGACCGCGATCCTCAAAGTGCCTCTCGGTTAAATCGACTAATTCTACGGCTTCTGGGTGTAAGTTTATTCCTTTTGATGCTAAGTCATAAAAATTTCGCAGCACATCATTAGACCGCCTACTTTTGGAATCGTTAGCTACCTTACTTTTTATAAGTTCTTCCGCTAGAGAAATTTTTATATCTACCGGAACATCGGATTGATAAAAAGACTCAATCGCTACAGAAGCTCCAGTAACAAAACCATGTCTTAAAAATGCCGAACTTATTCTTTCATTAACCGGTGCGTAATTACGACTAGCAGCAACCGCCGGAGCCATTAATGGCAACCCTGCGTAGCGCTGTCTCATCATATCTAGGCCGCTATTGTGGTCTTTATGCCTAAGATAATCCAACACTCTGCCGTTACTATCTAACTTAAATTTTTCTGGTAGATGTGATTCCATTTATACCTATTTTTAAGCTCAAACCAACTAATAAGCAACACTATTTTTGTTTTTAGATCGTCGCGACGTTTAGCCTATCAAGTCAATTGGCCAATTTTCGGCCTTCATCACAGCGTTCACCTTATTATCAAGTGCGCTCTCGTAAGCATCATCTATTAAATATGCACCTAAACCAATACCCAAGAATGCGGGGTGACCCAATTTCGCTTCTTCGTCTATTTGAATGTAATAATCTCGGGTTCTTATGGCGACTTCATTTAGTTCTGGATGAAGATTGTAGCCGATATATGCAAGTTCGATAAAATTATCCAATATCGCACTAGAAGAACCATTTCGTAATTTGCGTGGCAATGGAGTCTCGCTAAAAACATCAAGTACTGCTGGCCTTAACGATACAGGAACTTCAGATTCAAAAAAACTTTCAACCGCTACCGATACCCCCGCACTAAAAGCATCTCGGATTCTAGGTAGTCTAGGACTATTGCCTTTTGCAACAAATAATTCGCCAGCCTTTTCGATAGTTCCGCCCCACGGCATATCTTGGTTGCCATGTCTGATATTTGCAAAAAAATCGTCATTGTCGCCGTCGCGTAGTCGTTCTGCAACATCTTTGTCTTTGTCCATCATAAATCTTTTCGGTCGAAGTTCGATCATAATAGAATAGTTTTAAATGATTACTGCGATGTTTGCAAGTTAATTATATTAGTACAAATAAGCCACTACGATACTTATTTGCAGTTTAGGTATACAATTTGACTATGCCCATTATCTCTAAAAGTACTCGCGCGGCAATGTCTCATCTGTCAAAAAACGATCCAGTACTAGCGTTTCTTATAAAACGATTCGGCCCATTCGATATTAAGCCACATCAAAATTATTACAAAGAACTTGTTAATAGTATTATTTCACAACAACTTAGCGTAAAGGCGGCTTACACCATTCAAACAAGATTCGTAAATCTTTTTGGCGATAGCAACGTTTTTCCAACGCCTGAAGACATACTAAAAAAGTCACCAGAAGACATTCGAAGCGCTGGACTAAGTACATCTAAAATTAATTATATACGCGATCTCGCCGAGCATATAATTGACGGCAGACTAAAGCTTTATCATCTAATTAACTTACCCAACGAATCGGTTATTGAAGAATTAATTGCCGTCAAAGGCATTGGCGAATGGACTGCACATATGTTTTTGATATTTTCGATTGGTAGACTTGATGTACTTCCAACTGGAGACCTTGGAGTCAAAAACGGTGTTAAGACACTGTACAATTTACCCGGCAAACCAACTGCAAGCGACATATTAAGAATTTCTGATATCAATAATTGGCATCCTTACGAGTCAGTTGCCTGCTGGTATATTTGGAAGTCATTGGATAATGAATAAGGGCGTGAAGACAATTGACCATTGATGCATTTGTCATTGACTCATTAATTTATCATTTCACATTTGTCATTGAAGCTACGGAGGCCAAATGCCCAAATAAATGTGCAATGTTAAATGCCCAAATGCAAAATTAATGCATCAATGTATCAATGACAAATGTATCAATTATCTACTATCTACTTTGGAGCGCGTTTTCGCTTGTTAGGATCAAGTTCGCGTTTGCGTAAACGAAGAGACTTAGGTGTAACTTCTAGTAGTTCATCTTTTTCTAGGAAATCTAAGCACTCTTCAAGACTGAAGTTAATTGGAGGGGTCAACTGTACAGTTCCGTCACTAGACTTACTTCGCATGTTCGTAAGTTGCTTAGCGCGACAAACGTTAATTTCCATATCTTCACCACGAGTGTTAAGTCCAATAATTTGACCGGCATAAACACGAATTGCTGGCCCGATAAAACAAACACCGCGTTCTTCTACGTTCTGCAATGCGTATGGAGTAGTAACACCTGTTTCAAAAGCGATCAAGACGCCGTTTCGCAACTGTTGCAAACTAGACCCAAGCTCTTGGAAACCAAGCGGCAAAGTGTTCATGATTATAGTGCCCTTAGTGTTAGTCAAAAGAATATTTCGCATACCTAGTAGTGTGCGGGTAGGCATTTCGTAAACTAGCTTGGTCACACCTTTATTGCTAGTAAATTGCTCTTTCAATGCTGCTCGTCTTGTTCCAAGTTCCATTTGGACAGCACCAACATGCTCTGCAGGGATTTCGATGATAACTTCTTCAAGTGGCTCCATTGTCTTACCTTTTTCTTCGTGGGTAACAACTTGTGGACGACCAACTTCGAATTCAAAACCTTCACGTCGCATAGTTTCTATAAGTACGCTAAGGTGAAGTTCGCCACGTCCAGAAACCAAGAAGCCGATTGACTCTTCTTCTACACGTAGACCAACATTAATCTCAAGTTCTTTCTTTAAGCGATCACCAATCTGACGACTAGTCGTAAATTCACCTTCTGTGCCCTTAAAAGGACTAGTGTTTGGACCTAGATAGATTTTTAGGGTTGGAGCTTCTACCTCTAGTACCGGCAAAGCCTCAGGATTAACAGCATCAGCTAGAGTTTCACCGATTTGAGCCTCACCAATACCTGTCAACTGGACAATATCACCAGCAACACCACCAGGAACTTCAAAACGACTAACACCATGACTCATGAATACGAGGTCAACCTTTGACTTTAATAATGTTCCGTCCTTGCGACAAAGAGTAACAGCTTCACCAGCTTTAATAGAACCACGAGATATTCGGCCAACAGCAAATTTACCCTTAAAGTTATCCCAAGCCAATGCAGTAACAAGCATCTGGAAAGGCTTGTCTGCTTCCACTACTGGAGCTGGAATGTCGCTGATGATTGCGTCGAAAATTACATCAAGATTAGCGTCTTCGTCTGGGTTTGTTGGAGGATTCTGCCAAGCCTTACCAGCACGACCAATTGCATAATAAACTGGGTAATGTAACTGATCTTCGTGAACGGCAAGTTCTAGGAACAAATCTGCTAGTTCGTCTTCTACTTCACCCAAACGGCTACCGAATTTGTCGATTTTGTTGATAATTACAATTGGCTTCAAGCCTTGAGCTAGTGCTTTTGATAACACAAACTTAGTCTGAGGCATTGGGCCTTCTTGGGCATCTACGATTAGAAGACAACCATCGGCCATATTCAAAATACGCTCAACCTCACCACTAAAGTCGGCGTGACCAGGTGTGTCGATAATATTAATGCGGTAGTCACCGTGCTGAACAGCTGTAACTTTTGCCGTAATGGTGATTCCGCGTTCGCGTTCTTGGTCGCCACTATCCATAATCAAGTCTTGTGACATTTCAGCTTGGTTGTCGCGGAAAGTCTGTGACTGCTTTAATAGTCCGTCGACTAATGTTGTTTTGCCATGGTCAACGTGGGCAATAATTGCGATGTTTCGTATCTTGTTTGGGTCTTGCATAAAAAAGGCGCTCCTTATCTTGATTAGCGCTTGTAAAACTATTACTTATATTATGGCATAAGCGGGATTTTTAAGCAAGTACTTCTTTGGCAATACGCGCTATACTAGTTATATGGATAACATTCCTAAGCCGAAAAGTTGCGTCCAGAGAGCCTAAAAGACGTGGTTGGACAATCGCATTTAGTCGCAAAAGGTCAAATTATTAACAAATAACTAAAGCCATTTTTTGCGGCGGAAGATTGTCGCCAATACACCAATAATAAGCGCTGAGAATCCTAGCAACACCCAGAACACATAACCTTCGTGAGCAAGTGGCAGTGCGATATTCATACTATAAACACCAGTAATAATAGTAAAAATACTCATAAGAATGGTGATACTAGTCATCAACTTAAAAACTTTATTTAAGTTATTGGCCGTAATAGTACTATAGGCTTCGCGTATATTCTGAATTGTTTTTAGTCGTGAATTTGCTAAGCCAATAAGCTCCTTGGTGGTCAGTTCAAGATCTTCGAAATCATCCCTGTCTTCTTCGTAGGCTCGGAAATATTTTGCTGATAATAGAGTGTTCAAACTTGTATTCATAGGCTCTAGCGCCAACAAAAAGTCACTCAAATCTTCTTCAAGATCAATAAAGGAAATAAAATCCTTGTTATCAATATGCGACTTATCCAGTTGGCTGCGAATCTGCCAAATTCGCTTACTAACATTATTAATTCTCTTACTGTAACCATTGTTAATTTGAGTAAGTATTTCGAGAGCCAGCTGTGCCTGATTTTGTGTAGACCCCGCCTTTTTAATTATTGGTTTGTGGTCATTGTATGGCCTTCGCGCTATGGTCACTAGGTTATTTGGAGTAAGTATTAGTAGCAGCGGGCTTGTAGTCTGCTTCTCGCTTTCAGGCAAGCAATAACGCGTATAAATATAAATACTGTTTACGTCCCTCTCAATACGAGGCGATTCATTTGGGTCAATTCCGTCGTTCAGTAAGTCTATATCAAGCTTTAATTTCTTGGCGATATATTCTAGCTCTACTGTTGTTGGGGCCTCAATATTAACCCACGCGCCGGCTCGTGGCACCGTATAACTGCGTACCTTTGGGGTTTTTGTAGTATTAAAATAAACGTTTAGCATCCATGTCATTATAACCGAATAATCTGATAACGACCAACCTTATACTATTTCTCTAATTTTACAAATACACCTCTATTTTAATCACTAGCTTTATTAAAAATTTAGGCGTATAAATATATTCAACTAAGCAAGAGACCAAAATGTCCGCTGAAAAGCTAGGCCAATCTCATGATAAAGTTGTTATACCGATAGCCGGAGCCATTAACATGAAGCTCCAGACGCCGCACTTACCTTGGGCAAATGTCGTCTCTACTGCAACCGTCCATTTCAACGAACTAAGCAAGACATTCAAGAGTGAGGGGAGTTGGGATTTCGAAGAACCACTCGTACTTCCTAGGCTTGGAATACAGCCCATAGAAAAAACTCACAAAAATATTTCTGATCTAGTAGAACGCAAACTAGACAAATATCCAGACAGCGTCCAAGCCGTACTAGTTGGTCACTCGCTTGGCGGGCTATCTGTAGCGAGATTATGTCAGAACACTGAAGATTCAAGAATTGCTGGGGGTATAACAGTCGACTCACCTCACCGTGGGAAGTTCTCTGGACCGATCGGTGGAATGACGGAACTACTGATGAGACGACTGATAAACAGCGAGGAATTTAGCGACGAGACCGCCAGATTAGCAGAAGAAGCGCAAAAGTCCGATAATCATCCAAAACTCACCATGACTGCAACTTCTAGCAAGTTCGTTACCTCCTCTAGCGCCCTACCCGACTACGCCGGAGCACGAAGAGTCCTGTTTGTCCCTTGGAGCCAAGAATCAGAAGATGCTAACGACGGAATCGAAAGGATATCTGGACCCAATCTGGGCCATATGAGCATTCTGACTCATGGCGTAGCGACAGCTGGCATGCTTCGATTAGCCTCCGACATAGTCCGGCCAAATACTTAAAATTTAACTACCCCTGCTCCCACGGCAATTCTGGCTTACCAAAATGTCCATATGCGCTTGTCGCAGAATAAATCGGCCTAAGTAGCTGCAATTTTTCGACTATTCCTCGTACCGAAGTATCTATCAATTTATCTTTGAAGTCGTAAAGTTCTTTGTCAGAAACTTTACTAGTTCCAAATGTTTCAATTGTTTGCATTAAAGGATTCGGCTTACCAATTACATATGCCAGACCAACCTCACATTTATCCGCTAGACCGGCAGCAACAATATTTTTAGCAATATATCGTGCCGCATAAGCGCCAGAACGGTCCACCTTGCTCGGATCTTTACCGCTAAAGGCGCCTCCTCCAACACGAGCGTAACCACCATATGTATCTACTACAATTTTTCTACCAGTTAATCCTGCGTCTGATTCTGGACCTGGTATATGCCATAAGCCTGTGCCATTTACAGTTATATTTTCGTCGCTCACTGTGAAGCCATATTTAGCTAAAACTGGGGTAATAATCTCAGCAATAACTCCAGCACGAACTTGATCGGCGCTAACTTGCTCGGAATGTGCTACTGCAATAACGGCGTTAGCTATAGCAGTAGGTATGCCATCTTCGTAGACGACAGTAACCTGCGCCTTGCCGTCGGGTCGGATATAATCGAGTATTTTTTTCTGACGGACTTCGTCGATTCTACGCGCTAAAGCATGTGCCAAAGTAATCGGCATCGGCATAAGTTCTGGGGTTTCGTTACAGGCATAACCAAACATCATTCCTTGATCGCCAGCCCCATCTTGGTCAACGCCCTGCGATATCTCTGGCGATTGTTGATGTAAATAACTTGTGAACTTTGACTCTTCAGAAAAGCCCCACTTTGGCTCAATGTAACCTTGAGATTTAATAACTTCTCGAACAATCGCCTCATAGTCTAGTTTGGCGGTAGTGGTAATTTCACCAAATAGGCTGATCTGATTTGCGCCAGCAACCGCCTCAATACCGGCTCTCGTTTTTGGATCTTGCGCTAAGGCTGCGTCAAGAATTGCATCACTTATGGCGTCACAGATTTTGTCTGGATGCCCTGCGGCAACTGATTCACTAGTAAATAGTGTTGTTTTTGTAGAGTTTGAAATAAAATATCCTTCCCCGTGAATATATGGAAAGGATATGTTTTGGCAAAATATCGTTTCCATAATAACTACGGACTAGATGGAGCACCTTGCTATTAATTAGTAGGTTGCCGGTAGGTCATTGGGCTAGAACCCTCGCTACACTCTTTATATTTTTAAATTGTTAAAGCTCTTATAGTTTAGCACACCAGAAGATTTACTTTAAAAACTAAGACAATATAGATACAGCTCTAGCGGCAACTAGTGCAACGGTAATCAAAGATATTAGAGACTGTGAGGCCATCAATAATTTTGCTCTATGCGACAAAGGCTGGCTATCGGTTGGGCTAAAAGCTGTGGCATTAGTTATTGATATATATAGATAATCAAAAAATGTTGGGACCCAAAGTCCACGCTCAACTACGTGCTCACCTGGCGTCATTTGTGGGAACAAGAAATCTACTGGGCGAACTTTCGTAGACTGTCCTTGAATCCCGTTACTATCAAGCTCCCAATACCAAAGTCCAAAAACAATAATATTTGTCAGAAATATCGCCACACCCGAGCCGATTAACTGCCTACCCGTAACAGTGTTTGTTATGAGTAGAGAATGAGTCACAAGGAATAGTGAGATTATGTTAGCTAAAGATATAACGCCTATTAAAATTAGGGCTGCACTTCTTTTAATTCTCCAGGACAAGTTACCGTCGCGAGGCATAACAATTAACGCAGCAAGCAGAATAAACTCGATAATAGCAATTAAGTACTTGGGGCCGAACGTAAGACTATTACTTAAAACGACCTGCAGAACTATGGCCATGAATACGGCAAACTGGACGTGCCAAACCGGCTCTAATTTTACCCTGTGATGAACGTGAGCTAATTTCATTATTTTAAGTATACTACTTTGTCGACGATCTACACATAACAACTAGCCTAAACAGATACGAATTGTTATAATAACCACGCTACGTTTGCTATTGGGGATTGGCCAAGTGGTAAGGCAGTGGATTCTGGTTCCACGATCGGGGGTTCGAATCCCTCATCCCCAGCCAAAATGCTTGAGTTTAAAGACCAAATTGGTCTTTTTTTGATACAATTAAGTTATTAAACTAATAATTATGTTATACAGAATCGCAGGAACTAATGGATGGAAGAGCACTATACTCACAGTACATTAAGCCGTCATGGACACCACCGTCGTGGGTAATCGGTCTCGTATGGCCGTTTTTGTATGTGATAATTGCAGTTTCCTATAGTGTGGTTTTTTACAGTGCATATAAAAAGCTAATTCCGAGGGTGGTTGCTTTGCCCTTTGCTCTTAATCTTATTTTCAACTTTGCCTTTACATACATACAATTCGGTTTGGCGAATAATTTACTTGCGTCTATAGATATATTACTCATAGTAGCCACACTTATATGGGCACTCTTAGCAGTTTGGCTAAAAGCTCCCGAACTCAGATGGGTCAGCTATGCAAATATCCCTTATCTTGTTTGGGGCGCATTCGCGACCACCGTGCAGCTTGGGATTACTTATTTAAATAGATAATCCACGAGCACAGCGGCATACTAATCTAGACGACACTAAAACAGACTTCGTTTCGTCGTATAAATCCTGGCTTCCATGGTGGATCATATCTTAGTACAGACGGCTGATTGGCTAGCTTAATTTGTTTTTTATTAGCCCACTCCCTGAGTTCAGCGGACTTCTTCTCAATATCACCTTCTGATGTGTACCCCGAAAATTCAATAGCAACTACTTCGTGCGCAGGCAAACTTTTAATAATTACATTGTCATTATTGGGCTTAGGTAAATCCTTTAACGTAAAACTTGCTGGCATTGTAAATGAAATAACGTACTTTTGATCGTCAAGTTTAGCCGTAGTTACAGGAGCAGTCATTGCTATCTTTTCTGAAGTAGCAGGTTTTTGGCTAATTACAGGAGCAGTCATAGCTATCTTTGTATTTTTCGTATTATTCCCAAATATATAATCGGCCAAAACTCTAAATGCCATACTGCCGGCAGATTTATAGCTATCGGCTTTAATTTCTACATTTGCTGTTATATAGCCGTCATATTTTCTTAGCTCAATATGCCCATTTTTTTCTAAAACTTTATACTTCGGTGTTTCAATTGCCATGTACTAATATTACACCCTACGACACTCTTAAGCCTATTCTATGAGGCAAGAGTAGAAGTAGTTCGAGTACTAAATACGGGATGTGCGTAAAATCATGCGGCTGAAATCTTATTATGATTGCGCATTTACAATTATATAAAACAATTTTGATATTTCTACGGACTAGGCTTCAATATTTTACCGAATATAATACCTTTGTAATTTTTACTTTTACTTAGAGAAAATACTGATTAGGGCTATAATGCCTACTGATAAAGCAATAATATAAGGAGTACATAGAAATGGTTACAGGATACTGCGTTAAGTGCAAAGAAAAGGGCGTTGAATTGTCAGCACCAGAGATTCATCAAACATCAAAGGGCGGCTACATGGCCAAGGGAAAGCACGCAACGTGTGGAACTACCGTTTGTGCGATGATGTCTAAAGTTAATGCCGAAAAAGCATTAGAAGAAGGCGCAACAAAAGCTTACTAAAAGCTCAACGTTTAGCAAATAACTATAGTCGACATTTGTCGGCTATTTTTATTGGCGGTTCATTGGCGGCATCATAATAATTTGAGAAGTGCAAGTTGTTGAGCTTGTTGTAATGACAGCACTTGATGGACTAGTGTAGGTTTGTGTACTTGAACTACGATTAACCACAAAATACGCTCCAGCCAATACAATAACTAGCGTCACGCCTAATAAAATAATTTTTTCGTTTTTAATTCTTATTATGACGAATGTGTCGGTAGCCTAGGATTACTAGCAATAACATTACAGCCGAACCGGTAAGTGCGAGTATGGATGCATAATAAGCGATCAAACCAAATGTCCAATAGGCATAGCCATCACCAAGTAAAATTCCTCGTAATGTTTCGCCCTGGAATAGAGTTGCTTTTTGTGCCGTTAGTTTTGCGTTGGTTGGATCAAGTTTTGACTCGGCGCTTACTTCTGAATATGTTTTTCCATTAGCGACTTTATCTAGATGCCTTCCGATGAATCCGTTTGCATAAGCCTTCGCTTTAATGCCATCGTCTACCTGCTGGCCACCATATTTCTGAAGATCAGGAAACTCACTAGCACTTAAGCCTGGACTACCTGCTGGTGGAAAAAAGATTTTCTGCTGAACCAATTCACTTCTAACTGTAGAAGTTGCAAAATTATAGGCATACATCCCTATACAGCCAGCAACAAATAATATTACGGTGACTGCAAGACCTAATAAAGTGAAAGTGACATCTAGTGTTCTTCTATCTGCTTTTTTGGACATAATGCGAATCCTATCTTTTTTAATCGTATGATTATCTATACATATTAAATATATAGTGAAAAATTTAAAGGCACAAGCACGATCTAAATGATCTGCTTACAATTTTCTATAAAAGACAAACTAGTGACAGATCTTGGTAAGCATAATCTATCTTACATTATTGAAAATATAACGCTACAGCATTGACAAAAAGTCAACTTATATGTTATACTACCCCTGTTAACTTATTGTGGGCAAGGTATCGTGGAGATATTAGACAGTTCGATCGAACTTATTCGCATTCTATTTCTACTGGGAGCAATTATCTCAATACTTTATAAAAAAAAGTATGGGGTAACACCAGGCGGTATTATCGTACCTGGAATCTTGGCAGGAACGTTATTCGTCAGCTTTAAATCCTTTATTGTTTTACTTATTTCTACTGTTATATGCTGGACTATTTATCGCATATTTGTGTCCAAGCACGCACTTAGTAGTCGTTGGATTACCATTATCTGCATGTCCATATCTACACTTCTTGGACTTATCACGATGTACGTTTTTAGAACTTACGGAAATGCTTATATAGAATCTTCAATCGTTAGTCTTGTCATACCAGGACTTATTACTATTAGCGCTCATAAATATGGCAAGTCGCGAATTATTACTTCAACATTACTTGTTACTGCGCTAACTGGGTCGGCAGGTGTGATATTGGCGTCTGTGATTCCAAAACATGACCTCACCTCATTAAACGTTCAATTGGCTCAATACACACCGCTAACATTGACTGCTCCATTTATTGTGATACCTATAAGTTTAATTACTGCAGCCTTGATCTATTATCGCTTCGGTATTCGTGGTGGTGGATATGTGATCGGTCCATTTCTTGCTCTTCTAATATTTATCGCGCCACTGCAAGCGATGTGCATATCCATAGCCGTAGTAATTAGTTTCTGGGCTATGAAACTTATCCAAAAATACACGCTGATTATTGGGCTGGAAAGGTTTGTAGCCAGTCTAGTTATGGGCTATCTGACGATTTCTATACTAGATTATACCGCTCTAGCTGTACACATGAATAAATATCATCCATCACCGACTATTGCCATTATTGCTGTCGCCGTATTAACGAACGAGCTTTGTTTGCAGCCTGTCCGTGAATCTCTGATTAAAGGCGTGTTTCCTTCCCTTCTATTAGCATACATAGCAAGATTGGCGGTGTAGTCATGTATATTCCGATTGTAATTGCCATATTATTTGCAATATATATTACGAACAGCGTTCTAATAGAGCGTAAGCATTCGCACTTAGTTTTAAAAGAGTTTGAACATCGAATTCACGTTAACGGCATTCGCGGTAAGTCTACGGTTACCCGATTAATTGCAGCCTCGCTAAGAGAGGGTGGAATCAATACTCTTGGTAAAACTACTGGCTCAGCTGCCCGCCTAGTAATAGGACATCGCAAAGATATGGAAATACCGAGAACAGAAGCAGATATTGCAGAACAAAAACAAATTATAGACATGTACAAAGGCCAAGGATACAGAGCTATTGTTTTTGAATGCATGGCAATTAACCCGATATACCAGAAGTATCTTGAAGAAAAAATCATGCACTCAACTATTGGTGTCATTACGAATATTAGAGAAGATCATATGGATATGCTTGGGCAAACCTTGCCGGAAATTGCCAGAAGTCTATGTGCAACTATACCCAAAAATGGCCATTTAATTACAGCGGAAACAAACCCTAAACTTCTTACGATTCTTCGTAAAGAGTGCAAGAGACGTAATACAAAATTTCATGCCGTAGGGAGTATGAGAATTGGCGATAAACAAATGTCTATGTTTGATCACTTTGAGTATAAGTCGAATGTCGCTATAGCAATAAAAGTAGCGCAACTAACTGGCATAAAGCGAAGCACGGCTCTAAATGGCATGCATAAAGCACAACCTGATCCTGGTGCCTTTGCGCTAAAGAAAATAATTAAACACAAAAAGACTATACATTGGGCAAATCTTTTTGCTATTAACGATTCAGAAAGTTTCATAATGACGTCTAAAGCCTTGCGCACTAAAGTAGGCGACAAGACTATCAGAGCCGTAATTCTAAACAATAGGCACGATAGACCTGATCGAGTATCACAATTTGCGAATATTGCAGTCAAATCAATTGGCGCTGACTATATCTTCGCATTCGGTGATTATGAAAAAAATGTCATTAAGGAAGTTGCAAAATTAACTCGCAAACGTAAAAACAAGAATGTCGTGGTTGTAAGTATGGGGAACGAGAGCATGCACTCAGAACTAGCAGGAACAAAGCTTCTTAAAGTTATATCAAAAGCTATTGTAGAGGACGAGTTTTTGCTATTAGGGTCTGTTAATATCCACACCAAGCAATCTCAAGCGCTATTAAAATTCTTAGAGAAAAATCATGCGCATTAAATTTAATTTCATTAATAAAAGAGTCTTTGTGCGAATTGGATTAGTCTTGTTTACAGTTACGTTCTATACATACTTTGGCTACAAGGACCTATTTTTTGACGTCGCAGCGCAGCCAGAAATAAAAATCCAAAAACAATTATTAGAGACAGCCAAGGCTGAAGTAAAACCAAAAGAATTTTATGGCATAAAACGGGCTGATATTGCTATGCAGGAGTTCAGAAAAAACGTCCTTGAATCTCCTATGGGATCTAATAGCGGACCCCAGGTCGACATGTACACGCAGGGTTATCATTCACAATGGTGCACCATGTTTGCGAGCTGGGTTACTATGAAGGCAGGATCGCCAGTAGCAGATAATTTAACTCAAAATTGGCGAATAACAAATTCTCGTAAGTTCACAGAATATCTAAAGGAACATGGTACGTGGCACGACAGCGCAGAGATAACACAGAAAGGACTTCAGCCAGAAATTGGTGATTTTGTTATATTCTGGCGCGGCGATTATGAAGATAATCTTGGGCACGTAGATATTGTCGTAGACGTTGGCGATGAAATCGGAAGAGCCGGTATGATTGGCGGCAATTTGAATGGTGGAGTGAAATACCGGAATTTTTCATTTGTACAGAATTACGGATTTCTAGGTTTTGGGCATCCTGAAAAGGAAAGTAATTAATATGGCACTTCTTACGAAAAAATCTCGAAGACTTATTAAGAGAAGATTAAAGGTATTGAAGTTTCGCATTAATCGAATTCGTAAAGTAATTCGTAATGCTAATAAGATTAAGCGAAATAAAATTATTCTATTGAAGTTCAAAGCAAAGAAAAGTAGAGCACGCTACAATAAACGATATACAGAAGATGAACGCAAAAATATACTCTGTATGGTGGTGCTGGCCATGATTGGCCTTGGACTTGCTGTAAACATTTCTCTACGTAGTCATGCCATTCGGATGGAGGACTACTCGACCAAACTTCCGGAATCAACAATTCTAGAAAGTAGAGTTCTATTTGCGGGCGACGTTTACTGGGGACGGAATCTAAACAAGTGGGCGCAAGAAACCTCATTAAAAGAAGCCTACCCCTTTAGACATTTAGGCGAGTTCAAAAAAGACAGCTACGATGCGTGGGTAGCTAACCTTGAATGTCCTTCAGTTCCAGGAGTGCAAGCATCAATTAAAGATGAGAAAGAGAAATTGATATTTAACTGCCCTGTATCGTATCTTTCAGAGGCATCTAAATGGTTCAATGTGTTCTCGCTCGCTAACAACCACACCAATAACTACAAAGACGAAGAAGGACTACTCGCAACTAGAAAAGCACTGGACGATTACGCAATTCAATATTTTGGACATTTTGATCCGAGTATAAGCACCGATGCTTGCGAGGTCATAGCGATTCCTGCTAGGGTGCGCCTGGATGACACACAGAAGGAAGTAAAAATCCCAGTAGCAATGTGTGGTTTTGCTGGCGTGAATTACAAAATAAAAGACAAGGACCTAGAGCCTATCAAATTATATGCAAAATATATGCCAGTTATTGTCATGCCTCATATGGGTGTTGAATACAGTTCTGTTGTAGACGCAGAGAGACAGGCTCTGTACCATAAGATGATAGATTATGGTGCAGATATAGTGCTCGGCAATCATCCACATTGGGTGCAGCCAACAGAAGTGTATAAAGGAAAATTAATCGCCTACTCTATGGGTAACTTTATATTTGACCAGCAGTTCAGCGAGGAAGTAACTCGTTCAGCAGCTATAAGCTTAACAATGAGTATTGATCAAAGCCCGGAAACAGAAACTATGCTACAGTCATGGGTTAGCTTGGGAGAAAGATGTGCTTCCTTTCACGATGATTGTTTTGATCAAATTAAAACAAGCAATCTTGGGCTATTACCCTTCAAGTTTAAATTTAGTGTAATAGGCGTCCAAACATCCAACAAAACAACCAAGCCATCAAACCAACGAACATATAATATGATTCTAGAACGTCTAAGATGGAATCAAACTCAAAATGAGCTAAGCGCCTCTAACTACACAGTTAATTAGTCTTTACGCCGAGAGTAGTAGTGTTTCACGAATTGATGATGAGTCTGTTATCTGAGAGACTAATCGTTTAGCTAAATCCGCTCCGAAGCTTTCAGGGTATTCCTGGCTTTTAGTAATATCGCTGCTGAGTGTTCTTGTAACTGGAGGGTGCCCAACGATTGTCCAGTCTATATTTGATTTTTTAAGAATCTCTTTTATGTCGCTATGGCTTGGGGATTTCTTAAATTTGAATAATGCAACCAGCCTACTGGTCTCCATACTTGCACCAGCATTTTGCTCTTGAGTGCAAGAATAAATTACTAGCCTGCGAATAGACTTGCTCTCCATTACAGAAACAAGATTATAGATAAAAGCTTCAGATTTATCGCTCAGAGCGTCTTGCAATAAACATAATACCGCGTCAGTGTTTTTGGTTGCTCGATTAATGCTTTTTACGTCTTGAGGCCTGCCACTAAATACCTTGAGATTCTTTCGCTTGGGATGTTTTTTTTTGCCATTTTCGATCACATTAACAGAATAACCTGCAGAAAGAGCTCTATTTAATATAAAGTGTTTAGCGCGATTGGTTTCACCGAAAACAGTAACCCTCACAAATTGTCCCCTCCTACCATAACCATAATACACCACTAATCCCATGAAATACCATATTATTCTTATAGTTTTTCGATTGTATATATAGCCAGCAAAGAACTGCAATAAACCAATCACACAACTAGATGCGACAGCAAGGCTTGATATTTGGTATAATCTAGCCAATACATGAAAAATTCTAATAGTCCCAATATTTCAATGGTCATACCGGCCTACAACGAAGCCGAGGCTCTACCAGCTTTTCATATAAAACTTTACGATGTTCTTAAAAATACTAATCTGACTTTTGAAATAATCTATTGCGATGATGGCAGCGTCGACGACACCCCCAAAATTATAAAATCCCTTCAGAAAGATTACAGCAACATTAACTACGTCCGACTATCTCGCAACTTTGGCAAAGAGGCAGCACTAACTGCCGGAATCGCAGAAGCTAAAGGTGACGCAATAATAACAATGGACGCTGACAGTCAACACCCAGTAGATCTAATACCAGAGTTTATAGCCAAATGGCAGTCTGGTGCCCAAGTTGTAATAGGCATACGAGTCAATCCTAGCGGAAAAGGCCTACTAAAGAACAGTGGACCCAAGATATTCAACAAGCTTTTTAAAGCCATAACAGGCCAAGCCGTAAACATTGGCTCGAGCGACTTTCGTCTAATTGACCGAAGCGTTCAATCGGCATTCCTAGAACTTCCAGAAAATAACCGGGTAACTCGCAGTCTTATTGACTGGCTAGGTTTTGACCGTGAATATATTGAGTTTAACGCCAACGATAGAGACGGAGGTAGCCCATCATATACTAGAAATATGCTATTTAAACTCGCTACGGATAGCTTCATATCTTCATCACCACGCCCTCTTTATATGTTTGGCTGGGTAGGAATATTTATAACTTCCTGCTCCTTACTTCTAGGGTTGGCAGTCATAATTGAACAACTAATAATGAACGACCCTCTAAGCTGGAAATTTACAGGTAATGCCATGCTTGGCATTTTAATTGTTTTTCTCGTAGGGATAGTTCTGTTGTCGCTCGGGCTACTATCGCTTTACGTCTCACATATTCACACACTTAGCAAACGAAGACCTTTATATGTTATCGACAGGAGTAAGTCGATTCATTCTGGCAAAAATTAATGCGCAGTAAATATAGCAAATTCCTTAAGACAAACACTGGTCGCTATTTAGTAGTAGGGGTGTCAATATATTTACTGGAGCTAATAATTATAGTAATTGCCCAAAAATTCGGAGCAAACACTATATTAGCGGTTGGCATAAGTTATTGGACAGGTTTTGTGGTGTCATTCTGGGCACAGAAACTATTAACATTCAGAGACAAACGTATGCACAAAAAAGTACTTTTTAAGCAAGTCTTTTATGCATCAGCTTTAGTACTATTCAATTTCTACTTCACTATTATGTTAGCAAAAACATTAGGCGATAGAGTGCCGGCACCAATAAGTAGAACCATCGCGCTTGGTGCGACTACTATTTGGAACTTTTATCTATACAAAACCCGTATTTTTGGCGATAACAACTTTCCACCTATCGAATAACCTCTTTTAAGAAACGCAATTTTAAGTCATACTGTAATGATTGAATCTATGAGTAAACCTAACAAAAACAACAAACGTACTATCATCAATAATCACAAGCAATCACGTGTAAACATCTTTGAGAAGATGGTTAACGACAAAAAATATCAGAGAAATTATCTTATAGGGTCGGTCATATTTCTTATAATAAGCACAGTCATTTGGGCAGGCCTTAGCGCAAGAGTGCATAGCAACAACGCCGACCAATTAGTAAACCCATACCTATACGAATCTTCTACGAGCTTCGGAAACTCAACACTACCTGGACAACATTCTCAGTTTTTGAAATGGCCAGTATTTTATGTAATTCATCTTTTTGGCGACACAGCCAGAAGTTATCAGGTCGCAACAATCATACTGGCCCTAGCAACCGTTTTGTTTTTTTGCAAAATACTCTACAAAATCGAAAAGCGACCTTTAGTAATTGGAACTATTTTTTTAGCTCTAGCTTCAGTACTTCTACAAATACCTGCTCAGCCCTATGCTGGAGCTTTATTGCCAGTCAATATGGGCATGGCCACTACCAGAAATATAGAATATGTCTTATATATAGCCAGTATCTTGGCGCTGCTACGTTCTCCAAAAATCAAGCATAGGCTCTTCCTGGTAGGAGTAATTGGCCTGAGCGTACTCATAGCATCTGACGCATTGTTCTTTAATATATCTTTAGGCGGCGCACTGATAGCGCTATTCGTATACGCGCTTAGTCGAAGGTGGAATCTAGTAACGACATCAGCCAGATGGGTGCTTGGGGTATTAGCAGGAGCAGCAGGATCATACTCAATACTAGGATTAGTTAGTACTATTGGTGTAGTAAATTTTTCGTCACAATCAACTAATACGTACAATCTAGCGTCAAGCCTACATCAATTAATTCTCGGCATCGCATATGGAGTTAGTGGCCTTCTAGTGAACTTTGGAGCTAACTTTGCCTACGACACAAATATTTTAAGCCAATTTCCTAAACACGCTTTAGCAAATATACTTTCATACTCTGGACCTGCATTATTAATAAACTTCGCGTTATTTATTGTGGGTATTGTGGCGGTGTTTATGATTATCAAAAATAGTCTAAGAAAGCATGGAGATTTTGGCGCCGACATCAACAATACATTGTCTGTAGCAATGATCTGGTCTACTGTTGCGGCATTAGGAGCATTCGTAGTGACTAATCATTATTACGCTGGCGACGCGAGATATCTTAGCATCGCATTATTTACAATTTTCATAGCCGGCACCACATATTTACGCAAATTTAATATATCTTCAGAAAAGTTAGTTATAGCCGGCTATTCTATTGCATTGCTCAGTTTTATAAGCATGCCTGCTATCTACAACTACAATCGACTAGAGTCGTCATCTAACGACGAATTCACATTTCGTAATTCAGTCATATCACAAATTCTTAATGCTCAGCCAGTTAGCGTATTGATAGGGGATTATTGGCGAGTATTACCGATCAAACAAGTCTCTAAAGGCAAAGTAAGGGTGCTGCCACTTAGCGACTGTACAACCTATAAAAACGTACTAACAAGTAGCGAATGGCAGATGGACTTAAAAACCAGCAGTTTTGCATACCTGCTTTCTGTAGAAAAGGGTCAAACTGACTTTCCTGGATGTAGCATCAACACCGTCATATCAAAATACGGCGAACCAAACAGCAGCATTGTAGTTTCGGGTACCGTCAAAAATCCAAAAGAACTCTTATTGTTCTACGACTACTCAGACCGCGACAGAGCGATAGCTAATAATATAAGTAAGCAAACTACTTTGGCTGTCGTACCAACAAAGATGAAAAATCTCACCAATACTTCTTGTACTAAAGCGAGCGTTCTAAATATAGTCGCTCACCAAGATGATGATATATTATTTATGAACCCTGATATCCAAAAATATATCACTGCTGGATTGTGTGTACGTACTGTATACCTAACAACAGGTGATGGTGGTAATAATAGTTTCTATTGGCTAAGAAGAGAGAGAGGCTCAGAGGCCGCATATTCCAAAATGGCTGGAATAGACAATTTCTGGGTTGATCGTACTGTAGAGCTTGATAACGGGCATTATATAACTGCATCTAATCCTGTAGGGAACGATAAAATACTTTTACTTTACATGCACTTACCTGATGGTAATTTGAGAGGAGGCGGATTTAAAATCACAAATAATGAAAGTATAGAGAAGCTTTATAATGATTCAATACCAAGCATTAAAGCTTTGTATGGCGACTCAACTTATAGCACTCAAAATTTGACTGATTCCTTGCTGGAGATAATGGCCACTTATCACCCATCATTTATAAATACTTTGAGTGATTATAATGGCACAATAATACCCGATCACAGCGATCACATTTACACTTCAAAATTTGTAGATAGAAGCTACGAAGCTTATATGAACCAGCACTATGCCAACATTCTCAAGATACCTCTCAAGCACTACATTGGATATCCTATAAGAGAGATGGCTGAGAATGTAACTGGCGCAGAACTAGGCAGTAAGTTCTCTACCTTCTTAACCTACTCTAAGTACGACGGCGCTGTATGTAAAACAGTAAAACTATGTAGAGGCGACAAAACATACGGCACCTATCTGCACAGACAATACACATCAAATTAAATAAAAATACCAATAAGGCTTAGCGGGCGTGACTAGCAGCACCGTCTTTGTCCGAGCATGTACTAATAAAATCCTTGGGTACTTTATTGTTAGAAAGCGTGGAACACAGGAACCCACTTCCTGGGATAGTAATCTTAGTGCCAGCAATTTTCCATATATTATTAGTCTTTAAAAATAAAGCATCAGAGTACACATCTAATGGTGATTGACCGTTAGCGCAACTAATCGTAGCCACGCCAGCTGACTCTATTTGCTTAAAATTAATTACAGCTGAGTTGGCCGCAAGACCCCTAGATGCAATTTCGTCTGAAACGATAAAGCCCGTAACGCCTGAGGTCAAACCATAGATCTTAGCTCCATCCTGACATTGCTTATCTATTAGTAAAACCATAGCTGCTTTATCGGCTGCCAATACCTTGACGTTAACAACCTTTGGTTTAGGTATAAATACATTCAGAATAAAGAACATTATCGTAATAATCGCCCCTGCAATCAATAGCCTAACCGATCTCCTGACTCCTTTAAACGGCAGTTTAATTCGAGATGCAGTGGGTTGAGGCTGACTTGTCTCGAAATAAGGTTGATGGACCTGCTCGGGAGCGGGCTCATTTGCACTTATCATTTCGTCGAGTTCATCCATTTTATCCATTACGCTTAAGTATAGCCTTTTCTGTTTTACTTATCCAGAGCCACAATGTCTTAATCTTTAGCGGGTATCGTGCCAACAACGTCGCCCGGCTTACTTCCAGACTCATAAATAATAAGTCCTTGGTCGCCTATTGACTTCCAATTATCCTGCACAGGTTTTAGAATTTTCCAAGATGCTAGCACCTCGTCACTGCTCGTAAACAAACTTCGGTCGCCCTTCATGGCATCAACAAATACGCGTTCATAGGCCTCTGGCAATCCTTCAAATTGCTCGCTATAAGAGAAGCTAAGCGGTACTTGACGCAACTTACGGTCATAACCGGGTTCTTTGGTCCATAGATATAACTCAACACCCTCATTTGGCTGAATACGTAAAATCAGAACATTAGGCTCTTCTGTGCCAATTTTTTTATAAGTAATAGTGATTTCTGTAAGGGTGTCGTTCAGTCCCTTGCCGGCAGTTAAAGTTATCGGCACGCCTTGCCACGTTGGATCGGACGATGCTAATTTAAGTGAAACAAAAGTCTCCACATTGCTAGTTTCGTTGTCGACTTCTTGGCGATAACTTCTATACTGACCTCTGGTGACGGTGTCATTTGCTGAGCCGCTGAGACTGAGCTTTTCGAGTGCGTGCAGGCGACTAACGGGAATTGCTTGCCAGTCATCACCATTCGGTAAATCCATTAGCGTCAGCGCAGCTAGCTGGAGTAGATGGCTCTGCACGATGTCGCGCAGTGCCCCTGTTTGCTCATAAAATGCCGCCCTACCTTCTATGCCAATGTGCTGACTAGCGGTGATGTCTATCGATTCTATATTATCCTTGTTCCAGGTGTTCCTAAACAAAGCATTGCTGCTGCGGAATACTACAAGGTTCTGAGTCATCTCCTTGGCTAAATAATGGTCAATTCGATACACTTGGTCTTCTGCAAAATGAAGCTTTATGTTTTCTACTAACTCTTCAGCTGTTTCCAGGTCGGTACCAAAAGGCTTTTCGATCAAAAGTTTTGTGCGAGGCGCTTTTGAAAGACCGGACAATCCCATTAGCTCAATATCTGGCTGTGATGCAAGTGGCGGAACTGACAAATAAAATATTCGTTGAGTTTCAGCACCAAACTCCTGCTCAATGGTTGTTAGGTATTCCCCTAATGCTCGATAATCATTTTCGTTACCTAGGTCCATCTGCCTGATCTCTATGCTACTGCGTAGATACTCTTGATCGCCTCCAATAGGCAAAACATCTTCAACGCTAATATCTCTTCTAGAAATGCCTATGATACGGAAGTTTTCTGGTAATACCGCAGCATCATGTATCTTGCGGATTGCAGGCAACAATTTACGCCTAGCTAAATCACCTGATATACCTATTATGATAAGAATGGTCGGATTTGTTAGTCTTGAGTTCATAGTTGTAAGCTTTTCTTTTTAATTGTCCCTCTTAATATAGTATGTACACTTTTAGCTAATCGCGCCAGTTGAATTTATCAAAGCTGGCTAGACTTGTGGTCATTAAATATTATAAGTCTCGGTACGGCCTTGAGCATTTGGGCTGGCTGTTGATTAACTGACAGGTCGGTATCTAGTTGGTCGATCACTGGCCACTTGTCTTCACCAACTGCATAAACTACTGCCTCATCTAACCTATCTATAGCGTTACCTGTGATAGTTATGCGCTTAAATACTCCTGCATCATATCCGCTAGTAAGCCCCTTATCGCTCACAGCAGGACTACCTGGCAAAATACCTGCCGTATGACCGTCCGGACCAATTCCAAAAAACCCAATACGAAAGTCTGCAGCCTGCATATCCTTGTCAACTTCTTTGCCGTATTCCTCTACTGTCTTGTCAAAATCTTGGCCAATAAGCACAGGACGCAAATTTGCTTCAGGTAGATTGAATCCGGCTTGCACAAGTTGTAGCCAGTTAGAGTCAGCATGTCCAACGTCTCCGTATCTTTCGTCCGTCAAACTAACATACAAATTTTTAAGTGACGAGCCCGCCAATCGCTTACTAACTTCTGCTGCGATCTTTATAGAAGATCCGCCAGGGACAAGCCATAAAACTTTCTTGTCTTGGGCTAATGCAGTAGATATCGCATCTGATAAATAGTCGACAACTGGATCAATTGAGCTGATTTTTATAAATTCTCTAGTTCCTGCCATATATCTCCTTATGCCTACTACTATATTACACTAATTTTGCACCATTATGGCTAATACAAAGCCGGCTCAAGTTTGCTATTATATAGTAATGATATCTGTCAGTGAGGAAGAATTTGCAGCAATGGTGGGCGCCGGCATGGACGCTATTTCACCAAAATACATCGAGCATCTTAATAATATAGTGTTTGTGACTGAAGACACCCCTTCGGCAGAACAAATCTACAAGCTAAAGTTACGCCACGACCAATCACTATTTGGGCTATATGAAGGTATTCCACTAACCCGCCGAGGCTCAAATTATAACCTAGTACTGCCAGACAAAATCACTATTTTTAAAAACCCGTTAGAGATGGCCAGCAACTCGATAGACGAACTACGCGAACGTGTTCGACATACGGTATGGCACGAGGTAGCTCACTTTTACGGACTTGATCATGACCGCATAAATTCATTAGAAAAATCTTAAATTTGGTGTTAAATTGAAAAACTTAAATTATCGTAAAGCTTTAAGAATCGTCGGAATAATTGGAACAGTAGCCTGTGTCTTGATATTTATTAACAAACCCAGCTTTCCTACTCCAGATAAATTATTAGTATTCTTAACTTTTGCTGGATTGTCACTTAGCCAGGCCAAGGAACTGCTCAAAAGACTGCTGCCTTTTGTTGCTTTGCTTATAGTATATGAGTCGTTTCGCGGCCTTGCTCACTCAATTAATAATCATGTTAACTACACTTTTATGGCAAAGTTTGACGAACGACTATTTGGCTCACTACCAACCGCCGCACTGCAACGGCAGTTATGGCACGGTAGTGTGCAGTGGTATGATTTTGTCTTATATATAAACTACATGCTCCACTTTGTTATGCCTTTAGCCTTAGCGATAATTATATGGAAGATGCGAGATAGCTACTACTGGCGTTTTATGTACAGCTACGTGGTACTGTCTTTTGCAGGATTCGTTACTTACTTTATATATCCGGCCGCACCTCCTTGGATGGCGAGCGACAAGAAGATTATTGAGCCAATAACAAGAGTCTCTAGCCATGTTTGGGCAGCACTTGGAGTTAACGACTTCCCTTCACTGTACAATAAAATCGCACCCAATCCTGTCGCTGCCGTTCCTTCGCTCCACTGTGCATATGCCACTTTGTTCGCGGTTATTATATTTAAACTTTTTGGCAAGAAATGGGGTGCTTTATCCAGCATCTATCCAATACTTATGTACTTTGGTGTCGTCTATCAAGGAGAGCATTATGTTTTTGATGTCATAATTGGTGTTATCTTTGCCTTTTCAGCATTTTATATAATCGAATTTATCTTTGCCTTAAAATCCAAAATAATTCAATTAAAAGAAACAGAGCAATTAAGCACTACAGAGAACTCGCCAGATTACGTCTAGGCCAAATTACAGTAGCGATAATTGTATTAGATAGCACAAGTCCAAAATCCCGACTGTCATTACTCTCTGCTGGATTGTCTCCCAGCAAAAACACATGAGCGCCGTCAACTTCGTTGATTCGCTTAATCTTCTCTACGTTATTGTGTAGCACAATTACTATTTGCCCACTTTTTGGGCGAACTCGCCTTATAGCAAACACATACTTACCAGCAGGAAGTGACGGCTCCATGCTAGCACCACGCACTTGTCGTATCATTAGCGGTAAATTCATTAAAAATTAAGCTTTTTTGGGTTGTTGAAAAATATCAGTAATCTCAGCAATTAGGTCTAGCAACTTTTGACCTTCGGCCGGGTCGACAGACTTCTTGACGCTGCCAGCTTGCTTTGTAGCTCGCCAAAATAAATCGTGCAAATCAGGAAACTTAGCTAGATGTTCAGGCTTAAAATAATCGGTCCACAACACCCATAGATGGTTCTTGACCATGTCGGCACGCTCTTCTTTGATAAATACTGCTCGCCATTTGTCTTCTTCGCTGTGCAAATCTGCATATTTTGTCATTATCATATGGCAAGACTCTGCTTCGATTCGAGCTTGAGCAGGATCGTAAACCCCACAAGGCAAATCACAATGTGCATAAACTGGCTTAATAAACTTCATAATTACCCTCACTTTCTTTACTGTCTAATTATAACAGTAAGTGATGATTAATTATTTACTTGACTCGTCTTATCGTCCTTCTTGGGCTATAAATAGAAGTTATCATTTCTTTTCCTTCAACAGGAGACACTTCGCTGGTCAATTTGTTCCTAAAGGATATCAAATAACTATCTGGAGATTCATTACTTACACTGCCGTGCACGACGTTAAACATCACATCTTTTGTTGGGTCGATACCAATTATTCGACTAGATATTATTGGCCAAACATTTCCGCGCAAATTTTTCATCGCCTGGTCATTTTCGACATATAGCCCTCTAAGTGTTTGACTGTTTTGTTTCTTGCGATCTGCAGCGCTTACGTTGTTATTTACTACTTTTCGCCAAGATTCAAAGCCATGTTCTCGCATACCTTCAGGCAAAGCCTCGTCTGGCAGTAAGCCGTATTTAAGGATTCTACGTGAGGCGGCCAGTTCTATTGCGACATTTTCCATTAATTTTGGCGTTTCGATTAATTCTTGTATTCTATCCGATCCACCTCCACTTATAGCGTCTGGATTGTCTTTTGTAACACCAACGTATCTTTCAACAGTTTTTTTGAGTCTTCTGTACTCTCCGCCAATTGCCGGGATAACTAATCTTATGTTAGGTGCTTCAGGTTCTACGGTGGCGGTATTGGCAGATTCCGCGACAAGCCTAAGTCCGCCTAGAGCAACTCCAGATGGAACCACATTATCTATAACAATATTATTACTAGCAATTACTTCTCTTGTGCTCGGCGTCATGATAATGGCCGACTGCATAACTCTTTGCCACATAGCTTCAGTAGTATCGCCGTCAAGTTTATATAGGTCAGAAGTAGAACCTATGGTTTGTTGTTTTGCCCGAGCCACAGAGTCACGTGCCTGAGCTCGTGTAATAATAAACGGATCATAGTCCCCATAATCACTGGCAGGAACCTCCACGGACCAACTTAGCATTTCTTTATTTACCATGTTATTTCTCGCTCATTTTAGAAGATTCTTGTATGCGCCATTTTTCGATTTCGGCGTGATGCCCGCTTAGCAAAACATCCGGTACTTTTAATCCTCTGAATTCTTCTGGGCGCGTGTACTGAGGAAATTCTATATTATTGTCATCTTGCTGGAAGGACTCAAACTCAACACTATTTTCGCCACCAAGAACTCCTGGAATTAGCCTTATAACACTGTCGGCGATAACCATAGTAGGCAGCTCGCCTCCAGTCAAAACATAATTACCAATGCTAAACTGTTCATCCACCCAATTAGTTACACGCTCGTCGTATCCCTCGTAGCGTCCGCAGACAAATATTAGGCCGTTTTGAGCGGCTGCTAATCGCTTAGAGTCAGACTGCTTATAAGTTTTGCCTCTCGGCGTAGGAAGAATAACTACAGCCGTCGGATCGTTCTTCTTGGCTAGCTCAATCGCCTCTACGAGTGGGTCGACTTTTAGTAACATACCGTCACCACCGCCATAAGGCGTATCATCAACCTGCTTTCGAGGACCATGACCAAATTGCCTTAAGTCAATATAGCTTATTTCTACTAGCTTTCGGTCTTGCGCCTTCCACAGCATACTTGCGTTGAATACACCTGGGAACATGTCTGGAAATAGTGTGATGATTTGAATTTTCATAGATTAATGTTATTATTATACCATGTTTTATGCAGACGCGAAAGAGTTAGGCGAAGAATTTTTTAGTCCTTTTGATCAATTCGATTCATATGGCCGTACCAACCAAATCAAGCATCGTGGTGAGATTTTTGCAAAATGGGTAGGCCGAATACTTATGCCCGAATTTAATGATCATAACCCCGAACGAACTCTAAAGATAAATGAACGCAGTGACCTAAGCCTTATCTGTAGCAATCGTTCAACAGACGTACACAGAGACAGTCTACGACCTGGTGAAGCGACATTTGTCACCCTAGCCCTGACAGCTAATGGAGAGAACGCCAGCACACTGTTTACGCGTGATGAATCTTTAGAACGAGAGAGAACCGGCGAATTAGACAAAAAGTTTATCGAAGCAAACTTTGTAACAGCACCAGACGGTTTTGTCTCTGTTTTTGACCCAGATCACGACTTGCACGCCGCCAGGCCAAACAATACCCCAGAATGGCCTGATTCTAGAATTATTTTTCGTTCAGCCTTTATTCACAAATTATCACCAGATATAATAACCCCGAATAGTCCGGGTTACTTGGAACCTACTTTTCCAACAAGTAAGTAATTTACAGGTCTAGGTCGTCTAGGTCTTCAAGCTCTTTGCGAGTTTGTTCTGCACGACTAGATGAACTACTGTCATCAGTTTTAGACGGAAACAAGTCGTCGTCTTCTTTGTTGTCAGCAACAGGAGTGTTCCAGGAGTTAGTTTCGCTTACTTCGCTTGATTGTGTAGCTGGAGCAGAATCTTGATGAACTGAGTCGCCGTAGCTAGACTGATCGTCTTCGCGTCGCGGACGAGGTTCGCCATTGTCAACGATCTTTAGATTGTATCTTGCATCATTCTTGGTACCCAATGCACGAAGTAGAGTTCGTAGACTCTGAGCTGTAGCGCCTCTTTTGCCAATAACACGGCCCAAATCTTCTGGATCAACAGTCAACTCTAGCAATACGCCCTTTTCATCAATGCGTCGCTCGATTTTAACAGCGTCGGGGTTGCCGACTAGTGATTTTACTATAAATTCGACAAATTGTTCGTCAATGCTACTCATGTTTGGTAATCTCCTTTTAAGCGGTAGTGATACGTACTATTATAGCAGACCAAATCTCTTGCTGGTCGACTAAAAGCACGTTGAATTGTTGTAGTTTATTCGGCAGGTACTGCTTCGACAACGTCGGCAGTTTCTTCTTCGACTGGAGCTTCAGCTTTTGGCTCTGGTGGTCGGTTTCGGCGTAGTTTTTCAGGGTGACGAGTAGTAGCAGATTTTTTAGTCGCTTTTTCTACCCAAGTAGGCATTTTAACACCTTCTTTTTTAAGAAGATAAGCTACTCTTTCAGATGGCTGTGCACCGTGCTCTAGATAGAACTCAGCTTTGTCTTTAGAAATAATTGCAGCCTTGGTGTGAGGATCATAGCTACCAATTTGAACAACGACCTTACCACTAGTTGGTGTCTGTGAAGAATCCTGAACGACAACTCTGAAACTAGCGTGTCCTTTTCGGCCTGTGCGTTGCATACGAATTGCTAACATTTATTAATATCACTCCCGGTCTTAACTTTATGAATATATAAAGAATATTTTACAGGGGAATAACAGATAAGTCAACTGCTGGCTTGCTGGCTCGCAATTGCGCTTTTTGCGGATTATGCCACGTTTCTTACAGTCTATGATATTTTCTAACGTTTTTTTCTTATATATAGTTATTTTTACTCCGCAGATGCGGAGTTTATTTATGCCACTTTTGATTCGGCAAAAGTGGCGCAAAACCGAGGGGCAGTGGCCACAACTCGATATAGCTTCCTAACAAAAAGGACAACACGCCCTCCGGAACTTGTCCTATCGGACTTCAAACAGTCCTCGGGGAGTAGTTTGTTGTCTTTTTGTAGGAATCTATTTCGGGTCGCGTCCAGGCCCCACATAAGACCATGGATGCCCGCTGGAGGCGGGCTATTTTTTATGAGCCTTCTTGTGCCATTTCAGAAGCAATCGGAAAACTGGTTATGAATTTTAGCAGTTGGTCTGGATCTTTACTTAAGTCAACTTCTATCCAATTATCTAGTGCATTGTTCTTGATTAACTCTTGCCTCTCGCCGTCAAAACAGTCGTCGTCAAACCATAAAAAGGGTTGGCTAAAATCTATAGCCGATGTTTTATTTGGTGAGTCTAACCAAGTTGTCGGTTTAATCATCTTCATATAATCAATGGTTTTGGCATCAAACAAATGACCAATGTCCTTAATCGGTTGACTTGCGTCACCTTGACAATGAGTAGTCAGCCAGTAGGTTGTGTCTGGGAACTTATTTAATACGTACTCAATAAACTCCGCAGCATAATTAGCTGCGTTATTATCATTCGCGACTATCACTCCGTCAATATCTAGGTAAATATTCATACCATTACATTCGATCAATACTATCTATTAGTACATCTCGTGGTTTAGAGTCAATAGCAGGCCCTATATAGCCCCGTTCTTCCATCGTCTCTATCAAACGCGCTGCCATACCGTAACCGATCCTCATCTTTCTTTGAAGCAGTGATGTCGACGCTTTATTGGCCTCTATTACGCATTTTACAGCTATTAAAAGATTTTCATCCTCTGTGTTGTCTGCAGTAGAGTAATCGTTATTTTGATACATCGCTAAGTCGTGACCGCAATGTGGGCAGAAGTTAATATCGCTCATTTAGAAATAATAGAGCATTCATTACGGGCAAAAGGCTAGAATACTTCTGCTTAATATGACAAGCGCCTTTTCCTGATAAGCTTATCGTGATTATGCCACTTTTGATTCGGCAAAAGTGGCAGGAAGGGTTTGACGGCATTGTGCTTATGCTATAATTTATTTATATGATATTTAAAAACAACCAGACCAAAAAACTTCGACGATTTAATATTATTATGGGTTCCGTGCATCTTTTGCAGGCGACGATAATGCTCATAATTTTGAACTATTCGCTCAAGATACCTATTATTACTCGCTTTTTTGATGTGGCTCCTGATGGTGACTTCACTTTTGCGACCAAGATACTTGTTGATATACCTATAGCAGTTGTTGGTCCACTATTTCTGCTAGTTGCAGCCTTTTTTCATCTTTTCGTAGCCTCACCAATGTACTATCGCCGCTATGAAGCCAATATCAAAAAAGGCATAAACCCTATGCGCTGGCTGGAATACTCCATCAGTTCATCACTGATGATTACCGTCCTACTTATGATGGGTGGATTAAACGAGTTGCCGAGCGTAGTTTTTGTTTTTACTCTTAATTTCCTTATGAACATCTGGGGTCTAGAAATGGAACGTTACAATCAACTAACCAAGAAAACATCATGGTTCCCGTTTAATATAGGTATTATTGCTGGCATCGTACCTTGGATAATCGGTGGCATATACTTCTGGGCAAGTACTAGCAATATAGCCGATTCTATACCGTGGTACGCCAAGCTCGGCTTTTTGTTAACGTTCTTACTGTTCAATACTTTTGCTGTCAACATGTGGTTACAGTACAAAAAGATCGGCAAATGGAAGGACTATGCATACGGCGAGCGCGCCTATGTTTGGCTCAGCCTAATCGCTAAATCGTTATTGGCCTGGATAATAGTCCTAGGTACACTCAGCTCCAAAAACTAACCCCATCCTCACTCATCAAAATAGCCCGCCTCCAGCGGGCATCCATGGTCTTATATAGGTTTAGTCTTTTCCCAAACATTCATTGCAGTTTCCGTGCCCGCATACTCTTGACCCGTCAGGATATAGCCCAACTTTTCGGCGACTTTGTTGCTAGCTATATTTCTGTGGTCGGCTCGAATTGTTATTTTATCTAGACCTAATGTCTTAAAACCAAATTCGGTGACCGTTTTAGCCGCTTTACTAGTTATGCCCTTGCCTGATTCCTGGCTTGATATCCAATAACCGATTTCTGGCCCTTTGCCATCACTAACATGCATTAAGCTTATATGGCCTTTTGGCTGGTCATTGACGATTATTCCAAAACCAAATTCTGAGCCTTCTTGTCGCTTTTCTATAATACTTTCAATAAAATCTTTAGAATCTTCTGGTGTTTGGGTTGTTTTGACCCACGGCAACCACTTACCTAAATACTCTCTTTCACTATCCACAATACTAAATATTAAATTGGCTTCGTCGGGAATTAACTGACGGAGTTTTAGATTTTCATCTATTTCTAATTCAAAATTACGTGATTTATCTACTGACATGATTTAATCATAGCAGACCTTGATTTGCTCTAACTATATACCAATCAATAGCCCGCCTCCAGCGGGCATCCATGGGCTTATGTGGGGCCTGGGTGCAACCCGAGATAGATTCCTACAAGAGCACAACAACACTTCCTGCCGAGGACTGTCTGACGCTGCGAAGCAGCTAGTTCCGCAGGCTGTGTTGTGCTCCTTGTTAGGAAGCTATATCGAGTTGTGGCCACCGCCCCTCGGTTTTGCGCCACTTTTGCCGAATCAAAAGTGGCTAAATAGCCCCTTTTAGGGAACTAGGAAAAACGATTCCATCAAATAATAGTTCGCCGAAAATGTGCCAAAGATGCGTGTCGACTACCCTAAACCTGTTTATAAGCCTCTAATGCCGACTCCGCCGCCTTCTGCTGCCCAGCCTGCTTACTAGGCCCCTGCCCCTGCCCCTTAATCTCGCCATCAACTAATACACCAACAGTAAAAACCTTGTCATGGTCAGGACCTTCCTCGCTAATCACTCTATAGATAGGAGTATGACCTTCATGGCTCTGAACTAACTCTTGTAAATGTGATTTTGGATCCATCCACGAACCAGTCTTTAGAATTTCACTAAAAGTAGTAAGCAAACTATTCTCAATAAATTTCTTAGCAGCATCATAGCCTTGGTCAACATACAACGCACCAATAACAGCCTCGTAACAATTGGCTAGAATCTGAGCTCTAGCGCGAGCCGTACCACGCTTCTCACCACGACTTAGACGAAGCAGCGGCTCTAACTCTTGACGAGTAGCAGCTGCACTAATACTTTCTGTTCTTACAAGTGCACTGCGCCAGTTTGTAAGCACACCCTCTGGATCATCAAAACTACCATATAAATACTCGGTTACGACTAGCTCTAATACGGCATCACCCAAAAACTCGAGACGCTCGTTATGAGTCTGGACAGTCTTACGGTGTTCGTTTACGTACGAACGATGAGTAAATGCTGTCACTAGAATGCCTAAATCGTTAAATTCTACTGCTAGTTTATCTGTTGCGAACTGCTTATAAGTCGAAAAATCTTGCATAGGATAATTTACAGCCCCGCCTGTCGTAACTTAGTTAAACCAATTAAAATAATCTTACTAATATCTTCGTATTCTATCTTGTCCAAAGCCTCACTAGTCGGAAACCACTGAATGCCGTTCATCCAATCTTCGGGCTTCAAAGCATCAGTATCTCCATTGGCCTTCACCAGGAATATCTCTGTAGTCATCAATACTAGGCTCTGCTGACGACGATAGCGGAAGTTAATCTTACCGAGCCAGTTCATGACAGTTACGTCAGTTAGGCCTGTTTCTTCGCCTATTTCTCGAGCGGCAGTCTCTTTGGCTGACTCACCCTCTTCAATGTGACCCTTCGGTATTGTCCAACGATTTTTGGCGTCTTGGATCAATAATATTTCGACGGCATTAGTAGTCGTATTGCGACGATAAACTACACCGCCAGCTGTCGGTTCGCTCAACACTTCACTGATAGCTGGGCGTCGTCTACCCACCAGCTTCTTGATTCCACCAATTGGTAATGGTCTTTTCATAATTATTTTGCCACCACTTTCTTGACTTTAGCCTTTGCAGGTAAAGTAATTTCCTCGGCCTGATGCTGTCGTAATACTGTACCAAGCACACCATTAACAAATTTTGAACTATTGTCGCCACCAAATGATTTTGCTAATTCAACAGCTTCGTTTATAACCACCTTGGATGGAACATCTTTTTGATGAGTTAATTCATAAAGGCCCATGCGTAATATAACTCTATCCATGCGGGCAATTTGGTCGATGGGCCACTCTGGAGCTATAGGTTGAAGAACACTATCTAACTCCTCTGCACGCGACGCCACGCCATTAACCAACGAAACAATGAACTCAGGGTCTTCAATAGTCTTGTGGTAACGGCCTATATTGCGGTCAAGTACTTCTTTTAGGTCAAATAGCTCATCGCCACATTCACGTCGAAAATCCTGCTCATATAGAGTCTGTAGGGCTACGATGCGACCGAGGTGGCGATTTGCGCTCATATAATGTTAAGTGGCTACTTTCCTTGACTAAAACTGTTACTACGAAGATTTTTGCAGTCTTATTTGACTGCGGCTTTGCCAGATTCACGACGAGTCGTGTAGGCCTTAACTGGAGATTTGGCGTTAACCGCTCGGGCTAACTTCAAAGCTAAGTGACTACGGCGTGTACCGGTTCTGCGGGGGCTGGTTCGTTTCTTTGGTTTACCCATGAATAGCTGTCCTTTTAGTTATTTTATATTATTTGAACATATTATACCTCTTAACCACCCCTTTACGCAACCGTAAATATATTGCTAAAGTTAGTCTACTATGTTATAATACTTTTTATGAACACTATTGAAATTATTCCAGGTACATTTGAACCGAACACGAATGATCGCAAGACCGGACCATTAAAACGAGCAATTGCTAAGGCCGCCCTCCCACTAATAGCAATGAGCTCTATGGTTACTGTATCTGCCTGTGAAGGTAAGCCAGATTTACCGGCTAGTCTTAATACTGTATTAGTAGACAGACCTCTGTGGGATATGTCGACGAAGGTATGTCCCGGTATGAACCGAGACGACTTTATTGACTGGGTAGACAAATACAATGACTCAATTCAAAGTGAAAATATGGATGAAATTCCTTTAGGTACACCTATTGTCGTGCCAGCTTGTTCGCCTTTACGCGCGGACGACTAAACTAAGTAGTCTGCCGGGCACATAAATTGTTTTAATAGGGTCGCTGGTCAAATAGCCAGCGACTTTTAGATTTGCTTTAGCGGCCGCCAATACAGCAGATTGATCGGCGTCTGACGGAACCTCTATTTCGGCTCGTAATTTACCATTAACCTGCACTGCTATCGTCATTGTGTCGGAAGCCAAGAACTTGTCATCCCATACAGGCCAGTGGCCCTTATTTACACTATCCTCGTGACCAAGATCATGCCATAGCTGCTCAGACATATGTGGAGCAAACGGAGTAACCAACATCACTAAACTCTCCAAAGCTTGTCGCCAACTAGTCGTATCATCAAAACCGCTCATTGCCTTCAGGTCATACAGACTATTACAGGCCTGCATCATAGCAGCGATTGCCGTATTGTATTTTTGCTCTTCAATGTCAGAAGTAACTTTCTTAATAGCTGGATGAATAATGCGCAGTGGAGCATCGTTATTAGTTTCTGAACTTGGCTGTAATTCTAGATATTCTTGAACAATATTCCATACTCTATTCAGGAACCTGTAAGTACCAGGCACGCCCTGAGCATCCCATTTTGCAGACAATTCTAGTGGCGCAGCAAACATCAAATATGTCCTTAAGGCGTCGGCTCCATATCCGCTATTTATAATCTCAAGTGGATCAACGCCATTACCCTTACTCTTGCTAAACATCTGGCCGTCAGCAGCGGTGACCTTACCGTTAAACAAGAACTTCTTGAATGGCTCAGGATTGTCTATAAGACCAAGCTTGTGGAAGAATCTAGTCATAAAACGAGCATATATCATATGAGCAGTGGCATGATCAGCGCCATTATAAAAATCAATCGGTAGCCATTTATTTACTTGCTGGCTGTTGAATATTGCCTCACTATTATGCGGATCAAGATAGCGCAGCATATACCAACTACTACAAATATAAGTATCTAGCGTATCGGTCTCGCGCTCGGCATCGCCGCCACAATTTGGACACTTAACTTTAAGCCATTCACTGGCTCTAGCTAGCGCGCTACGACCATCGCCACTTGGCTGAAAGTCTTCCAGTTCCGGAAGTACGACCGGTAATTGGTCGTCCGGTACCAAAACTTGGTCACATTTTTGACAATTAATAATCGGTATTGGCGCTCCCCAATAACGTTGACGCGACACACTCCAATCACGAATTTTAAAGGTAGTTTTTGATTCTGCCAGATTATTCACCTGCAGATCTGCAACAATTTTTTCGCGGGCATCGCTCGACATTAAGCCATTAAAGGTGTCAGAATTAATCATTTTAGCCTCGACACTAATATCGTCTTCAGGCGTATCGACAACTTTAATTATTGGCAGACTGTACTTGACTGCAAATTCCTTGTCTCGCTCGTCGTGGGCTGGCACAGCCATAATCGCACCAGTGCCATAACCAACCAAAACATAGTCAGCAATCCAAATTGGAATCTTGGCTTGGTTAATAGGATTAGTGGCATAAGCTCCAGTAAATACACCGGTTTTATCTTTACTGGCCTGGCGTTCTACTTCTGATTTTTTAGTAGCCTGTTTAACGTAGTTACTTACTTCTGCTTTTTGAGGTTCAGTCGTTAACTTGTCGACTAGATCATGCTCTGGCGCCAGCACCATAAATGTCGCACCATATAATGTGTCCGGCCTAGTAGTAAATACTACGAGCTTTTCGTCGCTAGCATCAACTGCAAAAGTCACTTCCGCGCCTTTGCTTTTACCAATCCAATTTTTCTGTGCAGTTTTAACAGTATCAGTCCAGTTTAAGTCGTCAATCGCCTCAAGCAACTCATCGGCATAATCAGTAATCTTGAAAAACCATTGCTTAACTTCACGCTTAGCGACCTCTACATCATCAGCACTATCATGCCTCCAACATTTACTGTCAATAACTTGCTCGTTCGACAACACTGTTTGGCATTTTTCGCACCACCACTGCATTCGCGCATCTTGATAAGCCAATCCCTGCTTAAACATTTGCGTGAATATCCATTGAGTCCATTTGTAGTACGTTGGCTCGTGAGTAGAAATCTCTTTAGACCAGTCATTGCTCCAACCCATAGCCTTATATTGCTTGTGATAGCCCGGAATAATAGTAGCCATATTGGCTTGAGGCGACACGCCAGTCTTGATTGCATAATTTTCGGCTGGCAATCCAAAAGCGTCCCAACCAATCGGGTTATAGCTTTCGTAACCTTGCTGGCGCTTAAAACGTGCCATAACGTCACTTACCGTATAGCTCATAGCGTGGCCAATATGAATACCTGCGCCACTTGGGTAATTAAACATACCCATTCCGACATACTTAGTTTTTGGGCTGTCAAAATCTACTTGGTAGGTCTTGTTGTCGTCCCACCACTTTTGCCACTTAACTTCAATATCTTTTGGGTTATATCTCTTCATAGTTAAATATTATTATATAGGACTTTTAGCTATAACCACACCTCTGTTTACTTTTACTGGTCTTATATTTTGTGGCGATCAACTAGATCAACAAAAATATTCATCAAATCAGGCATTGTAAGCCCGTACTGAAGCGCGGCCTTAGGATACAGACTCTGATCCGTCATGCCTGGCATCGTATTCGCTTCTAATACAACTATTTCGCCATTTTGACGCACAATCATATCTATCCTCGATAGTTCACGGCAACCGAGGTTCTTGTGCACTAAAACGGCTAGCTCTTGCGCCTTGGCCTGCACTTCACTATCTATTGATTGAGGCGGACATAACTCGCCAGTCTTTCCGTTATATTTATTTTCATAGTTAAAATCTTCGTTTTGCGGGGGCACTATTTCAATAACTGGCAGGGCTTTATCGTCCAAAATTGGTACAGTTATCTCAATCCCAACAACCAATTCTTCTATAATCGCGTGGTCATCAAGTTCAAATACTGCATCAACCTCTTCTTTATTTATATGACCAGGATCACGGATAATATAGGTGCCAATACTTGAGCCACCATGCTGCACCTTTAAAACATGAGGCCTAGTGATTAGTTCGTTGGTCCAATAATCAGATTTTGTCACGCTGCCGCCTTCTGCGACCTTTATGCCGGAGTCATTCAATTTTACTCTGGTGGCGTTTTTGTCAAAACAAATTTTCGAAACGGTGCTGTCTGATCCTAAATAACGCAGCCCTCTTTCTTCTAACTTTTTCTGTATAATCCCGTCCTCACCACCTGCTCCATGAAGAATAGGAAAAACTAGTACCGATTGATCTATACCATTAAAGATATCATCACCATTTATTGGATCGGCTTCGACCACATCGTGACCTGCATCTCGCAATGCCAAAGCGACTGACTTGGCCGATCTGAGCGATACGTCTCTTTCTGGTGAGTCGCCTCCGCCAAGTACAAGAACTTTCATTTCCTGACCCCGTTATCTCTTTGAGTAAACTGTTTTTGCTTGATTTTAAGCCAGTACTTAGACTGACGTACTAGCTTGCTGACGTCGTTCTTATCAGACAATAATTGTTTAACTGATTCTTCGGCAAAAACGCCATTTTGTGAACCCTTAACCAATACAATTGTTCCATCTTTGATCCTCTGCTTAACCCATTCGCCAGCTTTATATGGGCTGTCAAATCGCTCCACGACACAACCCTTCTTTTCTGCAGCTGCAGCTAAGTATTGGTTTGCGTCAGGACCAATTGTGGCCAATAAATCTATATATCTTGGATTACAATAATCCCCAATTTCAATATGTGCAGCTGCAGACAGATTACCTAATTCGTTCATGTTACCCAAAATAGCAATCTTATAATCGCCTTTAAATGCCGACAAAGCATCTAGAGCGCTCTTTACAGCCAAAGGACTTGAGTTATAGCTATCGTCAATAATGGTGGAGTTACTTATTCCGTTCAAAAGGTTCATGCGCCCATTAACAGCTGTAATCTTTTTTATACCCAAACTAATCTCTTCAACTGGTACGCTCAAAATATCTGCGACTGCCGTGGCAGCAAGCAATGAATATAGCTGTGACTTAGCGATACCTTCATATGAAGATGCTAATAACTTACTTTCGCCTTTCATAATAGTAAAATCAAACTTTTGGTTTTCGGTTACTAAATCTGTTAGTTGATAATCAGCCTTAGCAAAACCATATGTATCAAAGGATTTATCATTTGGTAGATATTTACTGTCGCATAAATCGCTATTAATAATAGTCCTTTTGGATATATTTATCAGTTCCAGCTCTTCTAGAGCAACTGCGTCAAGTGAGCCAAAATACTCCATGTGCTCGTCGGCTATAGCAGTGACTACAGCTAGATCAATGTTCAAATATTCGGAAAATCGCGATATCTGGCCCGGACCATCAGTACCGAGCTCGAGCACAACAACGTCAAAAGGATAATCTTTGTGAAGTAGTATTTCTGTCTTTATCAGCGCCAAAAGCCAAGCGAACGGATTATACAAACTAGGCTCTGTAATTCCAAAAAACACCAATGGAACAGTTACTATGTCATTGTAATTACCCTGCTGATATTGCACTCTAAGTTTCTGATTTAACAGTGTAGCAATAGCATATTTTGTGCCAGTCTTGCCGACGCTTCCGCCAACAGCAACTACTGTAAAATCACTCCGAGCCCTAAGCCGAATAACTTGCCTACCAAGCAATGAGACTATAATTTTTTTGAATTGATCTTTCATATTTTTGTAAGCCAGGTCTGTTAATTATCCTGTAGTTCTAAGATGTGGTGGAGCTCTGCAGAGTAAACCATGCATCGCCCCATATATTGCTAGCAGTAAATTTGGCGATCAACTAGCCACTTAAGTATATATGACTTCTAGTAGAATCTACAGTACATCAGAATGCACTGTTAAGTTGCGTCTAGGCTAAACTACTCTGATGCAGCCTTACTATCTATAAATCATGGTATAATTAATTTTGATTATTTTGGGGACGAAGCTCAGTTGGGGCAACTTGTTGCAAAAATAAAAGATGCGCTTAAGCGCTCTGGCCAACTGGTATAATCACCATAATATTAACAATCAAATTCAACGTTATTTTGGGGCTGTAGCTCAGTTGGCTAGAGCGCTTCGCTGGCAGTGAAGAGGTCCAGGGTTCGAGTCCCTGTAGCTCCACCAAAATAAGATCCCATCCCATAAGGATGGGTTTTTATTTTGGTCAAGTTATTGAGCTTCGAGCCCTGGACCGCGACAAGCTTCAGCTTGGCGCTAGGGCTCGGATTGAAGTGGGCTGTCTCTGTGCCTCCATCATTATAAAAACCCTATACTTGATAGGGTTTTTATAATTCGTGCGCGCCCACCCGCGGCGGGTGGTTTTTTTTGTTTTGGTTGTTTTTATTTCACGCGCCGCAGAGCGCACGAGATACTATTCATTTAAAGCTTAAGCTTTACGTTTGTCAAGCGACAAAGGCATAACGCCGAATACCAAGATAATCGCATAGAAAACGGCAAAGCCACACATAATACTAGGTATACCCCTGCCTGAATTAGGATATAAACTGTTTGTTACAGTAGTAGGCACCAAAAATACTAGATACCCCAAGACTAATAGCATTAACGCCCTTGATGTCTGTTTTTTGGTGTTTCTCGACCAATGTAGAGCCAAAAATATACTAATAAACAACCAGGAGTAATAGTAAATAAAATAACCTAGATTTGCGGTACTGGTTAGACGAAATATCACATAATTACCTGCGCACACCTGGCCTGCAAATACATTACTGCTAAAAGTAAACGCCACTATCCATACCAAGGCAGACAGATAGGCGACGAGCAACAAGAGCTTTGCACTCTTGCCGGCTATTACTTTTATCAAATGTATACCTAGAGGTGGCAACATCGTAATAGCAACAAAACCGACCCTCGACCATGCTTCTGCATTAAGATTAAACCGTCCACAGACGCTATATTCCGCTAGCTGGAACGTGGCCAATAACAGCAAAATTGCAAGAACTAATCTTTTCTTTGGATTTAGTTTGTAGCGAACTAATGTATAAATCGCCAAGCTAAGTTCGATAATAATAGTTGCCAGCATTACTGGTGGCGAAAAACAATAAAATTTATTACTGGAATATTTCATAGTCACAATATAACACTTATGCTTATTCTGACTAAGTTTCTAAAATTTTAATCAGTTCGGGCTCGTCAATAACTTCTGTTCCAACTTTTCGGGCTTTTTCGGCTTTGGATTTACCAGCATTGGTACCCATAACTAGATATGTTGTACCCTTGCCGACTGAGCTTTGAAATGTGCCACCAAGTGCACGAATCTTGTCAGCAGCTTGGTCACGACTCATCGACTCCAAAGTACCCGTAACGACAAAACTTTTATTCGTCAACTTACCATTAATAGCAGAGTCGTCCTCCGGCCAGACACTCAAGTTGCGGAATTTTGCTAGTAACTTCTGGTTATCATCGTCCTCGAACCACATCAATATCGAGTCTGCTACGATTTCGCCTATACCATCAACTGACATTAACTGTTTATAGGTAGCTGTGCCTAATGTATCAAGTGATTTAAAGGCGTGAGCTAGGTCTATAGCTGTTTGCGTACCAACATGTCGTATACCTAGAGCATAGACGAATTTTGCCATTGGCGGATTACGCTTTTCGGCTATCGCTGACACCAATTTACTGGCCGAAATCTCGGCAAACCTATCAACCGTCAAGACATCTTCTTTTTTGAGTCTATATATATCTGCCAAATCATAAACAAGCTGTGCGTCGATAAGAGCTTCAACGTTTTTTTCGCCCAGACTCTCTATATCAAGAGCACCCCGACTGGCAAAATGCTCTAGCGCTTTTTTTAGTAAAATATTCCCAGCGTCGCCTTTTATACGGTATACGACTTCGTCTTCAGGACGCTCAAACTGTAGCCCTGGAAACTGCGTAGCCAGCTCATCCTCCATATTAAAACGCTTAGAATTTTTTGGACGCAAACTCTCTATTACAGACTGAACCTGAGGTATAATATCGCCCGCTTTATATATAACAACCGTATCGCCAACTCGTATATCTTTACGGGCAATCTCGTCGGCGTTATGCAGACTAGCATGCTGAACAGTTGTTCCGGCGACAACTACAGGGTCAAATACTGCTACAGGAGTTGCTGCACCTGTCCTACCAATACTAATCACTATGTCGCGCACAATTGTAGTGGCTTCTTCAGCGGCGTATTTGTAGGCTACAGCTGCGCGCGGATTCTTGCCCACGACGCCAAGCTCAGCATATAATTTACGATCGTTAATTTTAATCACTAGGCCGTCAGTATTAAATGACAGAGCGTGCCTTTTCTTATCCCATTTTTCAACAAAATCCATCACGTCCTGAATATTACTAAACATGTCGTTTTCTGGAGTCACAATAATTCCAAGACGTCGAATAGTCTCATATGCAAACACGTAAGTCGGAACTTCACTGGCATCGTCGCGTATCAAATCATAGGCCCTAAACTGCAAGGGCCTTTCTGCCACCAACCTAGGATCAAGCTGCCTAATAGTGCCGGCAGCTAAGTTGCGAGGATTAGCAAATACCGGAAGTCCATTTAGCTCACGCGCGGCATTCAATTTTTCGAAATCTTTCTTTAGCATAATAATTTCGCCACGGATTTCTGTACGACCGCTTAAGAATTTACTAGCCGATGACGACTCATCATTATGTCGTAATTTTAGTGGCACGCTTTTAATAGTGCGGACATTAGTCGTCACATCTTCGCCCACAAAACCGTCGCCTCTAGTAATAGCTCTTATAAGAACACCGTCCTGATATATCAAAGAACAAGCCAAACCATCCATCTTTATCTCTGCAGAATATTCGTGCTTACTGCCTGGTATCAACTTCTCCATTCTTAACACCCACGCTTCAACTTCTTCTCTGCTAAAGACGTCGTTCAAGCTAAGCATTCTGGTAGAGTGCGGAACTTTCTGAAAGTCATCCGCAGGACCAGCCCCAACTCTTTGCGTCGGCGATTCGGGCGAAATAAGATCAGGATATTCCTCCTCGATCTTTTTTACCTCTTGAATAAGACCATCATAGACAGCGTCACTAACGGTGGTTTTGTCGAGCACATAATACTCATAGGCATATTGCGAGAGCTGAGAAATTAATTTACTTAGCCTATTTATTGCATCGGGCTTGTTCACAGTAATTCCCGATACAAACTGTACATATAGCTATGAATAACAAACGGTATCAGTAGCGACAATATGAAGTACACCCACGACGCAAAAGAAGGTAGCAATAATAGCATCGGCAACATAATCGCAGCCCCTGTAATTATCAGCAAGAATGGCAAGAAGATTATTTTACGCATGATAGTCCAGCGTCGGTGCATAACAAGTTTTCTGGCTCCCTTAAGCGCCTTAAAAGGCGTCATGTCTGGCAGGGTTACTATATATAATGCGAATAATGATGAGCTCAACATGTACAACGATAACAACGTGAACAGTCCGGCAATTATATATGTTACAAACCTCTCTACAGCAGCAGAAGCTACCCCGCCACCAATAATGTTTGTGATCAACCAGTTTGCGGCTATTAACGGAATTAGTTGCAAGGCGACTACAGTTAACACAAGAATGAACGGTATTAATTGACCGGTACTTTTATAAAAAGCGTCGCGAATTCTAATTTTTGATTCAACAGTAATCTGCCTTAGAGTCCAGATAATAGACAGACTCACCAGAAGTACTAGCAGTGTTTGAAATAGTCCAGTACCCGCCGAACTACCGCCATTAGAAGTTAGTAGATAGCTAAAAAGCGTCGTAGCTGTCGCGAGATTACCCTGATCTGCGGCTTTATTGTTTTGAATAGATTCCTTTAGAGCCACTAGATCAATTCCACTACCAAAACCATGCACAAAAATAACATTTAGCACTAAATAAACTAGCACGATACCAGCGTATAAACGCCAGTGCTTTATGAACGGTCGAAATGTATACCTTGTAAGTTTTATCGGGCCGGCAATAGGTCGATTATAGTGCTTAATCCGCTTACTTAGTTTGAAAGATTTATGCTCGGCTTGTTTGATTTTACGCGGCCGCTTTGCCGAGCCAACAGTAGCTGTCTTGATGTCGGTTTTTTTAACAAATAACTTTTTAGTCTTTTTGATTATCTTGAACTCTTGCTTGGGAGCACTCTTTTTGGTAGCCATATTAAGCGTGCAAATCCATTCCTTGAAGTCGTTTAATTCTCTCCTCGATAGGTGGATGTGTGCTGAACATATTTAGTAAACTCTTCTTTTTTAGTGGGTTGGCAAAAAACAAATGAGCTGTAGATGTATTCTGCTTACGAAGTACGCTACCGGATTGTTCAATCTTCTGTAAAGCGCTAGCCAAAGCTTGTGGATAGCGGGTCGTTAATGCACCGGTTGCATCTGCCAAATATTCTCTATTCCTGCTGATGGATAACTGTATGAGAGTGGCCGCTACTGGCGCTAATATTGCCGCTGCAATTCCTAGCACAATGAAAATAGCGTTATTATTGTTGTTGTCATTGTCGTTGTTACCCCAAAACATCATGCGCAAAAATATATCGCTTAATATCGCCACTAGGCTAACTAATCCAAAAACTATCATACTAACTCTAATGTCATAGTTCTTAATGTGACCCATCTCGTGCGCAAATACCCCCTGGAGTTCGCTGTCGGTCATAATATCTAAAATACCGGTAGTCGCACATACCAAGGCATGATTTGGATCTCGCCCAGAGGCAAAAGCGTTAGGCGAAGGATCTTCTATGATATAGACTTTCGGCATTGGTAATCCATCTGTTATTGCAAGATTTTCTACAATTCGCCAGTACCTTGGATTATCTGCTTTTGTAATTTGCTTGGCCCCGTTCACGGCCGTAGCTAATTTGTCTGCAACAAAATATTGAAAAACAGTGTAGAAAATCGCTCCTATACCTACTGCAAAAGTTATAGAAGGCTGCCCATAAGCTTTACTAAAAATATAGCCCAGTAGAGTTATAAAAACAGCAAAACTAAACATCAGAAACCATGTTTTGCGCTTATTGCTTTCTATCTCAGAGTACATAAGTTATCCGCTAGCAAATAGTTTCTAGCATTCCTTTCGTGGTATTGATCATATCAATCATCAACTTGTAGATTTTGTTAAAATTTAGCTTCGACAGGTTTCTGGATTTCTGCCTGCTCGCTCTCCGCAACTTCAAAAAATTCGCGCACCTTAAAACCTAGCATGTTTGCAAAAATATTGGTTGGGAAAACCTTTACTTTAACATTTAGGTCGCGTACAGAACCATTATAAAATCGTCGTGAGGCCTGAATCTTGTCTTCAGTATCAACTAGTTCAGTCTGTAATTGCTGAAAGCTTTCGTTTGCCTTCAAGTCTGGATAAGCTTCTGCAACCGCAAATAAACTCTTTAGGGTTTGTTGGAAGGCATTCTCGGCCTTAGCTGTTTCTGCGACGCCTTGAGCGTTCATCAAACCAGATCTAGCCTCGGTAACTTGCTCGAACACTTCTTTTTCGTGCTTGGCATAGCCCTTAACGGTATTTATAAGATTTGGTATCAAATCTGTGCGTCTTTTGAGTTGGACAGTAATATCGCTCCAAGCTTCGTCTACTCTTGTGTTTATCTTAACTAAACCGTTGTACATTGAGGCAATAATTGCAACCAACAATAGGATAGCGCCGATAATATAATATATAGTCATTTTTTAAATCCCTCTTACTTAAATGTACTTGTATTATACCTCTAATCGCAACATCTTGCATACTTGACAATACTCTATTATAATGAAATAACAATGGATAAATCTTCTCCCGAACTTAGGGCCTACTCCCAAGAGCTAGCAAAGACTCACTACTACAATCTTGACTATCATAATTGGAATCATGTGACGTCTATGAGAGAGTATGCAAGCAAGCGGATTCCTAATCTGAGCCGGCTTGGAGTAACGCTAGATGCTGACGTAGTTGACGATGCAATTTTATGGCATGACGCCGACTTTCAACTAGACCCGCAAAAAAATGGCTTTGTCAGCAAGGAGGCTCTGGCCGCAGCAACTGCCAGAACTAATTTATTAGAAATGGGCCACGACGAAGACTATGTCGAAAAAGTTGAAATAGCGATTATAGCAACACAGCTCGGCCAACCAAGGCCCACCAACGAAGCAACACTAGTAGTAGAATCAGATTTGCACAATGTAGCTGGACCCCGAAAAAGCTTCTTGCTTAATAGCGTCCTACTGGCAAACGAACAGCTTAGGCTTGGTAATTCCGTTCCCGCAAGCGCAAAAACATTCATGGAAGGATCGGCAAAATTCCTTGGCAACTATTTTGCAGACCCCTTCAGCTACATTGCCGACGATGGCTCGATAATAGAACAAGGCAGCTTTACTAATAAGGCCATGAAGAATATCCGCTGCATTGGCCGATCCGGTCTAAACGAATTACAGAAAATTCCAGAGTGCATCAACAAAATACCTGATCAGTGGAAATACTAGCAGTAATAAAAAACTCCCTAAAAAGGGAGCATTTTATTATGGTGGGCGAGGTGGGACTTGAACCCACAAGACTTATTCAGTCAACAGATTTTAAGTCTATCGCGTATACCAATTCCGCCACTCGCCCATAATATAAGTATATCATTGGAGGCACCTATGGGAGTCGCACCCATCTACGAGGTTTTGCAGACCTCTGCCTAACTGCTCGGCCAAGGCGCCATTATATCTTATCCAGTTCATTCTATAGGATTAGAGCTCTAGACTCAACGTCTCTGTAAATAATATGCGGAATAATTTAGTCGCCACTACGATGATTGCGACGTATCAACAACCCAGTTCCAGCTGCAATAGCGACCACAACCGACCCAACAACAGCAATCTTACCCTTGTTGCGCTGAACAACCTCCATTGTTGTTTTGCCGGCTGCAACGACTCTTTTGCTCATCCGAACTTCTTCGGCTTGGAACTCTCCATCTTTTGTCGTATAGCCTACTCTGGCCAAAACATGCTCGTCGTCATCTTCTCCGTTATTTTCCGTACGGAAGTCACTAAGACTTACCGCCCTACCTTCTGAATCTTTAGCAGATATACTCATATCCCTTGTCGGGTCTATATTATGAACACCAAGGCGAATCTCTTCAGATTCGACGCTTCTTTCTGGCTCATTGTTTGGTGCTGTATTCATAGCTAAATAAATTATATCTGAAAAGACTTTTTTTGCGTATTTAGATGTGTTACTATAGGCACTTAAATTCAAACAAAAACTTCTCCAAGCTTTTACAATAATTAATCAATTAAGAGGTAATAATGTCAGATCACCTTACAAAGCGCTCCAAATTAGGAGTGCTCGGATTATCATTTGGTGCACTCGGTATAGTCTACGGCGATATCGGCACCAGTCCACTGTATTCAGTAAACGAAATGTTCTTTGGGCACTTTAGGCCAGAACTGTCCAGAACAAATATACTTAGCCTAATATCCCTTATAATTTGGACACTTATTATTGTCATTGCTTTTAAGTACATATTTTGGGTACTTAGAGCCGATAACGAAGGAGAGGGTGGAGTCTTTTCACTTTTCGCGCTTCTTCAACGATATAGGCAAAAAATTGTTTTGCCAGTTTTTGCCTTACTCATGATGTCAGCTGGACTTTTATTTGGTGAAGGTGTGATCACCCCTGCTATCAGTGTACTGTCTGCCGTCGAAGGCCTTAGAGTGATTACCCCAACACTAAGCGCATATATTGTCCCAATTACTATATTGATACTAACAGGCCTATTTGCGATCCAGTCATATGGCACACATAAGATTGGTAAGTTATTTGGACCAATTATATTGATATGGTTCATATCACTGGCTGCACTCGGTATCCGCGAAATTATTAGTGATGCTTCTATTCTGGAAGCATTTAACCCTGCATTTGCCGTACGTGCGTTTACGCTATTCCCGATTGAAAAATTATTTATTTTACTTGGATCGGTTGTGCTGGTCATAACCGGAGGCGAAGCGTTATATGCCGATATGGGACATTTTGGGGCACTACCAATTCGTATAAGTTGGTTCGTTGTTGTTATGCCCTGCCTGATATTAAATTACTTGGGCCAAGGTGCTTTTCTACTCCAAGGCCGAGAAGTAATAGGTGGGAGTCTTTTCTATAGCTTAGTTCCGTCTGCACTTCTCGTTCCAATGGTAATTCTTGCCAGCCTGGCAACGGTAATCGCAAGCCAAGCCCTTATTTCTGGGGCTTTTAGTCTAACATCACAGGGTATCGCTCTAGGCCTCTTGCCGCGTCTCCGTATCAGCCATACCCACGAACACCACCATGGTCAGATCTATATCTCGTTCGTAAACTGGGCCCTATATGTTGGCTGTGTACTTCTAGTGATTGGCTTTGGCAGTAGCACCAATCTGGCCAGTGCCTACGGCCTGGCTGTTTCGGGCGTAATGTTTGTGACTACCTTAAGTATGATTTTAATCTCCCAAAAAATTTGGAGATGGTCAAAACTTGTAAGTCTTGCTGTTTTCTTGCCGATCTTAGCGCTTGACAGTATGTTCCTGACTGCAAATAGTCTAAAGTTCTTCCAGGGCGGTTATGTTCCGATCACAATAGGCTTAACGCTGTCAGCGGTTATGGGTGCGTGGGGATGGGGTCGCCACCACTGGTCTAAGACCCTGAACAGTCACTCGACCCTTACCATTGCCAAAATATTGAAAATTAAGCACAAGCAAGAGCACGTCTTTGAACGTAGCCTATTAGTACTATCTGACCGTAGCGTCAATAAGCTTACCGACATGGCGCCACCACTGCTCGAGCTATTCATTAATCGTTACCAAAGTCTACCAAACCATATTATTAGCCTTAACATTAAACAAATTAAGCGACCATATGTTGACGAGGCCGATCGTTACACGATTAAAGAGTTCGAGAACAACCACAAGAAAGGCACTAGTCTACTTGCAATTAGCGCTAACTTTGGCTTCATGGAACAGCCTGATGTCGAACAAGTAATACGTGACATTGCCGCAAATGACAAACTAACACCAAACGACGACATGAAAGACTGGATTATTTACGTAGCACGTGAAAGATTTATTCCTAAGCGTCACAAGGGTATCAGGAAACTACGTTCACTTCTATACACCTCACTTGCAAACAACTCAAGTCCTGCCTATGACTACTACGGACTAGGCCAAGACTCGAGGCTTAACGCCGAACTAGTACCAGTAACCTTCGAATAGAAGATTTACATAGATCTAGAACAAATATACCGCTAGTCATTGGCTAGCGGTATATTTATTAATAGATAGGCTAACAACACAATGAGTTGCGGAGTGGAATAAGTGACCTATCAGTAATCTAGTATATTTCTTCTTGTTTTTGATCTAGGAAAGTAACCCACTGACGCGCTAATTTAAGTATTGTCTTTAACGGCAACTCTATAACAATATCCAGCACATTACTTACTAAATTAATCTTAGAATACTTACCAGATATCCATTGCCCAAAAACTATAAACGGCAGATAGAAAAAATCTCTTAATGACGTCATAAAACCGGATGACTGACGATCGCCGAATTCAACTTCACGAATCTTACTGCTCAGTCGGAAACCTAGGAAGCTGGCAGTAGATAAGAATGTAAAGAATATGATCATCTGTGGAATATTAAAATCTAGCAATTTTAGAATATAAACAAGCAAAGCGAACGGCACAAAGAACAAAATAGAATACACCCAATTAACCATATATCGACTACTAGACACCGGCCTAACCATCAATAGAGGCGGCTTGTCGTCAGTGTAAATCATAGTGTTTATATATTCTATGAGAGTCTGCTTGCTAAGTGATTGTGGCGATTTAAGACTAAACTTTAGACTTGCCATATAAAGTGGAGGCGTGGCAAGATTCACCAGCAACGGAACGCCAGCTACTGCGCCAGTAGTTACAAGATCATAGGGAACCTCAATGCCAACACCGATAATAACTTTTGTAATAAGGATAAAGAAAATACTCTTAACAATTCCCTTGTTCACTCTTTTGTGTACATTCTCGAACTCGATATCAATTTGTCGTCTGTATGCCTGCAGAAACTGCTGACGATCACTGAGCATGTCTACTGTATTGGGGAAATCGTCGCACATACTTTTAAGAATCCTAAACGGAGCACCGTTCTTGCCGACATTACGCCTAAGTCGATGAGTTAGCTTGGCGAGATACAAATCGTCAATATGTCGGTTCATAGATATAAAACCCTTCAAATCGTCTGGAGATTGCTGATAAACGCGCATTATATCGTGCCTAACCACTGCTATATCTGACTTAAACAAGGCAAGATGTACGGCCGCATATAATGAAATCTCGTATTGATCATCTTCGGTTTGATTAACAACAAGTTTTCGGCGCGGCAGCATATCCATAAAATGATACTGAGCAACATATAATAGTGCGTAATGATGGTTTTGAGGGTTCAGGATCGACTCAATCTCTACCGACAATATAGATAGCACCCAATCTTGAGCCTGTACCTTAGTAACATGCGATTGCCGAAGCCGGTGATAAACATCCTCGTAGCTAGCTGCTAACTGACTAATAGAGCCGGCAACTTTTGAGCCTAGCTCCGTCTCCTTAAGATAACCTGCTTGCACGAGTTCTATAATTAAATCCTCACCAAGATCAACCAACTCAACCTTGCCGATAAACAAACTACGCTTCAAAAATCTTCTAATCGCTCTCTGCAAAATTAAATGATCTTCTGCGTACTCGGCAGCATTGCGCAACTGCTCGTAGGCTGACGATATAGCCTTGCCTGTATTAGGCACGGTGATCTTCTTGCCTTTGGTGTTGTCGGCGCGAATAAGCTGGTCGTTCGCGCGCGCATTTAATAACTGCTCTTGGAGCAAAATAAATATATCAGATTTTTTTGTAGACGGATCCATATAACTGTGTCCTATTATACTCTTTGCGTGCATAATAGGACACTAATAGAGCTGTTAAGCTATGAATCTTTCCGCTGACTGTCCTTCAGCTGAGAGCAATGATGACGACTTGTAAATATTAATTTCGTAACCAGGATGATTTTCGTCTATCTGACCGTTTCTTTTAGTGGCAGGAATAACACCTTGATTGATAACGATACCACCTAGAGCTACTTCTGGGATAGGAGAAGTGTGGTGGCTAGTATGTTCAACGTGCTCTACAGCAGTAACTTCTTCTTTTCGTGATGAAAACACGCTCTTTAATCTAGATGACCAACCATCTTGTAGACCAAAACCATTATCTTCGGGCATTGATAGATATTCACCATTAACAGCCATAAAAACTCCTACGTAATAATTAATTTATTATTTTTCATTAGAGCGTATCTAATGTAATTTACCGACAAATTATATGCCTCAAAATTGGCTTTTGCAATAGTTTTAATTTATGAACAAACTATAATGTCATTATTTTGACATAATCTCAATCTGTTAAAATATTTTAAGCACATATTTTAGTGTCACAATCGTCATAATTGTTAGTGGTGTCAAAAATACAATAAAAGGGTAAATTCATAAATAGTTCTTAGTCACTATTGGGCCTAAAAATTATAAACACCCCTTTTGTGAGGTGTTTATAATTTTTAGTCGGAGTTTTGATTTCTGCAGCAATCAAAGCTCTAACCGATGAATCGAGTATATTGCTCGATATCTTTTTTAGTAGTATTGAATATTCCCAGGGTATCCCCTAGACTTCAAACTTTCTGTTTCCACAACCAGCTTTTGGCTTTAGCGGAAACCTACTTCTTTTTTAAGGAAGCTATTTAGATTTTACACCATAATGTCAATAGACATAAGCTTTTTAACGAAATTTAGCTTAATAGTACTCCGCCGTCGACCACTATTTGACTACCTGTCATATAGCTAGACATGTCGCTTGCTAAGAATAATGCAACCTTTCCAATCTCGTCGGATTCGCCCATTCGATGCATAGGGATCTTACCAAGAAAAGCCTTTGTCGCCTCTGCCATTTGCTCGCCGCTAGCACCACCACTACTGGCAACGACTCCAGGAGTAGCTATGCCACCTGGTGCAATCGCGTTAATCCAAATCTTATGTTCGGCAAGTTCAAGAGCTGAATTTTTGGTGAACCCCCATACGCCGTGCTTTGAGGCGTCATAATGAGCGAGCCCAATCATTGATGGATGTAGCGCGTCAATTGATGACACATTAATAATTTTGCCACCACCCTGCTCTTTCATAACTTCCGACGCGTACTTAGTAGTTAGGAATACACTTCTGAGGTTTACATGCATGACCTTGTCGAATCCTTCGGCTGTCATACTAGAAACCGGCTCAGACGGATAAATGCCAGCGTTATTCACCAAAATATCAACTGAGCCATACAGCTCTTTACAGGCGTCTATCATCATTTTTACGGCCTGTTCGTCAGATACATCAGTTCTTATCGCCTTAACAGTCCAGCCCTTACCGGTAAGCTCGTTTGCGGCCTCCTGCGCTGTTACATCGTCAAGATCTGCTATCAGCACCTTTGCACCTGCCTCTGCCAGCCTATAGGCTATGCCGTATCCAATACCTTTTGCCCCACCAGTTACAATTGCCGACTTTCCGGATAGATCAATGATTTCGTTGAGTGTTTTCATATCTACCATTATACATAGCTCTATTGCTTATAACTAAACTACGAAATAGGCACCGACTTCTACTGTTTTTGCACACGAATATTAACGACTTACGATAATAAATATTTTGGTTGCGAATGACTATTTAATGTCTGAGCTGTCGCCGAGGAATCGAGCGTGCTGTCTACCAATAAACCACAAACTCAAGACTCCAGCAGTAAGTAAAGATAGTCCTGTCATCAAAGCCTTTAGCCCAGATTGATCGTTATAAAAACCAGTGTTGGGTGCGGTTAATTTAAGTTGCGCAGGACCCGCTGGATCTATGATTACGCCATCTGTTAATCCATCTGAATCTAGGATCCCACCATCAGTGACATCGTAAGACAAAGTAGTCACCTTTGTGGAGCCAACGTCAGCAGCTCCAAAAACGGCCCCAGGAATGTCGATAAACGAACCTTTGACAAATTTTCTAGCCTTCCAGGCAGTCGTATCATATACCTTGTCATAAAATATTTTTATATGTGCTGTTCCACCAGGATTAGCACAAGCTAAAGTAAAGCTAGCGAGGCCGAGCGGGTACTTGTATGAGCTATCTACGCCAAATGTTTCTACTGCACCACCGCTAACCTCTTTGACAGTAGAACAGTCACCGCTACTAGTGAGCGTCTGGTAGGCGCCGCCTCCAACCACGCTGTTTGGAAAAGCTGCGACGCTATCCTGCGTACTGTCAGCTATGCCATCGCCGTTACTATCACCGTTATTTGGTGCTGCATCTTCTACTGCTTTTTCGATGTTGTCGCTATCATTACTCTCGATCGCGGCTACAACTTCTGTGAAATCACGGTTATCGAGGCTAGTATAGTAAACTACTGTCTCGGATGCACCTGGAGCCAACGTTCCGACATCAAAAGTTATAGTAACGGATAAGTCACCAACAATAACAGTTCCTTTCGGTAGCGCCTCATCATATGCTTGTGCCTGATAGGGATTCTTGTTACTAAACCCGTATATTGAAACTCTTGCTCGGGAATCACTACTATAAAACATTATTGGTGAGTCTGAGCCGTTCACTGCTTTAACCGGGTCGACTAGTCCTGGTCGGTTAGTATCAGCAATAACTACTGCCTTACCGTCACCGGCTTCTTGGGTGAACGGTATTGTATTGTGAGTAGTGTAACTTCCGCCCTGAAAAACAGTATTATCAGGGTCAAAATTACGCATAAAACGTACGCTGTCTATGGATGCGACACCCACATTCTTTAAGGTTACCTGATTTCTAAAATACTTATCCGCACGGTTAAAAGATATAACCTGCGTTGTCTGTAGTTTGTTGTTTAGCGTACCAAGACTCGTGGCCTTTAGTAGATCTCCTGTCGATTGATTAGTCACAACGTTGTCTGGCATATCTAGGCTATTATTATATAAATTATTCATAAGTAGGCTGTTAGAGCCAATTGCAGGCGTTCCATTCTCTTTATATCCAACTACCCAACGCTCTTCTGGCGAGCCTGGTAAAAAGTAATCCATAATCAAGTTAGGAGTCTCACCCAATCCAGATGGATTAGTAGTCATGCCGACACTAACTATAGAGGTTCCAAAAAAACCTGTGGGAATTGTACCGAGAGTAGTTCCGAATGATCCAGGTTTACTTATACCAAGCTCTATGTAGTCGCCGCCCAAATAAACATCGCCAGTTTCGGTATTGGTAAATGAGTGCGGGCCAACCAAAGCAAATGCTCTAGGAGCACCACTTATTATCAACGCCGCACTTAACAGCGCCAATTTAGACAATATAGTTCTAAATCTCTGCATTAAAGCTATCCTCATCCCCTCAAACCCTATAAAACCAATTACCTTTAGCGTAATTATAAATTACACTTGTTAATAAATCAACGGGTTACCTAGAGCTAGCCCTCAATAAGGTCGCGAGTTAAACAGCCAGGCACGACTACTTTTGACTCATCGTAAATACTAGCATCGACGCGATAAATCAAATTTCTAGTTAGGGGTAAAGGGACTCTAACGCCTCGACCGTAGGCGGTCGAGGAAGACACTTGGCCTATTATTTGATTTTGACGAGGCCAAGGGTTAGAATCTCAAACCAAAATTAAAACCCCACTTTCGTGGGGCTCTAATTTTGGTGCGGGTAAAGGGACTCTAACCCTTGGCCTCGTCCTTGGCAAGGACGCGCTCTAAACAACTGAGCTACACCCGCATGTTTACTCAAGAGATTGTATCAAAATGTAACTACAGAGACAAGTGCACAAACAAACACTAAGGCAATAGACTTAAAAGACATAAACGATTATGATGGGTTGATGAAGAAGCGAAAACTTGGACAAGTGCATTATATCGGCATCGCAATAGCAACAGTGTTATTTTGGCGTGCGTCCTGGAATATTTTAGATAGGTTATTGCCGGTTGATTCCTCTTACTTAACAGATATACTCACCGGACTTCTTGGACTTTGTATGCTTTGGCTGTTAACGCGTAATTTTAAGCATCTAGACTAATGTTTTTATTGGAGGCTCCTCCCAGAATACTCCCTCGAGCCGCGTCGCACGATGCGACTCGGTCTCAGGATATAATTCACTGAAAAGAAACTTACTTTTCAGTGAATTAGCGAACTGTAGCAGTTCGAGTCCCTAGGCAAAGCCTAGGCCAAAGAAAAAGCCCCAGCCTTACGGCTGAGACTTTTACTTTGGTGGCTCCTCCCAGACTCGAACTGGGGACACAGGGCTCTTCAGGCCCCTGCTCTACCAACTGAGCTAAAGAGCCACGCTAGTAACCAGAGTATTCTACTTGAAAACAGGGGGTTTTTCAAGTTTACTACTTCTTAGCAAATCTACCAGCATCTCTTGTCTCTAGTTTTGCTATCGCCCTTTCTAGTGCTGGGTCAAGTTCTATGCCCTGGCTATTAGCCAAACAAATGACCGTATAGATAATGTCGGCGAGCTCGTCAGCAAGATCCTCATGCTCTTCATTATCTTTCTTGGGCTTATCGCCAAATTGATGATTGAGTATTCTTGCTACTTCCCCCGCCTCTTCCGTAAGCCTGGCCATGTTACTGAGCGGATCCCAATATGGTTTTAAATAAGGCTGCAATTGGTCGTCGACTTGTTTTTGATATTCTTTTAATGTTTTAGAATCTGACACTTTACTTAGTCTCTTTGGCCATGAATTCTTTGACGCTTGAGACTGTGTCCATGAATTGACTTGGGAAAATGATAGTTGAGTTCTTTTCGACCGCAATTTCACTAAGAACCTGGAGATTACGAAGTTGCAATGCAATTGGGTGAGCGCTGATGATATCAGCTGCTTCACCTAACTTGGCAGCACTTAGGGCTTCACCTTCAGCAGCAATAATTTTTGCACGTTTTTCACGCTCTGCTTCAGCTTGTTTGGCCATAGCTCGCTGCATGCTTTCAGGTAGCTGGATGTCCTTTAGCTCAACATTGCTAACATATATACCCCATTTTTCGGTAGCTATATCCAAAATAGACTTAACTTTTTCGTTCAATTCCGTAGTTTCACTCAACACATTATCCATAGTTGACTGGCCAACAACATTACGCACGGTAGTCTGAGCGATCTGATAAGTTGCCGAAACAACATTCTCGATCTCAACAATTGATTTAATTGGATCTGCTACTTGGTAATAAGCAACAGCCGAAACATCGATCGAAACATTGTCTTTTGTGATAATTTTTTGTGTTTCGATCGGCAGAGTAATTGTACGTAGTGGGACTTTACGCATTTGGTCGATAATTGGGATAATTAATCTTAGGCCGGGCTGCTTAATATCACCCTGAACTTTACCAAGGCGAAAAACAACACCACGCTCGTACTGATTAATAATCCTTACACTATTTACTAGAATAATAAATAATCCAACTACCAAAATTGTTATTAATGTACCCATATTGCTCCTTATTTATGACCTAATTGTACTACCTCTAAATAAGTAAGTCTAAAAAGAAAAATGCCAGACATAAAGTCTGGCATTTTTCTTTGGTGGGCGCTGAGGGACTTTCGAGTCACCCGTCAAAATGCCTTGCATTTTGCGGTCGACCCCGTCTCGCCGTGCGCCAAGTACCGGCGCACAAGGCTCCGACTGTTCTTCGCCCCACGCAAATGAAGCAGTTCATTTGCTTCATCGCCAAGCCATGAAAAAACCGACCTTTAGGGTCGGTTTTATTCTTGGTGGGCGCTGAGGGACTCGAACCCCCGACCCTCTCGGTGTAAACGAGATGCTCTAGCCAACTGAGCTAAGCGCCCTAATCTATTACTATGGTGCGCGAGAGAGGACTTGAACCTCCACACCTTGCGGCACTTGCCCCTCAGACAAGCGTGTCTACCATTCCACCACTCGCGCTAAGTCGGCAACCGCCTACAGTCATAATAACTCTGTTATATTACTATTTTTTAGACAAAAACTCAAGCTCTATTGCTTTGACCTACGAGCAGTAACAAATCTTTCAGCGTAGGAAGTTATGCCCTTAAAGGCGACAATCGCCCAAACCGCATTAAGGACCACGCTAATATACGCTCGTAGGTGTAACTGGTAAATTATTAGTAGCACTGGTCCTATCACATTATCTAGCTCGTACCACAGTGATTTGTTGGTCCATTTACCAATAGTAACTCTATAGAATCCAAAAAGAAGAAATATCGCGCCGATTAGTCCTATTAAGTCATACGCCTTCATAAATTAGTTGTGAGGTAGATGCTGAGCATGATTAATTGTAAACTCCTGCCTAAGCAAAGGCTTAATCTCGTCAATCGACACATTCACCTTAACGCCTGGGTTCATTGTATTATAAGGATCAAATATCAGTTTTATTTTCTGGAAGATAGCATAAATTTCATCACCGTAGAGCTTCTTAAGATAAGGGGCTCTTAGTCTGCCGTCACCATGCTCACCTGAAGTGCTGCCGCCTAAACCTATGACTAACTCACTGTATTCTTCCATTAATTTAAAAATCTTCTGCCTGTCACCAACTAATGATAGGTCTAATATTGGCTGAACATGCAAATTCGCATCTCCGGCGTGACCCCAAACTGATGGTACTAGTTTATATTTCTCAAATAGCAAATATATACCAGCTAGAAATTCACTAAATTTCTCAACAGGTACGATACCGTCTTCTATTATTGGTAATGGTTTTGCTCCTCCATCTGAATGACTGTATAAAATTGCCGATGAGTTGCGGATTTTCCATAATTTTTCTTTGGCTAGGTCCTCAGATTCTACTTTGTAAACAACCTGATTATTCTTAAGTATCTTTGTCGCTTTTTTAACCATTTTACTCTGTAGTCTTGCGTTCAAATTATCAAACTCTATCAACAAAACAATTCTAGGAAAAGGCTTAGTAAATACACCCTTCAGCTGATGAGGATTTTGCTGGTCGACAAAATTTAACAATGCCTCGTCCACCATTTCGATAGCACTAGGTGATTCTGGCAATTTACGAAGCTCAAGTATAACCTGTTCGGCCACCTGAATATCGTCAAACAAAGCAGCAATAACAGTTGTGTCTGGATTATGTGGCGATGTCGACAATACAGCCTCGGTAACGATTCCTAGTGTTCCCTGTGAACCAATTATAAGCGGGGAAAGGTCAAAGGAGCCGTCCTTGTGCTTCACATCAAAAATATCAAATCCTGCAGAGTTCTTGCTAACTCCCAGTCGAAAGTTCTTTATTAGTTGGCTATTTTCTTCGATAAGCGTATCTAATGAACGGTAAATTTCGCCCTCTAGAGTCGTTAGGCCAAGCTTTTTGTCGAGCTCTCGTTTGCTTAATCGTCTCGTCTCTATTACTTCGCCATTTGCCAGCACTACCCTAAGTTTTTTTACAAAATCCCTAGTTTTGCCATACTTAATCGTCTTTTCACCACCAGAGTTATTAGAAATAGCACCGCCAATAGTGCTGTACTCAAGAGACGAAGGATAAGGAGGCAAGAATCTACCGTGAGTATGAAGCGTCTGTTGTAGTTTGCCGTAATTAAGTCCAGGCTCGACAGTGACAAGACCAGTTTTGCCGTCTAGTTCAAGGATTTTGTTCATATGAGCCGGGAAGACCATAATGATGCCGGTGCCTATGGCTGCTCCAGATTGGTCAGTACCCATGCCACGAGCAGTTATAGGGATAACTCTACCTCGTTCTGCGAGCTGCCATGTAAATCGGGCGGTCTTGCGTACATCGTTTTCGTTATGTGGATACATTACTACGCTGGGCAAAGACGCAAGAACACTGCCATCTGTAGAAAAATAGCGTCGTATATCTGGCGTAGTTAGAACTTCGCCAATAACATGTTGTTGTAAATAGTGTGCAACTTTACTCATAAATATCGACTGTAAAACATTAGTACTATAACTTACATAATAGCACAATAATCTACCGAAAAATCCCCAATAATTTGTCTGTTTATAGAAAATTCCTACACGTTATAACTAGAAGAACTCGTGGTACCACCGCGGCCTGTCCAGTTCGTGTGGAATACTTCGCCTGGCTTGTCGATACGTTCATAGGTGTGAGCACCAAAGTAGTCACGTTGAGCCTGCAACAAATTAGCTGGCAAAGATGCTGTGCGATAGCCATCAAAGAATGATAATGCAGAACTCATAGCAGGCACAGGGATACCGCTTTGTACTGCACTAGCAATAACGCTACGCCAACTTTGTTGATTTTGCTCGATTGCAGAAGTAAAGAATGGGTCGAGTAGCAGGTTAGCCAGGTCTTTATCTTGGTCAAATGCATCTTTTATCTTACTTAGGAATCTGCTTCGAATAATACAACCACCCCGCCACATCAAGGCGATGCCGCCGTAGTTCAAGTTCCAGCCATACTCTTCAGCGGCTGCGCGCATCAACATATAACCTTGTGTATAGCTAATCATTTTTGAAGCATACAAAGCCTGGCGAATCTGTTCGATAAACTCTGCCTTGTCACCACTAAATTTGGTCGATGGTCCGATTAATATCTTACTAGCATTTACACGCTGATCTTTGAAGGAAGAAACACATCTTGCATAAACTGCCTCAGAAATTAAGGTCACCGGCTGACCGAGCTCGGCCGAGTTTACTACCGTCCACTTACCTGTTCCTTTTTGACCGGCAACATCTAAAATCTTATCGACAAGCGCCTGACCGTCTTCGTCTTTAAAAGCCAAAATATCTTTTGTAATCTCGATCAAATAACTATCGAGTTCGCCCTTGTTCCACTCTGCAAAAATATCCGACATTTCACCTGCTGACATGCCCAAATAATCACGCATCAGCTGATAAGCTTCGCCGATTAACTGCATGTCGCCGTATTCGATACCGTTGTGGACCATTTTGACATAATGCCCGGCTCCACCCTCGCCAACCCATTCGCAACATGGCGAACCATCGTCAACTTTAGCGGCAATACTCTGAAATATGTCTTTAACGTGAGGCCATGCTTCTGGTGAGCCTCCTGGCATAATTGACGGACCGCGTCTTGCACCTTCTTCGCCACCCGAAACACCTGTTCCGATATATAGTAGGCCCTTAGAAGTAACATACTTTTCTCGGCGGATAGTGTCGGTAAATAAGGTGTTTCCGCCATCAATAATAATATCGCCTTTTTCTAAGTGAGGCAGCAGTTCCTCAATAGCATCGTCTATTGCGTCTCCGGCCTTTATCATCAACATGACTCTGCGTGGTCGTTTGAGCATACTAGCCAGTTCTTCAATAGAATACGCACCTACTACTTGTGTGCCTTTTGCTTCATTGTTAATAAAATCGTCAACCTTACTTGTCGTGCGATTATAGGCAGCCACAACAAACCCGTGGTCATTCATATTTAATATTAAGTTCTGGCCCATAACGGCCAATCCCATCACCCCGATATCTGCTGTTGGTTCTATATTCATATCAATATTATAGTACAGATCATGATTTTTGGTGCGCGAGAGAGGACAGCGTTCGGTTTGGTCGCGGGCTAACCTCCACGTCAGCAGGCTGACTTAATTCTGGATGTTCAAGTCTGCACATTTACCAATATTATAACCGGCCTTGCGACCGGTCCTAATATTGGTGCGCGGGAGAGGACTTGAACCTCCACGGGGTTACCCCCACTAACTCCTGAAGCTAGCGCGTCTACCAATTCCGCCACTCGCGCCTAAAATGTTAATTACCACTTAATTGTATATGAGTATTAGCCAACCAACACCAATAACCTACAAATTTTTTGTGGTTCTAGGTTTTTGAAGTCTGGCTTCGTGTACCATCCATTTATCAACATTAGAATAACGATCAGTGCCACTATTATAACTAGTAGGATCAAATCCAAATATTCGTCCTCTAGATATATACAACAATCTAGGCTGATACAGCGCTATAGCCGGAGCATCGTTTCGCCACGCTTCTAGGAACGGACGATACTTTACCTTTCGTATGCTAGGGTCAGAACGAGTACGGCCCGCCTCGAGAGATTTGTCAGCTACACCAGATTTATACTCCGAGAAATTCAAACGGTTTTGAAGCCTCGGATCAGCCTGAGAGCTATGCCAATAAGGGAAAACATCTGGATCAATACCAAGACTTATGCCAAAGACTAAGCTGTCATAACTATGGTAAGAAATTGTCGCCTGCAACTCATTGTCTGGCTGTAGAACAACCTGAGCATCTACGCCAACCGACTTCCACTGACTTGCTAACATATTGGTCACTTTAGTGTATTCTGGATTATTTTGTGAATATAGATTGAACGTTAACGGCTTGCCGTCCTTTTGCCTAATGCCCTTTGCACCAATCTTCCAGCCTGCTTCGTCAAGATATCGGCCGGCCAATAACGGATCATAAGCTAGCTGGTCAAGTGCTTTGTCGTAGGCAAATTGCGACGACAACATAGGCCCCTTAACGGCCAGAACCGGATAACCCAAACTCTTATCTATGCTAATAGTATCTGTAGCCAATGTTAACGCTTGTCTAACTTTTGTATCCCTAAGTATTTCGTTAGAGTTTTTCAAAAATACCATAACTTCGCTCAGCAGAGGAATATTATATTCATAAATATTAGCCTTGCTGACTAGTTCTTTAGGCGTTGAAGATAGCCCAACCATTGCGTTAAGCTCTTGATTATTAAAACTCGTCTGAAGTTGTTTATCGCTATTAAAAGATCGGATGACAAATTTATTTAATAAAGGTTTGCCTCCGTAATAATTATCATTTGGTAGTAATGCGATCTGTTGCATACGAGTTTCTGGAGTTTCACCACTTACTTCCACAGCATCCCACCTATATGGACCAGAACCTACTGGCTTAATCGTATTAAAGCTAACAGACCTCAGTTGCGAGGCGGCAATACCCGAAAGTAGATGCTTTGGCACAATTCCGTTTGTCATAGACAGAGGGAAGGAGCTCAGAGCGCTAGGAAGATCAAAATATATTGTCTGAGCATCTTTTGCAGTAACAGTAATTCCCTGCCAACTACTCGCTAATGGTGACTTGGCATCCGGATTTTGAATACTCTTATAAGTAAATACTATGTCAGCCGCAGTTAATGGGTAGCCGTCCTGCCATAATAAACGCGGCCTGAGCTTTACGACGTAATGCACGCCACGCTCATCTACAGTCCAGCTTTCAGCTAAATCACCAACTAGATTATGTTTTTGGTCGTACTTAAATAATCCAGAAAAAACCAACTTAGAAACACTACTATCAACATTACTAGAAGCATAGATTGGGTTAGCGTTCGTAAAAGAACCGACCATTCCCTCAACAAAAGTACCCCCTGGAACAGGCTGAAGAGTCTGATAATGATTACCTAGTCTCCTTATCTGCGAAAGCAAAACAACAGCCAACAACGTCAACAACAATATCCAGGTGAAAATAAATCGACGCACAAAATACAGTCGACCGATTCTTTTGAACAAATGTCGGTCAAGATGTTCTTCTGCTACCGTGCTGATTCCTTCAACTTGTCTGCGCTTTATCCTAAAGCGTCTGCGCCAACGAAGTCGTGTGGTTCTGTTAAACATATTACCGAATCCTAACTGAGGTTAGTGGTTTAAGATACAAGACTGATGATTAGTGACATTGCAAAGATGACAACCATTGTAATCGTGATCTGGTGAAGAGTCTTGTCTGACCCACGGCGAACCGTGTTTACTTCGCCACCACCACCTAGACCTGCTCCGAGTGATGCACCACGAGTTTGTATGAGGATGAGAATGCTCAGTAATATTGTTGAACCGATAGTGATGTAGTTGAATATGCTCATGATTTCTCCAATATTGTAGTTACTAAGTAGTTTACCAAGCCAATGACCATACCCGCAAGCATAGCCGCTCCAAAATTCGTAATATGCAAGGGTGCGTAAAATTTACTTACCAACATTACCATTAGACCATTTATGACAATCATGAATAATCCCAGGCTAAATAGTATTGCTGGCAGCGACATGATTACAATAAGTGGTTTTATGAAAGTATTAACAGCAGCGAGTATGAGGCCCGAAATTACTATAACGGCGATGCGACTGTCGTAGGAAACGCGGTCACCTAATAAGCCGGCCGCTACCCAGAGGCCTAAGGCACATATAAACCATCTAACTATAAAACGCGAAAACGGACTTTTCATTAGATATATTTTATCACAAAACGAACGGTAAATTCTTGCTAAATATAAGTGGGCCATTTGTAGTAATCAATACATCATCTTCTAGTCTGACGCCAATATTCTCGCTTGGTATATAAATACCCGGCTCAACCGTCAATATCATGCCTGCCTCTAAGGGCTGGTCATAGTCTCCTACATCGTGCACATCTAAGCCCAAGAAGTGAGATGTCGAATGAGGATAAAACTTTCGCACTGAGTCATGGTCTATTAACTTAATCAAGCCTAACTCTCGCAATTTTTCACCCATAAATGCCTCAATCTGGGTCTCATAGTCCTTTATCATCACACCTGGCTTCAATATGCTCAACGCTTTTTCGTGCACGCTTATTACGGCGTCTACCACAGCTTGCTGTCTTTTTGTTGGCTCATTTACAGCAAAAACCCTAGTTATATCGGCGGCATAATGCTCCACTTCACTACCTGCGTCGATCAATAAAAGCTCTTTACTGTTTAGAGTATCGGAATTCTTTAAGTAATGTAGAGTCGTAGCGTTAAGTCCGCTGGCAACTATTGGATCATATGCATGTCCGCTTGCCCCGCGATTACGAAACCCATATGACAACTTAGCTTCAACCTCGAACTCGTTGTCTAGCTTTTTTAGACTTCGTGCCACGTCTTTGAAGGTGGCCATAGTTATATTTACGGCCTTTTTCATCGCCAATATCTCAGCTGGCTGTTTGATGACTCGTAGCTTTGCGAGATGTTGTCGCAAATCTAACATGGTGATTTCTGAGTTTATTTCCTTAACATTGTCCATTAATTTCTGACGTGCAGGATTTGAAAACATCCTATAATGCTCAATATAGCTTGGGGCAGCAGACAAAGTGGCTATATGTTTAGCCTTCTTCAACCTCTTTGTTAAGCGATCCCAACCCTCCTTGTTGTCATAAACAGCATCAACGCCAGATATTCTAGCTATCTCATCAAAGTCGGTTGAGCCGTCAAAGGCTTCTTGCACGCCTTCGCGTTTTGGAACAATCAAATACTCTTTATCTTTGTCTATTACGAGCAAAGCATCGGGCTCATCAATGCCTGTTAAATACCAAAAATTACTATCCTGATGAAACTTATATGAAGAGTCGCCACCACGCTGCAACGACCCATTAGCCGTCAAGACGATTGGCGCCGTACCAGTAAAAAGTTTACGTAAATTAGCTCGGTTTCCCTTAAAAAACTCCGCCGAGAAAAATGAATTCATGGCAGTAAATTAGTATACTCGAATTACCCGATGATGCAACTCCCACCCCAACTCACCCACAAAAAATATAGCAGGGAGACTCCCTGCAGTACACGTTTTACTTGGATTTAGGCTCTGGCAGATTGGCTAATAACAGCTCGGTTTTTTTAATTCCAATTATTTTCTC
>CALRGT010000002.1 GCA_943358095.1 uncultured Candidatus Saccharimonas sp. | reverse complement strand
AAAACTACATCACCAATATCTTGGCTAGTCTCAATCAAGTCCTCTTGCGAAGGAATAGGCTCAATCAAGTCCTCTTGCGGTGGAGGAAGCGATACATTTTCATTTGATGGTGAGCTTCGGCGGAATATGTTTCTCATATGTTGATATTTATTGTTAATCGTTAATTACATCTTAGACTGTAACATACTTATGATTAACCGTTAATCCTGTTGCTACGCGGTAATGCTACAATATATTCATGACTATTAACGAGTGGCTAACTACTACAACAAACACCTTTAATGAGCTTGGCATTGAGACTGGTCGTCTAGACTCGGTAATATTATTAGAAGATGCACTCGGCAGGGACCGCGCTTACCTGTTGGCACAACCTGAGACTGTACTAGATGATGCGACACTACAGTCACTTAACGATATGGTCATTAGGCGCAGTAGCCACGAGCCGCTTGCCTACATACGAGGCAAGTCTGAATTTTATGGCAGAGAGTTTATTGTAAATGATTATGTGCTTGTGCCTCGGCCAGAAACTGAGTCTATGATTGAGCTATTAAAACTTGAGGCCGACAACGCCAGAAATATTATTGATCTTGGGACTGGGTCGGGGATTCTGGCTATTACGGCCAAACTGGAAATTCCTAATGCTAAAGTAACCGCTATAGATATCGACGAGTCCTGCTTGCGAATAGCCCGGTCTAATGCAACAAAACTTGGAGCCGATGTTGAGTTCCTGCGTAGTGATTTGTTTGAAGGAGTGTCTCCAAATGTTTATAGCCAGCAGTCGACAGTGTTGCTAGCCAACCTGCCTTATGTGCCAGACGAATTCGAAATCAACAAAGCAGCCACCCACGAACCATCTATTGCTATCTTTGGTGGTGTAATGGGTATGGATTTTTATAGAAGAATGTTTGAGCAAATTAATCACTTTAACATCAAGCCGGTATATGTATTTACAGAGTCTTTATTAATTCAGCACGATGTCATGAAGGTACACGCCCAGCGTAGCGGTTACACACTAGTAAACACCGATGGACTGGCGCAGGCTTTTCGATTATAGAAAGTTACTGTTGGCTTTTTAGAATATAACCGTGACGAACTAATCCTGCTAATAGGATGATAACAACTATGATCATTATAAACAGAACTTGTCGCCTAATCATTGCAGACAAGCGATCGGTCTTCTCTAAATAATAGACGCCGCCAAGACCGAAAGCGACAACAGACAAGAACAATGTTGGTACGGCCATAAAACCATAAAACATCAGAAGATGCGTAAGTACCCAGATTATTGACGCTGCAAAATAACCCCATATGCTTGATAAGTAACGGTTTAGTGGATCCTCAAAAGCAGAGAAAAAGTGGCGAGCAGACATATAACAGATAAACCAGCCTAGGGCCACTAAGGCAAGGAGTGGTTTGTCGCCCCAATGAATGAATAATGCGCTTAGGCCAAGAATTTGTGCTGTCAGGGCTTGCAAGGCAACGCCAGATTGGTCTGAGCGACGCTTCAAAACTATTAACCAGCCGGCATAGACTAGAGTCCAAATGAGGCGGAACTGCATCGATCCACTCTGTGACATAAAAACTAGTAGCGACAAGCCGACAATAATATCCACTGTGTTAGCGCGAATGCTCGCCAACCAATGTCGGGGCTTGATAGCCAACATTCTCCACTTTGACAACAAGACTACTGCTGTTGCTATTTCGTACCATCTTAAACTAACTATGGCAAAAAGTATTGCCGGCAAAAGCAACAATAAGAAGATATGAATAAAATGCGAAAAACCGGCTTTAGGCTTTAATGATTTTAATATTGAGCTCAAATTAACACCTTTCTTTAGGGGGTGGATGACGAACCGGCCGTATTACTACCTAGTATTATAACAAAGTCGGTCGTAGCTGTGGTAATTCCAGCTGGCAGCGTCGTTACAGCCTTAACACCTAGGCGTTTCTCAAGGTAGTTTACCGTGTATTTCTTCGTTCCCTTGCTTAAGTCTACAAATACCGTTTTTTGGTAATCTTTAGTTGGCGCGTCACCGACACTTACAACATTATATCCGTAGGATTTTAGTTCTTTTGACTTGAGAGACGCTACTCCTATAGTATTGGTACCGTTTAATATTGCGATTGATGCGTTCTCTTGGAAAATAAAACCATCTACTAGAGCGTTTCTGACATAATTCTGAATATCTTCATACTGATACAGACCGGCTCTTGGCATTACTACAGACAGACCGTTATGTGCACCTGTAGTTAATAGTGAGTGCGGCGGCGTAACCATATCAAGCGACAAAATACTGCTGGACGGTATCATTGAACCGATTTGATATAAACGAGGGATATCGCCCGAATCAATATCGGTGTAGATGTTATTACCAAAAGTACTTAGAAGTTGAGAAATTTTTATTGGATTACTATATGTGCCGGCCGATAATATCTTTTCTTTTAGTGCTACAATCAGTTGCCTTTGGCGCTCGGCTCTGGCGAAGTCTGAGCTTGTCTCTCGGGAACGAGCATATAATAATGCGCGTGCGCCGTTAAATGTCTGGACTCCCTTTGCGGCAATTACTGATTTATTACCATTCTCCCAGGCAATAGTAGGATCATATAACTGTTCTGGCACATCAAATGTTACTCCACCTACAGCGTCAATCGCCTGCCTGAAGGCGGCAAAATCTACTACCACATGATAATGAATAGGAACATTCAACACAGATGCTAGAGTTTTTTCGGCTAGAGCTATACCATCTTTAGTCTTGCCACTATCGCTCTTCTCTTTTGAATTTTGCTTCCCGTAAGAAAATGCAGCGTTAATTTTTTGACTACCATATCCGGGGATTTCTACCCATAGATCTCTTGGAATACTAAGCATAGTAGCCTGGTTATTTACTGGGTCGATGCTTATTAGCATAATAGTGTCGGACAAGTCTGGTGCTTCATGCCCTGGCCCACCGATTCCAAGTAACAATATATTTACTCGACCATCGCCCTCACCTTTTAGTTTGGTGATGTCTACTTTTTTGGCTAATCCAGGCGCGTTTCCACCACCCTTAAAGATGTTCTTTTCAACAATATAGAGCTTAAATCCAAAATATATACCTGTGACTAATACGATCAAGAGGATAGCCAGCATTGATCTTTTGATAATTTTGACCCAGCTACGGCGAGGCTTCATGCCTGTAGAAAGTCGACGACCCTTATTATTACGTCCGAATTTGGAGTTCTTGCGAGGGCCTGAATTTAATAATGGCGCAGGCAGAGGTACAACTGGCCTATTTACTGTTTCGGCTTGAGAGGTCTCGTCAATAGCTTGTGCAGATGAACTAAAGCCTTCTACTCTACGAAAATCGTCTAGTCTAGTAGCCATTTTGCCATCGGCAAAGTCTTTCTTGTCTGGAAATCCTATACTACCAGCGCGCTTAAAGCTATCTGGCCCTACGAAGCCGTCCATTGTAGCTCGGACACGAGATTTATTATGAGATGGTTTTTTGAATTTTGATTTATCCATTAAATATCGTAGTTACTCTATATGAATTAATTATTGTATAAATTCGCTGTTTTCAAGTCTGTTTAATTTGGTGCCCTATCAATATATTATACCCGTTTAGGCTATAATCTAAAACTCATTTAGTAACTTTTATGACATTTTACCCGTTATTCCAGATGCAAATTTTTACAGCTTTCTGATATTTGCCGACTCAAGATTAACAACGCTTTAATTTTGCCCAATAAGGTGATTGTGGGTTATAGTAAGCAGGCATATGGAACCAGAAAAAATATTATCACCGAAGACTGACCATAATTCCAAGAATCATAATTATCTTGATAGCTCGTCACCAGAACCTTCAAGTGATAGGCGATCAAAAAAAGATCATGATGGTATTAAAAGTGCTGCCTCGACCATTTCTATATTTTTGATTGCACCTATTATTGCACTCACTTTGACTAAATTTGTATTTCAGTCATACCAAGTTGACGGTCCAAGTATGGAGACGACTCTTCAAAACAGCGACAGACTAATAGTAGACAAAATCCCCCGCACAGTGTCGTCTATAACTGGCCGCCCATACATTCCAAACAGAAGCGACATTATTATATTTACTTCTCGCAAAGAGAATGATCGTCAGCTAATAAAAAGAGTTGTTGGATTACCTGGAGACAGAGTGATCGTCAAGGACGGTGTTCTTAAAATTATCAACAAAGAGCATCCTGACGGTTACTACCCAGACAAAACCTATGCGTACGGAACCGTTATAACTACCACATCTGGCAACATCGACTTAGTCGTGCCAGAAAATGAAGTATTTGTCTGTGGAGACAACAGGCCTAACTCACTCGATTCACGAATTTTTGGTACCGTTAAAGCTGAAGATATTATAGCGAAACTAAAACTTAGAATTTACCCTTTCAACAAAGCTAAAAGCTTCTAGCTAATTCTTTTGATTATATCTTCTAGCTCTTGATCGGTCTTAAAGCTGATTTCTAATTTGCCGCCCTTAGCTGTACGACGCAATTTTACTGGTGTGTGTAGAATCTTGGATAATCTTTTAGTAGCCGGGGTGACTGTCTCAGTTTTAACTTGAGCTTTTGCCGTGTCAGTAACTCCATCTTTAAGAGCTGTCACATATTGTTCCGCCTGACGCACTGTCCAGTTCTTTTGAATAATATAATTGAGCAGTTCTAGTTGTTTGGATTCGTCCTTAAGCGAAAGTATCGCTCTGGCATGACCTTCTGTAATTTTTTTGTTCTGAAGTGCTTCTTGCGCAAGCTTTGGTAGCTGCAACAGACGCACAACATTACTTAATGTACCTTGTGCTTTTCCGAGTCGTTTTGCGATTGTGTCAAAATCTATATTAAACTGCTCGTGAAGTCTAAGAATCGAGGTCGCTTGTTCGAGTGGCGACAAATCTACTCGCTGAACATTCTCCACTAAAGCTATCTCTAATTGCTCTAACTCCTTAGAAGTACGAACAATTGCAGGGATATGCTTGAGTCCTGCTAGTTTTGAAGCTCTCATCCGTCGTTCGCCGGCAATTATGTAATAGTCATCAGCTTTACCTGGAGTTACAACAATTGGCTGCAAAACGCCGTAACGCTTAATCGATTCTGAAAGTTCTTTTATTGCAGTTTCGTCAAAATGTTTACGCGGTTGTTCGGGATTTGGTTTTAATGTATCAATTAATATTTTTTGTATTCGATCGGCCTCATCGATCAGTATCGACGAGTCGAATGTAGTCGGAATCAATGAATCGAAACCTCTGCCTAAACCTTTACTACTACCTGCCATTATTTTAGCCTCCTGCTTATTTCTTTGGTCAACTGTTTGTAGGCGCGAGCGCCTTTACTCCACTTATCGTGCTCCATGATAGTTTTACCGAAACTTGGTGCCTCGGCCAAGCGAACATTACGGGGAATTACGGTTTTAAACAGCTTATCACCGAAGTGCTTACTAACTTCACCCTTAACTTGTTCGGCCAAAGTCGTACGACTGTCATGCATAGTTATTGCAACACCCAGTAGTTCAAGTCTTGGATTTAGTCCACCGCGAACTCTTTGAATAATATCGAGTAGCTGGCCGAGTCCTTCGAGTGCATAATATTCGGCTTGAACAGGTATGAGCACCTGATTCGCTGCGGCCAAAGCGTTAATACTAAGTAAACCTAGCGATGGTGGGCAATCAATTAATATGTAATCAAAACTTAGTGTGTCTAAAGCTGATTTTAATTTATACTCTCTGTTATTTTCGCTAGCAAGATCTACTTCTGCGGCGGCTAATTGGGAGTTGGTAGGCAATATATAAAGCTTATCGATTGTGGTCTCTTTGACTACTTTTGATGCATCTACTTCACCAAACAGTACGTCGTACATTGTTGAGTCTAAGGTTTGTTTATCTATACCGAGGCCACTAGTCGCATTTCCTTGAGGATCCATATCTACAATCAAAACAGAGAATCCGTCTTTGGCTAAATAGGCCGCGACGTTAAGTGTCGTGGTAGTCTTGCCGACGCCTCCTTTTTGATTCAGAACTGCAATTGTATGTGCCATGTTTGTTTACCCTTACTTCTCACTACTAACATAAGCATATCATTTTAGCCGTGCTTAGTCCACGTTGTTCCGCCTGCCGACAGTCACAAAATTTGCCCCTCGTCCCCTTCCCCAAAAATAAAAAATTATTTACCCAAAAAATAAACCACTAGTACTATAAGGCTAGTACCATAAAGCTACTTTATAACTTATCTTAATTAGTCCCTTTGCAAGAGCTACAGATCGACAATGTTGAATTAATTAGCGGAGGTTGGTGCCGCCACGGAGGTTGGTGCCGCCACGGAGGTTGACTTGGCCAGTTGGGGCTGCGCCGGTGGTAAAGAGTCGAGTTGCTGAAACTTCGCTAAAAGCATCGGTTGCTATATTCGGGGCCTGAGTGTAGCCACGCCAGCAATAGGTAGTACTGGCCGTTAAAGCTGTTTGAAGCTGATGAATTCCTAGCTGAGAAATGGTCGTGCTTCCATTATAACCAGTGCTGGACTGTTCGGTTTGCCCTAGCCAGCCTGTTTGTGACGCAGTTTGGTCTACCGTACTAACAACACTCGTGCAAGAGGCGTCAAGAATTTCAATTTTGTATTGGTGATAATCACCAAAGACGTTGGGGCTGGCTAACCTAAACTCCGGTGTTAGTGATGTATTAGTGGCGCCACTAATCGGCTGAAATAATGTAGGCGCAACAGGCAGGCCCTTAAAGGTCACGGTTATGTCGGTTATAGTTGATGTAGTGTTAGTACAAGAAGAATCATCCATAGTTATGGCTAAAAACAGATAGCGACTACCTGGTATGCTAAATGTTTGACTACTTCCAGGTGTGACATTGGATAGAGTGTTTAGTGTTCCAAAATATTTCGTACTGTTAGGGGCGCCTTTGTATTCTACCGTGTAGCCAGCACAGCTCGTGCCATTAACAACTACCGAAACTGGAGCGTAGTTTATACCATAGTCAATGTAGCGCTCGTAGCGGGATTTCTTGTTTGCGCCGCTACCACCAAGGTATAATTTGTAGCTGGATCCTGTTTTGAGGGCAATTGACGATGTGTTGCCTCCAACGATATATGCATAACTACCGCTAACAACAAACCCATGATGAAACTCTCCGGGAGCGCCACCTTCTGTAATATTCAGATCAGACCAAGCAGAAGTTGGCACGCCGTTTACCAATGCTACTGCGCTAGTAATCTTATTGGAAGTACCATCCGAACCACCTGAGACATATAAAGCATCATTAAAGGCCACCATAGCCAATCCCAGACGGGCTGGACCCACATTAGCACTTATAGTCCAACTACCCAGGGTGCCGTTACCATTAATTACAGCATATTCGACTTGTCCTGTATAACTGCCAGCGCAAGTAGTCTGGGGGTAAGAAAAACAACCGCCTACTACATACATATAGCCATTATAGGCGACTGAGGCAAAGTCGTACCTAGTCCTAGATGGGCCTAGATTGGCAGTAAAACTAGCAATATTACCAGAACCATCAATTACTGAACTATAGTATCCGTTTGTAGCTAGGGCTGGAGTAGTGTTGATGCCGCCTATTATATATACGCGGCCACTGTAGACTTCTGCGCGGTGCCAAACTCGACCGTTCGGTAACGAAGTCGTGGAAGTCCAGGATGCGCCAACATTAACATCAAGCGTTGAGTAACGAACATCTGCCAATACACCGGCAGTAGTACAAGAGGAAGAACTTTGTGCCGTACAGCCTCCAACTACATAAAGCTTGCCGTTGTATGCGAAAGTCGCATGACCAAAGCGTGCCGAAAATAATGTGCCAGCCAAAGTCTCCCACGTTCCCATATTTCCAGACGAATCAATTGTAACGCGCAAAATATCGGCTTTATAAGCACTGCATGCATAGCTGGTGGTAGTGCAGCCACCCGACATGTAAATATAACCATTGTAAGCAATAGTACTCGCTCCCCAGCGAGTGGGCGTAAAAGCCGAACCTACTGAAACGCCACCGATACTGATAGATATTTTGGGATGTTGAGCATACGAATTGAGTCGACCGATCGGCGTTGATACTCCTGCAGAAGTGTTGCCAGAACCATTATTCCCACCCCAAAAATACAACCAACCATTATAGACGGCAGAGCCCGCTGCATATAGTGAATGATTAGAGCCGTCATACCAATTGAGGGGGACATTACGCCAACTAGCCAAACTGCCGGCAGAATTAATCTCAACTGATTCGGTGGAGTCCTGGTTAAGAACACCACTACCACCATAGCCCGCATAAGCGTAGATGTAGCCGTTATAGCTAAAAATGACAGCATTTTTGCGAGCAGTAATTAGACTGGACCCAGTAACCCATGATCCAAGCCCGCCAGATCCAATATATGCATATTCTACAGTGGCGGTATTTGTCGAAACACCAGTGGCGCCTGAAACAGCGTACAAATAACCCATATAGGAGACTAAGCCAAAGTCGGAACGGGCCGTAGCCAGCGGGCTACCTGCAACCATAGTACCAATAGTGCCGTCAGCTCGTATTAACGCGTACTCTGTAGAGCTAATGATTTGACCAGCGCTATTGGTGCCGCCAATAATATATAAGTAGCCATTATAGACAGCAGCACCGTGACCATAGCGCGCCGTCGACAAGGCGCTAGACGGTGTGGTACCGTCGTTAATACCTCCGTGAGTGTAGCTCCAGCTGCCCAAAGTACCGTTAGTCAGAATAGCGGCAAATTGAATGTCAGACTGAGCACTGCCTGCACTATTTTTACCACCGATAGAATACAGATAACCATTATAGGCGACTGTAGCATTGGACGATCTAGCAGCTAATATAGGATTGGCCGCGCTGAAGTTGTTGTTATAGGGGATAATGGCAGCCGAGTAGCTCACAGTACTCTGCGCCACACCAGATCCGTTCGCCCCTCCAACCGCGTAAAGATAGCTATTGTATCCGGCTGACCCAAAATTTGATATAGAAGCCGGAAGGTCTCCAAAAGTATAATCAGGCTCAACTAAACCACCGTCATCAATTCTACCCCTACTTATCTGGCCTGAAGACGTATAATCAATTGTGTTGTCTCTACCGGCGTAATTACTGGTGCCAGTACCGCCGCCTGTGTTACCGCCATACTGAAAATCGGTCGTCGTATCTACGACAATAGTTGGGTCGATGCTCAGCGGATACTGGCGGTTGATCATGTTGCCGGCTGTCAGAGTCAGGGTGTTGTTTTTGAGGCTATAGGCTAGGTCTTCGTATATCCTTATGCCTCTTGCGTCTAGAATAAAGGGTTTTGGAATTGCGTACACGAGATTGGTTTTTTTGCCATTTTTGCGTGCTTTATCGACCATTTCTTGGCTTTTTTGGTCGGAGATAGATATATCACCAAACAACACTGGGTCAGCCGAGTAAATGCCAACACTGCCGTCTGGCTGAAGTCTTGCCTCTAAGTCTTTGCCGGTATCTAGCTGCCAGCTGAAGTTCATGACTTTGCTGGAAGGCTCGGTTAATACTATGTCTTCTTTGAGGCCGTTACGTTTGAAGGTGTATATATGCTTCTCTGTGGAACTGGCTGGATAGACAATGCTATTGTTATCGTCTAGCCTGCCCCCAGATAGATTAGACAAGGATTTGATGACTACTTTGCGGTCGTTTTTGCCGTCACCAAATGTTATACCGTCTTTAGGGTTCTTGGCCAGTTTAACGGTGTAGTCGCTTGCTCCGCTAGAGTCGAGAGGATTAGAGATGATTAATCTTGGAGGGCCGTTGTCGGCTACCTTTTCGTCCCCTTTTGAATAGCTAAAGTCTTTGGCTGACTGCTTAATATACTTACTGTCTACAGATGTCTTGGATAATAGTGACTTTTCGGCATGACTAAGTAGATACTTTTTATCCTGGTAACTACGATAATATGACTGGCCAACAAACCCAGTACCGACTACGACAACTAGACTTGTTGCGCTCAGGAATTGCCAGGTTTTCATGAATTTGGGCAGTCTCTTGGCTGCAAATTTGGCTATTCTTTTGAGGGGCTTGACTACAAGGTGCGTTATTTTGGCCACGCCCTTAAATAGACCTTTTTTGGGTCGACTCAACTTGGCTACGATTTTCTTAATTCTACCCCTAATCAAAACCGCTCAGCTCCTCCCTATAATTATAGCAATTATGCTTAGTATTTCTACTACTTATTCATAACCACCCAAACACAGTTTTTGCAAGGTCTCACCTTGCTACAAGGTGAGACCTTGCAAGGGGGTTTTGTTTATTTGAGGGTTGGGGTTATTGTACGACTAGGTAGTCGAATGAGTAGTTGGTGCTTGGCAGTGGCGTGTCTAGGAAATATAACTTAAATCCTGAGGCGGTAGAAGATATGTAGTAACGAACGGCGGCACTGGCTGAGTTCTTGGCAGTCAAGACAACTCTAGGGCCGGCAGAGTACGCTGAGTTAAAGGTTAGACTAACCTGCTCGCCTGCTGTTAACGGATTAGCTGGCAATGATTCGCTACCAGCAGTGTAACTAATGTTGCCTGCAACGTCGTTACCGCTAATTGTAGTTGCGGCACTAACACCTGTAGTTGCGGCAAGAACGGCAGATGGAGCAATGCCAGCGGTAATTATCTTACCCTCAACTGTTATGCTCTGGAAGTTAGACATTCCGACAACCTTAAGTGTGCCACCGACGTTAAGATTGCTAGCAATATCAACAACACCTTCAAACGAAGCCGAGCCAGAAACGTGTAGAGTCCAGATTTCCGCTCCTGCACTAACCTCAAGAGTCTCTGTTATAGAACTTATTACCTGCAGTGACGATCCATTAATACCACCAGTGACAGTTAAATTGACTACTGCACCGTTCTGTAGAGCGTCGACAACGCTTGCCCCTGCAAAATAGAAGCTCTGTGCCATAACCTCAATCTTGGCAACGCCAACGCCTGAATATCCTTGAAGCGCACGACCGATTACCATACTCGGGCCTGTGGCACGCATCGCTACACCAATCGTACTAGACACGGTGAGATAGTCGCCGACTGCAATGTTGCCATTCTCTGTACTAACTTTTGTCGGGATACGACCAGACAAGGCTATAGCCTTAGGATTAATAAGATCACTGATGCCTGATTCGCCAATTCCAGACAACAGCATACCTGGACTGGTCGCAGCAACACCAAATAATCTTGATGCGTTACTAGGACTAGCTTTTTCGATATGCCTAATACTGCCATCGTCTATTAGCGCTACTAGGTCACCTGGTTCAATAGTATTAGATGGGTCGGAGTAGTTTTCGGCAACGTCGGTACCTCCGGTATTTATTTGATTAGCATATATCTTAAGGCCAGCTGAGTCTATACACATATGTCCATTCTGCGTTCCAGCTGCGTTCTGAATAATCAGTCCTTCTGCCGCACCAGCCGAACATAGACCAGATGATTTTTGAGGAATCTTAAGGATTGCAGTGTTGCCGTCAGTGCTAGCAAAGTCAAACACCGAAGCAGTATTTACAAGCTTTAAAGCTGCTAATGACGTAGAGGTTAGGTAGCTTGCGCTAATTGTGCCAATACCAGTAAGATTGCCTGAGTTGTCGATACGAGTTACGCTAGCGGTCTGTATAGCTCCTCCGGTCGTATTCATATTACCTAATGATGTAACTACACCGCTGTTAGAAACCTTGAACTTCTCAGTAATGCTTCCGGTTACGGCAATAATCAAATTGCCAGTAGATGATACATTGGACTGGTTAATGCTCAAAATATCGGTAGTGTTAGTGCCAGAACCGCTACTTAGATCTTCCACCTTAAGTACGGCTCCAGACAGATTATTTACTCCGCCTGTCAACGCTCTGCTTATATAGAAGTCAGTGTCAGCAGATGGCGTAGCTGTACCGTTATGAACAAAGTTAAATTTCTCGGAATTATTAGCGAGGGTGATATCAACATTACCAGTGCCATTACCTATTGTCGTACCGCCAGTAGAGGCAGCAAATACTGCCGCTCCGCCGGAATAGTATATGTCTGCATATGCGCCAGATGTGCCGGCTATGTTGTCAAAAATCTTTAGATGATTAGTAGATGTGTCGAACAATAAACCTTCGTTGCCGCCGGCATCTTGCAGCTGGAATGCTGTCGCAGAATCAGATTTTTGTAAGAATGTTGTAGCGGCTCCTGTTTGAATAAAGTTGGCCGTTAAAGTTGTAGCACCGTTTAATGAAACAGCACCTGTGCCAGTACTAAGAGTGCCAGTGCCAGTCTGGCTGATGTTGCCGCCAGCGAAAGTCGATGTGCCAGTACCGACATTGAAAGTATTTGTGCCGGTGACACTTGTAGCACCGTTTAATGAAACAGCGCCCGTGCCAGTACTAAGAGTGCCAGTGCCAGTCTGGCTGATGTTGCCGCCAATGTTAGCACCGCCGGCAGTAACAGTTAGTCCACCGCTGCTTACGGTCAAGCCAGAGCCAAATATTCCTACTCCACTAATGTTAAGGTTGCCAGTTTGCGGAGTTCCAGGTGTGGTGGCTTGTAGCTGAACTGAGTTGGACGCTACTCCTGATACACCACTTAGACTTGAGCTGCTGGCGTAGCCAGAACAAATTGATCCAGTAGTACAGACGGTTCCACTCTCGTCTGGCAATTGTATAGATCTATTGCCGGTCGGCGTAATAAAGCTAAGAGTTGTTGCAAAACTGCCACTAGTTGCCTTGATGGCTGAAGCTGCATTACCTTGCAGTGTAAAGCTGAAGCTATTGCTACCGACAGTTAAGCTGCCACTAGGAGTGATAGTGTTTAGTACGGTTGTAGATGTAATATCTGAGTTAGCTCCAGAGGCGGCAGCACCAAGATTTGAGCGCGCGCCCGATATGGTACTAGCGTTAGTACCACCACTTGCAACACTTAATTGCCCCGTAGTTTGGATATCACCAGCTGCAGTAATACTTATGAAGCCGGAAGCAGTTAGTGGTAAAGTCGCAGATGCCCCACTAAAGTCTGGAATAGTTATTGTCTTGTTGACTGTTTGAGTGGCTGGAAGTAATGAAACGGTGTGCGGTGTGGCTGCTCCGTCACTTAGAATAATGCGTCCACTACTGCCTATTGATCCAATTGAAATTCCGGCGGAAGCTGAACCAGATAACGATAAAGTCTTGAAGGCTACATCGCTAGTAGAGGCGATACTTTGCGGCAAACTCAATGTCATAGGACTTGCTCCGCTGGCTAAGTTTACATTTACTTGGTTGGTTGTTCCGTTTATATTTACTACTCCACTTATGCCATTGAGAGATGTAACGCCGCCAGCGCCGCCGCCTGCTCCACTAAGACATGTGCTATATCCAAGTACGCCACTGCCGTCAGTTGTTATACATTGACCACTACTTCCACCTGTAGTCGGCAAGGTGAATGTTAGGCCGTTTACGCTGGTAGTACCACTTTGCAAACTTACTGTGTTGCTATTGGTAGCGTTCTTAAAGTCTATCTTCCCAGTAACACCTCCAAGTCCAGCTACTCCTAATGTCAAAGCAGAAGATAATGGTGCGCCCTGTATAACGAGTGAACCGCTATTTATAGTTACTACTGATGTTAATGAATCCTCACCTATTATAGAGTTATCTATTTCTTGAACGCCTGTAAATTTCGTTAGCCTACCTATAGTACCGCCAGGAGTAGTAAGTGCTGCAGCTGCGCCAGAACAGTTACCGCTACTCAAACAAACAGTTCCATCAAGATTAGGGAATGATATCGTCTTGTTAGCGCTTGCTGCTGCGAAACCGACAGTTGTAGTAAATAAGCCAGTTTTTGAACTGATGGTTGAGGCGCCATCACCCTGAATATCGAAAGCATTGGCGACATTACCCAGCGTGAAAGTTCCACTTATAGGTACGACTGTATTAACTTTTAGAATGCCGTTGCCATCAACTATTAACTTATCAATTCCACTAGTTTGTAGTTGTAGAATATTACCGCCGCTATTAGTTTTGTCTATATAAATAGAAGGGCTAGTAGTGTTGTCAGTCTGGGCGCTACCGACTGCTAATAATACAGCCTGACCACCACCAGCTACACAAGAAATTCCTGTTGTACATATAGTCTGGTTAGCTCCACCGGAAGTCGGAAGAATAAATGTACGGTTATTGGCTTTGAGGGTAATGCCGTCAACGCCAGCATCAACAGTTATCGACTGGCCAGCAACTGTTTGAGTTAGATTATTAGTATAGATGACATTGGTTGAGCCAAGCGTTAGATTCCCTGTCAAGTTTAGACCAGCAAATTGCGGACTAGATGATGTGGCTATATCTTGTGGCGCGCTAAGCACGATACTTGCACCATTAGTGACGATAACGCGGTTCGCTGTGCCAACTAGAGTAACGGCACTAGTCAGACTATTAAGGCTAGATACTCCACTGCCCGACAAGGCAAAGCCACAATTTACACTATTCTGTAAACAAAGTGTGCCACTTTCGTTCGGGAATAACACTGTTTTGTCGGGTGATGTCGGCTCGACAAATCCAACTGTCGTAGTATTGCTACCGGAGCGTGCTGTAATTACGCTGGTACTACTACCCTGCAAAGTGAACTTTTGGTTTATGGCACCAACTGTTAAGTCACTACCTGGAGTTATGGCGAGCGCACCACTACTTACTAATCCTGTGGCATTAACACTGCCGTTAACAGACAGAGGTACACCAATATTAACAGTTATTGAGTTGTCTGAGATACTCGAATCGCTGATTTCGTTTGCTGCTGTAAACTTGGCTAATTTGTCTGCTGTGCCTGGGGCTGATGTAGAAACACTAGAACCACCTACTCCACCCGGACAAGCCTGAAAGCTAGGAGCAGCACCTGTGTTAGAAATCAAACAAAGCCCTGCGCTAGACTGTGGGCTAGTTACTGTCAGACCATTAACACCATTACCAACCAATAGTCCGTATTGTGTAAACGCCGTACCGCCCGTTCCACCAGAAGCTACTGCTAGTGATGACGTTAGGCTAAGACCAGCAAAATTTGGCGTACTAGCTGTACCGATACCTTGCGGCAGACTTAGCGAAAGATTATTACCAACTTGTGTAACAATTATTTGATCACTAGCAACTCCCTGTAAAGTGATAGGACCTGTTAAATTGTTCAACTTGGTGACTGCTGAAGTTATGGTGTTCTGCGAACCACAGCCTGCTGCCGTACAAACAGTAACGCCTCCAACTTTGATACTAGTGCTGGCGTTGATGTCTCCCAATACGTCAACAGAATAGGCTGGAGTTTGAGTTCCAACTCCTAATTTACCAAACAAACCACTACCAGTTACGTTAATGCCGCCAACTTGAGCAGGTCCAGGAGTTTCTGGCTGAAGAGCAATACAGTCTGCACAGTTACTGGCTTTTAAGTTAGTTATGGCCGATCCGTTACCGCTAAAATTTGTCGCAACGATATCTCCTGTAATATCGGCGTTGCCGTTAACTAGAAGCTGTTGGCCGGTTTCATCTGCCGGCGCTATCAAACTCAAGGGGTCGGCAGATAGTGTTGCGGGGTCAACTGACTGTTCTGCTATTTGCTGTGAGATGCTTTTTAATGAAGAGACCTTGGTTTGCTTTGCGAAATAACTACCAAGCCCTGCTATCAACAGAGCGACAACAAGTGTAAGGCCTGTGATTACAAATGGTGTTTTACTGGATCGATGTTTGATCTTCGGTAGATTGTAAGTTCCCTGACCCAACAGTGAACCGGTATCTATAGAATCGTCTTGACTCTGCCCCTCTAAGGAGCTCTGGTCCATGAACGCTTCCTGAGCTTGAATGGTCGGGCTGCTTACAGGAGTAAGTGAGGATACTACCCCGTCAACGGTTTGCTGATTAGGCGGTAAAATGGTTGGTGCGGCGGAGATCCCACTACTAACAAGGCCCGGATTAGGGGTAGTAACAGGGGTAGGATTCTGCCACGGATTATTTTGGTTTTGCATTGTGTTTATTTGTGAATAACTCTGAGTGAATTAACCTGTTAATAGTGTAGTTTATTACTTATATAAACAGAAGCACTTTATAAGTATTTTGAATACTTTTTGGTAATAGTTATCCACATGAAGCATATTTTCGATCTCAAAGTGCATACATTTAAAGTCGAATTAGGCAGTTTTAACAGAGAGAACCCGCGTAATTACCTATTGGATTTATGAAACCTAGAATATTAACCTTTTGGGTGGCATCAAATCACAAATCGGCATTAAACTATCTAAATGCTGGGAAATTAGTTGTTCGATTCTTGAATAGCATTAATCTAATTATTTTTAAGGCTTGGCCGTAGTTTTAACAGATTAAACTGGACTACTTTGTTGTACGAATAACAACTCATCTTAATAAATAATTGTATTACCTCTTATGACCTGTTGGCCCCTTCCAAGGTCTCACCTTGGAACAGTGGTCAGCCCTTTTTCTTAACACCTTTCCAAGGTGAGACCTTGTTTTAGAGTTAGACGGGGTTTGCTAGTTCATGTTTTATTTCTTTTAACATTGCTCTATGGCCTACGTGGTCCTTTAGAAATTCTACATAATCTGAACCCTCAAAGAGATCTAGTATTTTTTGTGGTTTTACCCAGTCCGCATTCCATTTATTCGTATAGTACGGCAAGCTTGAATACTGGTGGTCCTCATAGTTCTTAGGATTTAAGTGTATATAGCGTGATATGTGTAGCAGATATGCATCGTTAGATATTAATACTGCCTTAAAGCAACTTTGAAACAAACCACCAACTCGGTCATATTTTCTATTAAAGTACCCAGTATATGCGACCAATAGACTTTGCATAAATGCGGAAATGGCCACCTCGTTATCGTTTTGATAGATTAACATGTGAAAGTGATTAGGCATAAGACAAAATGCCACCAGCTCTAGCTCTCCGTAATAATTTTTAAACTCCCTGCCCTTACTGTCTACTGCTCTGTTAGTTGAAAGTTGCCGTTTTAATAAATATAAAAAATATATGTGGTCTTGTTCGTCGTTAAAAATTACACGTTTCTCCACGCCCCTGTTATAAGCATGGTAAAACGAGGCAGGGGCATACTCTTTAACAATATTTCTTGATGGCATAAATTTGGTCTCTCAATAAAATATACTCCATATTCTCATTCAAAATTATGACAAATATATTAATTCCAAGGTCTCACCTTGGAACAGGGGTCTGGGGCGGGTTTTTGGGGGGGTGGGGGTACCCTTTGGGGGTGGGGGGACGCACCTTGCTAGCTTATCCGCCCTGCTAATAAATGATTGTGTTGCCTTTAATTATGGTGTTGCCGCGTATGATCTGTTGATTTGGCACAGCTATACCTGTAGTAAAGCTATAGCAACTGGATGCAGTACTCCACTGATTAGTGCCGCCAGGATCTATAGCATAAGCCCTCCAAAAGTATTGTGTGCTTGGCGAAAGCGCGCTAGGCTGATAAGCGTGAATACCTAGTTGAGTGATGCTTACTCCTCCTGTGTATGCTGTCGCGCTTTGGCTTGCCTGTGCTTGCCAGCCAGTTTGTGACGAAGTTTGGTCGATAGTTCGGATTAGAGGAGAGGTACAACTAGCTGTACCATAAAGTTCTATCTTATAGCGGATATAATCATCAGAATCATCACTCGTCCCTACCCTAAACTCAGGCAATAACGCAACATTAGTAGCACTATTGGCGGGCAAAAATAGCGTTGGAGCATCTGGTGCACCATTATAAGTTAGCCTTATGTCTGTAATTGTTGATATATCGGCACATCTGGAATCATCGATAGATACTGATATGTAGACATACCGCTTCAATGCAGTAGTGATAGTTTGCGATACGCTTGGCAAAACCCCAGATATGACTGTAGACGCTCCAAATATCGCACTACTGCCGGCCGTTTTATAGGCGACGGAATAGTTACAGGTGGTCGTGCCATTGATCACAAAGGACATAATAGTATTACCAGACGAACCCGTGTCGAAAAACCTTTCGTATCGTGCTCTTTGGTAGGATCCTTTGGCGATAAAGTACTGAACGTCACTATAAAAGCCACTAAGGCCTCCCATGACATATATATAGCCGTTATAGGCGACGGAGGTATGGGCAGATCGAGCGATGGTAAATCCATTAGCGTTATTTGAGCCATCAATAGTTGAATCGTGGTTTTTGATCCAAGTGCCTATGGTGCCATTGGCGTTAATTGGGGCGTATTGGACATCAGCATTGTGCGTCACGCAAGAAGTATAACTACCGGCAGAGCAGCCGCCTATAACATACAGATAGCCGTTATAGGCGACGGAGGTGTGAGCGTGACGACCGACAGAAAAGCTGGTGGTGGCCGTCCAGGTGCCTATGGTGCCATTGGCGTTAATTGGGGCGTACTGAACTCTGTCTTCGATGTTAACGCAAGAATTAAATGAGCCAGTACAGCCTCCTATAACGTAAAGGTATCCGTTATAGGTGACGGCGGTAAAATTTGTGAGAGTGCCGGGGCCAATGAAGCTGGTGGTGGCCGTCCAAGTGCCTACGGTTCCGTTGGCGTTAATTAGGGCGTATTGGACACCACGTGAAAAATACTCACCACCAAGTAGATACAAATAACCATTGTAGGCAACGGAACCCTGAAAGAAAAAAGCGGGTGAAGTGAAGCTAGTGGTGGCCGTCCAAGTGCCTACGGTTCCGTTGGCGTTAATTAGGGCGTATTGGACATCAGTCCGAAATGCCGCTCCATCATATCCACCCATTACATAAAGGTAGCCGTTATAGGCGACAGAGCTGTGACCGAAACGGCCAGTGGTGAAGCTGGTGGTGGCTGTCCAAGTACCTATGGTTCCGTTGGCGTTAATTGGGGCGTATTGGACATCTACTTTATAGGCGCCAGTATACCCGCCTATGACGTACAGATAGCCGTTATAGGCGACGGAGGTGTGACCATAACGACCGAGAGAAAAGCTGGTGGTGTACGTCCAAGTAGTAGGAAAATTAGTAGTTGGACCGACATTGGCGTATTGAGTAACGTTATTATATGTGCCACCGTTAAGGCCGCCGGTTAAGTAAATATAACCCTCTAAAGCGGCCGACGCTATACCCAGCCCTGAGGTAACGATGGTGGTAGTGGCTGTCCAGGTGCCTATGGTGCCGTTACTGTTAATTATAGCTAAGGTAGCTGCTTCGACACCCATAACGTAGATGTAGCCATTGTAGGCGACGGAGGTATGGCCGTAGCGCCCGCTAGCAAAGCTGGTGGTGGCCGTCCAGGTGCCTACTCTTCCAGCGGTGGTGCCACAACCAAGAGTGCCGCTATTAGTGCCGGTACAGATTAAGGCGTACTGAACATCGCTCAAAGTTGTTGAACAGCCCAACCAAGAAGAAACAGAGCATCCAGCAATTATGTAGACATATCCGTTATAAACAACGCTGGAATGTTTATAGCGGCCGGTGGTGAAGCTGGTGGTGGTCATCCAAGCCCCTATGGTGCCGGTACTGTTAATTTGGGCGTATTGGACACCGTTATCGTGAGTAACGCAATTATTGTCACAACCACCCATAACATAGACAAAACCGTTGTAAACGACAGAAGTGTGGGCAAAGCGAGCGCTGATTAGACTGGAGGTGGCCGTCCAGGTACCTATGGTTCCATTGCTATTAATTGCGGCGTATTGGACATTGCTTAGCGTTCCACTGCACTCAGCAAATGCAGCGGCTCCGTCATTAGTACAACCACCTATAATATAAAGGTAGCCATTATAGGCGACAGAAGTATGGGCAAATCGGGCGGTGGTGAAGCTGGTGGTGGCTGTCCAGGTGCCTATGGTTCCGTCGGCGTTAATTGGGGCGTATTGGACGTCGTTCAAGTAACCTTGCGCAAAGAAATAATAAGTACCACCTGATTTATATAAATAACCATTATAGGCGACTAAGCCATGATAAGCGCTGCCAAAAGGATCCAAATTAATACTAGAGTTCGCCCAACTACTAGCCTTGCCGCTACTTATCGAACTAAACTGAACATCTCTTATATCGGGGCCAGTGGTTGAACCGCCAATAACATATAGATAACCGTTATAGGCGACGGAGGCGTGACCGAAGCGGCCGGTGGTGAAGCTAGTGGTGGCAACAAAGCCTCCCAAACTACCGTTAACTTTAAACTGAGCATACTGGACATCGCTTAAATAAGTACTACCCGTGTAGCCCCCCATGATATATAGATAGCCATTATTAATAGTACTAGATAAATTCGTACGACCGGTGGTGAAGCTGGTGGTGGCTGTCCAAGTGCCTATGGTGCCATCGGCATTAATTGCGGCGTATTGGACGTCGCTTTGATAAACACTACCGGTGTAGCCCCCTACAACATATAGATAACCATTGTAGGCGACGGAGGTATGGCCGTTACGGGCGGTGGTGAAGCTGGTGGTGGCTGTCCAAGTGCCTATGGTGCCATCGGCATTAATTGCGGCGTATTGGACGTCGCTTTGATAAACACTACCGGTGTAGCCCCCTACAACATATAAATAGCCGTTATAGGCGACAGAAGTGTGAGCGTTACGAGCAGTGGTGAAGCTGGTGGTGGCTGCCCAGGTGCCTATGGTGCCATCGGCGTTGATTGGTGCGTATTGCACATCATTCTGATAAGCACCACCGCTCTGGAATCCCCCCACAACATATAAGTAGCCGTTATAGGCGACGGAGGCGTGACCAGTACGGCCGGTGGTGAAGCCAGACACAAAACTACCGCCATCGTTTAAAGAGTCGTGAGTATATGCCCAAGTGTTGAGCGCACTAGTTGAGTTACTATTTGTAAATGTAATCTGATCTGCAGTAGTGTAGTCTGTGTTGCTGCTGTCGCCTACCCCCTGTCGAAAATCACTTGTTGTGGTTACAACAATAGTAGGGTCAATATTGATAGGATATTTTTGACTAAGCAAGTTTCGCACCTCTAGAGATAAGGTGTTTCCATTAAGTCTATAAGTTAAATCTTCGTAATTTTTGACTCCTCGCTGGTCTATCATGAATGGTTTTGGTAATTGAAAGACTAGAGTAGTTTTGGCTGAGTTCTTGCGAGCGTTGTCTATTAAATCCTGACTTTTTTTATCGGAAATAGTGATATCACCCGAAAGTATATTGTCGGCCGCATAAATACCGACACCGCCATCTGGCAACATTCTTGCTTCTAGCGAACTGGTTAATTTTAGGTCCCAGACAAAGGTCTGTGTCTTTTTGCTGGGCTTGCTGATTATTATGTCCTGCTTGAGTCCGTTGCGCTTAAAGGTATAGCTACTGATCTCGTTGCTACCGGAAGGATACATCACTCGCCCATCTTGGTAGCGGCCGGCCGATTGTGGATAGCGCGCCGTCATAGTAACGCTACGCTCGCCCTTTTCGTCACTAAAAGTCACCCCGTCTTTGGGATTCTTGGCTAAATTAGCCCGATAAGGTAGCTTAGCGGTGCCGTCACCTACCCCAGCTACAACCTGTTCGCTAGATGTGCCAACTTTGGTTTCTGCTGATCGACTATAGCTAAACGATTTTTTGTCTTCTTTGATAAAGGACTTGTCGACGCTAGATTTTGATAGTAATTTGGTTTCGCTAGCCCCTAACTTGTAGAGCGAATTAGTGTGCCAAGTGCGGTAACCGACCCCTACTAATATAACAATAAGGCTCAAAGCCACGCTCAAAAACCAAGGATCTTTAACGAATTTAGGCAGGCGAATATTGTATTTATGCTTTAGCTGTAATAACGGCTTTACTAGATAACGATTGGCACGTCGAGCCAGAAACACATGACTAGACTTGACCGCTCGCCTTAGTTTGGTGAGTGGCTTTTTGACTATTTTACCAAGGAGATGCCGTTTGATTTTCATTTTCGACTATGTCACCCTGACTTCGCGGCTACTTGGCCGTTCCGCCACCCCTATAAGTTTATGCTTATATTATAGCAAATAATGCCGTAAAACGGTCATTATGCTTATATAAAAAATTAGTAGAAAGTTGCAACAAGGAGGTCTATTGAGTTAGATTAATGGTTATGGACTCAGACATTCGCCAAACTAATCACCCCGACCAATCTGATGATGCCACCAAAGTAGTCCGACGACTAAAAAAAACCTCTAGTAAATTGCGTAAAATTGTCACTGCCCTGTTGGCTATAGCTTTAATAGCTGGAATTGGGGTGGCTGGCTGGATTTATACGCACCGTACCATCAGCCCAGTGCCTAAAGATGTCAGCAAAAAAGTCAGTTTTATAGTCTATTACCCTGACCCAAAAAAATTGCCAGCTGGATATACCCTAGACATAACATCTTTCAGCAACCCTCAAAAAGAAGCTGTGCTTTACTCTGTAAAGTATGACAACAATAAAAAGATCGTTTTTTCCGTCCAGCCAAAGCCATCAGAAGATGAACTGCAAAATTTCTACAGCAACTACATACCACTACGCAATCAATTAGATGTATCGATTGGTCACGCCGAAATTGGAGCATATAATCTTAAAAACGATCTAAAGACTATGGTTAGCCTAACAACCAAGACTTCCACCTGGCTGATAATAACTGCGCCTAGCGACGTTAATCCTGACAAGCTAAACCAAGTACTTGCCTCGCTCCGACAGTAGGGCTAGTTACCGGTTACTATCAACTGTGTTGCAATGGCGGAGTTACCAGCTGCAGATACACCAAATGCTGGGAAGACATACAAGTTGTTGGCCGACGATGTCGTTACAGTAGTTGCGGCAGTGGCGGCAGTACTATAAGTAGTGTTGGCTGTTGAAGCAGTTGCCGAAACCTGCATTACGACCTGACTTTGAGCCATAATCGTAGTGGTACTAAAACAAATTAAGGTCGTGTCTAGCTGCCAAGCCCAAGTAGCTGCGGACAAAGATGCTGTCGCAGGTAGCGAAACTCCAAGCAAAGTATCACTAGCTTTTACAGTACTAGAGCCGTAGTAAACGGCCAAGGCAAGTGTGGTTGTAGTGGTAGTCCATGTTCCTCTAGCTACTAAGTGGATTACTCTGCCTGGCTTACAATAGTTAGCTGGAATTGGTGCCGTGCCGAGCGGAGAACATGCTGTCGTACAGGTACTTATAGTAGCGCCGATGGCAGTATTCGAGTACAGCAGGCCGGTACATGTCTGCCAAGAACCAGCTACGCCACACATGAAGTTATGGTTAACCGTACTGTAGAACATACCTCCGTCAACTTCTGTGGCAGTATTAGCCGCCGCGCCGCCGCTATAGGTTGCGTCATTGTCGGTGTCGATAACAAGTAATGTACCAGTTGTGTCACTGACACCTACGCTTAACCTATTATTAGTGCTGTCAACAGTAAACATAGCTGTTCCAGCGGCATTTTGCACCTCAAGAGCTGAAGTAGAGTCTGTGCCTGGCTTCAATATCACTTTGCTAGCGCCACCAGCTTGAATAGTTAGATTGCCGGTAGATGTTGACCAAGTTGATGCGGCATTGCCAGTGATAGTCAATGCTGTTGCAGCTCCTGAAGAAACTGTTAATGCGCCAGTGCCAGTATAGGATTGACCAGCTGCGACAGTGACCGTGCCAGCAGTGCTGACGGCAAATTTCGTAGTTGAGCCACCGGTTTGAGCTAATATTAAGTTGCCAGTAGCAGAGGTATTGGCTTGGTTAATATATAACAAGTTAGAAGCACTTGAACCGCTCGTTATCGTGCTTTGATCTTCTATTTTGAATACATTACCAGTTAAGGCGAAGGATGTACCAGTCAGGTTGCGGATAACATTGAAATCAGACGAACTGTAGGCGGCAATAGGTGTATATGTCTTGTCGAAGTTAAGCGCGTCAGTTGCACCACCAAGCGAAATAGTAACATTACCGTTACCGTTACCAAGTTGTGATACGCCGCCAGAAGAAGCGGCAAAAATAGCCGTACTGGTAGCATCAGTATAGCTAACACCAGCATATCCAGCGCCACTCGTACCGTAGACCTTTAAGGTTTTAGTCGACGAATCAAACGCTAGAGCGTTAGTAGCAGAAGCATCTTGGATCAATAAACCTGTAGAGGTTATGCCGAAGTAAGTGGCGGTAGCGGCGTTATTCTTGATGGAGAATAGGTTACCGGCTACTGGAGTTGTGCCGTCAACGATATTAATTCCTCCGAAGGCATTGGTCAGGGTTATGGATGGGCTGGCGCCGGCTGACTGAGTGTATGCTCCTTGCAAGCTAGTTGGAGTTGATGTGCCGCAGTCTTTCCAAACACTGTTCTCATAACAACGGAACTTGCCTAGGCTAGAGTTGTAGTACATACCGCCGTTTGAACCGCTAGGATCAGATGCGTCTGTCTTGGTATCAAGTATCAACAGCGTACCTGTTGTGTCACTAGCACCCACCGACACATAAGAACTACTCTGAAGACTAATTGCTCCAGATAATGAGTTACCAATGTTTATAGCTCCTGTAGATGTGCCAGTATTAATGTCTGTGTTGAAGTTAGACGAGCCTGTTGAGTTCAGCGTAACTGCTCCGCCTGTTACTGTTGCGCCGAGGTTCGCACTAAAGGCTTCCGAAACTGTAAGCGCACCAGCATTGGTCGTTGTAATTCCAGTACGACCCTCACTTATGGCAGTAGTGTTGGATGTGCTGCCTATAGTTAAGGTGCCAGCCGTGGCTCGCTCTAGACTTGGTGCTATAACACCACCAGAGAATGTTGCGGTATTACCGGTGAAGGTAGTGGTGCCGGCGGTACCAATTGTACCGGTTGTAGTAATTGTGTCGGAGCCGTTATCTATAACTCCGAAGCCAGAGGTAATTGATCCTGAGTTTAGTGCGCCCGTTGAAGTTATATTACCTTGCACTAAAGTAGGTAATGTCTGACTAAGCGCTGGCACACTACTACCGTCGGTTATTAAAATACTGTTTGCAGCCGATGCAGTGGCCTGAACAGCGCTACTACCATTACCGTAGAGAATTCCGTTACTAGTAAGGCTGCCGACGCCTAGGCCGCCACGCCCAACCGCTAATGTGCCTGTCCAGCCAAGTGTTAGTACATTAGAAGCTAACACTCCAGTAACGTTAGTGTCGTTAGTAACCCCAGACAAGCCACTGCCTGCAGGACTACCATTGACGCGCCATAGACTAGCGGCCGAATCATAAATCAACGAAATAGAGCTACCAATTGGTAGATTTACATCACTACCAGAACCAGTACTAATCTGATTACCAGCAGCTGAGGTGGTTAAGTTGCTCAATACGGCAGTGGCTGAACCAGCGTTTATTAATGTCAGGATACGGCCATCGACGCCACCACTAAAGCCGGTGATGGTTTGAGCACTTATACCAGTGAGTCGATAAAGACTAGCAGCACCCAAGTTTACGTCGCTCGTCACGCCAGTCGTGGCATAGTCAGTTCCCTTTTGTGTAGATAGCGATCCACCGTTTGTTACAACTAGTCCAGCTTGGCCGGTTACAAGTCCAGAGAATGTTGGATTATTTACTACAGTTAAGCTGTTACATGTTCCACCGCTACCGATAGTTATGGCGTTACCGGTACCAGATAAGTTGCCTGTTCCACTAGGGCAAGTAAAGGTTACGTTGCCTTGTGCGGCCGTGTTCGAGCCTGAGCCATAAATAGTTGCCAAGCCAATACTGCCGGCTCCGTTAGTAACAGTTATACCGGTACCGCTGAGTCCAGCCAGTGTGTAGTTAGTGCCGTTACCTATCAATAACTGACCATTTGTTGGAATTGTGGCCAATGCTGTGCCACCTTGAGCAACAGATAGCGCAGTGGTAAGGCCACTAAGGCTAGTGATGTCGGAGTTAGCACCGCTTGCGGCAGCACCTAGATTGGTGAGTGCACCTCCGGCAGTAGAAGAGTTCGTACCGCCATTAGCGATCGGTAATAGGCCTGTGAAGGTAATATCTCCGCTGGCGCTGAGACTAATGTTACCGCTGGCGCTGACTGCTAAGGTACCACCAGCGTTAGGAATGGTAATCACTTGATTGCCAGTAAGAGTGGTTGTCTGGAAGGTGCTACCAAATGCCGAGATACCGTCACGTACAACTAATTTACCTGCAGCCGTTCCAGTACCTAATGTTAGCCCTGTTGCAGTCGTAACGCTTAGACCAGCAAAGCTAGGAGTAGCTGTTGAGTCGATGTTCTGGATAGTGTTGATGGTACCGCTACTGGCTGTGAAGTTTGTGCTGTTGAACTGGGCTATACCCTTGCTTGAGGTTGTGGCGTCATCGATAGTTATCGTACTTAGAGAACCACTCGAATTAGCAATAGTCAAAACTCCTATTAGGCCGTCTACGCTAGTAACACCGCCACCTGGTCCGCCGGTACAGGCAGTAAAGCTTAGAACTCCTGAACCGTTACTGGTTATACAATCACCGTTAGCTCCAGCAGTGATTGGAAGAGTTAAGGTCACATTTGAGCCAGGATTGCCACTTTGAAGAGTGATGGTGTTTGCGTTACCGATGTTGTTAAAGACTATTTTACCTGTGGCTGTTGATGCTTGACCTAGAGTTAAACCGCCGGAGCCTTGAAGAACTGCTTCACCAGCAACAGTAACAATAACGCCAGACTCACTAATGATTGAATCAGCTATGACGCTGCCTGCAGTGAACTTAGCTAGTTTTCCTGCCGTTCCTCCGGCAGTAGTAACACCACCGCCAGCACCCACACAGTTACCTACTGTTGTACAGATTGTATAAGTTCCAGCTAGAGCAGAACGATCAAAATTGTAAGCTACTCCACCGGTAGGCGTTCCAGAAAAGCCAACTGTTGTAGAAAACCCACCACCTGTGGCAGTAATTATCGAGCTAGCATTACCCTGCAATGTAAAGGCCTGGCTAGTAGCGCCAACAGTCAAAGCACCAGTCGGAGTGATGGTGTTGAGTCCAGTAGCGGTGGCTAATGCTGATGTGCTAATTATGTCAGAGTTTGCACCGCTGGCAGCAGCACCTAGATTGGTGAGAGCACCTCCGGCAGTAGAAGAGTTCGTGCCGCCGTTAGCGATCGGTAATAGGCCGGTGAAGGTAATATCTCCGCTAACGCTGAGACTAATATTACCACTGGCGCTGACCGCAACTGTACCACTAGCGTTAGGGATGGTGATGGACTTGTTGGAGCCAGCTGGTGTAGTAAATCCTAGGGTGTTAGTAAAGCCACCGCTAGTGGAGCTAAGAGTAGTAGAACCGTTACCCTGAAGCGATAGGCTTTGGCTGGTAGCGCCAACTACGAAAGCACCTCCTGGCGTAATAGTTAGCGCTCCGACACTGCTTAACAGTGGTGATGTTAGGCTAGTAGCGACAGATACTGTGCCAGTAAAGTTGGCTGATGATGAGATAGTCTGGCTGTTAATTGTACCAATGTTAGTTAAGTTGCCGGAGTTATCGATACGAGTCACGCTATTAGTCTGGATTACGCCGCCACTAGAGTTAATATTGCCGGTACTGGTGGTCGTGCCTGTAGTTTCAATGCCGTTAGCGTCAACCCTAAAGTAAGTCGTGCTACCACTGTTATTTTGAACTTCTAACAGATTAGCGGCGATTGGAGTAGAGTTGTCTCGAACAGTCAAAGCACCTCTAGTAGCGTCGACGGTTAGTTCTGGATTAGTAGAAGCGTTATAGGTAGTTTGCAGAGTTGGAGTAGCTCCACCATCATCGTTAGAACAAGTTACATTGCCGCTGGCGTCAGTCGTCAGCGTACCGCCGTTTGAAAAGGTCGTACAATTAAATCCAGAGAATGTAACATTACCGACAGCTGACAAAATAATGGCGTCGGCCGAAGTTAGCGTAATGTCATTGCCTGCACCATTACTGGTCAATGTGGCAGTAGAACCCTGTAGAGTTATGGACTGAGATACAGCACCAACAGTCAAAGCACCAGTCGGAGTGATGGTGTTGAGTCCAGTAGCGGTAGCTAATGCTGATGTGCTAGTGATGTCGGAGTTAGCACCGCTAGCGGCAGCACCTAGATTGGTGAGAGCACCTCCGGCAGTTGAAGAGTTCGTACCGCCGCTCCCGATCGGTAATAGGCCGGTGAAAGTTACATTACCGCTGGCGCTAAGGCTAATATTACCACTGGCGCTGACCGCAACTGTACCACTAGCGTTAGGGATGGTAATTGTCCTATTAGCGGTTGGCGAAGTAAAACCAAGACTTGAAGTAAAACCACCGCCAGTTGCATTAAAGGTCGAGCTGGCATCACCCTGAAGAGTAATAGTCTGAGTACTAGAGCCAACTGTAAAGGATGCTGTAGGTGTAATGGTATTAACCTTAAGGATGGCATTTATAGAAGTGTCGCCGTTGTTAGCGACGACAAACTTATCGGCTCCAGCAGTCTGGAGTTGTAAAAGATTACCGCCCCCAGTATCGTTTACGAATATGGAGACATCTACAGAGGTGTCTGTTTGGGCGCTGCCGGGTGCCAGCAAAATCGCCTGACCACCACCTGCTACACAGGTAATACCAGTAGTACAGATGGTTTGATTAGCTACCCCAGTGCTCGGGAACTGGAAAGTTCGGCCATTAGCCTGGAAAGTGATTTGATCGGCAGCGGCGTTAACAACAACAGCATTGCCAGCACTAGTCTGACTCAGGTTATTGCTAAAGACAGTACCAGTAGTACCGAGAGTGACGTTACCGTTCAAGATAATTCCACCAAAAGTTGGGATAGAAGCGTTTGTAATGTCTTGGATAGTGTTGACTGTACCGCCAGAAACTAAGAAGTTAGTAGCGCTAAACTGAGCTATTCCCTTACCTGTTGTGGAGGCGTCGTTGATGGTAATCGTTGTGCCAATACCAGATGTATTGCTTATTAGCAGATTGCCGACAAGTCCGTCTAGTTGAGTAACAGCAGAGGTTAGACCACTTGTAGCTCCACAACCAGCAACAGTACAAACAGTAACACCGTTAACTTTAAGACTTGAGCTGGCGTTTATGTCACCCAAAACATCAACGGTATAGGCAGGATTCTGAGTGCCCACCCCTAGTTTGCCGAACAAACCATTACCCGCAACATTGATGCCTCCAACCTGAGCCAAGCCAGGAGTGGTTGGCTGAAGCATGACACAATCATCACAGTTAGCGGCCTTTAGGTCGGTAATACCAGAACCGTTACCAAAGAAGTTATTGGCGGTTATGTTACCTGTGAAGTCGGCATTACCATTCACAAGAAGTTGTTGACCTATGACACCAACAGGAGAAAGCAGGCTTAGAGGGTCAACACGTAGGAGTGCGGAGTCGACTGACTGCTCAACAACCTGCTGTGAGACACTCTTATCGGCGACAGTAGTGCGCTTGGCAAAATAGCTACCAAGGCCAGCAATGATGAGAGCTACCACAAGAGTTAGACCAGTGATGATGAAAGGAGTTTTGGCAGAACGACGCTTTGCCTTCGGTGTAGCGTAATTATCTTGGTTGATCAGTGATCCAGTGTCTACAGCGTCAAGTAGACCGGAATTCTCAAGCGAACTCTGATCCATAAAGGCTTCTTGAACCTGCACATCAGGACTAGCAACTGAAGTCAGCGAAGAAACAACGGTGTTATCTATTTTTTGTTCAGGATAAACTGGTGAATTTTGTATATTTTGTACCGGAGTTATGCCTTCAATAGAGCCCGTATTAGGGGTAACAACAGGGGTGAGATTTGGCTGTGTGTTAGTTGAATCTTGCATTGATTTTTGTTTGTCTGTAATTCTGAATGAATTAACCTGTTATTAGTGTAGTTTATTACTTATATAAACAAAAGCGTTTTCGGGGTATTTTGAATACTTTTTTAATAACTTATCCACAACCTAAAAATATCGAGTTAAAAAGTAGAGAATTTATGAGTTTACTAGGTACTCAATAATTATATTTAACAGATGCGGATTCGTAAAAATATATGACTAAACCGATAGAATGTTACATAGATGCAAAAGACGCCAAAATATGCAAAATATTTTAAATGGCAAAAAAAGAACTAGGCAAACCAAAAAATACCATCAAATTGCCATAAAAAAGTCTATAACCGAGAAAACAGCTAGGCTAGATCTGCAAAACTAAGTAAATAATAGCTACACCGAAGGCCAGAACAGCTAAAACGGCCAACAAAACCTGAGCTAATTGGCGATAAACGGCGTCACGGGCCATAGGATTCCTGCCCAGGGCCGTAATCGAGCTATGAACAGAGCCATAAATCAACGAACCTTCGACAACTAACAAGAGTAAAAACACGACTAAAGCGATGACAGCCTGCCAGTCGCTGACTTGTTTGCCGGCAACATTCTGACCCAAAATTCTGAGAAAAGACTGATTCTTGGCGTCACCACCTGCTAGGTTGTGAGGATTAACTTCTATTTGCAAACTAGTGACTGAAATTTCCTGTCTTTTGCCACCAGAAACGTCAATATTTTGTTTAGTAGAAATTTTGCCGGCGGCGTCTTCGAGTGCTGAACCTACAACACTCACCTCATTGACTTCTGACTTCATCAGTAGGCCTTTTATTGGTGAAACTGATAAGTTATCACCCTTTTTTACAACACCATTTATATCTGTTACAAACGCGTAAACCTCACCTGATGTAGCTACAACAACAGTTGAGTTATTATTTGTGAGCGTTAGAAGATTGGCGTTCTTTGTTGTGATAATACCAACGAATTTTGCTTTATTGCTAGTCCCAGAACGAACAACATTTTGGGTCTTTGTCGCGCTTTCGGCATTCAGTGACGCTGCCATTCCTACAACCAAATCTGTGTCAGAAGTTACGTATCCTTGAGCTATGCTAGCGGCGCTAGCGGCAAGAGGCAGAATAATACCCGAGAATAGACATAAAACAGCAGTAGTCGCTGTTAGCTGCTTCATGATTTTCATAATAAATTGTTTAGCCACTCTTATTACTCCAGATAGACCGCTTATGGCAATCATTGTAACATAAAGTTTTTTTGATTTTACTCAAAAGCATGCACCTTATTTGTTCCAAAGCTTTGACTCATTGACTCCGACCAGCAACTAAGAGGGCCCACTAGCATAAAGTAGTAAGCGACTAGGCATTTTATAGCCCTTACAGCGCTCTGCTATACAAATATGTTCAATCTACCGAATCAAGCAGTAATCCCCGCCAGACAGGCTCATACAACGCTTTAACTGACTATTTCGGCGGCAATAAGCATAAGCAATTCATACTCTGCTAATCGAATCCCAAATAAAAAACCCAGAATCTTTACAATTCTGGGTTAAAAGTCGATATTTAGGCGATTTTTGAGATCTTGATAACGGTGTGGTGTTGGCGGTGACCATGAATTTTGTGGACACGCTTTTTAGCCTTGTAACGGATAGCTATAACTTTGTCGCCCTGGATATCTTGTTCGACAATTTCTGCTGATACCTTAACGCCAGCTACTGTAGGTGTTCCAACGGTGGTTTTGTCGCCGTCGATAACTAGTAGTGCGTCGAAGCTGGTGACTTTTTCGTCGCCAATTAGCTCAATTTCAAGTGTTTCGCCTTCTGTGACGAGATATTGTTTTCCACCGGTTGCGATAACTGCTTTTTTCATTTATTTCTTCTGTTTAGAAAATTAGATACCGAACAAGTGTACCAGAGATGCTTGTATCTGTAAAGCCTTAGTGTCACGCTTTACTGATTGCGATATGAACTTCTTTGCCTTCTAGTCGAACTTCTGCCTCAAAATCGCCTGTTCCCTGTTGTTCTATGGTTACGGCCAAAGTTTCTTGCTTGATTGTGCTGTCGTGAGCCGTCAAAGCCGCCTGGACCAATTCGTCGGTTGATTCAACAACTAGTTTAATTCGATCGCTAACTTCTAGGCCAGCCTGTTTGCGTGACGACTGAATCATTCGCACCAAATCTCGCATTAGACCTTCAGCCTTAAGCTCATCGTTTAGGGTGATATCCAGCGCCACCTCTTGAATAGACTTATCGACTAACACCTCCCGTACATTAACTTCGTCAGCAACAACAGCCTTTAGCTCGTCGCTGAGCTCCATAGGAAGCGTAACCTTAAGAAGTGGCTGCCTAACTTTGATCTTTGCTTCGGCACGCTTACTAAGAGCGAGGTTTATGACTTCGCGGGTGGCCTGCATATCGCTAATCCGTGTTTGATCGACTTCTCCAGCTTTTGGCCAGTCACTCAAGTGAACCGAAGTCGGCATATCAGTGGTGGACATTAGTTCGCGCCACAACTTATCGCTAACAAACGGCGCCCACGGTGCTAATAACTGACTAATACTAGCCAAAACATAATGCAAAGTCTCGTAGGCGTGCAATTTGTCGCCATCATCCTCACTTTTCCAGAAACGGCGGCGTGAACGCCTAACATACCAGTTAGACATGTCGTCAATCAAGGAGAAAACTGGCTGTATGGCATATGCCAATTTGAAATCGTCGGCCTGCTTGGTGGTCTCAATGATAGTTTCGTTTAGTCGGGATAGCAACCACTTGTCAAGGACGTGTTCGACGGCCGGCTCGGCTAACTGTTTGGCCGGAGTCCAATTATCGATATCTGTATACATCTTGAAGAAGTGTTGCGTGTTGAGTAGCGTACCCAGTACATTTCGGTTCAAATCCTTCAAAGCATCGCGGCTAAAGCGCATATAGTCGGCAGCAACGGCCTGATAGTTAGATAACAGATATAGACGCAGACTATCTGCACCTTCCTGTGAGAAAACATCGTCTACTGGAGGGTAGTTTTTGAGTCGCTTACTAAGCTTCTGACCATCGGCGGCAAGAATAATACCGTTAACTAGAACATTTTTGTAGGCTGGCTTGTCGAAAATAATCGTAGAAATAACATGCTGAACATAAAACCAAAGTCTAGTCTGATCAAGTCCTTCACCGACGTAATCGGCTGGGAATGTGGAGTTAAACTTGTCTTCGTTCTCAAAAGGATAGTGCTGCTGAGCGACTGGCATACTGCCCGACTCAAACCAGCAATCCAAAACTTCTTCGATTCTACGATAAGTCTTGCCGTCTTTTACAAAAGTCACACTGTCGATAAAAGGTCGGTGCAAATCGTCGAGTTTGGCGTCATTTCCGGCCAAAGAACGCAACTGTTCGACACTTTCAACAACAATATAGTCATTTTCGTCTTGTTCGTTGACCCAAATTGGCATCGGCGCACCCCAATATCTATTGCGACTAATCGCCCAATCACGAGCGCCTTCTAGCCATTTACCGAAGCGACCGTCCTTGATATGCTCTGGCATCCAGTTAGTATCTTTGGCAGTACTAGCCATTTGCTCCTTAATAGCAGAGACTCTGACGAACCAAGTGGAAATTGCATAATAAAGTAGTGGCGTGTCGCAGCGATAGCAGAAAGGATAGGTGTGTTCAAAGGTTTCAGCCGAGAAAACAGCCCCTTTTGTTGTCAGGAACGCAACGATAGGCCTATCAGCGCCCTTAAAAAACTTACCTTCGGCTTCTGGTAGACCGATTCCAGCAACAATATGACCACCATTATCGACAGTAGCAAGCACTGGCAAGTTCTGCTCCAAACCTAACGCCAAGTCGTCTTCACCGAAGGCTGGCGCAACATGTAGCACGCCCGTACCGTCGTCTATACTAACAAATGAGGCTAGTTGAATGTGGTACAAATTAGCAAACCCCTCTAGTGAGTGCCAACTATCGTTAGTAAACAGCGGTAAATAGCTTTTGCCGGCTAGTTCTTTGCCGTTAACCTCTTTGGTGACAGTATAGGTAGATTCATCTTTTAATACCGCTTCTAGTCGCTTTTTGGCCAAAATTAATACTTCTTTGCCGCCAGCTTCGTTAGAAAGATCAACATAAACATACTGTTCGTCAGGATTAACAGCCAAAGCGGCGTTCCCCGGTAATGACCAAGGGGTTGTCGTCCAAGCCAACATGGACGCTTCTTCGTCGGCTAACTTAAACTTTACGAATAAGCTTGGGTCGGGCACATTGTCCTTGTAGCCTTCGTTAACTTCAAAGTTAGACAATGGCGTTTCACAGCGCGGGCAGTACGGCATACTCTTATAACCCTTATAGAGCAGTCCTTTGTCGTTGATCTGCTTCAAAGTCCACCAGACGCTTTCGGTATAGGAGGTATCGATAGTAGCGTAGGCGTTGGCGGTATCTGTCCAGCGACCTATTCTTTTGAAATAATCCTCCCAAGTTGCCTTGTAGGAAAACACCGAAGCTCTACAAGCGGCGTTGAACTTCTCGAGGCCAAGCTCTAGAATCTGCTTCTTGCCACTAACTCCGAACTCTTTCTCGATGGCAAACTCTACTGGCAAACCATGGCAATCCCAGCCATTACGGCGCTCGACATAGAAGCCTTGCATTGTTTTATAGCGACCAAGAGAGTCCTTGATACTAGTAACAAGAGAGTGGCCGAAGTGAGGAAGACCATTAGCAAACGGCGGACCGTCATAAAAACTAAAGTTTGGCTGGCCTTTGCGCTGATCTAGACTTTTCTGAAATGTTTGCTCGCTTTCCCATAGACCCAGCATAGTTTCTTCGATTTCGGCAAATTGTGATTTCTTGATGTCGCTCATAGTGGTTCCCCTTATAAAAATAAAAAAGCCCTGATCAAGTAGGATTCGCTGATGGGCGAAGGTACCATCCTACTTCACGGCTTAATTGACGGCGATTACGGGCCGGACCGGCGGGCTTTACGCTCGTTACTAGGACGAGTTTCCTCCCGAAACTTCACGGTTGATAGCCGCTCATCTACATATATGCAGAGTGTTTCTAAATAAAATTATATCACAAACAAAACTCTTGCTCTTAACCTGTCCGAATTTAGGCTTTTGGTTTTCTAGGAGTAGCTTGCTGTTTTTTGTGGGCTGGGCGAATAATAGCTGCTGAAGCCGCCATCACACCTATAGCCAACGAACCATAAATTGAGCCGTATTCATCGACGTCTTTAGAGTGCTTGATAGAGTCAGCCACCGCCTTGTGAGTTGCTGCCCAATCTACAGATACACCATTAACAGTTTTAAGCTCAACGCCAGCGCACTGAAGTACGCCATTTGCCGACACTAATAGAGACGGATCAGCCTCGCACTCTTTGAGCGCAGACTGATTATCCATATATCCCTCGGTTTTACTCGATAATATTTCGTGAGTAGCATATCCACCACCTATAACACCTATTGCGAAAGCAGCCGAAGCGGCCGGTACAAGTTTATTCATACTGCTATTGTATACTTTTTTTGCTAAATTGCAACTAAAGATTGGCGTAGGCTGCTAACTCGTCCATTAACGGTAAGTCCGTCCCCTGCCAACTAGCTACTAATTCTCCGCCCTCTTTTGTGACTAGAATAGCCGGATAAGCCATAACATCGTAAAGTCGAGCTAATGATGAGCCATCTCTGCCGTCAATATCTATCATATCTATCTCCGTATTGCGGCGGATTTTAAACTCGTGAACATACTCATCTACTAGTCGTGAATGCTCTGAGTTGGGCCTGTATAGAAATTGGATTTTCATACTTCAATAGTACCATAAGCTTGATGAGAATATTTTGCTGAGATTAAGGCCAATAATAGCCAAAAGCTGGATTATTTGTCCTCTAGCCGGTCTTTGATAGACTCACCCCAAGATTTGTCAGACTTAACGGCTCTGCGGAGCAAGGCCGTACCGGCAGCAATAGCTCCCAGCATTACAATCGCTCCAATTGGATTAACTTCGAAGGGCTTGACCAAAGTGTCGTGTATAAGACTACCCGACCCTGGCTCGGGTTGGCTGACTATAGCTGACTCAGCGGTAAAGGTTTGTGTCTCTGGCATACCAATAATTTCAAAACTCATAGACTACTATTGTAATAGATAGCTCGGATATGGCAACCCTTAAACAGAAAACCCGCCTATAATTGGCGGGTTTTCTCTGTTGGATGGCTAGTCTTACTAGCTACAGCCTGTTGTGCTACCACAAGCAGTACAGACATAACACGAACCGGCGCGTTGAGTCTGATTACCGCAGTTATAGCAGAAAGGTGCTGTGTCGTCTCTTCTTGCGACTGGTTGAGTTGTTGTTGCTGCCTGGGCAGTAACTTTTGCAACTACTGGTGCAACATCGATGTCTTGAGAGGCCTGAATAGCTTCTTCGACAACTGCATCTTCGCTTCCTAAAAGACTAATCTGTGCTTCTGGCATATCGTCGAATGACGCTAAACCTAACTCTAGACGATCATCGAATGACAAGTAGCTAAGCGCTAAGCGTCTAAAGATATAGTCGACTAGTGATGAAGCGGTGCGAATCTCAGCGTCATCAGTTATACCGGCTGGCGCAAACGACATATTAGTGAAGGCTCTGACGTAGTTCTTGAGAGGCGCACCATACTGTAGACCATGGCTAATTGAGATAGCGAAGGCATCCATGACACCTCGCAAGGTCGAACCTTGCTTGGAAATATTCACAAACAATTCACCTGGTGTGCCATCCTCGTATTCACCAACAGTCACGAAGCCCTTGCTGTCAGCAACTTTGAACGAGAAAGTCTTGGCTGTGCGAACCTTAGGTAGGCGGCGGCGGATTGCTCCCCTGACGACAAAACCTTCAGTTGTAGGCAAACCAGCAACAGATGGCTCGACATCTTTCTTGGCCATACTTAGTGGTTGACCAACCTTACAGTTGTCTCGGTAGATAGCGACCGACTTGAGGCCTAACTTCCAGGAATCGATATGTAGCTGTTCAACGTCTTCGACGCTTACTTCTTCTGGCATATTGATTGTCTTAGAGATAGCGCCAGACAAGAAAGGCTGAACGGCGGCCATCATCTTAACGTGACCGAGGTAATGAATAGCGTTATCACCCATTGAGCAAGCAAAAACTGCTTCGTGCTCTTTGGCTAGATGTGGTGCTCCCAAAATGCTCTTCTCGGTGTCGATATAGCTAATGATATCTGCTATCTGTGACTTGCTGTAACCGAGGGCGTCCAAAGCGCGTGGCACAGTCTGGTTGACGATGTACATCGTACCACCTCCGACCAACTTCTTGACCTTAACTAGACCTAGATCTGGCTCGATACCAGTGGTGTCGCAATCCATCATCAAACCAATCGTACCTGTTGGAGCTAGTAGAGTAGCTTGTGAGTTACGGATACCGTGTAAGCGACCAAGTTCAACAGCTTCGTCCCATGATGCCGCTGCGGCGCTAAGTAGCTCTTCGCTAACTAGGCTGGCATCGATGTTAGAAACCTCTTCGCGGTGCATCTTAATGACCTTCATCGTGCTTTCTTTGTCTTTGCGGTAACCGGCAAATGCACCAACTCGTCGTGACAAGCGTGCGCTAGTAGCATAAGCGTGACCAGTCATCAAAGCGGTGATAGCTGCAGCCTGAGCACGGCCTTCTTCAGAGTCGTAAGGTAAACCTTGTGCCATTAATAGAGCACCAAGGTTAGCGTAACCTAGTCCTAGCTCTCGGTAAGCTTTGGCTGTGATACCAATTTTCTTGGTTGGATACTCAGAGTAGCCGACAAGAATTTCTTGAGCTGTGAACATAATTTCGATTGTGTGCTTGAACAATTCAACATCAAAACTACCGTCATCTCGTAGATATTTTAGTAGGTTGATAGATGACAAGTTGCAGGCAGAGTTGTCTAGGTGCATGTACTCACTACAAGGGTTAGAGCCATTGATTGAACCAGCCGATGGAGTTGTGTGCCACTTATTAATAGTGGTGTCGTACTGCATTCCAGGGTCAGCGCATTCCCATGCGGCCTGAGCAAACTGATGCATAATGTCTCGAGCTTTGACTGTGCTAGTAGTTTTACCAGTAGTAACAGCTTTTAAGTCCCAATCTGCGTCGTCTAATACAGCTTGCATGAAATCGTCAGTAACACGAACTGAGTTGTTGGCATTTTGGTACTGAACAGAGTGAATGTCCTTACCATCGACACCCATTTCGTAACCAGCGTCGGCTAGAACACGAGCTTTACGCTCTTCACGGGCCTTACACCAGATAAATTCTTCTACATCTGGGTGGTCAACATTCAAAATAACCATTTTGGCGGCTCGACGAGTCTTACCACCACTCTTTATTGCACCAGCTGAAGCGTCAGCGCCACGCATGAACGACAAAGGACCAGAGGCCGTACCAGCGCTCTTGCCTAGCACTTCAACAGATGAACGAAGCGAGCTAATGTTGATACCAGAACCGCTACCGCCCTTAAAGATCATACCTTCTTCTTTATACCAGTTAAGAATAGCTGGCATAGTGTCTTCGACGGCTAAAATAAAGCAGGCACTAGCCTGTTGTGAGCGTTCTGGTACACCGATGTTAAACCAAACTGGAGAGTTAAAGGCAGCACGCTGAGTAGCGCAAATGTACTTTAGTTCTTCGCGGAAAGTTTCGGCTTCTTCGTCTGACTCAAAATAACCCTCTTGAATACCGGCTCGAGTGATAGTGTCGGCAACGCGATCTATCAAATTACGCAGGCTAACTTCGCGGCCTGGTGTGCCAGGTGAACCTGTAAAATACTTCTGAGCTACGATGTTAATAGCGTTTAGTGACCAGCCCTCTGGAAACTCAACGTCTTTTTGCTCGAAAACTGGCTTTGAAGTTACAGGATTAGTGATAATAGAATCGCGAGTAACCCATTTAATAGCGTCATAACCCTTAGTATTTGGCGCCGTAAATACTCTTCTAATTCCTAGTGTTGTTGTCTCTCCCATTTTACCCTCCGTTTTAGTGAGCTGTAGATCATTTCAAGGTGAGTTTTTTGGCTACGAAGCCAAGCACTCACTTTTCAGTGCTCATTACTCTTAATTATTGTTTTTGTTAAGTTTTTGTTTAGAGTTGACTGTTTTCGCGCTCTCACGGAACGAAAACTTTCTTTTCAGCTCTCCATAATCTTCTTGTACTCTCTGTTAACGAGAAGACTTAGGGGAGCCGTCAAAGCCTTATCAGGACTTTGATTTGTCGGTCTTGAGGCCTTTTACTACTGACAGTTCCTTTTCGAAACTTGCAATGTCCTTAAAGCGCCTGTAAACACTGGCGAAGCGCACATAAGCTACCTCGTTAAGCTCAGCCAGATGATCCATTACCAACTGTCCGATCTTAGTCGTAGGTATCTCGGCGTCACCGCAGTCGTAAAGCTCGTGCTCTATGTCAGCAACAAGTCTTTCTATCTGCATACCGGTGACTTGCGTCTTCTCACAGGCTCGATATAGCCCAACGAGCAATTTTTCACGGGCGAACAGTTCTCTGGTGCCGTCGTTCTTTACAACGATTAAGTTCGGCCGCTCGAGACGCTCGTAGGTGGTAAACCGGTAATGGCATTTGGTGCAAGCTCGACGTCTTCGTACAGCTTCACCATCGGCAACATCACGCGACTCAATGACTTTTGTTTCAGTCTCTTGGCATTTACCGCACTTCATAACGCACACCTCCTTTATTCAACCTCAATGTGCTGGCGCTGTATTTCTATCACTAGATATAGCGTCTATGTCATTAAGTTTAGCCCTAGCGATAGCGTTTTGCAATACTATTTGTGGTGTAATTTTTAATACGAAAACTGGCAGTTTACTTCTTAGAGACGACTTATTTTTGTAATTCGTTGTCTTTATCACTATCAGTCTTATCATGACCGCGTTTTTTGAAGCGTCGTAGGAATGATGGCTTCTCTAATTCGGATTCTTCGTCGGACATACTGCTAACAACAGCTGTTGTACCAGTGTCGTGGCTAAGATCTTCGTGGTCGAGAGACCAAATGTTAGGAATAGGCTGGTCGTTATGAAGTTCGCCTTGCTCGTCGCCGATTGAATCTTCGTCAGCCTTAACTTCTAGGTCCATATCCATGTCAGACATAGCGTCGGACTTAACCTCGTTATAGCTATAGTCATCTTCTTTGTCGTCTTCGGTCTTAACTTCTTCGACAGGCGCAGGCGCTTGGCGCTTGGCAAAATAAGATGCGTCAAAACCAGTTGCGACAACTGTAATAATGATCTCACCTTCAAGTTCTGGGTTAATCGTAGCACCGAATATAATGTTCGCGTCTGGGTCGGCTGCAGCTGTGATTGCCTCGGCAGCTGAATTGATTTCGTGCATGGACATATCATTACCACCGATAACGTTAAACAGGATTCCTCGAGCGCCGTCAATTGACACCTCAAGAAGTGGTGATTCGATAGCTTGCTGAGCGGCCTGTAATGCACGATGTTCACCGCTAGCACGACCGATACCCATCAAGGCAGAACCGGCGTTACTCATAACAGTCTTAACATCGGCGAAGTCTAGATTGATCAAACCATGTACAGTGATAAGGTCGGAAATACCTTGAACGCCCTGACGAAGAACATCGTCGGCCACCTTGAAAGCTTCTAGTAACGGTGTTTGACGGTCAATTGTCTGTAATAGTCGATCGTTAGGGATGATAATAAGAGTATCTACCTTGGAGCGCATTTGTTCGATGGCTGTTTCAGCATTACGGCGTCGCTTGTCACCCTCAAAGGCAAAAGGTCGTGTCGCAAAACCAATAACCAAAATACCAAGTTCGCTAGCAACACCAGCCACAACTGGACCGGCACCACTACCAGTACCACCGCCGGCACCAATAGTTACGAAAATCATGTCTGCACCTTCAATGGCTTTTTTGATTTCTTCTTTTGATTCTTCGGCTGCGTTCTGGCCAATAGCTGGGTCAGCTCCAGTACCTAGACCACGGGTGGTACTTTTACCAATATGAAGCTTAGTTTGAGCTTTAGAAAAATGCAAAGCCTGAGCGTCAGTATTAATAGCAATGAATTCAACGCCTTCAATACCAGCCTCAACCATTCTATTAATGGCCGCACCGCCAGCACCGCCGACACCGATTACCTTGATTCGAGCAAATGTTTCAATCTCAGGAGCTACTTGTTGTGGCATCTTATCCCTCTCAACTTTACTATGTATAAATAAATTATAGCGTACTAGAGGAGCTACTACAATGAATAACTTTACGATAAGCGATAATCTTGATTGAGCAAAATAATAGATAAATTTAGCATTTGGTCATTTAGCATTGAACATTTATTTAGTCATTTGGTCATTTGTCATTGAGGTGTAGCGCCAATGATCAATGTTAAATGTCCAAATAAATGACAAATGGTCAATGTAAAATGTGAAATTGAAGCTGTAATTTAGCGTTTGAATCGTTTGAACAAACCTTCGACCATGCCAAAAACGCCGCTGTTTTGCCCGTTAATCATCGAGTCGTTTTGAGGAGCGAGCAACATATCTAGGATAACTAGACCGACAGCTGTGTAGTAAGCTGGGTCTTCGACTGTGTCTTGCAGGCCGCCAATTGTTTGTAGCTTGCCGACTCTAGCGGCTATTTGTAACTTTTCTTTCGTGAATTCGGCGATACCAGGTATCTTGGAGGTGCCGCCAACTAATACTGCACCGCCAGGCAACTTACGGGACCGGCTGATCTTCTTGAGTTCTTTGTCGACATATTCTAATAGCTCTTCGATGCGAGCCTCTACTATCATCTGTATATCTTCTGGGTCGAATTCGTGGCGAACTTTGTTTACGGTTACGCCGGACCGCTTCTTGCTCAAGACGCCAGTTAAGTTGGCGTGTTCTAGTTTTACGGCTTCGGCGATGTCTAAGTCGGTCTTCAGGCCAATTGCTAAGTCGTTTGTGACGTGAATGCCACCGATTGGCAAGACAGCAATGTGCTGGACTTCCCCGTCCTCTAGCACGACTATGTTGGTTGTACCGGCACCGATATCAATCAATACCGTGCCTGACTCTTTTTGTTGACGATTAAGTACTGCTTCGGCTGAAGCTAGGCTAGATACGGTGTGATGGTTAGGCGTTAAGTGTGCCTTTTCTAAGACTAAATCGAGATTACGAAGATTAGGAGTGCTGGCAGTGACAATATGAGTGTCGACTTCTAGCCTAACACCTTGCATACCGACAGGATCTTTGATGTTATCTTGACCATCGAGGCGATAATTCTTAGCAAATACTTGGATAATCTCTCTGTTAGGAGGTAATTTGACGATTGTGGCTGCTTCTTCAACTCGTAAACGATCGTCTTGAGTTATATCGCGGTTGGAAGTGCTAATAGCGATGACTCCGCGTGAGTTAATACCAAGTACATGACCGCCGTTTACATTAACCGTGACGCTGCCAACATGAGTTCCCGATACTCTTTCTGCTTCGGCGATTGCGCCTGTTACGGCCTCAACTACATCATCAACATGTACGACAGCACCTTTGCGCATACCGACATTCTGAGCACTACCATGACCGATGATAGACAGCTTACCGTCGCTATTTTGGTCGAGCATGCCAATAACGCACCTTACGGCACTGGTGCCAATATCTAGACCAACAAATGATTGAGTAGTGCCTTCGCGCATATCCAAAAGTATACCATAAGTGCAATGTCTGAACAGTAGTAAGTTTATAGTTTTAGATAATAATTTGGGCGAACTATACTTGAGTTAAGATTTCGTAGCCGTTTTCGGTGACTAGAATCGTATGTTCGAACTGTGCTGACTTGCTTCCGTCAGCTGTCCAGAGCGTCCATCCGTCGACATCGCCAATGATATCGTCACCGCCTAGGTTGGCTATTGGCTCAATCGCAACTGTCATACCAGCCCGCAAAATAGGTCCACGACCAGCATGACCGTAGTTAGGGATTTCTGGTTCTTCGTGTAATTCGTGTCCAACACCGTGACCAACTAGTTCGCGCACAATACCTAGTTTATGGCCCTTCAAAACTTCTTCGATTGCGGCCGAGATATCACCCACCTTACAACCATCACGTACTACCGATAATCCAGCCTCAAGAGCTAGGCGTGTGCCGTCTATCAAGCGCTGAGATGATTTACTTATCTCACCAACACCAACAGTGATGCCGCCGTCAGTCACCATGCCCTTATAGCGAACGCCAAAATCGTAGTTCACGACATCTCCCTCCTGAAATACATGAACATCAGGAATACTGTGCTGAACTTGGTTATTAACAGATATACAAATTATGTCTGGGAAGCCTTGATAGCCCTCAAATGCTGGCTCGCCGCCAAGAGCTTTGAGCTTAGCACGGGCAATTGCCGACATATCTTTTGGTGTTAACCCAACAGCCGTCTTTTCGGCCATTAACTGCAAAACAGTAGCGAGCATCTTGCCGCTACGGCGCATCAACTCAATTTCTTTTTCGGTCTTAAGCCTTATCATTAGTAAAATTCATAGCTTTTACGATGTCGGCGTGAACTTCATCAACAGTTTGAGCGGCATTAATGTCAAAAACTTTAACATCGGCAGCACGGAATTGCTGTAAAACTTGTGTGATACCTTCTTCGTATTCCTTAAAGCGTTCGGCAATAGCCTCTTCGTGATCATCTACACGTCCACGAGCCAATAAACGCGTACGAACGTCGTCTTTTGAGGCCGTCAAATGAATAACAGCTGTCATATGCAACTGACCGTGCTTAACTTGGCTAAGTAGCCAGTCAGCCTGTGCAACTGTTCGTGGAAAGCCGTCAAGCACAAACTCATTGTTAGTATCAACCACACCAAAAATTTTACGTACCAATGCGATAACTTCTTTGTCTTCGAGTAGTTGACCAGCTTGCATATCCTTACGTCGTTGACCAGAAATTAACATACGAAGGAACTCACCAGTCGAAAGCCAGGGCAATCCTTGCTCGTCGGCCAACAACTTGCCCTGTACGCTTTTACCCGATCCAGCTACTCCCATAAATATGATCACTGTAATTTCTCCTTAACTAATTTTGCTATGATTGCGCCGTCTGCGGAACCTGACGTTTTGGCTTTTACTGCACCAATGATTTGACCCATTTGCTGCACACTGGTTCCGAGTTCGGCTGTTACTTCGTTAATAATTTGCTGAATCTCTTGTTCGCTGAGTTGCTTGGGTAAATATCTTTCTATAATAGCCTTCTCTTGCAGCTCGGCATCAGCCCGCTCCTTAGAATTGCCTTGTATATACATATCGGCACTTTCTTGGCGCTTCTTTGCTTCCTTGGCGAGAATATCGGTAATTTCGCTGTCAGCCAACCCAGTCTCTCGTAACCCCTTGGCTACTTCGACATTTAAAATGGCGCTTTTTAGGCCGCGCAAAGTAGTGACCAGTGTTTTCTCACCAGCCAACATGGCAACTTTAATATCAGCGTCGATTTGGTTCTTTAAACTCATTTCACCTTGATTGTACCAGATAGGAAGTGTCTCTCAAAACAAATACCCTACTTGTCGTAGGGTATTTGTAGTTTAGATTGCCGAGAGTTTTGCTTAAAGACCGAGTTTTAGCTTCTTGACCTTGATAGCCTTGCGCTGTCTGCGAATAATCGCTTTCTTGCGTCTCTCAACTTTACTTATTGGCTTTTCGAAGTTTTGGTTAGACTTAGCGATCATAAGATTGCCAGACTGTTGAACCTTACGACTAAAACGTCGCAATAAGTTTTCTACAGATTCTTTTGAGTCCTTACGGGTAACTTGTATCATATCTGGAGTATTCTACCCTAACAGAGGCAATCGCGCAACCCCAAATCTTATCAACGATTGTATTATTGCAGTCTGCGTGGACAAAAACTGGATATATATTGCTTGAGGTTGTAGACTATTACTTCTGTTTTTTTGCATAAGTTGCATTATTTAATTAATTAAGGCTAGGCGCCGGGACGCTTCTGGTTCATTCGCTGAGATTTTAGAACGATACTTTGAAGTTCCTTAAAGATAGCAAACTGCTTGTTGGTGTGGTAAATCTTGGTGTTACCTTGGCGTTCCGAAATCAAGAATCCTATTTTTTCTAATCTTTTTAGTTCACGTTGAATGTTGCCGGCGTCTTCTTTAATAAGTTTAGCAAGTCCGCGTACATGAGTTTTGAAGTCAGGATATTTGGCATAGACAACTATGATCTTGCGTCGAACCCTGGATGTGATAAATACGTCTAGCATAAGCACCTTCATTGTTATTAGAACAACATTTAGTATAGACACATACTAAAAACAATTCAACCATAATTTTTCATATAAAAGTCTATAATGGTAGACATGTATTACTACAAGGTGCTGGTGTCTAGTCAACGTTACAGGGGTAGCGAACCGTTAACTTACTCATTTGATGAAGTCATAAAACCGGGGCAATTAGTTGAAGTTCCTTTGCAAAATAAACAAACTGGCGGCGTCGTTGTAGAAGCTACTGGTAAACCAAGCTTTAAATTAAAGCCAATTACGCGCACTACAATCGACAAACCACTACCCGCTACTAGCCTTGAGCTTATGGACTGGCTGGCCAAATACTACCCTGCCCCACAAAGTTATATTGCCGCCCAATTCATTCCTTCTGGATTATTGCAAATACCTAGAAAGCCAAAAAATACCGAGATTAAGACCGTCGACGCATCCGCACTACCTAAGTTGACTGGCGAACAAACGGAAGCCTTAAATACGATCAATAGCACAACTCCTGGGTCGACCGTCCTATTACACGGCGATACTGGCACGGGCAAAACTCGGCTATATCTAGAGCTGGCCAAACAGCAAATAAGCCAAGGCAAGGATGTCCTGATTCTTACCCCAGAAATTAGCTTAACGCCGCAACTAACGAGGGAGTTTGAGCAGACCTTTCAGGGCCAAGTCATATTGTTTCACTCTAATTTAACTATCGCCGAAAGACGCAATGCCTGGACGAAAGTTTTATATGCCGACCAACCAATTGTCGCGATAGGACCTCGATCGGCGTTATTTATTCCGTTTCGAAGTCTTGGATTAGTTGTAGTTGATGAGTCTCACGAGGGCGCCTATAAACAAGATCAAACTCCGCACTATGATGCGCGGCGCGTTGCCAGCAAGCTCGCACAACTACACGGCTGTATAGCAATTTTAGGCTCTGCTACGCCAAATATCACCGACTATTATATTGCCGAAACCAAAAAAGCAAAGATCATACGAATGACCAAACTTGCCACTAGCGACGAGGTTAGCGCACCTGAAATAACAGTAGTGTTAGCCCGCGACAAAAATCATTTTAGTCGACATGGATATTTATCTAACGAACTATTGGACGGCGTCCAGAACGCTCTCAATAACGGCGAACAATCATTGATATTTCTTAATCGTCGCGGTACTGCTAGATTGGTTCTTTGTCAAAGCTGTGGCTGGCAAGCAACCTGCCCGAACTGTGACCTACCGCTGACTTACCATGGCGATAATCATCAAATGCGATGCCACACTTGCGGATTTAAAGATCGCACGCCATCATCCTGCCCTGTTAAAGCTGGCGGTTGTGGGTCGACAGACATTATCTTCCGCAGCTTAGGCACCAAGTCGTTAATAGACGCGCTGGAAAGACTTTTTCCAAAGGCTAGACTACAAAGATTCGATACGGATAATTTGAAGGCTGATCGGTTCGAGCAACATTACGCCTCTGTGAGTGAGGGCAAAGTCGACATACTAGTTGGTACTCAAATGCTGGTAAAAGGCCTGGATCTGCCCAAGCTTAGCTTTGTCGGAGTTGTTTCTGCCGATTCTTCGCTAAGCTTCCCCGACTACACTGCCACAGAACGAACTTATCAATTACTTACTCAAGTTATTGGTCGAATCGCGCGTGGTCACCGTAAGGGCGCTGCCGTAATACAGACGTATCAGCCCGAAAGCCCGGCGATTATTGCTGCAATCACCAAGGATTGGCCGAGCTTTTATCAATCAGAAATTAAGGAACGCCAACAATTTATGTTTCCGCCGTTTTGCTATCTACTCAAGCTAACTATTAGCCGAAAAACAGTCAATGGTGCGCAAAAAGCAGCTAGTGAATTAGTGGACAGCTTACGCCAACTTCGGCTACCAGTTAAGATTATTGGACCAAGCCCAAGCTTCTACGAAAAGACCGCAGGCGAATACCGCTGGCAGGCAGTCATCAAGGCCAAGAACCGAGCCAGTCTAGTGGACATCATCAAGGAGCTACCGGCAAACTGCAGTTACGATATCGACCCCTCTAATTTGCTCTGATTGATCATTTGTCATTTAACATTGATCATTTATTTTGACATTGACCATTTTACATTGAAGCTACAATGACCAAATGCCACCTGACAAATAAATGTCAAAATGACAAATGCTAAATGATAAATAGCTTTACGGTCTGGACCACAACCCCTGTCATAGGCTATACTCTACCAAATGACCAAAGACCACATTATCGCCTTACCTAACGCTCATTTACGCCAACGATCTACAAAAGTCGGTGTTATAAGTGACAAAATCCTGAATCTTATTGATGATATGGAGTCCGCTACTCTCGACTGGGAAGATAGTCGTGAACACGAAGTTGGTGTGGCTCTGGCAGCTGTTCAGATCGATAGCTTAATCCGAGTCGTGGTAATACGAGAAGATTTTGACGACAAAGATAATCGAAATTTTAATATCTTTATTAATCCAGAGATCACTAAATACGAGGGTGTAATCGAAGAAGATTTCGAGGGATGCCTAAGTATTCCTGATGTTTATGGCAAAGTACCACGCCACACAAAGGTGCGCGTAAAAGCTACTAACCTCGAAGGCAAGCAAATTCGTATCACAGCCGAGGGCTTTCTGGCTCGCGTATTTCAACACGAGATCGATCACAACAACGGCATAGTTTTTATCGACCACATCAAGGACAATAGCGAAGCTTTCTACAAGATCATGGAAGATGGCAAACTTGAACCACAAGATTATGACAGCCTGATCAAAGATAATCCAAGACTCTGGGGGGAGTAAATATGAAGATTTCTTTAGTGTTTTTTGGTAGTGGACCGGTCGCTGCTAAGTCATTAGAATTACTGGCAAAAAAATACCATATCGAAGCCGTTATTACCAAGCCAAAACCTAGCCATCATCGGGGCGACTTCCCTGTTGTAACACTAGTGGAATCTCTCGGGCTCAAAACTTATTACGCATCTACCAAAAGCGAGTTGTCGGAGCTTTTCGCGACCAAACCAGTAACGAGTCAGCTTGGTATCGTTATAGACTATGGAGTTATTATTGGGCAAGATGTTATCGACTACTTTCCTCTTGGTATTATCAACAGTCATTTCTCTTTATTACCAGAGTGGCGAGGCGCTGATCCTATCACCTTTTCGATATTAAGCGGACAAAAGAACACTGGCGTTAGTTTGATGCTTATTAATCAGAAACTGGATGAAGGTGAAATATTGGCTGAAGGTGTTTATGACCTGCCAGGCGACATTACTACGCCTAAATTAACCGATGGTCTGATTGAGCTTAGCGATGCCCTGCTCGACCATTATCTACCTATGTATGTTGATGGCGAGGTTAAACCTGTGTCGCAAGAAACTGCCGCCAGAGCCATGAATCGACCATACCTGCCAACTTATTCACGCAAGCTAAGCAAAGCCGACGGACTGATTGATTGGAAGAAGCCAGCCGAACAAATTGAACGCGAGATAAGAGGATTTATTGATTGGCCAAGAAGCTATACGACACTAGCTGGCAAGGACGTGATAATTTGTGCGGCGCATGTTGATGACGCGGTGGACGACCTAACTATTGGGCAAGCCAAAGCCACCGACGACAAGCAATTAGTGGTGCGCACCTCTGACAAATTACTCGTGATAGACGAATTAAAGCCTGCCGGCAAAAAAATTATGACGGCAAAGCAATTTCTTGCGGGCTACGGCAAAGATTTATAGACAGCGACTTATTGCTGGTTAGCTGGCGGCTGATATGCGGCAGGAGCTTGAGGTTGTGCGGGCTGAGGTGCCTGATTGATTGGATCAGCCTGAGATGCTGCGACGATTTGTGGCGCTGCAGAACGGATTTCGATTTTTAACTTCTCTAATTCATCAGCAACTACCTGCTTGTAACCAGGAAAATTAGCTTCTAGCCACTTCAAGGCACCAGGCTCGTCATTGCGGTCGATATAACTCTCAAACTCGTCTAACTGATCGTTACTCATCTGTTCTGCCAACTTCATACCAACACGCATTTCTAACGTCTCATAAATATGGCTGAGCATTTTATTCTTCTCGACTGCCGGCAAAGTGCCCAGTCCTAATTCTTGTAATAAATTGTCATCTAGTTTAAACATATGAGCTCCTTTTACTACTGAATATTATCAAAAACTTGGGGATTACGCCACACGATAGCGATCAACTAATTATACTAACCACCACTATGACAAATATTGTAGCTAGACCGCCGAAGAAGCCGCCTCTTATGGCACGCCGATAAAGGTCACTGTAGACGGATTCTTCTGATAGCATTAATAACTCTTCTTGATTGTCTGGTCCATCCGGCAGCCTGCTAACCATTGGCTCGAGTGGCCATGCAGCCTTGAAGAAGGTGGACGACTTCGGAGCGGAAATACTGTAGAGAGGATCATAGTTTATCGGTGCAGATTCTGGCTTGGATTCTTCTACCGGGGCCTGGTATTGGATAGAATAATCATCTGTAGCGGGCGTGGTAGGAGTAGGACGAGAGGCCAAAATCACCCCAACATGCGTGGCGCTACTGCGGGTAGCCTTTGGACCATCAGCCCTAATTTCTGGATTAGGCTCGTATTGACCCTCAATGACTTCGGATCTTTCTGTGGCTGTTACCGGTCTACTTAAAATTGATTCGGGCTTCTTGCCACGAATTTCGTAGGGTATTTCTGCAGGCGAACTAAAGTTTCTGGCAACTGAACGAGAAGACTTAGCCTGCTCTGTCGTTATGTTGGTTTTTGTTTCTAAGGAGTCATTTAAATATTGCCGCGCGATTGGCTTATGATCCGGTGAAGAAATAGTGTCAGAAACTAAGCTTGCCAGCAAAGCATGGTCTAGGGCAAAATCGTCGGCGTGATCTATAATCATCAACCCCTGATAATCACCCTTGCTGCTTGGCATAAATTCGAGTGGCGCGGGCTCACTAATCTCCTCGTAAGAATCTTCTAAAATATTTGGCGAGCTATTAATCTCCATGGGACTTTCTATGGCTACCCCACCAAATGCTCTACTCCAAGCTTTTTTGAATCGGCGCTGGGGTGTGTCAGTCTCGCCATTTGATGACTCTAAGGGATTTTCAGCCTCTGTAGGCTCGGAATTACGCTTAGATAACCAAGACACCAAGAATGGGCCTTTCTGCCATCTTAACGGCCTCTGGCTCTCCTTATAATTCTCATTACCTTGCTGGTCCCCGCTTGACACGCTCATAATGAGTAATATTATAACATAAATTGTAGCAGCACTCAAAACCAAGGAAGTCATCTGTTATTTTGGCTATAGACACAAACCTATGCATGTACTATAATAATCGCCTTATGGGAGAGCACAAAACATATCTAAAGCAAGTTGAAGCCTTTGACTACCGAGAGGATCCAGAGGCTGCCACACGTAGCGCACTGGCGTCAATGGCTATACATGGCTTTGGTGTGATAAATGGTGCTTACAACAATAGAGAGTTAACTGCTATGAAATTTCCTAACGCAGGAGGCAGAGTAACTGTAGATAAAATTTCCGCCTTCGATAGCCTGACAGAAACAATTGCAAAATTTACAGATATTCCTGACGATGTAGAGGTAGCCGCAACCAATCTTACTCAGCTTGGAACAGATACTCGATGGAGCCAAGACAAGAGTGTTGTTAAGCCTGGGGTTAGAATGCTAGCCAACGCATCTGGCCTATACACATCTGTTGTGTCTATTGCCGACAACGACCAAGTTAGATTTGATCAAAAGAATGAAATCTGGCAGCCTAAACCAAAAGCTTTAGCTGTTATTAACATCGCGCGAGTTCCAATGGGCTCAGTAGTCGTTATACCTGAATCACCACTGCCAAGAAATGGCCTACCAATAGAGACAGACGAAGGACTAAAAAACGCCGAATCACCATTCTACAAGATAATTAAAGGCAACCGAACAGATATGGCTATTGTCGATCTTTCTATCGGATCTGCAAATTACATGACCGGCCTAGACCTCAAGGCTGACGAGATGCGTAGCCAAAAACCAGCTAAATAATTAGGAAATCAACCAATGTCACAAAAAAGAAATCCTAATTATAGCGATATTAATATTCACGCCTTCGACATAAACCCGAGGTCTAACCCTGAGGCCGTCAGTCGAGCCGTTAGCGACGCCCTAACCCTGGGTATTGGCGCAATATCTATTGCTGGGCTAAGTCACGACTTATCCGACGAATACGGCCGGAGCTTTCCCAAAAAGATGGGTGCTAAACGCTACGTTAATCAACCTGCCCAACTTATCGATGCCGTTGACGCCATAAGAGAGCTTACGGTGCATCAGAGCAACATCATGACCACAAAATCTGCCTTGTTGACAACAGGATCAAGAGAGAATTGGCACATCGATAGCGACAACGAGACAAACGACCCTGGCGTCCGCTTAATAACCCAGTTGTCGGGACCAGAATCGGGCATAATGATAATTGACCGCAATGCCAACATGGCCACAACTAACCATGAAAGTCCTAAACCTAAAGAAAATTCTGGACTACTAGTTGCAAGACTAGCTCTGGACACAGTCTTGATTCTACCGGAGTCAAATATCTTCCCGACGGTAACTTTTATTGGTGACGAAGCGCATGAAATCGAACACCCCTACCACACCAGGTTCATGCTTGATAGCTCAGAAGCAGAGCGACAAATTCAGCGAAACCTAATGATTACTGATTTGGTGTTTATGAACAAAAATGGATTTGATGGCGACCGCTTAGGCCTCGAACCATCTGATTTAAGACTAAAATAAACTAAAGAGTTCGGGCTACAGTTTGGCGAGTAAAGAATTCGATGTGGTCACCTTCTTCGATAGTGACTTTAGCAGTAGAACGGAAGCTCATACCACACATCTCGCCCTCAGCGACCTCTTTGGCGTCGACAGGTCCACGCTTAAGATTAGTGACTTCTACTTCTGCTAGAGTTTCACCGCCGCGTATAACGCGAGCTAGTGCTGGTAGGCTTAATTTACCCTTGGTAACCTCGCCACCGCAAATGACCTCTGTTTTGGTTGTCTTAAAGATAGCACGCACAACTAGTCGGCCTAGTTCTGTCTCGACAATTTCTGGAGCCAATAACTTGGTTAGTTCTAGCTTGGTGTCGTCGATCATTTCGTAAATAATATTGTAAAGTCGAATAGAAACTTGGTCACGGTGGGCCAATTGCTTAACGCTACTAGAAAGCGGCACGTTGAAGCCGTAGATGATGGCACCACTGGAGTGAGCCGTATGAATATCGTTCTCACCAATCGCACCGACGCCAGATCCTACGACGCGAACTGCTACTTCGTCATTTGCGAGCGATTTAAGGCTGTCAATAACTGATGTCAAAGAACCCTGAACGTCAGCCTTAACGATAATCGGAAGCTCTGTTAGCTCGTTAGTTCGATTGATCATACGGATCAAGTCACCGCCGCTCATGTCTAATTTACCAGAGGCAGATTGACGAGTAGCCATCATTGATTCGGCTAGTGTACGAGCAGTTTTTTCGTCTTTAGCGCAAGCAAACTCATCACCAAATTCTGGTAATGTCTTGAATCCAGTAATAACAACAGGAGTAGATGCGGTGGCAGTCTTTAGAACCTGACCGGTGGTTGTTTCTAGGTTGCGAACCTTGGCATAAGTGCCGCCTGCAACGACATAGTCGCCGCTAGCGAGTGTTCCGCCCTCAACTAGTGCAATTGCCACTGGGCCACGTCCCCGCTCCATATGAGCCTCGATAATAAGGCCACGTGCTGGACCTGCGTTTTCGGCTTTTAGCTCAGCGACGTCAGTAACTAATAGCACCATATCAAGCAGTTCTGGTATGCCCTGCTTGGTCTTAGCTGAAACTTCCATCACTACAGTATCGCCGCCCCATTCCTCAATAAGGACTTCTTGGTCGGCTAGTTGCTGCTTGATTTTATTAGCGTCGGCGCCTGGCTTGTCGATTTTATTAATTGCTACCAACATTGGTACACCTGCTTGGCGAGCGTACCTAATAGCTTCGATAGTCTGAGGCTTAATGCCGTCGTCAGCTGCGACAACAATTATAACTAGGTCAGTAGCGCGAGCTCCATGCTGGCGAAGTGCAGCAAAAGCCTCGTGACCAGGAGTGTCGAGGAATGTCATCAAGCGACCGGTGTCGGTTGCTGGATGTTTTATTTGATAAGCAGTGATGTGCTGCGTAATGCCGCCAGCTTCGCCCTTCGCTACTTCGGCACCACGAATGGCGTCGAGTAACGAAGTTTTACCATGGTCAACGTGACCCATGACAGCCACAACCGGAGGACGTAATGTCCCGGTTAGGCTAGGCTGACGATTATCTCTTGGCGACACAACAACTTCGTTGCTCTTTCGAGTCAACTCAACGTCTGGAATACCTAATTCGGCAACAATAATTACCGCTGTATCGTAATCAATCCGTTCGTTGACGGTCGCTAGAATACCGTTCTTCATTAGCTCAGTGATGAGCTTAGTAACTGGTATATTTAGTTTTTCGGCAAGCGTACCGACAGTGACGTTATCTTCGATTTCGATTATATTCGACATTCGGCACGCTCCTTTCACGAAAAGCTAAACGATTACATTATTTTGGATGTTCTTATTTCTTTGCGGCTTTAGCTTTAGGCTTCTCGGCTTTGACTTCAGCATCTTCTGCTGATTCGTCTTTGGCTTTAGCTTTAGGCTTTGCTTCGCTTTTAGTCTTTAGACTCAAGGCAATCTTGCGAGAGTCAGTATCGACATCAATGATTTTGAATTTCTTAACTTGGTTAAGTTCAAAGATCTTCTCTGGGTCTACACCCTCTTCGTCGCTCATTTCTGAAACGTGAACGAGAGCTTCAACGGCTGGCCCGAGCTGAACAAATGCACCAAACGGAGTGATTCTAGTAACTTTTCCTTCGACGTCGTCGCCGACTTTGAAGGCCTTAGCTTCCTGTAACCATGGATCTTCCTGCATCTGCTTAAGGCTGAGTGACAAGCGGTCTTTGTCGATAGCGATGATCTTTGCAGTGATGTTTTCACCAACTTTAACGTAATCGCGTGGATTCTCAACTCTTTCCCAAGAGATTTCTGAGATGTGAACTAGACCTTCGATACCGTCAACGTTGACGAATGCACCGAAGTCGATAACACCAGTAACAACACCTTCAACTTCATCACCAATTTTTAGTTTGGCGAAACTAGCCTGCATGTCGTCCTTAACAGCTTCTTTTTCTGAGAAAATAAGCTTGTTATCTTTGCGACTAACATCAAGAATACGAACACGAATTGGCTTGTTAATTAGAGAACCTAGCTTCTGTAGGATCTCGTCTTTGTCAGCACCAGAAACACGAGGATAGTGACCAGCCGCTAGTTGCGACACTGGCAAGAAACCACGGATACCTTCTAGTTCGACCAACATACCGCCACGGTTGGCGTCATAGGCAACAATTTCGATAATTTCTTGATCATCAAATACGCGCTGGAGTTCGTCCCAGCCCTTGTCTTTGACTGCTCGCTTCATGCTAAGCAATGCGTAACCTTCGTCCATTTCTGGATCGACAACGCTAGTAGTGACTTTTTCACCCTCTTCTAATTTCTGACCATAACCGATTTCGCGGCGCATGACCACTCCAACCCCATTAGGGCCAAGGTCCAACCAAACCTCGTGCTTGCGCACCGAAGTAATAGTACCTTCAATAACATCCCCGATTTTTAGTTCGGCGACTTCTGTAGACGCTAGCAACTCGTCCATACTCATTGTGTTTTTAGACATGATATTCATGCCTCCTTATTTCTGCGGCAACCCTTGAGTTGTAACTCCGATCAGATTTAGACTAATTATACACCTTAGCCTCTCTGTAAGCAAGGCTTGCGGCCAAACCCACTAAAGAAGCTTGGCGAGAAATTCATCAGGTTTTGCAAGGTCAGACCTTGCAAATGCTTTCGGACTGTCCCGGTCAAGTCACTGGTTACTTTGGTTAGATATGCTAGAATTAAGCTATGTATTTAGCTGTTGATATTGGAGGCACAAAGACGCTTTTGGCGGCTTTTTACAGTGACGGCACTATTAAACAGCAAATCAAATTCCCAACTCCTCCAGATTACGACGACTTTTTGTTAGAACTAGAAACAAACATCAAAGCACTTGGCGTTGACGACTATAAGTCTGCCTGCGTAGCCTCTCCAGGATTAATCGACCGCGAAGAAGGTATTGGCATCGCATACGGCAACTTGGCATGGCAAAATGTTCCAATCGGTCCAGACCTAGAAAGACTAGCTGGCTGTCCCGTGATAGTCGAAAACGATGCCAAACTAGCAGGCCTAAGTGAAGCTCAACTTATCAAAAAAGAGTTTAATAACGTACTTTATGTAACTATTAGCACCGGAATTGGCACAGGAGTTATCACGAATGGTAAGATTAATCCTAGTTTTATTAATGCCGAAGGTGGAAAAATATTACTAGAAAAAGACGGTCACCTAAAATCTTGGGAGAGTTTCGCGTCGGGCAAAGCCATAAATAAAAAGTATGGCATGAAGGCTAGCGAGATTAATGATCCTAAAATCTGGAAAACTATTTCACGAGATATCGCCATTGGCTTAGTAGATAATATCGCAATCATACAGCCTGATGTGATAGTTATAGGCGGTGGTGTCGGCTCTCATTTTCAGAAATTTAAAGCGCCGCTACTAGCTGAAATGCGCAAGTACGACACTCCACTAGTGCCGACTCCAGCCATAAGACAAGCCGTTCGTAGCGAAAAAGCCGTGATTTACGGATGCTATCTATTAGCCCGCGAATCTAGTCCGCTAAAATAGTCGAGTATTTATATGGAAAAGTTACTAATAAAACTCAAGGCCAGCTACCCCTTCATTAATTTCAAACCCGGAGCTACCTTTTCGTGGTCGCCAAAAACTAATCATGTCATCTATAAAATATCACCAGATGACGACGTCGTAGCCCCTTGGTCGCTATTACACGAAGTTGGTCATGCCCTGCTTGAACACAATGACTACAGCTCTGACTTTCAGCTACTAACACTCGAGGTGTCGGCCTGGGAAAAAGCCAAACAGCTTGCCGAATCACTCAATTATACAATCGACCCAGACCACATTCAGGATTGCCTAGACACTTACCGCGATTGGCTTTATCAGCGAAGTACCTGCCCAACCTGCACGAATTGCAGCCTACAAACCAACAGCAGAACCTATGCCTGCTTTAATTGCGGGACAAATTGGAATGTTTCTAGCTCACGAATGTGTCGCCCCTACCGAAAACTCGCAAAAGCAATTTAACATTGAGCATTTGTCATTTGGTCATTGAAGCTACAATGAAAAATGATAAATGTTAAGTTAATGCGTCAATGTTAAATGATAAATAAAAACCGCCTCTCGTTAAGAGAAGCGGTTTTTTCGAGCGGTCAGTTGTTTTTATTAAACTGAAGCTTTAGTACGACGACTAATGCGTCCACCTTTAGCACCAGCAATACGAGCTAGGTCACGGTTAGCGTAAAAGCCACCAGTGTGACCTTTCTTACCGCCCATAGCGCCGATTTTTGCATAAAAATCTGCACCGTACTTAGATTTGTTAGTCTTTGCAGCGGCTGCGCCGCCGTTCTTTGTTCCAGCCATCGTATCTTCTCCTTTTACTGCACGCTTCCGTGAACGGCACATCTTGGCAGGATGTTTCCGGTCCGTAGGCGAGACGTACCAACAAGTACGTCTCATGCTCCGGTCCTCAACCTCCTACCAAGCTGCACTCGTTCACAAAACCGCTTAACAGTGTTAATTACTTATTCGTAAACGCTCTCTAGAAATAAAAAAGGACACGCCACATAAGTGGCTTGCCCTCTTTTCTTTCTTTCGAATACGCTTATGATATCACTTCGTACTGCTTATGTCAACTATATTTTAAAGTTTATGCTTTATTCTTCTTTTTTAAAAGAAAAGACCTCCCTTAAAAGGAGGTCTTGTTCTATAATTCGGCACCGTGCTATTTTCCCAGGGCTTGATGGCCCAAGTATTGTAACCGCTGCGAGGCTTAACTGCTGTGTTCGGAATGGGAACAGGTGTCTCCCTCGCGCCATGGGCACCGATTAAAGGCTTGAAAGGCGACTTTGCGCAGATATATACGATCTGGCGGTGGGCCTTTGAAACCTTGGTTCGATGCCAATGGTATGGTGCCAACAAATAAGTTCAGAAGAAATATGACAAACGTTGTCTATGTGGTGATTCTCACCAATAACTAGTCAACGCACTACCTACGAGAGAGTCCCCGTCCCATAAATGGCACGGATCATCTCTCATAGTCGTAAAAAGTCGATGGGGCGATTAGTACGCTTCGGCTCCATACATTACTGTACTTCCACCTTGCGCCTATCAACGTGATCGTCTTTCACGGCCCTCATAGGGAAATCTAATCTTGAGGTCAGTTTCGCGCTTAATATGCTTTCAGCGCTTATCTGGTCCGCACTTAGCTACCCAGCGGTGCTCTTGGTAGAACAACTGGTACACCAGCGGTGCGTTCACCCCGGTCCTCTCGTACTAGGGGCAAATTCTCTCAAATTTCCTATCGTCCACAGCGGATATAAACCGAACTGTCTCACGACGTTCTGAACCCAGCTCACGTACCACTTTAACCGGCGAACAGCCGGACCCTTGGAAGGTGCTCCCCCTCCAGGATGTGATGAGCCGACATCGAGGTGCCAAACCGCGCCGTCTATGTGAACTATTGGGCGCGATAAGCCTGTTATCCCCGGCGTAACTTTTATCCGATAGCGCTGCCGATACCACTCTCTTATACGAATGTATGGACAGCGGAAAACTTACTCCCACTTTCGTGCCTGTTTGACTTGTAGGTCTCACAGTCAAGCTGGCTTATGCGTATGCACTATCGATTCGATTTCCATCCGAACCTAGCCAACCTTTGAACGCCTCCGCTACTCTTTAGGAGGCAACCGCCCCAGTTAAACTACCCACCAGACACGGTCCGGGAACCTGAATTTGAGAATCAAATGTCAGAATTTACCATTTACCATTTATCATTTTGTCATTAATTTATCCATGTGACATTTGGTCATTGTAGCCCTGGAGCTTCAATGAAAAATGGTCAATGTTAAATTAATGCGTCAATGCATCAATGTTAAATGCTAAATTCAATTTGCTTCGCAAATTGAGGTTCCCGTGAGAACAAGATTATAACAAGGGTGGTATTTCACTGATGACTCCTTCTCGACTAGCGTCGAGATCTCAAAGTCTCCCACCTATCCTACACATGTTACAACCGGGTTCAATGTCAAGCTGTAGTAAAGCTGCACGGGGTCTTTTCGTCCTGCTGCGGACAGACGGCATCTTTACCGTCAATGCACTTTCACCGAGCTCTTCGTTGAGACAGTACCCATATCATTACGCCATTCGTGCAGGTCAGAACTTACCTGACAAGGAATTTCGCTACCTTAGGACGGTTATAGTTACCGCCGCCGTTCACTGGGGCTTCAGTTCAGACCGTAAAGCCATCCCCTTAACCTTCCAGCACCGGGCAGGCGTCAGCCCGTATACATCCACTTTCGTGTTAGCACAGACCTGTGTTTTTGGTAAACAGTTGCATGGGTTCTTTAGCTGCGGCCCCGTCACAGTAACTACCACGTTACGTGCTTATAGAGGTCAGCTTTCTTTCTAATTCTCAAAAATTGCTCGTTTATACAGGCCAAAGATCAGAAGTTAAAAACTAATCTCGGTTTCTGTTGTTTCCGTTTTAAAAAGAAAACTGGCGTTACAAGTCACAGTGATAAACACTGTGACGGGGCGGACCTTATCCCGAAGTTACGGTCGCTGTATTGCCGAGTTCCTTAACGAAGAATCACTCGTACGCCTTTGGTCTACTCGACCTGAGCACCTGTGTCGGTTTGCGGTACGGATAACTATGTACATAAGCTTGGAAGCTTTTCTGGTCAGCGCTTTCACAGGAATCAATCAATTAAGATCTCTCGTTAACCACTATTTCTGTGGCTTAGACGGGTATAACCATGAACCCGCTCCTACTAATATGCCGCGCACTTCCAAACAATACAAAGCTAGTACGGGAATATTAACCCGTTGTCCATCGTCTACGCTACTCGCCTCGACTTAGGACCGACTAACCCTGGGACGATTATCGTGGCCCAGGAAACCTTGCTCTTTCGGCGGGCAGGATTCTCACCTGCCTTATGGTTACTCATTCCAGCATTCTCACTTGATACCGCTCCACCGAACCTCGCAGTTCGACTTCGATGCAATATCAACGCTCCTCTACCAATCAACCATACCCGAAGGTATGATCGAGTTCGCAGCTTCGGTAATACACTTGAGCCCCGTTACATTTTCCGCGCAAGATCTCTTGACTAGTGAGCTGTTACGCACTCTTTAAATGAATGGCTGCTTCTAAGCCAACATCCTAGTTGTTCGAGAAATCTCACCTCGTTTCCCACTGAGTGTATATTTAGGGACCTTAGCTGGCGATCTGGGCTGTTTCCCTTTCGAGCGGCGAGCTTAGCCCCGCCGTTCTGACTGCCGTAGTTCCGCAGATAGTATTCGTAGTTTGTCAAGGGTGGGTAGTCTTACGACCCCCAGTCCGAAACAGAGCTCTACCCCTATCTGTTACCGTACGACGCTAGCCCTAAAGCTATTTCGAGGAGAACCAGCTATCTCCGAGTTCGATTAGCATTTCACCACTAACCACAGGTCATCCGGGCGTGTTGCAATTCGCTACGGTTCGGACCTCCACGCAGTTTTACCTGCGCTTCATCCTGCCCATGGTTAGGTCACTCGGTTTCGGGTCTAATCATCATGACTGAAGTCGGCCTAATTAAGCCTCGCTTTCACTGCGCCTCCGCCAAATGGCTTAAGCTTGCCATGACAATTAACTCGCTGGATCGTTCTACAAAAAGCACGCAGTCACCGGACAAGCCGGCTCCTACTCCTTGTACGCACACAATTTCAGGATCTATTTCACTCCCCTTCCGGGGTTCTTTTAACCTTTCCCTCACGGTACTTGTTCACTATCGATCGTAAGATATATTTAGCCTTGGGTCGTGGTCGACCCAGATTCAGACAGGATTTCACGTGCCCCGTCCTACTCGACAACACAAATAATAAGGTTTGCGAAACTTGGCATACCGGGCTTTCACCGTCTTTGGCGGAACTTTCCAGATCCTTCTGCTCGCTTCGCAAATTTTTTACCTTATGCATGACAATGGTAGGTCATGCGGGCCAAACAGATTGTTCGATTGCTCAAACAGTCTGCTTGGATTGTTTGTGTGTCACAACCCCTTTTAAATATTCGTCTACCAACTTATCCATCTATTGCTAGACGGAAACTTAAAAGGTTTGGGCTCTTCCGGGTTCGCTCGCCACTACTACCGGAATCGTTGTTTACTTTCTCTTCCTCAGGGTACTAAGATGTTTCAGTTCCCCTGGTTACCGCTCTCTCGTCCTATATATTCAGACAAGTGCATGACGACATTACTCGCCATAGGTTTCCCCATTCGGATATCTTCGGTTCAAAGCTTGTTAGACAGCTCCCCGAAGCTTTTCGCAGTCTACTACGTCCTTCATCGGTATCTTACGTCAAGGCATTCCTTGTGTGCGCTTATGTAACTTTTTACGTTAGCAATGACTTTGGCCGAAGCCTCGATCATCGCTGTTCGTGCAATTGACTAGTTATTGGTATTAACCAATAGCCGTTTGTCATTAATGTTCGTCTACTCCTTCGTGCCAATCACGAATTCATAAACGATTCTAAAAAACTTATTTTGTCGGTTAAATTGTTAAGTTACAAAACTCTCACCACACCCATACATTAGACTGAAATGATCTCGGATGCTTGAGTTTACGCTGGAAGCTTTCACTGCTTTTTTCCCTGCCTCGTGCCTAAACTCAAGTAGCTAAACAAGTCTACCATCAATAACAGAGGTAGTCAACACTATACTGGTGTAAAACTTGCTACGGTTTAACTTCTCTGGAAATCTGACTTTTTCGCATCTGGGGCTCAGAGTACAGGATTTTCGTCTGACTTAATGTCTTGGGGTGATGAATTGGGCGCTTTTGGGGCGACTAAAGGCTGATCTTGGTTCCATGGCTTATGCGGTAAATGTCTGGCTGATGAATCTCCGGCAATGGATCCGGTAGCCCGATTTAATGACTCTACGAATGCTTCTTGCATTTCTGCTTCGTGTTCAAGATATCCTGGACTTTGTGAGTTTTCTATCATAGATACATACTACGATACTCTTTGCGTTTATTTTTTTCTACTATAATTTTTAAGTTTATCGCCGGGCTACACGTAATTGTCGCGGTCCAGGGTTCGAATCTAGACATTACACCAAAACAAAAACCCGTCCTTGCGGACGGGCCCTTATTTTGGTGGAGACACAGGGACTCGAACCCTGGACCCCCGCCTTGCAAAGGCGGTGCTCTAGCCAACTGAGCTATGTCCCCATAATGAATTTGATTGTTAACCGAACTTTTGGTCGTCTCTAGCGAGACACGAATGGTGGGCGATGAGGGACTCGAACCTCCGACCTCGTCATTATCAGTGACGCGCTCTAACCAGCTGAGCTAATCGCCCATCAATCGTGACTCACTAATTGTTAATGTATTTACCGCTTACTGAATTTGTAGCTCAGCGCTAGAGCGCGAATCGCGCAATTACTTAATTTTGCAGCGAGCTGCGCCAGCTGAGCTAATCGCCCATCAATCGTGACTCACTAATTGTTAATGTATTTTGTTACAAATACCGTTATAGACTATAGCATTTCCCCTGTTTCGTCAATCTGTTAACAGCCTTAGCTACAAAAAACCACCCCTTTCGGGGTGGCCATTGGCCTTTTAAAACTGAATAGTGCAAATCAAACGTCATAGTTCGGTTCAGAAAACTTTATCTCAATTGGCAACTAGTGAGTTTCCTGAAGAAACTAGTTGTCGAGATCGACCATAGGTCGAGTAGTCAATTGAGCTACTCGCCTTGGTATACTCCCTAGAAAGGAGGTAATCCATCCGCACCTTCCGGTACGGATACCTTGTTACGACTTAACCCCAATTATCCCCCCTACCTTAGGGCTGCTCGAAGGCAACACGTCAGGTATTGGTGACTTTCATGGTTTGACGGGCGGTGTGTACAAGACCCGGGAACGTATTCACGGTAATGTGCTGACTTACCGTTACTAGCGATTCCAGCTTCAAGCAGGCGAGTTTCAGCCTGCTATCCGAACTGAGACCGGCTTTGATGCGATTTGCTCCCCCTCGCGGGTTGGCAGCGCTCTGTACCGGCCATTGTAGCGTGTTTGTAGCCCCAGATATAAGGGTAATACTGACCTGACATCATCCCCTCCCTCCTCCCTGTTACCAGGGCAGTCTAGCTAGAAAAATTCAACTAACTATAAGGGTTGCGCTCGTTAAAGGACTTAACCTAACATCTCACGACACGAGCTGACGACGGCCATGCAACACCTGTCATTTGGCTCCCGAAGGCACACTCTACTTTCGTAGAACTTCCAAAGATGTCAAACCTGGGTAAGGTTCTTCGCTTAGCATCGAATTAAACAACACGCTCCACCGCTTGTGCGGGTCCCCGTCAATTCCTTTATGTTTTAGTCTTGCGACCGTACTCCACAGGCGGGATACTTAACGCGTTAGCTTCGCTACTAGAAGGGTCGATACTTCTAACAGCTAGTATCCATAGTTTACGGCGTGGACTACCGGGGTATCTAATCCCGTTCGCTCCCCACGCTTTCGTGCCTTAGTGTCAGAAATGGGCCAGTAGACTGCTTACGCCATCGGTGTTCCTTCTAATATCTACGGATTTCACTCCTACACTAGAAATTCCATCTACCTCTCCCATTCTCAAGCTATGCAGTTTAGATAATGTGTATATGGTTGAGCCACATGATTTCACTATCTACTTACATTGCCACCTACGCAACTCTTTACGCCCAGTAATTCCGGATAACGCTTGGGTCCCACGTATGACCGCGGCTGCTGGCACGTAGTTAGCAGACCCTTATTCGTCTATTACCGTCATATTCTTCATAGACAAAAGCAGTTTACAACCCGAAGGCCTTCATCCTGCACGCGGCGTTGCTCCATCAGGCTTTCGCCCATTGTGGAAGATTCCCTACTGCTGCCTCCCGTAGGAGTCTGGACCGTGTCTCAGTTCCAGTCTGGCTGGTCATCCTCTCAGACCAGCTAAAGATCGTCGCCTTGGTGAGCCATTACCTCACCAACAAGCTAATCTTACGCAGGCCGTTCCCAAAGCGCATAAAGCTTTAATCCGAAGATCACATGCGGTATTAGACACCGTTTCCGGTGCTTATCCCTCACTTTGGGGTACATTCCTACGCGTTACTCAGCCGTCCGCCGCTCGTGTATTCTACACACATTATTCGACATCGTTCTCTAGCCAGAGAACAAGGTTCAGATAGTTTCTGTCCGAAGACTGACTTGTCTGGTCAAATAATAAGTGCAGAACCTTACCGCTCGACTTGCATGTATTAGGCACGCCGCCAGCGTTCATCCTGAGCCAGGATCAAACTCTCCAAAAAAAGAATTAAATCTAGACTTCAGTCGAACATGTAGTCGTTAAACTACACTGACTTTATTTTTAAAACAATTCTTGCGCCCCGCTTATTGGCGGGACTATTGAACTGACGTTGATTTGCACTATTCAATTTTTAAAGTTCGCTAGTTAAATAGACTCTTGTGACAGAACCTCCAAACGAGCTCAAAACATATTACCCCGTCTCAACAGATATTGCAACCCTATTTTGTGGCCATGTTGGTAGTGGTTATTACAACAATCGATTACTAACGATTTATTTTTTGGCTGAGTCTGATTTTGGTGGAGTAATTTCGGCTACTTCGTCAGTATCAATTTCTTCAGTTTTGTCGACTAATGCTAGCGATACGACTTCATCATTCTCGTTAATGCGCATGATGCGAACACCTTGCGTGGCGCGACCTAGCTGTGGGATGTTCTTAAGCCCTAGGCGGATAGTTTGGCCCTGCTGCGAGATAATGATCACTTCTTCGGTATCGTCGGCTGAGAGGGTCTTAACGCCAATCAGGTTGCCTGTTTTGGTGTTGACGATGGCTGAACGGATACCAACACCGCCGCGAGCGTGTGGAGTAAACTGGTCAATCTTGGTGCGCTTGCCGTAACCGTGCTTGCTGATTACGAAAATGCTGGAGTCTTTTTTGACAGTGTCCATGCCGATAACTTCGTCGCCTGCTCGCAAACGGATACCACGGACACCTCGTGAGACTCGACCCATTGGACGAGCGTCCTTTTCTTGGAAGCGAATAGCCTGGCCAAGTGAGGTGCTGATGACGATTTCGTCTGTTCCGGAAGTCATTCTAATCCATCGCAATTCGTCTTTGTCGTCTAGATTTATGGCTATCAAGCCAGAGTTGCGTACATTCTTGTATTGCTCAAATGGAGTCTTCTTGACAACGCCTCGGACAGTACACATAAACAAGTAACCGTCTTTGTCGCCCTTGCTGACATTGATGATCGAGCTGACACGCTCTTCAGGCTGTAACTGTAGCAAGTTAACTAGTGCAACACCTTTGGCGTTTAGGCCGACGGCTGGTACTTCGTATGTCTTGAGACGGAAAACGCGGCCACGGTTCGTGAAGAACAAGATATAGTCGTGAGTAGAGGCGTTAACAACGTGCTCGATAACGTCTTCTTCTCTCGTAGCCATTCCTCGCCTACCCTTGCCACCGCGACCTTGGCGCTTATATTCGGCCAATGGACTACGCTTGATGTAGTTAGCTGATGTAAGAGTTACAGCAACTTGTTCGTCAGGGATCAAATCTTCGTCGCTCAATTTACCAAGTTCACTATCAACAATCTTAGTGCGTCGTTCGTCACCAAACTGCTTCTTCATTTCGATTAATTCAGTCTTGATGATTTTTAGAATTTCTTGCTCGCTAGCCAAAATACCTTCTAATTTTGCAATAATCTTCAATAATTCGGCTAATTCGTCTTCGATTTTTTGACGCTCAAGACCAGTTAGCGTGCGTAGCTGCATCGCCAAAATAGCTTTTGCCTGAATCTCTGACAGCTTAAACTTAGCTATCAAACTCGTCTGGGCTTCGTCTGCGCTCTTGCTGGCACGAATCGTCTTAATGACTTCATCAATGTGGTCAAGGGCTATCTTGAGGCCTTCTAGGATGTGAGCGCGCTCCTGCGCCTTGCGAAGTTCGTACTCGGTGCGACGACGTACAACAACTTGCCGGTGCTTTAGGTATTCCTGAAGAATGTCTTGCAAGCCAAGCACGCGGGGCTGGATACCATCAACTAGCGCCAACATATTGTAGTGGAAGCTGGTCTGTAATGGAGTCAATTTATAGAGTTGGTTTAGGATCTTCTTCGGGTAGGCGTCCTTCTTGAGGTCGATCACCATACGGACAGCACCACGAGCGGTTTCGTCGCGAATATCACTAATGCCAACAATCTTCTTTTCGTGGACTAGATCGGCGATCTTAAGAATCAAACTCTCTTTGTTGAGGGCGTAAGGAATTTCGCTGATTATAATCTGATGGCGACCCTTGGCGTTCTCTTCGATATTAGCCACACCACGAACCACCACACCACCACGACCGGTAGCAAAAGCAGTTCGAATAGAGTCGCGACCATAGACAATACCGCCTGTTGGGAAGTCAGGACCCTTAACATGCACTAGCAAATCATCTAATGTAGCATCAGGCTTGTCGATAATAGTTATTATCGCGTCGACTATTTCGTTCAAGTTGTGCGGTGGGATGTTGGTGGCCATACCTACGGCGATACCAACTTGACCGTTTAGTAGAAGGTTTGGCAATTTAGCTGGCAAGACCTCTGGTTCTTGACGAGTACCATCGTAGTTGTCGCGGAAAGGCACTGTTTCTTTTTCGATATCGGCAAGCATAGCTTCGGCATGAGATGTCATTTTAGCTTCAGTATATCGATAGGCAGCCGCTGGGTCGCCGTCCATAGAACCGAAGTTACCCTGACCATTAACTAGCATGTAGCGCATAGCCCAAGGCTGAGCCATACGGACCATTGATTCATAAATCGCGCTGTCGCCGTGCGGGTGATATTTACCCATAACTTCACCGACGATCTGAGCACTCTTAACAGTCTTGCCACCAGGCGTAATGCCCATTCGGTTCATGACATACAAAATACGACGATGGACCGGCTTTAGACCGTCACGAACGTCTGGTAAAGCACGCGCTACGATAACGCTCATAGAGTAACGCAAGTAGCTGTCTTCCATGACATCTTCAACCTTACGGCGTTCAACAACTCTTGAGTGACTGGTGTCTAATACGTCGTCGTCTTCGTAACGACCAGACTCTACGACTTCTACATCGTTAGCTTCAATTGGTACTAATTCGTCTTTAATTTCATCATCCATAGCGTTATTTACCATTTACCATTCTACATTTATCATTTATTTCGCATTTACCATTTAGCTCCAAAAGACCAGCCGTCTGATCAATGTTCAATGACAAATAAATGCCAAATGCCAAATGTTCAATGACAAATTGGCGGCTCATACGTCCAAATCCTTTACAAACTTAGCATGCGTCTGAATAAAGTTCTTTCGCAGTTCTACTTCGGTACCCATCAATTTATTAAAGATAGCGTCAGACTTTTCGGCGTCGTTTACGCGCACCTGAACGAGCACTCGCTGCTCTGGATTCATGGTCGTCTCGAACAACTGTTCGGCGTCCATTTCACCAAGACCCTTGTAGCGCTTCTGTTCCATAAATCCGGCTTGTTTGATGCGATCGTCTGTAGCTTCAACCTTTAGGCCCTCTTTGCGGCGAGCTTCTATTCTCTCGGTCAAAACTTTTTCAAGCTCATCTTCGTCATAAATAAATATACTTGATTTACGGCCAGGCTTAACGAGTTCAAATAGAGGCGGTTTGGCTAAGTATAGATAACCACCGTCGATGATAGGCTTCATAAAGCGGAAGAAGAATGTCAGCAACAAAGTGGTGATGTGTGAACCATCAACATCGGCATCGGTCATGATGATGATGCGGTGATAGCGCAGGCCATCCATATTAAACTGCTCTTCGATTCCAACACCTAAGGCCTTGATTAAAGTGACAATTTCGTTGTTGCCGAGCATGCGATCAAGACGAGCTCTTTCTACGTTCAATACCTTACCTCTGAGAGGCAAAATAGCTTGTGACTTGCTGTCACGGCCACCCTTAGCAGAACCACCGGCAGAGTCACCCTCTACGATGTATAGTTCAGAGTCGGCTGGATTCTTGTTAGAACAGTCGGCCAACTTGCCCGGCAAACCAGAACCCTCCAACACGCCCTTACGAATAATGTTGTCGCGAGCGGCACGAGCAGCTTTGCGGGCACGAGCGGCCAACAAGGCCTTGCCGACAATCTTACGACCTACGGCTGGATGTTCTTCCATGTAATAATTTAAGTATTCACCAACAACTTGCTCAACATAGCCGCGAACCTCTGGGTTACCCAACTTATTTTTGGTCTGACCTTCGAACTGTGGATCCGGTAATTTAACAAGAATAACAGCAGTTAGTCCTTCGCGGGTGTCTTCGCCGGTCAAGTTCTCTTCTTTCTCTTTGAGTAGACCGTTTTTGCGTGCGTAATCATTAACGACACGAGTTAAGGCGGCTCGGAAGCCAGTCATGTGCGTGCCGCCGTCTGGGTTGTATACGTTGTTAGCAAAAGCCTTAACTGTCTCTGTGTAGCTTTCGGCGTATTGCATTGCGATTTCCACGCCGCTGCCGCTAACTTCTTTCTCGACATAGAAGACATCGTCGTCTACTACTTCTTTGCCTAGGTTAAGGTGTTTAACGTAAGATCTAATACCGCCCTCAAAGTAAAAGCCATAGCGTTGACCGGTTCTCTCGTCATGAACATCAGTACGAAGACCTTTTGTTAGGTAGGCTTGGTGGCGCAAATAATCGACAACCCATTGATAATCAAAAGTTATTTCTGGGAAGATAGTGTCGTCTGGGTGGAAGATGATAGTCGTGCCGCTCTCCGTAGTCTTCTCGCCTTTCTTGATTGGAGTCAAAGGAACGCCGCGCTCGTAATCTTGGCGATAGACGTAACCGTCCTTGCGAATTTCGGCGTGCAATTTGGTCGAAAGTGCGTTTACGACGCTACTACCAACACCGTGAAGACCAGATGAAACTTTATAACCGCCACCGCCGAACTTACCACCGGCGTGTAATACAGTAAGGACAGTTTCTAGACCGCTTTTGCCGGTTTTGCCGACAATATCAACAGGGATACCACGGCCATTATCAGTAACCTTTACACCGCCATCAGCCTGTAATACCACGTGTAATTCGGTGGCGTGACCAGCGATAGCTTCGTCGACAGAGTTGTCGGCAATTTCTTTAATAAGGTGATGGAGACCCTCTAGACCAGTACCACCGATGTACATACCGGGTCGTTTGCGAACTGGTTCGAGACCTTCAAGGACTTGAATTTGTGATGAATCGTATGCATCTTCTTTTGCCGGTTTTGTCTGTTTAGCCACTATAAAACTACCCTCTTTGACTTAATTTCCAAGATATTTAGATACGCCCACTGCTTGCATCGATTATAGATTATTCGGACTGGTATGGCAACTATTTACAGAGTAAGAAAAACAATGCTTCTTTAATGCCCTCCTTATACTACATATTAGCTGAATCTTATTGTGACTAGCGTCAGCTTATGCTTAAATACACACAGAATAACCTCTGTTTAATGAGAGTAGAATAATGTTCAAGAAGTTGCTATCTAATTTACCTTATAGTCCTGGCCTTATTGATGAGGTAGCTTTTTATGCCAAGCGTCTTCGTAGGGAGACTATTGTGCGCCGAACCGGATTTATCTTGATCATCCTTACCGTGTTTATACAGATGTTCGCCTTAATTAGCCCTCCCCAAGCATCATTAGCGCAGTCCAATAATGACTTGATTAACGGAGGCGTAAGATCGGCTGAAGATGCTACCAACAACTGCCGCTCTAGTAGCTCTGACTACGCTGATATTCTGGCGAACTTTAATATTGATTGTGCTGACTTGGCGAATGCCAAAGATGTTAAGCTCGACTCCAAAGACTTTCACGGCGAACTCTACACCACCGGCCGCCTAGCTTACGGTAAAGTTGGCGAAACTCCACTGAACATAAAGGCAAAAACTTACTGGTTGCGTAAATTATCTGACTACGACAACGGCTCAACCAAGCACGATGCCCTTCTCGTCACCAACAAAGACGGTCAGAAGTTTTATATAGTCAAAGATTGTGGTGGTGGCCTGACATTCGTCGGCATTCCACCTACTCCAAAAGCAAAATGCGAATGGTCTGCGTCTCTGTTATCTACCGACCCTAAATGCTCCGAGCCCTGCCCTATTGCCAGCAAAAAAAACCTAGCCAAGACTAGTTCTGAATGTTACGAGGCTTGTCCGGTTAAAGGTAAATCTAATATAAAATCCAATAATGTCGCTTGTTTCGAACCCTGCCCTTATAAAAACAAAGAGGCTTACGCCAAAAACTCCAGCAGCTGTTTCGAGTCTTGCATATATAACAGCTCACTCACAGCCAGCAGTAGCGACTGTAAGCCATGTAAGAGCTCGCAGACGCGTGAAGACAAAACATCCTGCCTGAGACTCGGTAAGACGGTCAAAAACGACACCAGCAAGCTAAATAACGCCAACGGATCAACCGCTAAGCCTAATGATGTACTCACCTATTCACTATCCGTCACCAACGATGGCGACTCAACCATCAAAAACTTCGTTGTCCAAGAAAATATAAGCGACATACTAGACTACTCCGACATCTCACAGACTAGCGGCGGAATAATCAATAAAAATGTTATTATTTGGCCAGCCGAGGATATTGGAGGTGGCAAAACCTTGGTCAAGAATTTTAGCGTCAAGATAAAGAACACTCTTCCTGCGACGCCTGTTTCGTCTAGTGATCCAAATCATTATGACTTAAAAATGACAAATACTTATGGGGCGTCTGTAACAGTAAAACTACCTCCCTCAATCATCAAAAACATCGAAATAACGACTAGGATACTACCCAACACTGGCGTCAAAGGCAGCTTAGCTATTTGCTTCGTATTACTGGTCTTGGCCGGCTACTTCTTCGCTCGATCACGCTTAATATTGAGCGAACTAGCAATAATTAAAGCCGACCATCATGACGGCGGGGAGTCTTACTGATATGAGCGAACAGCACCCTGGAAAAATTAGCGAAAAGTCTAGCGGTAAAGACGATTATTTAGATCTACTCAAGCCAAGTGTCGCCGAGACAACAGATACCGACCATGAAGCCGCCAGATTAAGCTCCCTAGAGCAATCTCGTCAATTAGTAGAACAAAGCGCTACCAGCTCTGAGCTAATGAACAAAGCCGAGAAGACCCCAGAAATTTTACCCGAGATTCAAGTCACAACTAGCCTTAAAAAAGACGGTTTTGACAGAGTAATTATTCGCACAAGAAAGCAATTACCACTTACCGGACGACTATTGAGCAAAGTAATTCACCAGCCAATAATCGACTTCCTAAGTGATGCTGGCGAGAATACCATCGCTCGACCGTCAGGATTACTAGGCGGAGGCGTGGTCTCCCTACTCGGTAGCGGCGTAATACTCTACACCGCAAAGAACTATGGTTTTCGCTATAATTTATTAGCCTTTTTCCTATTGTTTTTGGCAGGATTCATCATCGGCCTATTCATAGAGAGACTATCGCACTACGCACTTAAACTCCGAAAATAATATCTACTAGCTGTTTCGATCAATATTTATAACGTGCTCTGTGTGCGTTGATGCAGGAGTAGTTTTGCCTAGATGAAGCTCACCGTTATGGATTGGCTCTGGACTAACTTGGGCTGGAACAGGTTGAGCGGCGTTATGGTTAAGGCTCTCTCGTAATTCGGCGGCAACTCCTGCTATCTCCTTATCCTCAAGCTGAGAACTGGAGATATTAGTCGTTTCAGTGGCCGGATGGGTAGTCTCTGTAAAAGGAAGCTTGTGGGCGCTGTCACGGGTTAAAGACTCACTATCATCTTGATCAGTAGCTATGAATTTGGATTCATGGCGATCAATTTGTGGTGAAATAGTCGCAGTGTCTGGGGTGGCGGCTGGAATATTATCGGCTGCAACGACTGGACTGTTGCTGGCCACAGGTGCTACCGGTAATGGTGTTGGTGCTGTCGGCGGTTGAGGTTGACTGGCTATTGGCGCAACAGATTGCTTGGCAGGCTGCCCAGCGCCTGCAGGAGTAACTGTTTGGCGCTTAGTCATCCAATCATCCAAAAACGATGGCGCAGGAGCTCCAGGCGCCCTTGGAGGCGCGGTAGGGGCTGGACTAGCTGGCCTTTGACCACCAACAGGAGTTGGAGCTTCTACAGTCTTAAGTCTGGCAAATATTTCTTTCTCGATTTGATCCTTGGCTCGTCCAAATTTTGCTGCCGACAATTGTCTGAGCGCCTTGCCTAATTCTGGGTTAGCTGATCCTAATGGAGGCAAAGTAGCCATGCTGAAGGATTGTGTCGGAATACCGCCAATTAACATCTGAGAGATAGTGTTAAAGTTTGGAATTCGCAACACATCTTCGCGTTCAAAAATTGGCGAAAACTTCTTACTCAAACTGTCGGCATCAGCATCAGAACCTACGCGGAATGCCACCGTCGTACCAACGTTACCAAATACGGCGTCACGAATCTCATCTGTTAACTGAGTAGTGAATTGGTTGGCAACGATCAAGTTAAGGTGATACTTTCTGGCCTCTGACATAATTGTGGCAAAAGAATCTGTGGCAAAGTTCTGGAACTCATCAACATATAGACAAAAATCTTGTCTATCAGCCTCTGGAATATCGGCTCGGCTCATGGCGGCAGCTTGGAATTTCATAACAAAAATCATACCCAACAGTTTTGAGTTCAACTCTCCTGTACGCCCCTTAGACAAGTTAACGAATAGTATCTTTTTATTATCCATAATGTCTCTTAGGTTAAATGAGCTCTTCTGCTGACCGATGATATTACGCATCATCTCGTTAGACAAAAACGCACCGAACTTACTGACAACCCAGCTTGTGACCTCACCTGCCTCGTTTGACTTCTGTGAGTTCGGCCACTCTTTGGTCCAGAAATCTAACACGTTACGATCGGTCACATATTGCAATTTAGCCTTCATAAACTCTGAATCAATCAGTAGTTTTGGAATATCGACGAAGGTTCCGCCCTTAGGATCAGCCATTAATAGCAAGGCGCTATTTGTGAATATACGCTCAAATCTAGGCCCAATAATTCCCTGCTTTTGAGGGTCATACAGTTTATAAAGCATGTTAATGGCTTCTTGAATCAAAAAGTCCTTCTGCTCAGGAGCGTAGAACTCAAACAGGTTTAGACCCATTGGGAAATCCATGTCGGATGGGTTGAAGTAGACAATATCCTCTGTGCGTTCCTTCGGAACCATAGACATCAGGCTGTCTACTGTGTCGCCGTGAGGATCAACAAAAGCGAATCCTCTACCAGCAAGCATGTCTTGAAGTGCCAAATTTTCTAGGAATACCGACTTTCCGGTACCCGTCTGTCCAACCACATACATATGGCGGCGGCGGTCCTCTAGACTCAACCGTATAGGCTTCTTGACACCGCGAAACACATTGTAGCCAAGCATCAGGCCGTTTTCGGGCATATTACGTGGACCGTCAACCTGCTTGGAGGCCTGACGAGCAAGCTGAGTAGTAGGTATATTCTTGTGATCTGGGAAGTGAAATAGTGTAGCTAACTCAACAGAGTTTAGAATGTTCTTATTATTCTCTTGCGGGAAAAATCTCATAATAAATGCTGTGGCAAAACTTTCGATATCTGCGGCGTCAGTGTATTTGAAGCCGTTCTTGCCAGGCGCATCAAATAAAGAAAACGCAGCCACCATGCTGCTCTTAATAGCTTGCGCCTTTTGAGGATTATTAGAAGATGCTATAACCCGAATCAAAACTTCAAATCCAGGGTGCCTTGTCTTATCATCTATAGCGTCAACTATCTGCTGATCAAGAGCTGATAACGGTTTGGACTGGGACTTTTCTCCACCCACTCCACGGTCCTCTGGCGGCCAAAATAAAGCTGCTGGAACCTGACGAAACCAATCTAATGTCGAGCCGCTAAACTTAGCTTTACTTTCAGTGCCACCACGCTTCTCAGAAGAAACCGATTGCGCCCGCTTACGCCAATCGTCATGCGCCGGCCTCATCAATAGCTGAATCCCGGCTCCGTCGTCCTTATCTAACGTAGACAACGAGTTCAAAATCGACTGCATGGCGTCACGCTTTAGCTCTTGATAGGTAGCAATTGGATAAGCAAAATTCTCTTTTAGGGTAAGTTCACCGCCAGCAGTCCCACTAATCTTGCCAATTGGACTAAAAATATTGTGCTCAGCAACCTCTTCTAGCTGAGCGGTCGGATAAGCACTGTTTACAGCCTGCTTCACGACCTCAACTAACGCTATCGGCACAGCGGCGTAAAAGCTAACAATTCCCTTGCTCGCTATGATCTCAAAGCCAAAATGACGCTGTCCGTAAAACTTATTCTTGAACGATGCTTTCTGGATAGTGCTAGCAATAATGCCATAAAGAACTTGCGACCTAGATATATTCTCATCAATCAAATCACGCACATCGCGGCCGTTTTCGTGATTATCTTCACTAAGTGGCGGCAGGTGTATAAGCATCGGCACAATCTTTAGCCCTCTCTCGAAGTTCTTCTGCTCACGAAACACTTTTTTAGAATGAGAATACCAAATACTCCCAATTGCTGGAATTATCACAAACACCACAAAGAGTACCACTGGAATTATAGACATAACTGACTACTTTTCTTAAGATTCATCGACTTTAATCTCACGCTTATATCGCTTACCAATGTAGTCTGCCTTGAACTGGTTTATCTCTTTATTCTGCAGGTAAGGATCATCATGAGTCCGCTCGACAATTGCCTTTGCTTTATGCACCCACTCTTGTTCTATCAAGTCGTTATCGTCTGCCACAGCTGGACTATCTGGGTGATAGGAAGATCCAGGGACTTTTGTCGCTAAATCTACGGCGTTTTTTGCCGAACTTATCTGAATTTCGTCATTAACCTTATCGACAAGATTATTTGCTTCTTGAGTTTTATTAGGTTCGACTACAGTCTCATCAGGAGTAGCCGGTGTTTGATGTATAGCGGAAGCTGCCTGCGCCTTTATAGCCATAACCTCTGGTAGGTTAGTTAGCGAGTCCTCCTCCGCCTGATTAGGGTCTTGTGTCGGGTCCATATGGCTTAAATTATAGCAGAAGCATGTCGTCAAAACGACATAAAAAGGCTAATTTTGTATATATGTAGACAAAAGCACTAGCTTAAACGTAAATCAAGCTTAGAAACATAGAAATATCCAACAAGCCCAAAAACAAAAATAAGCATGACGTCTCTTATGGTCAACTGACTAATTGAGTCCAGCAACAATACTAAAGTCGGCATTCCAGCACAAAATACAGATAGAATAATGGTCCTTGGCGACTTGTCCCGGTGCATTATCTCTGTAAACAATTTAATAAAAGACCAAAGCAAGGTTATAAATATCCATAGAAATGGAAGAACCAGCCAGCCGATGGCAAGTTTGGTCGGATCAGTACTAAACATAAACAAAACAATGCCGCCGTAAAGCAGCACTGGTATTGTTAACTTTTTGACTAGTCTTCGTTTCAACTCTAAACCCTCCCCTTTTCTACTGTTCTTGTATGTTTCCGCCGTTCCTCCCGATAAGGCAATCGTATCCCTGCAGTCCTCACAAACTATCAAAATCGTCCACGAACAAAATAACTACCCCGAAAAACTCTGGGACTAAAATCGTCTATTTGTGATCGTGTGTTCGTTGATAAAATCTTGATGTTTTGATTTATGTGTAGACATATTTTTCTCACTTTTTTTGTTTTACTTTTTGCGGACAATTCGTACTACGAGATGCGTTATAAAATCTTGGAAGCCGGACGGTAAATCCGCCCAATATAAAATGTATGGCAGTTACCGTCCTTTGGCTTTTTTGACTGACCGCTCTTTATGCTTTTCAGCACTCGGAGCGAGGTGTAACTGGAGCAGTTACTTTTGGTAATATTCTCGTAAATTACCTCACCTACAGTACTAAATTATTACGCTTATGTCAATACGATTATAATGTAATTATAACAACTATACAGTGTAAGCGGGTGTTCTGAATAAATGAAATATAGCATCCTAGCTGTTATTAATATGACAACGGTAATTCTCAAAATATATGCACAGAATACGAACATAGCCTGAACACAGACCCAAGCAATGAGATTTATTTCAGCTAGTTTTAGACGCCGTGAAATTGGATTTAGAGCGCATTATTTGGTGATTAATGCCTGGTATTAGACCACATAAACACTCAATTTATGTATAATTTAAGGCTTCTGAGTGCTTGAATTTACGTATTTTTATACCTGGATTATGGGCACTTTATAAAGTAAATTTTTGGCCTAAACTGGACTATTCTGGCTGCTAATCTAGCCTTTAGGTTCTGCATAAATAAGCCTCACATGCTGCATAGCTCAGCCGTACGTATTGGCTTGCTAGACTATATAGACCATTCATATCAATAATCTCAGGCAATACACTCATAATCTGCTCGCAAGCGATTAACTGGGTCATTATTCGTATTAACCCGCGCTATAAGGGCTTAAAATCGCTCTAACAGATACCGGAGCGACTGTTTAGTATGTTTTGGCAAACAGACGATCTAATCCCCCGCCCGCCAACCTTACAGTCTATTAATAATTTGTGACCTATTTAGCTATTTCAGCCGCAATAATTATTAAAAATCATTGATGATCGTTAAGAATAGCTCTTTATAGTCAATTTTGCTGCCTGTGCCGAATAGTTCGCCAAAACCTAATGACTATGACTATATTTTTAGCCAATTCTCACCCCTGTTAATATAGTTATGCACAGCTTTATTTGCTATTTTAACCACAAACATGTTGACAGCTAAAAAGACAATGTATAGGATATAAATAGCACTGAATAAAAAAGGTGCTCAAAAACAAAAACGTCTTCAGTAACAACGGCTTATCGCAAGCCGTTGTTCCATAAAAACAATTAGTTCTAATAACAAAATCAAACACACACCAAAACTCATCACCCAAGAAAACCCCGCCACAAATAGGCGGGTTTTTCTTTGTAGAGACTAGCATTCCGCTAATAACTTTGTAAGCTTTTATTCATAATTTTTTAGTCCTCTCTGCCCTACACTATTCAATTAGAAATGAGGCTAACATGAGTGCGACCGTACAAAGCGTTATTGAATCGGGTTCAACTGGAGTAGTAATAGATGTGGAATGCCACTTATCTAACGGCCTACCAAGCATTATCATCGTCGGACTGGCTAATAAGGCTGTCGATGAAGCCAAGGAGAGGTTGCGCGGCGCATTTACTAATGCTGAACTTAAATTACCAAAGAAGCGAATTACTGTTAATCTAGCTCCTGCAGATATTCCAAAAGACAGCACGAGTTTTGATCTAGCTATAGCTACAGCAATCCTAATCGCCGGCAGCCAGACCAGCCAAGCACTTGGCGACAATACTTTAATGATTGGCGAGCTCGCACTTAACGGTAGCGTTCGCCCAGTCCGAGGCATTATCGGCAAATTACTGGCCGGGCGTGAGCTGGGCTTTGATATATTTTATATTCCCTACGGTAACGCTCGCCAAGCTCTACTAGTGCCAAATATAACCATTATCCCCGTTCAGAATATCCGTGATATTTATCTACACCTAAATAATACTGTCAGCTTAAAATCTATCGCCACCAATAACGGAACCACCGGACGTGCTAAATCGTCGCCGGGAGATAGTAATAGCAGCGACTTTAAGTATGTTGTGGGCCAACACAGAGCCAAGCGTGCGCTCGAAATAGCTGCCGCCGGCTCACACAATGTTCTGCTAAACGGACCGCCAGGCACCGGTAAAAGCATGCTAGCCAAAGCCTTGCCGACCATCCTGCCTGCGCTCAGCCCAGAAGAAATGCTCGAAGTAACTCATCTTCACAGCCTAGCTAGCAAACAATACGATGTAATTATTCACAGCAGACCATTTCGTTCGCCGCATCATAGTGCGAGCGATATATCTATAATTGGAGGTGGTCAATATCCTCGCCCTGGCGAAATTAGTTTAGCCCACAGAGGAATATTATTCTTGGATGAGTTGCCAGAATTTGGTAGAGCCACGATTGAAGCTCTACGACAGCCGCTCGAAGACAAAATAATAAGTGTGGCGCGAGCACGTGATAGCCTTATCTTTCCGGCACATTTTATCCTAGTCGCAACCGCCAACCCCTGCCCCTGCGGATACTACGGCACCAGCCATGAATGTAGCTGCATGCCTCACCAAATAACTAATTACCAACGCAAATTATCTGGGCCAATTATCGATCGAATTGATATGTATGTTGATGTTGATGAGGTGGTTCACGCCAAGTTACTAACCAGTGACGACCAAGAATCCAGCGCCGAAATTGCCGATCGGGTGGTTTTAGCTCGAGCTCGGCAGACTGAACGATTCCAGACTACTACCAAGACTAACAGCGATATGACCAATCAAGATATTAAAAAGATCGGCCTACTCTCTTCTGAGGCACAGGAACTGCTTAACCAGGCGGCTTCGCGGCTGCAGATTTCGGCTCGGCATTATATGAAGTCTATCAAGGTGGCTCGGACTATTGCAGATTTAGAATCTTCTGAGTTTATTACTTCGGCTCATATGGCGGAGGCTTTGCAATACCGAAAACGTACTGTTACCTTTTAATAAAAATTGTTTCTTATGCCACTTTTGTCTCGGCAAAAGATGGCGCAAAACCGAGGGGCGGTGTCGCCAACTCGATATAGCTTCCGAACAAGGAGCACAACACAGCCTGCGGAACTTGATGCATTCGCATCTTCAGACAGTCCTCGGCAGGTAGTGTTGTTGTGCTCTTGTCGGAATCTATTTCGGGTAGTCGCCAAGCCCCACCAAAGACCATGGATGCCCGCTGGAGGCGGGCAATATATAAAATTATGATTGTCTTTAGCAATCATTCCATGGTCTTAGATGGGGCTTGGCTGCTTCCTGATACATGTCTCGTCAAACTGACAACTATCAGCCGAGGACTGTTTGACGGCCCGCCCTCCGGAGAATAATAGAGCGGGCCTAGTTCCGCAGGCAGTTGTCAGGCTTGACTGGAGACTGTATCAAGAAGTAGACATCGCCCCTCGGTTTTGTGTTACTTTTGCCGAAACAAAAGTAACGGTAAGCTATTGTCCGAGACAAAAGTGGCAAAGTTCATTCTTTTTAAAAAAGAACAATAAACTGCTAATGGTTTAATGTCTTAAGCTAATCAAAAGTAACAAGATGAGGTTGACCTCTGATGTTCTCTCTGTTATAATGGGACGAACCTAAATGATAGCAAGGAGAACGAACTTATCGCTAAACCGACTCGTCTGAACCATCTTATTCAGGCGTCACAACTACGTGTAGTGGACGAAGACGGCAAATTACTTGGCGTCATGTCGAAAGGTGAAGCTTTACGTTTGGCAGAAGAAGCAGGACTGGATTTGGTGGAGATTTCACCTGACGCCAGCCCACCAGTAGCTAAAATTGTCGATTGGGGCAAGTTTAACTACCAGCGCACAAAGCAGCTTCAGAAGAATAAACGCAACGTCAAAGTGGTTGAGATAAAGCAAATGCGCTTCGGTCTCAAGATTGGCGAAAACGATTTAGCCGTCAAATTGCGCAAGGTTACAAGCTTCTTGGAAGCTGGTCACAAGGTTAAAATCGGAGTTTGGTACAAGGGCCGCGAAATGGCTCACCAGGAACTAGGTTATAAACTTGCGGCTAAAGTGATCGAGATGTTCGGGGACAGCATAGTGGTTGAACAATCACCATCACTCGCCGGACGACAATTATCATTCGTAATAAGAGGTACAGGCAAAGCCTTACCTAACCTAAACCAGGAGAAGAAAAATGCCAAAGCTTAAGTCACACAGCGGCACAAAAGACCGCATCAAAATCACCAAGAACGGCAAAGTACTACGCCGTCATTCGATGCGCAGTCACTTCTTGCAGAAGAAGAGTGCAGCTCGTAAGCGTAAATTAGCTGGCACTGAACAGATCGTCGGTAAATTTGCACGAAATATCAAGACAAGAATGGGAGTATAGATGAGAGTTAAACGAGGCGTCACTAGTCACGCCAGACACCAGAAGATTCGCAAAGCTACTAAGGGCTTCACTAGAGGCAACCGTAGCAGTATTAAAAGAGGTCGCCAAGCTGTTACAAAGTCATTGCAGCACGCTTATCGCGACCGACGCAACCGCAAGCGAACATTCCGACAAGTATGGAATGCTCGTATTAATGCAGCTGCTCGCCTACACGACACTACTTACAGCCGATTAATTGCTGCCCTAAAAACCGCTAACATCATTCTAGATCGCAAGATCCTAGCTGAACTAGCTGTTAATGAGCCGAAATCTTTTGAAGCAGTAGTCAAAGCTACCAACAAATAGACCCATTCATAGTTGATAGCATTGAAGTACTAAGAAAAACACCGCCTTTTAGGGGCGGTGTTTTTATATATGCCAGATGATCTGTAAGCCGGGTTCTGTCCTCGTTTGCGCGAGTTCTGATCATCTATCTAGGCCTAAAATTGCTCTTAGGCTCGAGCGGGTTTTGTGAATTGCCTCGGCGGGACGCCTGTGTGAGACATATCTCCTTGCAACGTACTGGGTTTACCTTCGTCTCATGTCACCATGAGATGCTGTGAGCTCTTACCTCACTCGTTTCATCCTTACCGTCAGTCTTTCGACTGCTTAGGCGGTTTAGTTTCTGTGGCACTTTCCCTAGGGTTGCCCCCGGTCGCCGTTAGCGACAGTACTTCCCTGTGTTGCCCGGACTTTCCTACCGACCATTGTTGCCAATAGTCCGTCGATCAGTCGATTATCTGGCTAATACATTATCCCACTTTTAAACCTAAAGCGCAATAGATATATTAAACGGCTTTTAGGTCAGTATCATTCAAAATATCGTTAACCATACGGTCAGCTAACTGATTAAACTCTCTCGGTACATGAGTAAAATTAACCTTTTTGAAGTTTTTAAGCTGATCAACGATAGATTGGTGTATCGGCCATAAATCACGGTTTTTAATCTTAAATATGCCCTTCATCTGGTTGATTACTAAGAGGCTGTCGAGGAACACATGCACCTCTTGAGCACCCCGTTTATGCGCCTCATCTAGGCCAAGCTTTAGAGCCTGGTATTCTGCCTGATTATTAGTGGTAACTCCCAGATATAAACCGTTCTTAAAGATAACTTCGTCGTGCATATCTAATAAGACAAAACCGGCCGCAGAAGGACCAGGATTACCCCTAGAACCACCATCTGCATACAATTTAATTTCAATATCCTTGCCTATTTCAGCTGGCGATAACGTTGTGTTTTGCTCTACGAATTTCGTCTGAATCAATCTGTTATAAGCTGCGTCAATTGTCTCAGCAAGATGATGATCTTTGTTGGTAATAGTATCGCCAGCTTCGTGTGTAGACAGCCAAATACCGACCTTATTCCATTCATTCTGCCATTTTGGATGGTGTTGCTGCTGCTCAGCCAACTCAGCTACGGCCTCCATAAACTTAAAGGCCTCACGAAAATTCTTAAAACTAAATTCTTTGTATAATTGATTGTTATCTATTTCCCACATACGCTTATGTTAGCAGATGAGGCCGTTATCTAACAGTAGCCAAGATGTTATTTGTTATGAGCTGGCAATATTAAGGTGTAAAATAGGTCAGTATGAAAATTAGCGACTACACCTACGATTTGCCCGATGAACGGATTGCTCAGTTCCCGCCAGAAGTTCGTGGTAGCAGCAGATTACTGGTCTTAGACAAAGTATCTGGATCTATCACCCATCATCACTATTATGATTTACACGAATTCATCGAACCTGGCGATTTAGTTATTCTGAACGACACCAGAGTAATAAAAGCACGTCTATTGGCAGTTAACGCCAATGGCCAGCCACGTGAACTACTATTACTTGAGGAGCACGCTGGTAGCGACCCATATAAGCGCCGAGTAATGTACCGAGGCGCTATCCATAAAGACGAGCAGTTATCGGTCGGCAAAACAAAAATAACAATTTCTGATATCTTGGACGGTGGACTCGCGATAATAACCAGCGAGCACGACTTGCTGACTTTAGCTGAGTTAACGGGTAAAGTTCCACTGCCTCCATATATGCGCCGCGATGCCACCAAAAACGATACTGAACGTTACCAAACCGTATTTGCTAATTTGCCTGGCTCGGTCGCCGCTCCAACCGCTTCACTTAATTTTACTCACGAGCTAGAAAAGAAAATTATCGCAATGGGTGGAAAGATCGCCTATCTAACTCTACATGTTGGGCTTGGAACATTTCTGCCAATTCGAGCAGATAATATCGAAGACCACATAATGCATAGCGAGTATTTCGAGATTCCAAAGTCTACAGTAATGGCTATTCGTCAGGCCAAAAATTCGGGTCGTAAAATATTAGCCGTTGGCACGACTGTCGCCCGCACACTTGAATACGTAGCCAAATCACAAAACTCCCCCCTGTTAAGGGTTAAACCCTTAACAGATGAGGAAAATGTGATTTCCGGCGAAGCCAATATTTTTATTTATCCCGGGTACGAATTTAAAATTGTTGATACTCTGCTAACGAACTTCCACGCCCCCAAATCAACCGTCCTAATGCTAACCGCTGCCTTTGCCGGTTGGCCAAACCTAGAAAAAGCCTACAAAACTGCCATCCAAGAAAAATACGCCTTCCTATCCTATGGCGACTCAATGCTAATTAAATAAAACCTAGCAGGGAGTCTCCCTGCAGTTAAGCGCTACTACCGTTTAGGCCTAAATTAAAAACACCAAGCATGCTTGGTGTTTTTAATTAGACTGAGATGCCAACTTGATTAACTCTTGTTATCAAGGTGGGTATCCGCACGCATCAACCACGGTTGATGCAAATATTAGATTCCCGTCAAATGAATATTGAGTAAATCATTTGATTGGCTGAAGGTATAAGCCCTCGGTTCCCAGCCTGCTTATATTATACCCCTACCCTCGCCTAATTAACATAAATAAATTATGAATTTTCGCAGGCTAGCCTAGTAATAATCTGATTACGCTGTTGTCTATTCTGACGATAATCTCACCCAGACCGCTCGATATAAAAATCACCATAAAAATAATTATGATCATGAAACCACTCGATTCCAGACTAGCCATTAATCGCTGCAAAGGTTCTGGCGCAAAAGCATAGAGCAATCTCGAGCCATCAAGTGGTGGAAACGGGATCATATTAAAAACTGCTAGCGACACGTTAACTATCACCACTGTCAGCAGTATCTGAACCATGGTGCCAGAACCCAATATTACGGGTAATTTTAATAATATGGCTGCGATGATGGCCAGACTAATATTTGTCAGTGGACCGGTGACTCCAATAATTGCTACACCAAATTCGTCATATTTAACTCTGGAGGGGTTAAATGGAACCGGTTTGGCAACAAAGAACGGCGGCAAGTGCGATAGGACCAAAACTAACGGCAATATAATAGAAGTGTAGAGATCCAGATGCTTCAACGGGTTTAACGTCAGCCTTCCCTGTTCTTGAGCAGTAGAATCGCCCAACCAATGTGCAGCAAAACCGTGCATGGCCTCATGTATACCAACCGAAAACAGTAAAACTGGTATAAAAATTATAATATTTATCGAACTGAAAAAATCATTCATACCAATAAAGTATAACATCTATCGGCACTGTTGACCTTGCCGTCATTTTCCTGTAGAATAACACCTTATGCAAGTATGTGATATTACCGGAAAAGGCAAACAGTATGGAAACAATGTTAGCTTTTCGCAAAGACACACCAAAAAAGTATGGAAGCCTAACCTCCAGACTAAGACTGTTGTTGTTGACGGCAAAAAAGTTCGATTGAAAGTTAGCGCTCAGGGTATCCGTATCCTAAGAAAGCGCGGCATCATCGTTAACGAATACGCCCCAGTCAAACCAACAGCAGAATAATCAAAGCAACAAACAAAATAACTCCGATAACTCGGAGTTATTTTTTTAATACAGTATCTAATCATAAATTAGACGCATCAAAACAATTACGAACAAAGTTGATACCGTCGAGCAAATGCTACTGACGGCTCAAAACGACTAATTGCGTAGTATCGCTAATGAAGTCGCTAGATTTGAGCTTTAGCTTCTCGACAGTCTCGCGTGGCTCCATGGCCAATTCTTTGATTGCCACCTCTAATTCTTGTTGAGGAACTGGGAAGTTGATGTCGGCATCAGCATAATGAGTCGGAATAACTAATTTAGGCTCGATCTTCTTGATCAACTTAAGCGCACCAATCGGGTCAAGCGTGTAGCCGTTACCACCGACTGGTATAAGCAAGACATCTACCATTCCTATAGCTTCAAGCTGCTCATCTGTTAGCTCTGGATAGATGTGACCAAGGCTAACTAAACTAATATCGTCCAAAATAATCTTGAATATAGTAGCTGATGTTTTGCCTGGCTCATCCATATGACTACGAGCAACAACTCCCTGAATAGACACATCAGAAACTTCATATTCGCCTGGCTGATCGATAGCGACCTTAACATCTTGTGTTGGCAGTGGATGCTCAGTGCTAAAAATGGCGATATCATCGGCTTTTGTTACGGATTTTAGACCCAAATCGACCAAATTATCATCAATTGTAATAACGGCCTTCTTGCCTGTTATCTTGACACAGTTTGCACCAAAAAATTGTAAATCCATCTATATTACTCCTTATCTTTTTTGTTTACGGGCGTTATCTTGTCGATTATTATTTGTTTCTTGGACGACAATACATCAGATAAAAAGCGGTCTTTGACTTCTTGGCGGTAATTAAAGTCAGCCAAAGTCATCGCGGTAAAGCGGAGCTCTTTGCCCTCTTTTGCCTCTAGTTCGGTGATAAATTTGCTTAGCTTAGTCTGATTAATATCACCAACGATTAGCACGTCCGTACCGCTAGTATTATCGCGGGTAAGTACACCGGTGTAAATTGCGTATTCGACATTACCAATCGACGTAATATCACCCTCTTGTTCTGCCGCACCACTTACTTTGGACTGTTTCTTAGAACCTGCAGTGCCAAAAATCGCCGACAAAGCCGCGTAATAATCATATTCTTGGTCGACTTCATAATATAGTCGATTATTTGTGCTATCAGATGTGATAATACCGACGCTTAGCAAGTTAGCGAGCTCTCGCCTTACTGAGTTAATTTGTTCATCAATTTTACGAGTGATCTCGCGAACATAAAATGCCCGATTCGGATTACCATAAAATAAATGGAGTAGCTTAACGCGCGTCTTTGACCCAAATAGTTGCTCAATCATGCCCTTATTGTAGCAGACCAACAGGCTAATACTATCGACTTTTGTTCAATAGTGTTGTCACAATATCAACAGCTTGACTGGGGTCAGTCAGCCATTGAATACTAGAGTTGCGCTTAAACCATGTGCGTTGTTTTTTGGCGAGGCCGATTGTCGCTAAAATGATACGATCTTTGGTCTGCTGTAGACTTTGGCCTCCAGCAAAGTAATCTTCAAACTCACGATAACCTACACCCTTCATAGCTTCAACACTCCAATTGTTGCGATCAGCTAGCTGGCGCACCTCTTGCTCCAACCCGTGACTAAACATATTCTCAACCCGTGACTCTATTCGCTCTTTTAGTAAATCTATAGGTGTTGTGAGGCCGATTATTTTGGTGTTCGCCCTAAGTTCGTGACGAGCTGGAACTTGGCCAGATGTTTCGATCGTTCGACTTAAATGACGAGGATTACGTAGATTCTTAGGCATTTGTAAGCCCTTTAATTTAATTTCCGCCTGGAGCTCTTCAACCGCCATACTAGTCAAACGCTCACGCTCAGCAGAATCAACCGAGGGCATAAACTGATAATCATAGATCACCGCGTCAATATATAGACCGCTGCCACCTACCAATATCGGCAATTTACCACGCGCAGTAATGTCGGCAATAGCCTGATCTGCCAGGCTCTTAAAGTCCGCTACATTAAATGACTGACCGGGCTCAACCACATCTAATCCATAATGTTTTATCTTGGTCTGGTCTGCACGGCTAGGTTTTGCGGTACCGATATCCATGCCCTTATATACCGTTCGCGAATCAGCACAAACAATCTCACCATTAAATTTCTCAGCCAACTCCATAGCCAGCGCCGACTTGCCCGACGCAGTCTCGCCAACAATCACTAGTAATGGCGCGCCACTTAACTCATCTTTTTGATCGGTTACTGGCAAATCTTCAACTATCATCATCACTTATCTAGAACGATGTTTTACTAACTCTGGATTTAGCCTCGTTGGCTACGGTATTCAAAAACTCTTCGATAGTTACCGCTTTGTGTTCTGGTTGGACCTCGAGGTCTTTGCGGATTCTTGGCATCAAATCGCCGCCAGCCAATTCCTTCTCGCCTATCACTACTGTGTATGGAACCTTCCACATTTCACTGGCACGGATTTTTTTGCCGACTGATTCGTTGTCGTTGTCGACCACCATCCTAACACCTAGTTCACGAGCTTGTTCCAACATTTTATTAGCAAATTTAACTGTGTCGGCCTCTTGATTAACAGTAATCACTCTGACTTGCTCTGGTGCTAGCCAAACTGGGAATTTACCGGCCGTATGCTCGATGTAAACTGCCAAGAATCGCTCAATACTACCAAGCAAAGCACAGTGAACCATAACAGGAGTTTCTAGGCCGCCATTATCAGTAGTGTAATGAAGGTCGAAGCGTTTAGGCTGAACAAAGTCTAGCTGAATAGTGGCTACTTGGTGCTCGCGACCGATGGCGTCGGTTGCCATAAAGTCTATCTTGGGACCGTAGAAAGCCGCCTCACCATCTTCTTCAAAGAAATCTAACCCATTAGCTACAACAGCCGCCTTAAGCTGTGACTGAGCTTTTTCCCATAATGCATCGTCGCCCAAATAAGCATCAGATTCATCACGATAAGATAGTCGAACTCGCAACTTCATTCCTACAACTTCGTATAACTCTCTAGCTGCCGATAACAGAATATTAATCTCCGCTTCTATCTGATCAGACATACAAAAAACATGACTATCGTCTTGAGTAATGGCTCGGACTCGATTTAGGCCGCCTAGTTCACCAGATTTCTCGTCACGATAAACTGTCGTAGTCTCAAGGTAACGAATTGGTAAATCACGATAACTACGCTGTTGACTAGCGTAAATTCGGGTATGATGCGGGCAGTTCATCGGCTTGAGCACTAGCTCATCACTAGTCTCCTGGCTCTTAACTAGGAATAGTTCGTCGCCAAATTTATCCCAGTGTCCGCTGGTTTTGTATAGATCGGTCTTGGTCATATGAGGAATAAAAACCTTCTGAAAGCCCTGATTAAGTCTTAACTCGTTAGAAAAATCAGACAATTTCTCTCGCAGAATAGTGCCGCGAGGCGTAAACAGTGGTAATCCAGAGCCAACTAAATCTGAGAATACGAATAAATCAAGCTCTTGGCCGAGTTTACGGTGGTCGCGCTTCTTGGCTTCTTCCAGCATTTCAAGGTGTATTCTTAGTTCTTTTTCGGTATTAAAAGCTACACCATACAGCCGCTGCATTTGGGCATTCTTCTCGTCGCCGCGCCAATAGGCCCCAGAGACACGCATAAGCTTAAACGCACCAACTTTACTGGTTGACTCCACATGCGGCCCTCTACATAGGTCTGTGAAGTCGCCATTGCTATAAAACGATACGCTTCCCACCTCTGCTATGCCTGAGCTAGCACCAACTGCACCAGCTGGCAATCCCATCATAGCCTTAGTCAGTTCGTTCGCCTTAGTTGTGCCCTCACGCTTTAAATCATTAAGTAATTCGACTTTATAGGGTTGATTAGCCTGCTTGGCCCAGTCAATTGCCTCATCTATTGGCTTTTCACTTCTTTCGAATGTTTGATTGTCAGCAATAACTTTGCGCATTTCAGCGTCAATTTTTGGTAAATCATCTTCTGATATCTTGATATCACCAAGATCAATATCGTAATAAAACCCATTATCAACTACTGGACCAACACCAAATTTAGCTTCCGGCCAGATATGCTGAACAGCTGTAGCGGTAATATGCGCCAACGAATGTCGCATAGCTTCTAGATTATCAATTTTGTCGGACATTTGGCTCTCCTGACTTAGGGCTTAATAAATAAAAATCGCGCCATCGGAAGATGTTAATAGCTAACTATCTTCTTAATGCGCGTCTCGGTCCCGCTACTTGCAGGAGGTTCCACCGGACATTTTACTCATAAGACCGTGTTATCGCACACCGTCATCTCTATGCGGAGCTCCGTAGTTGGTAGCTACTTCATCACTCTCTAACAGTTTACCACACCCTATCAACCCCTGGCCTATACAGATAAGCACATACCCATCTAGCGTATCTAGAAGGGAGACTCTAACAGGGAGACTCCCTGCTAGATTGGCTGCTTCTTACTCTGCCATTTACAAGGTGAGACCTTGGAACAAGGAGTCTCCTTTTACTCTGTTAGTCGACTGTTTTTTATTACTTATAAATAAAAAACTGGTTGAAAGTTCTCGCAATTACTTTCAACCAGTTAGTTTTCGTTTACTACCCCTGTCTAGAGGGTGCAAAACACATCTGCAAAACTTCACCTTCAAATATCTTATCAGCATTAGTACTATAAGGCTAGTACAATTGTGTTGTTTTTTATGCATTAAAGCCTGTGTATATTTTTATATCATATATGGCAAACTGTACTATCCGGCCACACTGCTTATGGTATATATTGGTTCCCTTTTGTTTTATTGTTCGGTTCCAAAATTGCGACAGTTTGTTCGCTTTTTTATACATTAACCTTGATGATAAGGGGTAAATCAGGTATATTTAATCTGTCCGAGAAATCGGATGATTAGCTCATTTGGAGTGGCAAAGCCACAAAATCAGAATAGTGCGCCTGGCGCTCTGGCCAAATGACTTAACAACCTGTTTTTATAGCCCTTACCGGATTACCCCGGTCGAATAGCTCATTTGGGGTGGCAAAGCCACAAAATCAGAATAGTGCGCCTGGCGCTCTGGCCAAATGACTTAACAACCTGTTTTTATAGCCCTTACCGGATTAATCCGGGCGATTAGCTCATTTGGCTAGAGCGCCACATTGACGTTGTGGAGGTGAAAGGTTCGAATCCTTTATCGCCCACCAGATAAACTTCTCTATTTTTAGAGGAGTTTTTTATTTGATAATCGCTAGGTTTCGATATTCTTCACAGATACGGGTCAAATAACGAAGGTTATGGATTGAGGCTAACGTACCGGCTAGTGGTTCGCCTACCTTGAATTGATGTCTTAGGAATGCTTTAGAGAATCCGTTGGCGCAGGCGTAGCAGTCGCAGCCAACCATTATAGGCTCTGGATCGTCTATGTATTTTGAGTTTGTCAGATGAATCTTCTCGTCATTGTCGGTCCAGACGGTAGCGTGACGAGCATTTCTGGTCGGTAATACGCAGTCAGCCATATCAATTCCGTGTTCATAGGCGAATCGTAGATCAGATGGCGTACCTACACCGAGCAAAAAATGTGGCCGTTTTGGGTCATACAGCGGCGCGAGGGCCTCTAGCACCTTAAACATCTCCTCTTGTGGCTCACCTACCGATAGTCCGCCGATAGCTATGCCGTCTACATCTGTAGCCTGCACTAGTTCAAGGCTACGACGCCGTAAATCCAAATCCAAGCCTCCCTGCACTACACCAAAGAGTAATGGACGCTTATCTTCCGGCATACCTCTGGTCAGACGCTTGAATTCGACAAGACAACGATCCAGCCAGCGATGAGTACGCTCAAAAGCGTCAAGAGTCGTGGCGGGAGTCGCATCGTCTAAGCCGATAAGATGATCAAAAGCCACAAACATATCAGAACCAAGCTCAAACTGTATCTGCATCGACTTCTCTGGCGTTATAGTACGAATCTCACCTGTTACTGGATGCTTGAAGGTAACCCCTTCTTCGGTCACCTTGCTTAACTTACTAAGCGAAAATACCTGGAAGCCACCAGAATCGGTCAATATCGGTCCCTGCCACTTACCAAAGCCATGCACACCGCCCAAACTGTTAATCACCGCCTCCCCTGGCTGCATATGCAAGTGGTAGGTGTTATTAAGGATCACCTGAATACGTGTAGAAGCAACTTGTTCGGGCGTCATGCTCTTTACTGCTCCTCTAGTGGCATCTGGCATGAATGTTGGCGTAGCAAAGCTACCAGCCCGTGTATTAAATACACCAATTCGGCCGTAAGCACTAGTTTTTTGATAAGCGAAGCGTTGATTAGTTTTATCCACTGGCATGCTATATATTGTACACGAAAACAGATATAAGCGTTGACCTTTTGTTGTAAATATGTTAACATAAGCAGGTTAAAAGGGAGGCGCTCAAGTTTGAGTACCAATTCAAAACCGCTTGAAGGGTTTAAGCTTTTCTACGAAGAGCTCAAATCGGCCAAGCCAGCCAGTCGTATACGACGCGTTCGTCCTGCTACGACCTCTGTCAAATAGAGTGACAGTAAGACGAATCTCTGCCCGACCATCAGCAATGTTGGTCGGGTTTTTCATTTAAGAATAGGTTTTTCTGTACAGTTATCCTCACAATCGTAAACTTATCCACTAGCATAATAAACAGCCATATGACAATATATAGTCATGGTATGCATATATTGTCAGGCAGATACAAAGGTAGTTAATTCCCGTTTACAGAGGCGAGCTAACCAAGTTTGGCGTCGTCGTCAGTGCTTGGACTGCAAAAGTATCTTTTCTAGCATTGAAGCAGTCGATTTATCTTTAGCTCTGTCATTCCGTACGTCGCAAAATAGCTCAGTCAAACACCCTGTTAAGACAGCTATAGAGCCCTTCCAGAGAGACGTACTATTCACTAGCATCCTTGAGTCATGTAAACACCGTAAAACAGCTATAAGCGACGCTACGGCACTCACGAGCACTATTCTGAGTCGACTTAGACCCCATATGAAAGGTGCTGTCATTGACCGTGATCAACTAGTAACTACCGCACAACAAATATTGAAGCGCTTCGACAAAGCAGCCTCTGTTCACTACTCGGCTTATCACCGACTATAAAATAGTCTTATTATCTTCGGTTCGTACGGCTTTTTCGGTAACGTCAAACTTATCTAGATACTTGCCAAACATTAGTCTAGTCTGTGAATATAGCGCCGATGCGCCGCTGTAAACTATGGTTGTGACTGGCAAATAGACCCATTGAATAATCATAAAGAAGGTTCGTCGCCTCTTATAGCGAGCTGGTTTTGGCGGTAAAATCTTAAGACTAAAATATAACGTGACAAAAATACCAGCCAGAGCGATAGTCTCTATACGACTAGCGGTGATTGGTAGCAGATTAGAGCTTAGATCTTTGGGATTAAATAAGGCTGGTATCAAGGCTCCAAAAGCGATCAACAGAGCTGATGTCGCCCAAGAAACGTGGCCTTCCATTAAACGCAGCCACTTTGCCCAAACATCAAACCTTGAGATAGTGTTGGGAGTAAAGAAGCCCTTGTCTGCCACATAAGCGATGTCGGATGCACCCCACGCCCAGCGACGCATTTGTATAAATTGAGCCTTCAGCGTCTTCCAATAACCCCCCGCAAAAACAGCATCCTGAAATATTGGTAAAAAGATTGGATAAACTTCGTGTTTACCTTCGTAGCGGAAGTATGTTCGCCAGAACTGGTGGCCATCCTCTACGATAGTACGAACACTCCAGTAGTCAGTATCGATGAGAGTCTGCATGCTCTGAGCGTGTGCAGAAAAGTTGCGCAAAATATGTGGTCGAAGCATCATTAAGGTCATCCAAAACGAGTTGCCTGTCGCTACTACACGCATCGGTGCCGGCGCATCCCATATATTGTTAGTAAAAATAGGAATAGGCTGGAAAGAAATATATTGTGGCTCTGGACAGATGCAGTAAGTATAAGAAACCGACGCCAAGTACCAAGGATGAGGTCGATTATCCGAGTCAAGAGTCGTAACCACTACACGAATCGGATCAATGGCGCGTGCCTTTAAGTATTTTTCTAGTTCACGGCCTGCAAAAGTGATATTGCCGCCCTTCCCTCTGACTTCGCCGGGCATATTGTCGGGATGCTTAACGGCCAAGGCGCCCATAAACTTATCTTTATACTCAGCAACTAATTGATTGGCTCTAACTTCGGTATCTGGCCCTCCCCTCTCTTCAAAAGCTAGGACTAATATAACTTTACTCATGTCATATTTAGACTCTAAAACAGCCTGAATAGTCGGCTCGAGCACTTCTCGACTCTCTTTATATGTAGCAATGATAATAGCGTGTATTAAGTCGCTAGGTTTTACTGGCGCCGGCGCTATAGCTAATCTGTCGATGTTGCGTTTATGCCAATCTGGATACATTTTTTGACTATGATGAATCTTGCCCGCTTCGAGGTCGTCAATCATATCTGTCCAGTTCAGCTTCTTATAGAGCTCCATTTTCTTATAACCCTGAATAGCTCGTACATCCATGCCGATAGACTTAACAAACCACAGCAACAGATACGCGATTATAAAAAATATGACTACTTTTGGCACGAAGGTACTTAAAACAAATGGCAGAATCAGAATCGACCAACTAGTAGCGCCTGGCAATACCTCGAAGAACCTATAGCGACGGCCACGATCTTTTTCGTATGGAATCTCTATATCTTTTACGTTCATTTGTACCTTTTAACCCTGCACAAGCAAGGCGTTACTTACAATAACTGCGGCAGAAGTCAGAATAAGCCCAAGACCAAGTACGGCAATAGAGTACTGGCGATGGTGTTTGTAGACACGATAGCCAAGCACGGTAGTAAACAGTAGTGTAGCAATCATGAACAACACGAAGGCCTGGATCTCGTATGCGCTACCCATTTTGAAGGCACTGATCCCTAGGTTGGCGCGCCACTCTACTGTGTAACTCTGGCTGCGACCACTGTCGATACGTAGAATAGTCATCATTCCACCAAGTAGCGTCAAGAAACAACTAATACTGATGATAAGTAGAACTGTCCTGTCGTGAAAATATTTTTGCTCTAAGCTGGCCATACACTATATTCTACACTGTTTTAAGAGCTGAATAGAAATATTATGCGATTAATATTAGCCAAAGCTAAAATCATAGAAAATATTAATGACCATGCAACGACTTTTGTAATGTAGCGATTAGAGAAATTACTCCAAATACCAAACCTCTAGGTCTGCGCTACAGTTCAGTTTTTAAATTGCCTAGGCAAGGTCATTTAATAAATCCCACCGGTTAATCTAGACGGATACGGTTCGATTCTATCTACCCCATCCTCGTCAGTAGTATATCGTGGACCATGAGGTTCTTTAGGATTGACGGGTTTGGCCTTACTATACTTGTCCCAACTATGGCTCCTTTTGGGATCATAGATTGGCGATGCTTTTACTACATCTTCCCCCGAAGTTATCACTGGAGTCACTTCGGCTATCCCCTCAAAAGCGACTCGTGCTATAGGACTTACATCCGGCACAATATGCTCTTCTGGCGCTACAAAAGTATTAGGATTAATCTCACCGCTGTTATCTGAATTCATATAAAGTCTATTGTACGATGTGAGAAGTTATTTGTCAATCTGATAAGAGCTCGACCGGCTAGCGTCGGTGGTTATTTTATAGTCAACTCTCACACAATAAACTTATATGCAATTTAGCTTCCAAACACCTGTTGTGCAATCACTACTTGATCAATATCTTTTGCTTGTTCAGCTGGAGGCAATTGGTCGAATGGAACATCAAGTTCACCGCCCTTAGCCCACTCGTTACGTGACATCCATGCATCGTGAATAATAGCACCCACACTACTGCGTTGTTCAGGGTCTTCAAGATCAATTTGAGCGTCTTTGTCCATCATCATACCTACCACAACTTCAGACGCGGCTTTGTTTTCTGCCTGCCAATCACTAGGTAAGCCGTCGTATGCTGTATTTGCAATATCCACTTGGTCGGTACCATTTGCCGCAATCCATGCCTCATCTTTAGTGGGCTTAACTCTAGGCTCAAACGATCCATCTTCCTGTAGACGTGTTTTTCGCCAATCTTCGTGCAAGGCCCCTGCTAGCTTATCAACTGCTGCTGCAACTACTTCTAACGGATCTGAACTTTGAGGTTCTTTTTCATCATTCATCTTATTAATTTTCCTCTATAGTTAATTTTATTAAACTTAGCCTAATATTAACCTAATGCTTATATATTTCAAATCCCAGTGTTTGATGTGGGATCGACCGGATAGCGTCTGGCCTATGGCGCAGGCTAACCAGCCTGCGGCTTTCGCATATTAGCGGAACCGCAGCCGTCGATTCAAATCACTGGCGACGCCAATGAAAACACCCCATCTTACAATGGGGCGCTTCTTCCTTAAGCTCGACCGGATAGCGTCGGGCTTGCGCGCCGGCTAACCGGGCCGTGACCTCGGCAAAATTAGCCGAGTCACTTGCGCCGGTTCAAATCCGTAGAGACTCGTGCAAGAAAAAAGCCCCAACCCCTTCGGGGTAGAGACTTTTTTCTTGGCGGGCTCGACCGGATTTGAACCGGCGATCTCCTCCGTGACAGGGAGGCATGTTAACCACTACACCACGAGCCCGTATTTGTTTAGACGTTAGTTCAAGCAAATACGCCTGTCACTACGTTCATGTTATATTAGCAAATCTTAAGAGTTTATGCAATCATCTTCATCTGTTAGAATAATCAAGTCATCAGAGTTTTTCAGCGTGCCGAAGTAGCTCAGTGGTAGAGCAGTACTTTCGTAAAGTAAAGGTCGCGGGTCCAACTCCCGCCTTCGGCTCCAGATATGCATGTCACCGGTCCGCTAATTTTCAATAAAGTAATTTTCTTTATTGAAAATTATATGACGAGACCGAGTCGCATCGCGCGACACGGCTCGAAGCTATATTCCGGTCGACGGCTCCTAAAATCACAAAATGTATACATTATTGACGCGCGGGTATGGTTTAGTGGTAAAACGTATCCTTCCCAAGGATGAATCGAGAGTTCGATTCTCTCTACCCGCACCATTTACGGATAAACTTGATATACTAAAGCTTATGATTAAAGCAGTCGTGTTCGATTACGGTGGTGTCATTTACAAAAACCTACATTGGCACAATGACATGTTTAAATTGGCTGGTGATTTGCGCGCCAATGGCTATAAAACTGCTATTTTGTCGAATATGATAGCTCCCCTGGCCTGGATGGCTAACCACTTTCAGTCCACCAAAGACTTCTCACCAGTAGTAATATCGGCAGACGTTGGCCACTCCAAACCCAAACCAGAAATCTATCACATACTCCTAGAAAAGATTGGGCTAAATGCTAACGAATGCTTGTTTATAGACGATCGTCCAGAAAATCTGGCTACAGCAAAAACTATAGGCTTCGAGACTATGCTTGTTAAAAAACCGGCAACAACTGTTAAAGATATTCGCCAACTACTTAAAATATAATTTTTTGGGAGTAGAATACGAATATGGACTCATCCAAAGAATCATCTAAAGCTAGCCTGCCCGAAAAAGCTGCATCTTTTTATCGAAATTTTAACATCGTGGGAGCCGTTGCCTTGGCAGGGCTAGGCTTGCTAGCACCACCAGCTGGCGCACTCGTATTAAATAGTCTAGCTGCTATTGATGTATTGCAGGCCGGAGCCGGAGAATACGCACGCCGCGTAGCCAAAAAGTCTCGTAAGAAATAATTTATTAAAAAGAGCGGTCTTTAAGCGGTTTTTGATCGTTCGCTTTTATCGCCTCAGATATTTCGGGATTATCTACAACCAAACTAGCCACTGCTAGGCCTAAATTATCAGCTCTTGCCGCAATAATTGCACCTTTATAAAACTCGACTAACGGATCAGCTTTACCTGGCTCAACCTCAACAGGGCCATAGACTTTCCCGGCCAATGAAACTATCATGTCCAGTTTTCGTAAATCGTCCGCAGGCGTCGTGCTTGGAAGAACTTCGGATCTTAACGCGTCGTATTCATACGCAAAATCTCTGGTTATATCGCCAAGACCGTTCGAGCCGATCTTATCTTCATTCATACACATATTTTATCATAATATGACCTAATAAGCAATCGCTTATGCTCGGGGTTTTAGTAAAATTCCAGCAGCAAAGGGTTTTCACATATCACCTTTAGCGCTACAATGTATCTAAAGTTAACTGAGGTACCATATGAAAATTGTATATATTCATGCTCGACAAATATTAGATAGCCGCGGCAATCCGACCGTAGAAGCCGATGTTCGGCTGAGCGATGATAGCCTTGGACGGGCTGCCGTACCGTCTGGAGCTAGCACTGGTAGCCACGAAGCTATCGAATTACGAGATGGCGAATCGGCGTATGGAGGAAAAGGCGTCACAAAAGCTGTCGCCTATATAAACGGCGAAATTAGGTCTGCTTTGATAGCCGCAGAAGACCTCGACCAAGCCGGCGTAGATAAGATCATGATTGAATTAGACGGCACAAATAACAAGGGTCGATTAGGCGCAAATGCCATATTGGCAGTGTCACTTGCCTTCGCTAAAGCTGCAGCTCTCAGCCGCAAACAACCACTCTATGTATATGTAGCCGGTTTAGCTGGAAATCAAACATTCACCCTACCCCTTCCAATGATGAACATTATTAACGGCGGGGCTCATGCCGCCGGAAGCACAGATATTCAAGAATTTATGATTATGCCGGTGGGCGCTAAAAGTTTTAGTCACTGTATACAAATTGGTGCCGAAATATTCCACAGTCTAGCCAAAGTTTTAAACAGCCATGGATACTCAACTACTGTTGGCGACGAAGGTGGCTACGCTCCAGCCGTCAAAAATGGCAACGCTGAAGCATTGGAACTAATTGCAGAGGCCACTAAAAACGCTGGCTACACTCTAGGCACTGATGTTGTTTTGGCCTTAGATGTAGCGGCGAGCGAACTGATAGAAAACGGCAAATACAACCTAAAGACAGAGGCTAAACAACTTACCAGCGACGACATGATTAACTTCTACCGAGATATCACATCTCGCTTCCCTGTTGTTTCTATCGAAGACGGATTGGCCGAAGATGATTGGACGGGCTGGCAGTCATTAACTGAACAACTTGGCGACAAGATTCAATTAGTTGGCGATGATTTACTTGTCACTAATACTGATTTTCTTAAGCGCGGAATTGCCGAGAAATCAGCCAATGCAATTTTGATAAAAGTTAATCAAATAGGCACTTTAACAGAGACAATTAACGCAGTGACTATGGCTCACGAGGCAGGATGGAAAGCAGTAATATCTCATCGTTCTGGCGAAACCGAGGACACTACAATCGCCCACCTAGCAGTAGGACTAAATACTGGGCAAATCAAAACTGGCAGCTTGAGTCGAAGTGATAGAGTCGCCAAATACAACGAACTTATGCGCATAGAAGAAGAGCTAGGCGAAGGTGCAGTATTTATGGGCAGAAATGCTCTGGGGTCACAATAGATGGCTTATTTAGTACTCGTACGACATGGACAATCGGAATGGAACGCGCTCGGCCTATGGACGGGCTGGCAAGACACACCGTTAACCGCCAAAGGTCGCGAAGAAGCGCGCCAAGCTGCAGAATATTTACAAGACTTCACACTACATAAAGCTCACACATCAAACTTAGTTAGAGCTCAGCAAACATTAGACGAAATAAAGTCAGAGCTCAACCATCAAAATCTAGAAACTGTGAATCACGCCGCTTTAGATGAGCGTCATTACGGTGACTACACTGGCAAGAATAAATGGCAGGTCAAAGATGAAATTGGCGAGGTTGAGTTTAATAAATTACGCAGAGAATGGAACTATCCTGTACCAAATGGAGAAACTTTAAAAGATGTTCATGATCGTGCCATCCCCTACTATCAAGAGCACATCATAAATGACTTAAAGGACGGCAAAAACATAATAATCGCTGGGCACGGTAATACTCTTCGAGCACTGATGAAACACCTAGAGGAAGTCGACGACAAAGACGTTCACACGCTAGAAATCGGCACAGGACAAGTGCTTGTTTACGAGATAAACAACGACGGCAAGATGATTAGCAAGCAGATCCGTTCTTCGGGCGGAAAAGCTTAAAGCTTGATGTAGGTTGTGGTTTTTTGCTTGAGAGTTAGATCGCTGATATACGAGTTAATATCTTTTAGTTTAAATACTATGTGTGCGGAGCGAATTTTATCACCCTGTATTTCTATAGCTTTAACGATTTCTAAAGAATATCCGGTATTAACTATGCCAGATATTTGTCCATTGGATAATTTGAACAACTCATTTGTCAGCTGTGGCGGAACATCACGATTAGATTTATCGATAGCTATACCGTAGTCACCACCATTGTTTTTTGAGCCTAGGTCGTCTGAGTATTTTGCCGCTACTGCTGCAAAGTCGGCTCCGGCATTTAATTCTGCCAATGCAGCTTTGGCTCGAGCGTTAGTTGCGACATCAAGTACAGCCACAACTTTTTGTGCTAATAGTTGCTGCTTTAGCTCACGCTTAAAATCTGCTACAGACCAACCAAAGTTGTCTTGAAGAACATCTTGAAAGCCCTTTTCGTTAGCGCCCAATCGGTTTTGGTTACGAACAAGTGTATATAGGTCATTTAGTTCACGGTCACTTACAGAGACCTTGTTTTTTGCTGCCAGCTGTCTTACTGCCGCGTTATTGATTACTTCTTGAAGAGCTCGGCGCTTGTAGTCAGTAATCTGTTGTTTGCCGAGTCCAGCAGTAAAATCAGTTTTTTGCTGTGTTTCATAGTAGTGAACATAATGACGCAAATCGAATAGATAGTTCTCGTAAGATACATAGCTACCACCTACTTTGGCTACTGGAAACGGAATTACCCTGGTCACGCCATAAAGAAAATCAGAAGAAGACTTATGACCATAAAGCTCAACTAAACTAAAAGTCGTAAAACCAACTATTGCCAAGATAAATAGTCCCGTCGAGACTACCACGATCCTATGCTTGGAGTGCTGCAAAGGTAAAACAAATTTACGCGCGCTGGACAACACTTCTTCACGGTGTTCGGCAACATTGTCATTGGTCATTCTCAACAAGTCACTCACTTGTTCTCGCTTAGATTTGCGACGCAAGAACTTAGAATTAAATTTTTTGGCTAGAGGCTTAATCTTCTTCGGTAATATCTTCATCGTCAATTTTTCCCTTAAACGCTGGCAATGCACTGGTAGTTATGCCCTTATCGCGCAATATCTTTAAAATTTTCTTGGATATCTCGGCAGGATGATGAACATCGTGTATAACCAAGTCGCCGACATAAGTCTGCATCATTATTGTACCAAATCCCAGCAATGTTTCCTGAAATCCGGCTATCTGATAGTTGACCATTTGAATCTGAGCTAGCGTCAAATCAACTACTGTACGATGAAAAAGACCTTTTTGGGTGATCTGAATAAGCCGTTGGTCGGTAACGATAAAGACGCTGTAATACCAAGCCACCCATGCAGGAAAGAATATGATAATTCCAAGCAATAGACCGCCTAATAAACCACCAAAAAAATAAATATACTCGGGTTTAACAAGCGAAGGCAGAGTACCAACTAGCAGAGCTAACATGCCAAATATTAGACCCTTTCGCATAACTATTGGATGTTTACGGAACAAAAACAATACTTCTTCGTCATCGAACTGGTCTTCGAAATGTTTAGGTGCGGTGTTTTTGTCTTTCTTTGCCATATTAGTTCTATTTTAACACTTAAGTTCTTATTAACCTTAATCCTGTCTTTGGTGCCCCCACCAGGATTATCGCTTCGAGCCTTGGCGTAAAATACGCCTAGGTCTCTTCATATAGCCGTCCAGTAAAGAAAATTACTTTACTGTTCCGTTATCGAACCGGAACTTCTCCTTCTTTAGGCCAGCAATTTTGGTGCCCCCACCAGGAGTCGAACCTAGAGCTTCTCCTTAGGACGGAGCTATTTTATCCATTGAACTATGGGGGCCTAACCCCTATATTCTACCACTTAACGGGGCTAGAGGCCTACTTCTTGCGAGCTTTTGCCTGAGTGTAGACTTCGTGAACAGTTTGATAGTCGAATAATTCATTATCATTAAACCAGTGTTTGATCTCGGCAGCTGCCTCTGTTTCGTCACCTGAAGCATGCAAGATATTCGGTATACCAATGCCCTCTTTGTCGGCATGTCCGTAGCTCATATGAGCATAGTCACCTCTTATAGTACCCGGTAGTGCTGACTTAGGCTCAGTAGTACCAATCATCTTGCGGACAAGACTGACAGCCTCAACACCCTCAAGAACCATAGCAATAACAGGACTTTCCTGCATCATACCAAGCGTAACATCAAAAACCTTCTGACCACGACGAGACACAAGATTACTGATACCTTCATAGTGATGATGAAAATGAGCTTCATCAGGTCGAACCATCTTAGAACCAACTACTTTAAGCCCTACCTTCTCAAAACGGTTTAGTATTTCTCCGACTAATCCGCGCTTTATTGAGTCTGGTTTGAATATAATAAGTGTTCGTTCCATAGATTCCTTTGTGATTAAGATAAGTCTATTTTAACAGATGAAGTAGCAAAGTTCTAACCATTTAAAAGTCCTACCCTCTATGATGCAGCGAGCTCCTAGACATTCCAAGGTGAGACCTTGGAGTGCGTTGCGGTAACAAGGGCTTTTTTGTTGTTATGTGGCCATCACTTTGGTTTGTGTCGTACAATAAGGTTATGTTAATGAGTAAATGTGATGTTATTTAGCAAAGCAAAGACTGATTATTTGGAATATCTTGAGATTGAGCAAAATCGGTCCCAGAAGACTATAGCCAATTATGATCATTATCTGACACGCTTAATAGATTTTGCGGGAGAGATAAAAATAAATGAAATCGATGCTGAACTTATTCGTAAATGGCGTCTCTGGCTAAATAGACTCGGCACCAACACTTCTGACGAATTACAAAAATCGACACAGAACTATCATCTTATAGCTTTAAGAAGCTTTTTGAAGTACTGCGCTAAGCGTGACATCCCTGCCCTTACGGCTGACAAAATAGAACTCGCCCGAACCGTCCGTAAACAAGTAACATTCTTGAACGAAGACGAGCTAGACCGTCTATTTGCCCAACCCGATATCAGCAAGTTGTCTGGCATTCGTGATCGAGCAATCCTAGAGCTACTCTTTAGTAGTGGTCTGCGCGTATCGGAGCTTGTTGGGCTCGACAAAGACCATATCAACCTGAAGCGACGCGAGTTTATGGTTAGAGGTAAAGGACAGAAAGATCGCCCTATCTTTATTAGTCCAGCAGCCGCCAAATGGCTAAGTCACTACCTAGAAAAACGCGAAGATAATGTTAAGCCGCTATTCGTCCGTTATAGCGGCAGCAAAAAAGTTGACCTATCTGGCGACTTTCACAGATTGACTGCACGTAGCGTCCAACGATTAGTCGCCCGCTACGCCCTGCTAGCCGGAATAACCAAACATGTCAGCCCACACACGCTCAGACACAGCTTTGCTACCGACCTAATCATGAATGGCGGTGATCTACGCGCCGTACAAGCCATGCTAGGCCACAGCAATATCGCCACAACGCAAATCTACACCCACGTTACCGACCCTCACCTTCGCGCAATACACGAAAAGTTTCACCGCAAAGACAACGACAGTTAACTGAAATATTAAGGACAAGTGTCAAAAACGAAACTTACCGATACAAAGTCACGCTTACAGATGTTGCTAGATGAGTCGATAGAGAATTCTGGAATAATTTTACTAGCACCACTAGAGGATGACCGTCGTACGCCAATTCTCTTTAATATTCCCGCCGAACTTGCAGTTGCGTCGATAGTAATCTGACCTTCTGATAGCTTAACTGCTGTTCCGCCAATATCTTTTGTCCCGACAGTAACCGAAGCCGATCGATAAATAGGCTGGATGCGTAAATAATAATCACTTCCCGCCAAGCCTTTGATAGTCGCCTTGCAGTACTTAGGTGTATTTGCGATATTGCAACTAGCCTTAACTATCTGACCCTTACGATCGACGGCAGGATCACTAACTGCCGAGGGGCTCAATAAAGAAGTTACTGGATACAAAAAATAAACTTCAGAAGCATTGTACAATGATGCAGAGTTATTGCCGCCAGCTGCATTCCAAGGCACTAAATCAACCTTCAAAACTGCTGGATAATGAGAATCCCAATTATTCAACGCCGGAAAAGTAGCATCACCTATAGGAGCTGGGAAAAGTGGTGATCCTGCTATATTTGACTGCCAACTTATATCCACTTGTCCAATTGGTGTTGCCGTTGAAAGATGAACTACCTGTGATACATCGACAGGCATTGAGTCGTAAGTCAATATGGAGCCATTGCCTTTAATTGTTAAGCAAGTCACTTTCGTATTGCCTGTTGTCGGTATTGCGGTAGCAAAACTTGGCACCAATGATATTAATTTGCTGATGGATGAGGCTGGATCCGAACCGTTACAAGTAGTGCCTTTAATGTCGTCGACAGACACAATCCCACTATCTATCGCCGCCAATACGCTATTAACGGCCGACTCTGCTGCGTAATAAGCTTGACTATTAAGCTGACGATCGATAGTTTGTCGCTGCTCACGCCTAATAATTAATGAAAAAGACAGAGTCACCATTGTTATGAGCGTCATCAGAACCACCGTTATAATAATCGCTATGATACCCTGCTGACTGGAATCTTGATGTTTATTATTAATCATAAATTAACCCTCATTATAAACGTTTTTGAACAGTAGTTGAAAATTCAGAAGCCGAACAGAACGCAGATCCAACGGCGCCACTCTTACAGGCTGCAGCGGTGGACGTGGGGTTATCAAGCGCCGAGAAATCACCATAAACCACTCTTACCGTAATAGTGAATAAACCGCTAGCTCCACTATTAGTTATCGACAAATTTGCAAGGCGCATATTTTCGTCCAACAGTTCTCGTTGTGGATTTGCTATAGGTCCACCAGGACATGCTGTAGGGTTGTCGGCCACTAATCCTACTGCCGTTTGATCTGCTGCTAGACTACCGCTCAGTTTTAATTGCTTGCCCAGATTATAATTGTAACGCTGAGAACCAGCACAAATATATGTCGCGTTATCATAAGTTGGGGCACTAGCGCTAAATTGTATAGAGTGGCCAATTTCAGTAACAATTGCCCGTGCAGCATTTTGAGTTTGCGAGGAAATAATTCCTTTAGAATAAGTGCGGCCTAGCCGTAGCATCATACCAGTGATCAAGAATAGAAACGACGAGAATATGGCGGTAGAGATCATCAGTTCTACCAAAGTAAAGCCAGTTTGAGATAATAATTTTTTCATTTAGAATACCGAATAATTAATAAAAACCTCGTCTGTACCCACTTCATTTGCTCTCTGCCAGCGTACACGAACAGTGAAAAAATTAGGACTTGGTACGGCAGGATGAATCACTGATATTCTGTATATTCCCTGCACACAGCCTACTGCATAAGATGAGGCTGTATCGGTCGAGAAATCAATAGGAATTGAAGCGGAAAGAGTCGTGACGGTCGGTGTAGCAGCGTTCGACATACAGAATGTATTTGGAGCAGTAGCTGGACTTGTCAGCAGCCTCAGAGCCTCGGCCTGTGATTCTGCGACTTTAATTGCTTGACCGCGGTCCTGCGACTGCTGAGCGCCAGTCAAAGACTTACTAGCCGTTGAGTAAGCTATTACCAGCAAGAAGCTTGTTATCGACAAAGCGATCATAATCTCAACAATCGTATCACCAGCTTGATTTAGATGTTTCATGGACATGCCGCCGTGTCATCAAAAATTTCTAACTTATTTGATAGTTGCCGACCCTTACCGCCCATAACCACAACAGCGTGACGCGTAGGTGACGGGCCATCCTGTAGGCAGACGGTAACAGCGGCTCCTCCACTAGAACCAAATATAGAAGTCGCGTTAGACAATGATAGCGCCAAATCAGCGGATGATAGTGGTAGCAAATTCACCGATATTTCGCCCGAAGACAAGCCGCTACTGCCTTGATTGCCAAAAGTGGTGATAAAAGCTACGCCATAAGCCGGTAATTCACCAGCGCCAATATTATAAGTAATCTTCTTAATAACCAAACCATGGCCAATATTCTCGTTTATATTAGCCAAACTGACAGCGGTCGGCGAAGCCTCTGTTAAGGATTGAACATCACGCACAGTTCCTAGATCATTAATACTTTGCCGACCGGCTAAAGGATAAATGCTATAGCTATCAGCACCAGCATTCATTGATATAACTTGACCAAGTAAAATACACCCCTCACTAATACCACCTAATGAAGCGTCACTTATAATTACAGGCGAGGAAGTATTAGCGACACAGGTAAAGCTAGCGCTATTATTATAGCGGCCAGTCGATACATCATTAGCCAGATCGTTTAATCGAGACGAAAAGTCACGAGCAGTCTGTCCAAAGTCAGCTCTGCTCTGTAGGCCATTTATCTGACTAGCAAGCACGGTAAATAATGCAGTAGATATTGCCAAAAATATCATAGCTTCAATAATAGAATAGCCCGCCGACTTCTTGGATTTTATGGCAAAGCTACCTTGCCAATAAGCTACCCAACCCTCGTCTATCCCTGTTTTCATGCCATAATTATAGCATAAGCATGCTGCCAGATTAATGGCAGACAAACCTGCTAGACGAGCAACAAGAAATGCTTATACCAAGTAACCAGACTAGTGCCAAATAAAGTGACTAATATTGCCGCAACAATAAGGAAAGGACCAAAAGGTATCTTACTGCTCTTAGTCACTCTACCAGTCAACAACATCGGTAAAGAAAACAGTGTTCCTAAGCAGGATGCCACAAAAAGCAACAATAATGCTTGCCAAGGCCCTCCAACAATTATTCCCAATACGGCACCAAGTTTAACATCGCCACCCCCTATCCATTCACCCTGCGATATCTGAAATAGTAAATAGAATATTCCGCCTCCAATTAATAACCCGTATAAATTAGAAAGTAACGAATTAAGCCCTCCTCCGTATAAAGTAGCTACTACTACCACCTGAATAACAGCCAATACGGCTAAAGGCCAGACAATTCTGTTTGGTAGTAAAAGCCAACGAATGTCATAGACAATCAAAGCAACGAAGCCAACGATAAATATCAGCCAACAAACAAACAAAAACACCGCTTTATCATCCCAAGGTAAAGGCCAGTAAATGTAAGACAAAACAAAAAGTAATGGCATAACCAACTCTGTGACTGGCGTATCATCGTATCTCTTATGACAATAACGACATTTACCTCTAAGCTGCAACCAACTAATTACCGGTATCAAGTCCTTCACGGCCAGAAGATGCTGACAATTTGGGCACATTGATCGTCCGGTCATTATCGAAAGATTTGGTTCATTGACAGCTAATTTTGGCTTTCTGGATTTAACCGGCCTTAAAGATGCTTGCTTGTGTATACGCCACAGCAAAGCGTTAACGAAGCTTCCTAGACACAAACCTAGAATTATTAAAATAAATGCTACCATTGCTGATTCTCATTGTATATGAAAACAGTGCCAGCCGTAAGGCCAGCACTGTTTATTTTTGAATATTGCTTAGTTAACTAGCTACCAATACAACGAGTTTGAGTACCAGTTGCTGTTTCTAGCAAGTATGAAACTGTAAACGAAGTAGGTACTGTTGTGACTGCTGTTGTAGTACCGTCAGCCGAACAAGTCTGACTAAATGCTATCAACACTGATGTCTGTGATGCTAATCCATTTGTTGTTAATTGTGCTGCTCCCTGAACTGTTGAACCGGTTGACGCACATAAGCCGACAACATTGTTGTGGTTAGCCAAACATTCAGTAACTGCTGCTGCCCAACGAGTAGCGTCGTTATTACGGTTTGTGTTTCGCTGACTTCTCTGTAGCGATGGCACTGCCAAGAAAACTATCAACATGATAAGTCCACCTATAGCTAGTACTATCATGACTTCAATGATAGTGAACCCTTCTGATCGCTTTTTTAAGTTTTTGAACATATAATACGCCCCCCTAGAAATTATTAGTTATGCTTATGTTTTTAATGATACGGTTATCAGTTATAAAAAGCAATAGCAATTTATCCACATGTGTTAATTATTTATTATTTTTAAATAAGCGATTTTGATGCTGAACCCCTCACCCCTGTATATCGTCTTATTAACGAATAATTGATTTTCCGGCTAAATTATATATTGGAAGCAACACAGCAGCGACAACTATAAAAGCCACAATCCCCAGTACAACCATCAGCACTGGCTCAATAATGGTTGATATAGTCTTGACCTGGTCGTCAACTTCTTTCTCATAATATTCAGCAGTTTTTTCTAACATTTTCTCTATCGCACCAGACTGTTCGCCAATTTTGAGCATACTCGACACTAGCGGCAAGAAGTTCTTATCATTGGCTATAGCCTCTGACAGCGGATTGCCGCCACGGACCTTTTCTATAGCCTTAGCAAGAGAGCTGGCAATATGAACATTATTGATGGCATTAGAAGTGATCTCTAGAACCTTGATTAGCGGAACGCCACTAGAGACAAGTGTTGTGGCCGTACGAGCAAAACGAGCCATATATAATTTCATAAACAGCGGCCCAAAAGGCCATGCATGCATTTTCAGACCATCGAAGACACGCTTACCAACCACACCTCTTGCCCAACGACCAGTAAAGAAGCCAATTAGACCAACAGACAAAATTACCGCCCACCAATATTTGGTAATAGCGTGAGATATAGCTAACAAAACGACGGTTAAAATCGGTAGTTTTGCTCCCTTGATCCCGTCATAAAGCACTTCTACTTGGGGTAATACTTTTACTATCATAAAAGACAAAACGCCTATCATGACCACCAGTACAATTACTGGATAAATAAGCGCACCCCTGACCTTTCGTACGATTTCGGCATCTTTTTCCTGCTGAAGAGCTAATCGTTCTAATGCTTTGTCGAGAGTGCCCGAAGTTTCGCCAGCTTGAACTAAACTAACATATACCTGATTAAAAACTTTAGGGTGTTTAGTTAAGGCCTCAGACAAGGTAATACCCGCCTCAATGTCGGCAATCACCATGCCACCTATAGCCTTGAGCGGCTTACTGCTAGCCTGATCAATAACACTATAAAGACTCTGCACTAACGGCAATCCTGCGTTGATCAGTGTTGAAAGTTGTCTAGAGAATAGGACTCTGTCTTTTGTCGAAACTTTCTTCTTAAACCTTCCAGCTCCTATACTGCTACCAGAACTACTCGCTTTTATGTCTAGCGGCAAAAACCCAGCTTTGGATATTAGCCGTGCAGCCGTCATTTCATCATCTGCTTGGACTTCCGACTTTACCTTCTGGCCTGTAGCTGGGTCGTGAGCAGTGTACTTATAAGTCAACATACAAGCTCCGCCGCCCTGTCGCTATTAACAGACTCATGAAGTGATATGATTACTAAATCTATATTTATCATACGGTCAATTACCTCTGTTATAAGCTAAGCCCTCATCAAACGGTCGAGCTCCTCGATATCAACTGCGTAGGTGCGAGCATCGTCATAACTAATGGCTCCACTGTGTATTAGGCCAATCAAGGTTTTGTCCATTGACTGCATGCCAAACTCGGCCCCAGTCTGAATAACTGCTTCCAGTTGATGGCTCTTACCTTCTCGGATGATGTTGCGAACTGCCGGTGTGACAACTAATATTTCGGCCGCCACTGTACGTCCACCACCGATAGTTGGGATTAGTCGTTGAGAACAGATTGCCATTAATATGTTAGACAACTGTGACCTAATTTGCGGTTGTTGATGCGGCGGGAAAACATCGACCATGCGGTCAATACTTTGTGAAGCTGAGTTTGTGTGCAGAGTCGTCAGCACAAGATGGCCAGTTTCAGCAATTGTGATTGCTGAGGAAATAGTCTCAAGGTCTCTCATTTCTCCAATAAGCACAACATCTGGATCTTCGCGCAGTGCTGAGCGAAGAGCTGCCGAGAAAGAGTAAGTGTCATAGTGAACTTCTCGCTGAACAATTACAGAACGCTTCGACTTATGTGTGAACTCAATCGGGTCTTCGATAGTTAAGATATGTGTCGGTCTTTCTTCGTTAATCTTATTAATAATCGCAGCTTGCGTGGTGGACTTACCAGAACCAGTTGGGCCAGTAATTAGCACCAACCCTCTTGGATAATTTGCAAAAGTACTGACAATTGCTGGCAGCCCCAGTTCTTCTATTGTTTTGATCTGATTCGGAATCAAACGAAGTGCTGCAGCCAAGTTGCCTCGCTCGTGAAAAGCATTAACACGAAATCTACCTAGATCACCAAATGCAAAACTAAAATCAAACTCTTTATCTTTAAGCAGAATCTGTTTCTGGTCTTCGTCTAAAATGGAGAAAATCAGCAGCTCAACCGTTTCCTCAGTAAGAGGAGCAACACTTGGTACGGGCACGATAGAGCCATCGATGCGTAACATTGGAGCGACTCCAACCTGTAAATGTAGATCAGAAGCCTTCTTTTTGATAACTTCTTCTAGCAACTCTTCAATTTTTACATGTCCTTGCATTATAGTTACCCCCTAAACCCTTTAATCAGCAATGAGTGCTCTGCCGGAACTAACTTCGCGCTTAATAAGCTTGTAGGCCTTTTATGTATCGCTCTGCTTATTTCTGACATTTCCCCACCCTTCTATTTACTACTAAATAATTTCTCATTTAATTAAACTCTGATCCTGCTACTCGATTGACTTCTGCCAACGTCGTATAGCCTGCTAGAGCCTTCAAGACACCGTCTTGACGCATAGTCACCATTCCCTGCTCAGCTTCTGCGGCTTTCTGAATTTCTGTACTGGTTGATCTTTTTAAGATCAAATCCTGAATGCTTTCGGTTACTTCGAAAACTTCGTACAGACCCATTCGCCCCTTATAGCCACCAGGCGTCTCTGGACTATCCTTGCCCTTATATAAAGTATAAGCGTTATCACCCTTAAGTGGCAAGTTTTCGTAGCCAAGATCGGCCGCTACTTCAGCTTTGACCGATTCATTTTCCGGCAACAAGTCGCCAATTGCTGTTCTTACAGCCTCTGATTCTAGTTTATCTGACAAGTAAGGGTTTTTGCTATCGCTAATCCGACGCACTAGTCTTTGACCAATAATAGTGCGTACTGTACTTGCTATCAAAAACGGCTCTATGCCCATATCTAGCAAACGAGGCAAAATGCCGGCAGCCGAGTTGGTGTGAAGAGTGGAGAAAACAAGGTGACCTGTTAGCGCGGCCTGAACAGCCAAAGTAGCAGTCTCTTTGTCACGGATTTCACCCACCATTATTACATTAGGATCTTGGCGCAGAATTGAGCGTAAACCTGAGGAAAAAGTTAGTCCAACCTCACTATTAACTTGGATTTGATTTATGCCCTCCATCTTATATTCGACAGGATCTTCTAGGGTAACTATATTTATACCGTCATTTTTTATTTCCTGGATTAAGGCATATAACGAAGTAGACTTGCCCGATCCGGTTGGACCACTAGTCAGAATCATACCGCTAGTTTGCTTTAGCCCTTCCCTAATAGTTCTAAGTGCTCTGCCATGATAACCCATTTCTTCAAGACGAAGATTTGTACCGCTCTTATCCAGCAAACGGATGACTACCTGCTCTCCCCAAACTACAGGAGAAATGGCGATACGTAAATCGATATCTTTGCCGCCGGTTTTGATGCTAAACTGGCCATCTTGAGGTATTCGATGTTCATCGATTTTTAAATTAGATAAAATCTTAATTCTGGATACAAGCGGCGGCTCTGTTGACTTAGGCAATTTCATAATCTCTCTTAATACTCCATCAATCCTAGCCCGAATTTTTAATTCCTTTTCGAGCGGTTCGATGTGTATATCGCTGGCTCGATTTTTTGCGGCAAACTCAAGAATCGCAGACAAAGCCTTACTAATTGGCGAATCCTGAACGATAGTTTTTATATTTTTAGTTTTTAATTGTGAGCTATCTACTGCTTCTTCGTTTTCTACCTGCTTAACTGGGCCATCTAATGCCCCCATGACATCGTTGTTTAGATCCTTTTTATACTGCTGCAAAACATTACGGACACCTTCTTCGCTCGCTGCATAGACTTTCAGCGGTCGACCAATTTTATTCGACAAAAAATCAACAGCCTGCACATTGTCTGCATCTAGCATGGCAACCACTAGTCTGTTCTGCATCTCACCTAAAGGCACGGACATGTAACGCTCTGCTATGTCCTCTGGCAAAAGCGCCAAAATAGAAGGATTAACTATGGCTTTTGTCAGATTCACATAAGGCACATTCGTAACCTCTGCTATGGTTCTGGTTAATACTTCATTAGTAACCTTTCCGTCGACAGTCATGACGCTAAAAACTGGCGTCTTGATTTGTTGTGCGCGCATCTTAAGCTCTGTTAATTGGCTGGCAGTAATAATGCCGTTGCTGACTAGCTTATCTTCGACTTGTTTCTGAATAACCGCCGACAAAACACTCATCTCTGCCTACTCGTAAATGAGTTACTGGCTAGATGTTTGTTGCTTACTAATGTCTGAATGTTTATACATTGCATACAAATTAAAGTTAATTAGTACCGTTAAAAGGCTTAGGGTTAGTGCTGTCGCCAATACGTATAATTTTAGTAGGATTAACTGATTCGGCATTAAAATATCTAGGGTCGGGTTGCTTAAAAATAGAACTCATAGCCTCAACAATTTCCACCTTATCTTGCCTATTCTTCGGCGATGATATTACTAGATTAGAAAATACTAGCGATCCAGCGCCTGCCAAAATTGCAATAACTGCAATAATAATTATGTCTTTTTGTTTCATTTAATTACCTCAGTTTTTAGACTACGTACCTTCTCTGGCTGATAATAGGTTTGAGCAGTTATCTTAACCTTCATAGCACTGTCTCTTCCCGAAAATTCAATTGAATTAACTTGCATTGGTCGAATTGAACTCTGAAGCGTAGCTAATAGACTTTGGATCGCAAGATAGCTTCCGCTGTAAGATATTTGGAACGGAATAGCTACTGATGACAGACTAGGACTTGCTGGAGTCTTCAGCTGATTCAATTCATCGTCTGACCCTGTAATGGACTCCAGTTTTGTGGTAGGCACTAATGCGAAGATCTTTTCTATACTCGAAGTTAGTGCTGGAAAATCGTATTTACTTGGCAAGGCGTCAAGAATAATCTTTGTGTTATCGCCGTCTCTGTCTTTGGTCCCAACACTATCACCACCAATAGTGTTCTTAGCACTATTTTGGAATTCCAGGTAGGCAGCTTGAAGCTTACTAACTGCAGCGACATTACTCTTGAGTTGATTAAGGGATTTTGTTTTTCGGTCTATCACTCTGCCCTGGTATGCTTGCTGATTAAGCAAGGCTCGGGAAGCTACCAGCGAAAACATTGTTATAGCAGTAGCGACGGCTATCATAACAGTAACCTGAGTGTTAGCTTTGACTATCAATAGTCTCTTTGTAGAAAATTTCATGGTTTAGCCTTTATGCTCTCAGATTGCTGGAACAAAGCCGCGGGCTTCTCGGTTTCGCTACGAGTGCTAATAATATTAGGTACCGACCAAAGTAGACTAATATTACTGTCAAATATACGAGCATCAAATACAGTTTCGATAGTGTATGTGCTTTTCTTTTCATCTTTGGCGAAATTCGATAAAACAGTAGATGAAAAAACGTGATTATCGATAGTCTGGTTGGCTATGCGGAAAGTTGTGAATTTTAAAGTATCGACAAATTTATTGACTGTACTAAGCGTGTCAGCGTCTCCAGAAATTTTTAATACCTTAGTGGTGAAATTAATCTGCAAATTTGAAAGAGAAACCTGTGCAGGAGTAATTTGATTTATGTAACCAAAAAGTTTGGCGGTTTCTGGCTTCTGATCGTGAAGAGCCGTTAAGCTATTTAGTTGATTCTGTATGGTCAAAATCTTGTCTAGATCATTCACGGCAGATAACTTCTTGTCGTTTGATTGAATGTTTTTATTGATATCACTAATGTGTTTCTTCTGAGCGACATTGACGAAAACAAATAAAAATATAACCGCCGTCATCGATAAGGCGCTAACCATAGAAGTTACGATTATTACCAACCTCTTAAATCGACGAGCCTTTATGAAGGCCAGCTTTACGTCAGGCAATAAGTTAAACTGTATCATTCTATTCGCTCCGCTAGGCCAGCAGCTACACCAAAATGGTTAGACACCGCCAGAAGTTCATTCTGCCTATCTGCTGGGAATGCTACATTACGCCAAGAGTTGCCTATTTCGGCACTGATACCAAACTTATTGGCAATAAATAGAGGAAACTCTGGCAGAACAGATGCAGCACCAGTAACAATAATTCTTTCAATCTTAGCCGATTCTCCGTATCGAGTCACAAAGAACTTTATAGATTTTTCAATCTCTGTTACTAGAATATCAATAGTACCGATAACTGCGTTATAGACCTGACCCTCTAGCTTGTCTTTATTTAGGCCAAATTTGAAGACGAATTGCTGAGCCTGTTTATCATCAATATTAAGAGTTTGGGCTGCGGTACGCACCATTGCTTCAGCCCCAGTAGGTATCGATCTAGTCAATCTTGGCCCACCTTGCACACTAATAACGATATCGGTTGTTTTGTTGCCGATATCGATAACCATCTGTGGACCAGTCGCGCCAGCTGGTATTAATGCTCGCGCCAATGCAAGATTATCTGGCTCAAATGCTATAACGTTTAACCCACTCGCCTCTAGCAGATCTAGTCTTTGCTCAATAAAATCATTTGGAACGCTCGACAACAAAATCTCAACTTTTGCTTTATCTTTCGGAGAATCACCCAGTAATGCCCAATCCAGCTTGGACTGCGCAAGTGGTGTTGGAATCAAAGAATCGGCCTGATATTTGATGGATTTAGCAAGCTCTTTAGGCGATAATCGATCGACGTCAACGACAGTCGTAAAAACACGCTGAGAAGGTATTCCGACTACCGCGTTTTTAGTAGTGATCCTTGCCTGTCCCAACAATTCATGTACAGCTTGTATTACTTTTAATTGATCAGGCTTGGAGTCGCTCATCGCCAGCCGACTATCAAGAGGTATATAGCCATATTTAGCCAAATGTTTGACGGGTCCATTGCCTTTTAGCTGAACCAGACGAATAGCGGTCGTACCGATGTCAAGACCAAAGAATTCTGATACCCCACTCAAGATGCTCATATTACATCGATTATACCATAAGCACTACTGATAAACGCAATATCAAGGAGGCTAAAGAACTGGCGGCAAACCGCCTATACCGTCCAATTTGGTTGAGCTAGTACTAATATTGACTTGGCGCTGTACTGGCGAGACAATCCATGAAGAAGGATCGGATATAAATTTTTCAGCAATATTAGTCGAATTAATCGACTCTCGAATACTGCCTGCGCGAAGACTACCAGTTGTGCGTTGGAACTTAATGGTTCGTGCGGTTAGGCTGCCATAAATAGTGAGCGGCGTCTTGCATTTATCATAATATCCAGCATCTTTTGGTACGGCTAAGAACGTATTGGTGCAGGTGTAGATTTTACCACCTTTATCATCACCCTCACCGTTACTAGAACAGTAATTTCGTGGCATGGCAATATACCAACCAGATATCGTATCTACTGATTTGTCGATATAAATATTGCCACAAACTACATAAGTAATATTCGGTATATCGTCAACAGTTGTCCAGTTTTGGGCGTAACTTATGTTGCCGCCTATTGCCATGTCACCATCTACAAAATTTGTCTGTCTAGTACCAGCCGGCAAAACACCAGGATTAAACCACCAGCAGCCCGGAGATGACATGTCGAACCTTTGAGCGGCTGGCCAGATTAAATTGCAGTTCGGAGCGTTTGTTGGCCATTCAATCTGTCCTGACACTGGAGTATCGCTGTGGAGCATCTGCCAGTAATTTGGCATACAAGATGAAGCTCCAAAGTTGCCGACTGTCGGACTATTAGCAAAGGTCAGCCCATTATTTTCAGCTGTAGGTGTCGCTGCTCTTAAGCCTGCCGAAGCAAAACCGTTGATTACTCCGCTGGCGATTACGGCATACTCTGCAGATGCGCCGCGCCAACCATCACTATTTAATTCACCCCATGCAGAAATACCCCTACCAACTGCCGGCAAACTACACGAACCATTGGTTCTAGTAAATTCCGAACCAGATCGAGCATCACCTCCAAAAATCTTAAGGTATGGTCGGGAGAATAATGATATAGCACCCAAGCAAGTTATGTTACCGCTTGGCGCAAAATTACCGACCACCTTCCAAGTCACAGGCACAGAGCTCAAACCTTGGGGCAAGTTGGCCGATATAGAAGAAGTAACCCCCCACCCATTTGCCGGAATAGCTCCCAAACTGACAACACTAAAAGGTAGGCCGAAAATCGACATACTTACGACAGCACCCTGCAAACTACCCTTTCCGCTATTGCGAAGAGCGATAGATATATCAGTTATTGATCCAGCTTCAGCAAATGACGGCGACGGTGTACTTTCACCGACGGCACAGGATAATATAGCTGGTGGTTCGGCCACATTAAATGTTCCTATACAGGTGACATCTAGCCATCCAACATCTGGCATAACAAGTCCCCAATCAAACCTAACGCCAGTTTGTGACGTAAGAGGAGCCTTCAAAACAAAAGCACCAAGCGGCGAACCTGGACCACTAGACATAGTGACTGGGTTGGCATCGTTTATTGTGATTATTTGAGTCGAACGATCAGGATCATTATCTGCAATCGGCACTCCAGCCCTAAAATAATTAGTAGTGGGTACGGTCGGTAAAAGACTATTGACGATATCGGTCGTAGGCGCACCAGTTAATGGATTAGGGTATTCATTTCCCCAAGCACTGCCATTAACACCAAGTGTATAACCTTCAGCATTCGTGACACTAGCAGTAAAACCAATCTTATCACCTGGCTGTATAACTGTCGGGTCTACAGTGTTAGTTATGCTAAATACCGATAAAATTTTGCAGACTGGATCAGGGCTACAATTCGGCCCGCCACTACCATCTTTGTTGCGAGACCAACCCATGTATACCTGAAGCGTGTTAGTTCTAGTGAGGCCACTTATCAACAATTTGTATTTATGCCCGGGCATGAACAAATATTTGTCGGCCGCGTTTGCTGGGTTAGGAAAATAAAGGTGCTGATTGTTGCCATTACCGTAAACTCCAGTTCCATAAAACATTCCAGGGAACCCAAAAGGATAGTTATTGTTTGAAACCGGTGCTGAAACTGTAGTAGTTGAGTTTGCAGCGACATTGGTGTCGTATAAGGTAGCGGTGATACCAGTTTGGCCGTAAATATTTGCGTCAAGATCAAAAACATCAATCACGCCATAGCATTTGAGAGTTTGAGCCGGAATCTCTA
>CALRGT010000001.1 GCA_943358095.1 uncultured Candidatus Saccharimonas sp. | reverse complement strand
GAAAGATCTGAAAGAGCCATTAAAGACCTCGAATTTGAGCCCACACCAGAAATCATGGAAGCAGTTAAGGGTTTTTATACAGATCATATGACCTTGCAGGCTGCAATTGAAGCAGTAGCTGACAGAGATTACGCCAGCCCGGTTTTTGCGAAAATCTTAGAGTCATCTGAAGCTCAAGATTGGGAGCGTCGTATGGGTTCGGAGTCTCCCTTCTCAGATTTTTCTGACGGAAATTACCGCGCAATGATGGCGCCAAACGCAAAAGTTTACGCATTAAGAATTGCCAATGAGGCAAAGTCAGCTGCTTTATTAGCATACTCCGAAACTCCAGAATCAAGGCTGCGATTGTTAAGACTTAGCGGCCAAGCAGTTGACGGTCTGTATACAGAATCATCTGTAGGCGTATCAACGCTAGAAGAGAGTGATATTGTTGCTGCAGGCTCACTAGCTGACAAGGTAATTGAAGCAGCCGGGACAAATGAGCTTTTTTATGGTTCACCATCGAACCGAACAGAGTTTCTTACTTCTGAAAATGTTGAGTCAAGAATCAAGTCCTCTCAAAAACAATTCTGGGCCGATACTAGGCAGGCAGGACAATTATTATTCCACGGTACAACCAACGTTGGGGGTATAAATGTGAACGGCCTGATGTCGCGCAATGAACAGTTACGAACTACTGGTGTAATGCATAATACGACCGCTTTAAATCACGGCGGAGATACAATGCATAGCGTTGTGCCGCATTTCTCTGAGTTTTACGGCATGGGTCAATATGCATTTGGTGAGCGTGGCGCCACAATAGCACTCCCTCTCATTAAAGTCATAGATCAAGCTCCTTACGCTAGAGATGCAAAATATGGTGTAGCAAGATTAAAGAGGGATAGTGAGGCGCAAATACCAACACCAACAATCGATAGACCAATCGATGATAGTGCTGCTGGCAGATCTGACAGGGCTGGAGAAGCTGGCATTGATAGAGTATTCTTTGCTTCATCAGACGAAAACGGAGAGGTTGATCCAGGTGCTTATGTAGTTGGAATGCTCGATAAGAACAACAAGCCGGCCACTTATATAGTAGACAGAACGAATCACAAGCCTTTTGCCAATGAAGAAGCTTTAATTGGATTGGGCGAAGGCTACGGTTTTCCTGAAAGGGCATTTATAGAGCCAGAAGCTGGTCAGGACCCGAAGGCTATGACTTCTGATCAAAGAGAGGCGGTTGCTGCAGTCGCTATCGTGAAACTTCAGCAAGAATATTTCGATGCCTATAATGGTAGGGGAGTAGTTGTGCCATTACGCAGAGGGGTTTTTGCGCAAACTTTTGAGAATATGGATGGGTATGACACTAAAGGTAGACCAGCACCAACGAAGTACAACGCGTATACTCCAGGCACTGGTAAAAGAGTCTAACAATCTTGACATTTAAGCACAAGTGTGATAAGATTTATTCAAGTTCTAAAAACAAAAACCCAAACAAGATAGAAAGCAAAAAACAATGATCGAAAATCTACCAACAAGCACTTTAGAAAAAACAAGCAAAACTCCTGAAGAAATAGCCGCCCAGATTGGTCGTATAGCAAATAAGCTAGGAGACCGAGCAATGAAAGTAGCTATTGGTTCTCCAAATATTAGTGTAGAAGGTAGATTATCTGACAGTACTATTAAATTTAATGCAGGTAAAGTTGATGCTAATAATAAGCCGGTAAGTTTGAGTATAAATAATAGAGAGGGTGTGAACGGGGAGTATGGCAATAGTGTCACCCTATCAGAAGGACTTGGAGATCGCAGCACAGTAGGCCCTGTTACAGGGATCAGAGTCGAACCTGCCAGGGACAGTATGACAGCGTATAGGAGTGCTCTAAATTATGAAGATAATAAAACCGGGCTACAGCAACCTAACGGAGACAATCCAAACGGTTTCAGTAAGGAAGAATTAATATCTACAGCAGCACAGCAGTTGGGTGCTATAAGAGGAGTCGTTGCACAAGCCGAAATTAATAGTAAACAATTATAAGTAGACACAAAGTCCTATAAATCAATAAAGCCCCTAGGGGCTTTATTGATTTATAGGCTAAGAAACAATGATCGGATTTGAATGGTAGAGAGCAGGAGATGATATTGACAGAACAGTCTAACTATTATAAAATCTGTTTAGAACTAAATTTAATCGAAATAATTTATACTATGAGTGCCGAAAAATTCCCAAGAATGACATACAGCGAGATTCAGTCCAATGCTCCTCGTGAGAGAAAATACCATAATATGGAGAATATTGCATCTCATCAAGGTCCTGAAGCGGAAAAACGAAGAGCTTTAATGATTGAGCGTTCTGATGCTATTGGTGCTTTTGTGGAAAGTTCAACTCAAGGAAGTCCCATTTATTCGACTTCAAGAACAATTGGTCTTGAATTTCGCGGTACAGACATGCTCAATATTAGCTCTATGATTATCACTGAAGCTCGTCACACAAAACTTGGGTTAGAGGTGACTACTATCACAGGAAACAGTGACGGGATTCATACGATTGAAGATAAGATACTCCCAGTATTCAATGACACCACTAGAACAGTTTAAGCGTCGATAGATCTTACTAATACCGAAATCTCTTACGCGGTTTATATTTAACCTTCTTGGTTGAGCAAATCGTGTTCGGCTTTGTGGAGTTCTTCTATTAGATCGTCGATGTCACCGGTCATTGCTACTGGAATGTTAGATCGTGAATAACCGATACGGTGGTCGGTGATACGGTCCTGAGGGAAGTTATAGGTGCGGATCTTCTCGCTGCGGTCACCAGAGCCGATTAGTTTTTTGCGTGAGTCGGATAATTTCTGTTGTTCGGCTTCGATTTGCGCTTGTAATAGTCGTGAACGCAAAACGCCGAGGGCTTTTAATTTATTTTTTGTTTGGGATTTCTCGTCTTGCTGAGTGACGACTAGGCCAGTCGGTAAGTGAGTGATGCGGACGGCAGAGTCGGTAGTGTTGACGGATTGGCCACCGTGACCACTGGCGTGATAAACGTCGATACGGAGGTCTGAAGGGTTGATGACGATGTCGGCCTCTTCGGCCTCAGGTAACACTGCCACAGTAACGGTACTAGTATGGATGCGGCCTTGGCTCTCTGTTACGGGTACTCTTTGTACCCGATGGACTCCAGCCTCAAACTTCAATTGACTATAAGCGTCGTCGCCACGAACAGCAAAGATAACTTCCTTGAATCCGCCAGCGTCAGAAGGTGTTTCGCTTATTAGCTCGACCTTATAATTATGAGTTTCTGTCCAGCGTACGTACATTCTATAAAGTTCACCGGCAAACAGGCTAGCCTCGTCGCCACCAGCTGCAGCACGAATTTCGATAATAGCGTCTTTTTCGTCGTTAGGATCTTTTGGAGTTAAGGCCTCTTCAAGTTTGGTGATAGTTTCCGCTAGTTTAGGGGTAACTTCTTCTAGTTCCATAGCAGCTAATTCGGCCATGTCTGGATCGCTAAGGTGCTCGCGGGCAAATTTGATAGCTTCGTCTTGGGCTTTTTTGTCGTCGAACAAGCTTAAGATTTTTTCGACAGCGTCTTTGCGTTTGGCTAATTTAGGATAATCTTTGCTACTAAAAATAGACGGGTCGCTCAATCGTGACTCGAGTTCCTGATATTCTTGGCGTAAGCTTTGTTCTTTAGTTTCCATAACTGATAATCCTTAGTATATATAAAAATCACCGAAAATTTGGTATTTTCGGTGATTAATTAAATTCTAGTAGTTATTTGTCGGCTTTTGGTGCTGACTTTTCGGCTTTTTTGTCGTCTTGTGACTCTTTGCGGGTAGCTAATTTCTTGGCAGCAGTTGTTCGCTTGTCACGAGCAGCCTGACCAGCAGCTGCACGGGCTTTGAACTTGTCGACGCGACCTTCGATGTCAACGATGCGTTCTTCGCCGGTGAAGAAGGGGTGGCTAGAGCTAGTGATGTGAACTTTTAGTAATGGGTATTCAACGCCCTCTAGTTTAATCGTCTCTTCAGTTGCAACTGTTGAGCGCGTTAATACTGTGGTGTTGTTGTTGAGGTCCTGGAAGACCACTGGGCGGTAATTATCTGGGTGAATATCTTTTTTCATATCCAAAGTAGTATACACATCTGTTGGTATCTGGTCAAGCGGTATTGCTAAGAGAGTCGTCATCTGTTACAATATGTCCACAATTAATTAATCAGTTTGGGGCAGTAATCCTCCTGAGTCATCCTATGTAGGGACGCTCGGGTTAGCTCCTTACGAAGAGAAAGGATTTACTATATGGCAAATAATGCTGTTGAAGTAGATATCAAAAAATTATTAGAAGCCGGAGCTCATTTCGGCCACAAAACAAGCCGTTGGCACCCTAAAATGGCGCCTTTTATTCATTCTAAGCGAAACGGTAGCCACATTATCGATCTTACTCAGACGGTTGCGGCACTTGATTCAGCTTTAGAATTTATCACTCAAACTGCTAGCCAAGGTCGACAGATTCTATTTGTTGGTACTAAGCGCCAGTCTAAGGATATTGTTAAGGCTTTGGCCGAAGCAACTAAAATGCCATACGTAAACGAGCGATGGTTGGGTGGATTGCTAACAAACCAGAAAACTATTGGTGGACGAATCAAGCATCTTAAAGATCTTGAGGCAAACATGGCTTCAGGTGACCTATCTGCTAAATATAACAAGCTAGAGATTCAGCGTTACCAAGAAGAAATCGACCACATGAACTACCTTTATGGTGGTGTAAAAGAAATGGCGTCACGCGTTGGTGCTGTGTTTATGTTTGACATTACTCACGAACACAATGCTCACAAAGAAGCTACTAAACTAGGGCTTAAGACTATTGGTATCGTCGATACTAATGCTGATCCAAGTTTGATCGACTTCCCAATTCCTTCAAACGACGACGCTATTAAGACATTACAACTTATTGCTGATTATGTTCAGCAGGCTATTGAGCTAGGTCGTTCTAAAATCAAAGCTCCAGTTGTCGACAAGACAGAAGTTGCAGAAGCACCAGCTGAAAAGAGCGAGAAAGCCTAAATGTCAGAACTTAACGACGGAATGTTATTTAGAAGTTACAGTCAATTCGATGCTACGCCACCGGCTGGTATCGATATGTCTAGACATATAACTGACAGATTACGAGAGTCTGACCCAAGATTAAACGATGCTTATATGCGTCGTCTTGCTCAGCTCGGTATTGAAACTGAAGTTAAGGTCATGCCTGACCAAGAAATTCTCTAAGCTAAATTCTAAAAAGTAAATAGATTAATAAAAGGAATAGAAGATGAACATAGATGACATCAAAAGATTGAAAGCATTAACTGGCGTTGGACTAACTGATGCTAAAGCAGCACTAGAAGAAGCCAAGTGGGACTTCGATAAAGCTCTAGAAGCTATGCGTAAAAAAGGTATAACCAAGGCTGAGAAGCGTGGTGAGCGTGAAGCACGAGCCGGTGTAGTTGGAACTTATAATCACGATGGACGCATTGGTGTCTTGATTGAAGTTAACTGCGAAACAGACTTTGTTGCCCGTAACGAAATTTTTAGCGATCTAGTAAAAGATCTAGCCATGCATATTGCCGCTAGTAACCCAGAGTTTGTTAGCAACGATGCTGTACCAGCTGAAGCTCGAGCTAAGGCCGAACAAGAATTTACCGAAAAAACTAAAGCTGACGGCAAGCCCGAAAAAATGGTTGCACAGATAGTTGAAGGTATGCTTAAGAAGTATTTTGCAGAAAAATGTTTGCTAGACCAGCCATATATTAAGAATCCAGACCAAACAGTCGAAGATCGTATTAAAGAATCAATTGCCGTACTTGGTGAAAACATTGTCGTTAGACGCTTTAACCGGATTGCACTTGGAGAATTAGCTTAGTTAATCAAAATGGGATTTCCAAATAATCAACTAGGTAATTCCGATACTCTTACAAAAGATCATAGAGAGGCAGTGCCATACTTTAGCGAACTAAACAAAAAGAGATCTCTTGGTGTTGAGCCTAATTGCGCAATTCCAAAAAATGCTGAAACTTTTAGGCTAGACAATACTAAAAATGCCAGAATAGAAAAGGCTAAGATTTGTGGATCCTGTGCCTTGAAGTCAGAATGTTTGCGTGATGGGATTTCTGAGATTTTACATACAGGCTGGGTGCCTAAAGTGCGAGATGTTGGCTTTTCGCGCGCTGGATTAGATCCCGTTGTTCTCGTAGAGATAGCCACTACAATATACGACCAAGGTGTTAATAAATACGATGTAGACGACGCAAGGCAAGAGTTAGACAGGCGAGGATTGAGTGTTGCTATGTCTGCACAATATAGCCAGGCCTCATAAGGAGATTAAGTAGGATGGTAATAGGATCAAACAAAATGAATAGTTGCGAGCGATGTCCTATTCGTGAATTAAATGATAGCTGTTCGGAACAGTCAGCCATAAAGACTCGTATTGAGACCTTGAGCGACGACCCGAACATGATAGAACAGCCAAGATCAGCAGACATCATGGCTAATTCAGAAGTTAGCAGCAATATTGCTAGCATTGTGGCTAATTGCATAGGCAAGAAGTTAAGTGACGAGTGCGTAATCGTCACACCTGTTATTGCTCGTTACGCTGTTTATGGCTCGTCGTACACTAGTTAAAAGGTCGATTGTGGCCCGATGTGGGTTATAATTAGACCAGCAAAGCAAATCAATTAACACAGGGGTAATACATGAATCCATCAAGCGTAGTAGATAGCGCAAAAACTAAAATGACTGCCGCGCTAAATCATTTTCAAGAAGAAATTAAGAAACTGCGAACTGGGCGAGCTCATCCAACAATGCTCGACGGAGTAACGGTAACTGCCTACGGCACGCCAATGCCGCTTATTCAGGTTGCAACAGTATCTGCTCCAGAAGCTCAATTATTACAGATAACACCTTTCGATCCTTCTAACATTCAAGCTATTGCCGCTGCTATACGCGATAATCCTAGTCTTGGTATGAATCCTAGTGACGATGGACGAGTCGTACGAGTTCCTGTTCCTCCGCTAACAACTGAACGACGCCAACAAATTGTTAAACAGCTCGGAGAAAAAGCAGAAGATTGCATGATTAGTTTGCGTGGCGTTCGACATGATGTACTTAAAGAAATCGACCAAATGAAAAAGGACAAACTTGTCGGAGAAGATGATGCAAAGCGCTTAGAAAAACAAGTTGATGACGGTATGAATTCTTCGAAATCAGAGGTAGACACTTTGTCTCGTGCAAAAGAGCAGGAGATCATGACGGTATAGGGTGGGACAATTTAACTTATCAATACAGCTAACGATTAGATTTGAGCGACTAGTTGCCAAACTCAGTGTATAATTAATGTAATGTCGTTGCTTCTACTGATTTTTGGGTTAATTATGTTCGTGGCACTAGTTGTCGTTCACGAATTTGGGCATTTTATAGTTGCTCGTCGTAACGGAGTAGAAGTTGAAGAATTTGGTATAGGATTCCCGCCTCGAGCAAAAGTTTTGGCACGCAAAAACGGCACTGTATATACACTCAACTGGCTACCTTTAGGTGGGTTCGTTCGCTTAAAGGGGGAGCACACGGCCGACACTGATAATGGAACTTTTGGCGCCGCAAGCATCGGAGTAAAATCAAAAATTATGATAGCCGGCGTTGCAATGAACCTGGCAACGGCCTTTGTTCTGCTGACATTACTGGCACTCTTGGGTATGCCAAAGATAATTGATAATCAATACACATACGCAAAAGATACCAAAGTTTTAAGAAACGATGTTTTTGTTGCCGAAGTAGAACCTGGTTCGCCAGCGGAAAAAGCCGGTATTCGTAGCAGGGACCGCCTAGTAAGCATTAATAACGGCAGGCAAACAAACAATATTATTACTTCCGCAGAAAAGCTTCCAGATTTTACTCATCAATTTGCTGGTCAAGAGATAGATGTGGCAATTGTTAGCGCAGGTAAGGCCAAGAATCTTAAGGTCACCCTTCGACGGGCAGCTGAAGTGGAGGCTAGTAAAAATACAGACAAACCGCTTGGTTATATGGGAATAGTTCCGACCGACTACACGCTACAGCGATCAACATGGTCCGCTCCAATTGTTGCCGCCGGGCTTATCAAACAATTTACTGTTATGACTTTTGAAGGGCTTGGTAAGGCGGCAGCCAATCTAGTACGTGGCCACGGTAAGCAGGCCAGCGAGGGAGTTGCTGGACCTATAGGTATCTTCGTACTATTAAAGGACGGTAGCGAGCTAGGCTATCAATTTATTTTTATGATAATTGCTATAATCTCGCTAACTTTGGCAATTATGAACGCGCTACCAATACCAGCGCTAGATGGCGGCAGATTATTTGTGACTTGGGCTTTTAGACTCGCCAAAAAGCCATTGTCAAAAAGACGAGAAGATATGATACACGGAACAGGCTTTGCGCTACTAATGGTGTTATTTGTGCTTATAACAATTGTTGATGTAAAGCGAAACTTCTGATGAGTATAGATTGGTTCACTCCCTTATATTTGCTGGCTATTTATGGAGTTGTACGATTTTTTCGTCGCTCCAAATCAGACACCGAGAAGACTGTAAGATGGACTCCGATCGAATCTGTTGGCGTAACATTGGCGATATATTTTGGTGCACAATTAGTTGGCGCTTTGCTTGTCTACACTATCCCGTTAATACGAGGATTGGACAAAGACCAGGCGCTAGATTGGATGAGCAACAACACCTATGGTCAATTCATAACAATTGCAGCCGTTGAAGCCCTGACAGTGTGGTTGGTGTATAGGTTCTTGAAGCTTCGTAAGGCCACCTTAAAGACTATTGGCCTCGATGATAGACCGAAGTGGGCATACTTAGGCTATATCGCCCTAAGCTTCATAGCTTACACAATAGTTTTTATTTTTGTTACTTCCGTAGCTAAACAATTAGCCCCAAGTCTAAATATTGAACAGAAGCAACAGATAGGATTTGTTGATCGTGGCAACTTCCAGCTTCCGTTTATTTTTATCAGTTTAGTATTATTGCCGCCGATCGCCGAGGAAATTTTAGTCAGAGGATTTTTGTATACGGGTCTTAGAAAAGGTTTGCCAAAATTCTGGGCCGTGATTATCGCTAGTGGGTTATTTGGAATAGCACATTTGCAAGCTGGAAGTGGCGAGCCTCTTCTTTGGATTGCTGGTATTGATACATTTATTTTGTCGCTATTCCTTATAAATCTACGCGAAAAAACTGGCAGTTTGTGGGCTTCAATTGGACTGCATATGCTAAAGAATCTAATCGCTTTTATGAGTATATTTATATTTCATCTCGGTTGACGAGCGATAATCCTATATAATACTTTTTATGAGATCAACTGAACTATTCACTAAGACGAAAAAACAAGCACCAGCTGACGAGGTCAGCAAAAACGCCCAGCTACTAATTAGAGCGAGCTATATACACAAAGAAATGGCCGGAGTTTATACATTTTTGCCTATGGGTCTACGAGTATTAGAAAATATTTGTCAGGTGATACGCGAGGAAATGAATGCTATTGGTGGTCAGGAGTTAAAGATGACTACACTTCAAGATCCAGAAATTTGGCAAGCAACAGATAGATGGGATGACGAAAAAGTTGATGTTTGGTTTAAGACAAAGCTCAAAAATGGAAGCGAGATTGGTCTTGGGCCAACTCACGAGGAGCCACTTATTAGAGCAGTTAAGCCCTATATAAGTTCTTATAAAGATTTACCGTTTTTGGCGTATCAAATACAAACTAAATTTCGTAATGAGACTCGTGCCAAAAGTGGTGTAATGCGTGGACGAGAGTTCTTAATGAAGGATTTGTATAGTTTTGCCCGAACAGAGGAAGAGCACGATGAATTATACGAAAAAATTAAGCAAGCTTATTTTAAAGTATATAAGCGGCTTGGAGTAGGTGAACAAACCTTCTTGACCTTTGCCAGTGGCGGAATGTTTAGTCAATTTAGTCATGAATTCCAGACTGTTTGTGAGGCTGGCGAAGATACGATTTATCTAGATCGCAAAAAAGGAATCGCTATTAATGAAGAGGTGAATGACGACAAAGTTTTGGCTGAACTTGGTGTTAAGCGCGAAGACCTAGAAGAAGTAAGAGCAGCTGAAGTAGGTAATATCTTTACACTAAAAGATAAATTTTCTAAACCTCTCGGCCTAAATTATCTAGACGAAAATAATCAAGAGATGGATGTGCTTATGGGCTGTTATGGTATTGGGCCATCTCGCCTCGTAGGTGTTATAACAGAGCTGCTCGGTGACGATAAAGGCCTAGTTTGGCCTTACGAGATAGCTCCCTTCAAGGTTTATATTGTACGAATTGGTGATTCTGAAGCCGTAATAAAGGCTACCGACAAGCTCTATGCTGAGTTAAATGAAGCTAATATTGAAGCTTTTTATGACGATCGTGATGTTCGTCCAGGTGAGAAGTTTGCTGACGCTGATCTAATTGGCATACCAATTCGTCTTGTAGTTAGCGAAAAAACTTTGGCAGGTGATGAAGTTGAGTTCAAAAAAAGAACTGATTCAAATATAGAAATGGTTAAGCTCGTAGATATAATTGAGAGAATTAAGTCGAACTAGACAATAGCGGGTCGCAAGTCATTGACGCTAATCACATCTTGAGTATAATATGATACTCGGACGATGATGACGATTTTGACTGTTATGCACAGCAAAGTGATTACTTGCTAGCTATAGTCAAAGAAATTTGTTAGCATAGTTAATGCGGATGAGATTAAGGCTAAAGAGAGCCTTGGGCCACCGTTTTTATTTTTACCAAAAATTAACCCAAGAAGGGGAAATTACATGAAGAAATTATACCGTCTTACCTCCGAAGGAGTCGCTAAACTAAAGGAAGAATTAGTATTGCTGCACGCAGAGCGTGGTCCTATTGCTGAGCGCATTAAGTTAGCTCGTGAATTTGGTGATTTGGCCGAAAATGCCGAATACAGCTCAGCTCGCCAAGAGCAAGATCAAAACGAAATTCGCCTAGGCGAGATAGAACATATTTTAGCTAATGTTGAAGTTATCAAAAAACCAAAAGGTGATAGCAAGATCCAGATTGGAAGCAGCGTTAAGCTCAAGAGCGAAGATGGCAAAACTAAAGAGTTTCAAGTTGTTGGAACGGTTGAAGCTGACCCATTAAATGGCAAAATCAGCGACGAATCACCAATAGGACAAGCACTTATCGGCAAGTCACTGGGCGACAATGTCGAGATAGTCACCCCAATCGACACTACAAACTACAAAATCACTGACATCTCCTAAAGTAAAACCACGGTTTGAGGTATAATTACTTCAAGTTTCATGACATTAGAAAGTTGTAACTATGCGTTGGTTGAGTAGTTTAGTAGATCAAATCATTGCCGAGCACCCAAGTGGTGAGATTTTGATTGAATCTGGTGCATCGCCATCAGGAACATATCACATGGGGCATCTAAGAGAGATAATTACTTGCGATGCTATTCTTTTGGAGATTAGAGGGCGAGGCCGTCAGGCTAGACATATTCAATTCGCCGATGATCTTGACGCTCTCAGAAAGATTCCAGTAAACATTTCAGCTGAGTTCGAAAAATATCTTGGCAAGCCTCTGTGTGACATACCATCGCCTGACGGCAGCGACAAGTCTTATGCCGAATTTTTCTTATCTGATTTTATAAATAGCGCCGAAGTACTGGGCGTTGAAATGGAAGTTGTTAATAGTCATGAAAAGTATCGATCAGGTTATTTTGTGCCAGCTATCGAAAAAGTATTATCTAAACTGCCTGAAGCAAAAAGAACTCTCGAGACTATCTCCGGACGCAAACTAGACGACCACTGGTCACCAATTCAAATTATGGAAGACGGATATTTAAAAAACCGTAAATTCATAAGCATAGACGCAGAATCTAAACAAATTACATACGAAGATAGTAGCGGCGTTAACCAACAGGTAGCTTATAGTGACGGTAATGTTAAGTTGGATTGGCGCCTTGATTGGCCGGGTCGTTGGTGGCTAATGAATGTCTCAGTAGAGCCTTTTGGAAGAGACCATGCAAGCGCAGGAGGGTCTTTTGAGACTGGTCGTGAAATCATGAAGGTCATTTATGCAGCTCCTGCACCAACTCCAGTACCTTATGACTTTATTAATCGAGCTGGTGATACTAAAAAAATGAGTGCCAGCAAAGGCACTGGTATTGCAGCTTCTGAAGCTGTCATGGTACTGCCTCCAGAAGTGCTTAGATATTTTGTGCTCTCATTTCCGCCAGAAAAACGACTATATTTTGACCAAATTGATGGTACTGTCCGATTAGTAGATGAGTATGCTGCGCTAAGTGCTAAGACTGATTTGACCGACGACGAAAAGCACACTTTGTTTATTTGTACGCGTGGATCTAATAGTAGGACAGTGAGTCGTGTGCCTTTCTCACATTTGGTAGCTAGTTATCAGGCGGCGCTAAAAAACGTTGAAGCGACTCTTGCGATCATAAAACGAACCGAGCATGCAGATGTTGTCGGGGCGGACAAAGACATAATTGTAGCTGAGCTTAGTTTTATTCAAGAATGGCTAGATAAGTGGGCGCCAGAAGATGTTAAGTTTACTGTTCAGTCTGAAACGAGGCGAACGGACTTTAGTCAGGATGAACAAGACTATTTCTCAGCTTTAGCTAACGTTCTAGAGTCTGCTCCAGCCAATGCTGATGGTGAATGGTTCCATAAGGCAATATATGCTTTCAAGGGCACCTCTCCAGTAGATCCAAAGAATTTGTTTGTGAGCTTGTATAAGCTAATTATTAATAAGAGCTCGGGTCCAAGAGCCGGCTGGTTCTTAAGTTTATTGCCGCGGGATTGGCTGATTAAAAGACTACGTTTCGAAGCATAACTGGTATATAATAATCTGCATATGATTGAGGTTAACAAGCTTACAAAAGTCTACGGCAAAAAACAAAACAAGTTCGTTGCACTTAAAAATATTAGCTTCAATATACCAAACGGTTCAACGGTTGCCATAATCGGTAAGAGCGGCTCAGGGAAGTCTACTTTAATGCATATTATGAGCGGACTAGACCGTCCAGATGAAGGCACTGTGACAATTGGCGGTCACACTCTCCATAAGTTAAAGAAAAAGGCAATGGATGAGTTCCGCGCCAAGCAAATGGGTTTTATATTTCAAGCATTTTTTGTTGAGGCCAATCAAACCGTTTATCAAAATGTATCTTTGCCTCTAGAGATTGGTGGAATTGGTGTCAGGAAACGCGACACTATGATCAAGGAAGCTTTAGAAAGAGTGGAGTTGACTGACAAGATTAACGGCAAGGCAGGTGATCTGTCTGGAGGTCAGAAGCAAAGATTAGCAATAGCTAGGGCAATTGTTACGAAGCCGAATCTTATATTTGCTGACGAACCAACAGGAAACTTAGACAGCACGACTGGTGATAAAATAATCAGACTATTATTTGAATTAAATAAATCATTGGGCAGTACACTTATTGTCGTTACACACGACCACGAACTAGCGGCCAAGTGTAATATCATTATCACCCTAAAAGACGGAGCTATAGTTTCGGTAGAAAATAGCGAAACTCCAAAACAAAAAGCTACAAGTAGCGTTAAACGAGTTCGAAAAGTAAAGGCAGTATTATGAAACCACGAGATATAATTAAGAGAAGCGGGCGTAATCTTAGGCAGGCAAAAGCTCGGACTATTTTGACTGCATCAGCTATTGCTGTTGGTACTTTTGCTTTAACGCTGACCTTAGCTGCCAGTAATGGTGCTCAACATTTTGTTGATAATATAATTAATAATAATTTTGACCCAAGCGAGCTAATCGTAGCCAATGACAAATCTGTTTTTGGTCGAGCCGATTCAGCAACTCCACGCGAATATGACTCAAGTTTTGGTCAAGGGCTTAGTAGTGCCAATGCAGCAATACAGTTCAAACAACTCAGTGATTCAGATATAGTAAAAATAAGCGCCGAGCCTTACACCGAGAATCTCCGTAAAGGTATAACGATTAATCTTACATACCTGACCAGGGCTGGTCAAAAGAAATATGTCGGAGTTGCCAGCACTTTTAATCCTGCTCAGCATCCTGATTTATCATCCGGTAGAATACCATCGAATTTGGGCGGCAATGATATTTTATTGCCAGAAGCCTACGTCGAAGCCTTAGGATTTAAGGATGCAAAAGATGCAATTGGTAAATCAATAACTTTGACTGTACGTAAATCATTTGATGCTACGGATATTCAGACGGCTCTTGCACAAGGCTTGAGTGCTGAATCTATAAAGTCGCTAGGACAAACATCGGTCACTGAAGTGCCATTTACGGTAGCTGCCGTTATCAAAAAGCCAACAACTGCACAGCCAGGTACGGAGCTATATATGTTTATTAGTGCTGATGCTGCTTCTAGATTAAATGATATCGCCACCAAGGGAACTGCTAATTATCACAAATATAATTTCGTGTATGTAAAAGTTAAGAATGGTAACAATAGCTCCGACCTAATCGCAGCTCAAGACAAACTCAAAGCTATGGGTTATACGGCTCAAAGTACAGCCGACACACAGAAATTTTTGACTGATATCATCAAAGTGCTGCAAGGTATCGTAGCGGCATTTGGAGCTATAGCTGTTATAGCATCAGTGTTTGGAATTGTTAACACGATGTACATAAGTGTTATACAGCGAACTCGCGAAATCGGACTAATGAAAGCTCTTGGAATGCGAGCAAAAGATGTTGGCCGATTATTCAGATTCGAAGCCGCATGGATTGGATTCTTGGGTGGAATAATGGGTTCAGTTATAGCTTTTGGTGTTGGCACAGCACTAAACCCTTGGATCACTACAAAACTTAGCCTTGGAGCCGGAAATAGCCTGTTGATATTCCAGGTTAAACAGATAGCAGTATTGATTGCAATACTAATGATTGTTGCGGTATTAGCCGGATTCTTCCCAGCTCGTAAGGCCTCCAAACTAGACCCAATTCAAGCCCTTCGTACGGAATAATTTAGTTTTTACTGTTAGCCTGAATTATTTGCTATAGTAAGACTTATGGAACAAGCAATTTTTGCAGCAGGATGTTTTTGGGGAATACAGTACTATTTCGACCAAGTGCCGGGTGTTATCAAGTCGACCGTAGGTTATACAGGTGGTCACACAGAAAATCCAAGTTACGAAGATGTTTGTAGTCATACTACCGGACATGCCGAGGCTACTCTTATAGAATTTGACCCTAAAGTCGTCACCTATGAAGAGTTATTAATTCATCTATTTCGTATTCATGATCCTACACAGCTGAATCGTCAGGGTCCAGATATTGGAGATAGTTACCGGTCTGCAATATTTTACACAAACGACAATCAGCGCCAAATAGCCGAAGATTATATAAGCCAAATAAGTATGAGTATTGAAAATAAAGAGCCTATAGTCACAGAAGTAACTAAGTTAGCAAAATTCTACGAAGCCGAAGATTATCACCAGAAATACACTGAACGCACAGGGCGGGGTATGTGTCATGTTGCTTACGAGCCTATAAAGCAGTAGGTGCATTACACGGCCACGTCTATCTATTGCCCCACACAATAAAAGCGCCACACTTTATCGCAATTGGCTGCAGATTTATGTGGCGCTTCTAAGATGATTAACTGCTACAATATTGTCTATGGCAAATAATTATTTTCGTGAACGCAGCAAGCCCTATGTACCTGGCCAAAAAGAGGTATTTAAGCTTTCGCGTAGCAAAATAGAGCTATTTACGCAGTGTCCCCGATGTTTTTGGCTAGATGCTCGACTAAAAATCACAAGACCAAACACGCCGCCATTTAACATCAACAAAACCATCGACGAATTATACAAAAAAGAATTTGATCATTACCGCGCACTTGGTCAGCCTCACCCAATGATGACCGATAATCAAATCAAAGCCGTGCCGATGCAACACAAAGATCTCGATAAGTGGCGTTATAACTTTACTGGCGTGACGACGCTACATAAACCGACCAATTTGCATATATTTGGAGCGATTGACGATGTTTGGGTAGACGAGGATGGGCAGGCGATAGTGGTCGATTATAAGGCAACCTCTAAGGCCAAGGAAATTACTATAGATTCCGATTGGCAGATGAGCTACAAGCGTCAAATGGAAGTTTATCAGTGGTTATTACGCCAAAACGATTTGCTGGTTAGTGATGTGGGATATTTTGTATATACAAATGCCCGTATAGATCTCGACGGCTTTAACGACAAGCTAGAATTTATAACTAAAGTTATTCCATATACAGGCGACGATAGTTGGGTGGACGCTACTATTATTAAAATGAAAGAATGTATGGACGGTGAGATGCCGGCTGTTGGCGCTGCAGCTATGGGCGGTCCTTGTGATTACTGTTCGTACGCTGAATCACGAACTCGGTTAACTCTTAATCATCCTGAAACTTACAAGGCTCTACACGCACGGGCTAGCAAAAATTCTAAGAAATAACGCAATTTTAACAATGATTCGATTGCAGATTAGTTGTATACTAATAGGATGATTGATATACAGTTTATTCGTGATAATGCAGAACTAGTCGCCGAAAAATCAAAACAAAAAGGTTACAAAGTAGATATAAGTGCGCTACTTGCTCAAGATGAGCAGAGGCGTAAACTACTAACACAGGTTGAAGCTTTGCGTCAGCAGCGTAACGAAATCAGCGATGCAAGCAAAGGTCAAAAGCCAAGTGACGAGCAAATACAAAGCGGTAGAGTAATTAAAGAAAAGCTCGCCGAACTAGAGAGTGACCTAGCAACAGTCGAGTCTGAATTTTTTAGTTTGCTCAAATCAGTACCAAATATGCCACTGTCTGATGTACCGGTTGGTTCTACAGAAGATGAAAACGTAGAAGTTTACAAAAAAGGTAAAATCTCGTCCTTTGATTTTGCGCCTAAAAATCATGCTGTAATTGCTGAAACTCTAGGCTGGTTAGATAAAGAACGAGCCGCTAAAGTTACAGGGTCTAGGTTCGCCTATATCAAAGGTGATATGGTGAAGCTTCAGTTCGCACTAATTAGCTGGCTAATGGACGCATTGTCGGACGAAACTATTCTGCGCCAAATAGCTGATAATGCAGGGCTCACTAAAGTATCCAGTAAGCCTTTTACTCCGATTCTTCCTCCTCACCTTCTTAGGACTGAGATGTACGAAGCTATGGACAGGCTCGAGCCAAGAGATGATAGATATAAAATTGAAGGCGAAGAGCTATGGCTGCAGGGTAGCGCTGAACACGTGTTAGGTAGCATGCATGCTAATGAGATATTTGAAGAAAAAGATTTACCAATTCGTTATCTGGGATACGCGACAAGCTTTCGTCGTGAGGCTGGCACTTACGGCAAAGACATGGAAGGTATTATCCGCATGCACCAATTCGACAAACTTGAAATGGAAAGCTTTACTAGCCCAGAAGCAGGTCTAGATGAGCATTTGTTTATGGTAGCTATTCAAGAATATATTCTCGAACAATTAGAAGTACCTTATCGCAAATTACTAAAATGTACTTTTGATATTGGCAAGCCAAATGCTCGAGGCGTAGATCTTGAAGCATGGTTGCCAGCGCAAGATCAATACCGTGAAACTCACACGGCCGACTATATGACTGACTATCAATCCAGAAGGTTGCAAACAAGGTTCCGTCGTGATGACAAAACAAAAGTTGAGTTAGTGCACACCAATGATGCAACGGCACTCGCTTTAGGTCGCGGCATGGTTGCGATTATCGAAAACTACCAGACAAGTGATGGTCATGTTAGAGTTCCAGAAGTTTTAATAAATTACATGGGAGGCAAAGAACAGCTATGATTCAAAAGATAGAAATAATCGCCATCCACACTGAAGTTAACGACGATCTACGAAAATATGTGAATAAGAAAATCGGCAAACTAGATATCTATATGTCAAAGCACAGCCGGCTATCTGCGCACGCCGAGATTAGACTAAAAGAAGCTAACGCTAAAGACAAAAAACAGTCTACCTGTGAGGTCGTATTGCATCTTCCGCACGAAGTTATTACTACAAAAGAAACCACTGTTAACATGTTTGCTGCTGTCGATATTGTCGAAGCAAAGCTAAAGAATCAACTCAAAAAATACAAAGAAAAACACGACAGCTCCAAATTGCGACGCCACGTTATGGCTCGAATACGCAGAAATAGTAACCAGCTATAAATCGTTGGTAAAATTACCTGATATAGAAATAAATAAATAGGGTACAATATATCTAGAATTACAGAATTGCTAAGAGAGGTCACTATTTTCTATGAAAAAAGTATTTAAACGCATTTTGGGCGATCCACAGGCCAAAACAGTTAAGCGATTAAAAAAGCGTGTTATTGAAGTAAACGCTTTAGCTGATAAGTACAAAAAAATGTCTGACACCAAACTTAAGGCTCAGACTAACTTACTAAAGAAAAGACTAGAGACTGAAACTTTAGACAAAATTTTACCAGACGCATTTGCTGTCACGCGTGAAGCAGCTACACGTTCGCTCGGCCAAAGACACTTTGACGTTCAGTTGATTGGTGGAATGGTTTTGCACGAAGGTAACGTAGCCGAAATGAAGACCGGTGAGGGTAAGACACTAGTTGCTACTTTGCCAGTATATTTGAACGCCTTAACAGGCAAGGGTGTGCACGTTGTTTCGGTAAACGACTATCTTGTGCAGCGAGATGCTGGTTGGATGGGTCAAGTTTATGATTTTCTGGGTCTTTCTACTGCCGTTATTATTGCCGATGAATCATTTATGTATGATCCAAGTTACACAAATAAAGATCATGACGACGAACGTTTTAGACATTTGCGAGCCTGTACTCGTCAAGATGCGTACGCTGCCGATATAACTTATGGTACTAACAATGAATTTGGTTTTGACTATTTGCGCGACAACATGGTTAGAGAAGTTGATCAGCTCAGACAAAGAGATTTGCATTATGCGATTGTTGACGAAGTAGACTCGATTTTAATCGACGAAGCTCGTACGCCACTGATTATTTCTGCTCCAGCTGCAACTAGTGGTAGCGCATATTTACAATTCGCTAAAGTCGCAAGACAGCTGAAGCTTGATACAGATTATGAAGTTGATGAAAAGCAGCGTTCAGTTGTGTTGACGGATGAAGGCGTTGAGCACGTTCAGAAGATTTTGGGCATAGATAGTTTGTACGGAACAGAAAACATACGAAGTATTTATCACCTCGAACAAGCTCTAAAAGCTCAGGCTATATTTAAGCGCGACAAAGATTATGTAGTTACTAGCGATGGTGAAGTTGTTATTGTTGACGAGTACACGGGTCGTCTACTTAAGGGTCGCCGTTATAGCGAAGGTCTGCACCAAGGTATCGAAGCTAAAGAAGGTGTCGAAGTGCAAGAAGAGTCAATGACTCTTGCGACCATCACATTCCAGAATTATTTCCGTTTATTCGACAAATTAGCTGGAATGACAGGTACGGCTATGACAGAGAGCGAAGAATTCCACGAGATCTATAAGTTGGATGTAGTAGAGATTCCGCCAAACCGAACAATTACTCGTATCGATAAGCCAGACCGTATATATAAGAGTGAGGCAGCCAAGTTCCGCTCAATCGTTAAAGAAGTAAAGATCTTAAATGCAAAAGGCCAGCCTGTTTTGCTAGGTACGGCTTCTATCGAAAAGAACGAACAGCTAGGACGAATGCTCACCAAAGCTAAGGTGCCTCACCAAGTATTGAACGCTAAGAATAATGAGCGTGAAGCTAAGATCGTAGCTGGTGCAGGCCAAGTTGGTGCTGTTACTTTGGCTACTAACATTGCCGGTCGCGGTACAGATATTGTGCTTAGTGAGGAAGTTAAGAAACTTGGTGGGTTGTTTGTACTCGGAAGTGAGCGCCACGAATCTCGTCGTATTGATAATCAATTACGAGGTCGCAGTGGACGACAAGGTGATCCGGGCGTTACGCAGTTCTTCGTTAGTACGGAAGACGATTTGATGCGAATATTTGGTGGTGAGCGCATTGCTTCTGTCATGGAGAGACTAAAAGTTGATGACGAGACTCCTATCGAAAACCGTATTATCTCCAAGAGTCTTGAAGCGGCACAGAAGAAAGTCGAAGGATTTAACTTTGATCAACGTAAAAATATCGTTCAATACGACGACGTCATGAATAGGCATCGTAAAGCAACATATGTCATGCGCCGTGAAATACTTAATCAGCCAGACATTAGCAAGCGAATCAAAATGTATATCACTGAAGAAGCTCGCGTCCTAGCAGCATCACCTATGATAACTAGTGACGATTTTCAAGATTTAGTACGTAGCGTCTTCCCATTTGAGGAATCAACCCTAGACGTATTATTCGACTCTACTACAGAAACATTTGGCAAAGTTTTAGTTTCAGAAGCCAAAAAACTATATGATGCTCGCACAAAATCATTTGGTGATGAGGTTATGCATAAGGTCGAACGTGATGTTTATATGCAGATTCTTGATAATTTATGGATGCAGCACCTTGAAAACATGTCTCACCTTAAAGAGGGTATACACTGGATTTCAGTAGGCCAGCGGGATCCTTTGGTTGAATATAGAAGACAGGGTCAGATAATGTTCGAGACTATGCAAGAAACTCTTCGTCAAGAAGTAACTCAAGCATTGTTTAGTGCAGAGCCAATATCTGAAAGCGAATTAAATCGTTCAGTCGAAACAGAACTTACTAGGGCGGCTCGTGGTTCTATAAATAACGCTGACCGAATAATTGAAGCTGAAGAATTCCACGAAGACGATTTCGTAACCAAAGCAGAAGTAAAGGCTACTCATAAAAAAGTCACATCAAAAGATCGTAAAAAAGCGCACAAGTCTGAACGTAAGCGTCGCAGCAAAGGAAAGAAGCGTAAATAAGAATTTGTTAGCCGAGAGTAAGGCCAACATCTCGCTTGCATAGATTAGCTTACATCCAATATGAAACATACCGTATACGAAGTTAAACTTAAAAACGGCTCTAAAGGGCTAATAATTAACGTCCCAGAATCAAGTGTCGTAACCTTTGATATTAATTTTCGAGCCGGTGATTATCTTACAAAAGAAGGTAAGTGGGAAGCGGCTCACATTATGGAGCATGTACTGCTTGGTGCTAATAAGTTAATTCCAAAGGCTAGAACTTTCCAGGCGGAATTCGAAAAAAACGGAGCATATTCTAACGCCAGCACCAGTAGCTACGATATTATTTATGAAGCGGAATGTGCCGAATTTGAGTGGAATAGAATACTAGGTTTGCTGATAACTGCCGTAACAAAGCCGCTATTTCTTAAAGAAGAATTTGAAGCAGAATTTGGTAATGTTCGCGAAGAATTAACGGCTAGATCCAACAATCATTTTAGGCATCTTAGCCTAGCTCTACGGCAGTCATACGGTTTCGCTATGAAGACTGACCAAGACCGATTGAAGCTTATGGGAAATGTTGAGTTGAAGGATATCCGCGAGCATTATGAGCTGACACATACCACTAGTAACATGCGTTTTGTAATAGCAGGACATTTGCCGATAGAACGTCGCAAGCTAATAAAAAAAGCTTTTGATTCTATCGAATTACCACTAGGCGATGGAAGATTCGAGCTTCCAGACGAAAGGCCAATATCATTAGAAAAGCCTCTGTATATTAATAATAAAACTATCGAAAATATATATGTTTACGTAGATACATTTATGAGTCGTCGAATTCGTGATCCAGAAGTTGACGCACTTAGTCTAATAAATACAATGCTAACAGAGACGCTTTATTCTAGAATATTTGGTGCAGCACGAGAGAAGGGGCTTATTTACGGAATGAGCTCTGGTATGGAGCAAACAAAAGACATTAGCGGCTGGTGGATAGGTGCGCAAATTATGCCTAAAAATGCACCAGCTTTGTTTGATATTATTGTTCGTGAACTTACGGCGGTATTTAAGGGCAAAATAAAGGATGAAGATATCACGGCTGCCAAGCAGTACGCTATTGGAAGATATCAGCGCAGCGGACAGACGGTGGGCGGAACAGCCGCTGGTTACTCTAACCGTTATTTTTTTGATGACGTAATCGACGATTATTATAAAATCCCAGAACGGATAAAGGCAGTATCTAGAAACCGAATCATTAAGATAACTAAAGAAATATTTGCAGAAAATATTTGGGGTATGGGCATTCTTGGTAATGTCGACCAAGAATTCATCGATACGTTAGAAGAAAAGCTAAAGCCACTCTGGAAGTGAGCCAGTAAGCTACAAATTTATCATTTTTCATTGACCATTTAACAATAATTTGGGCATTTGACATTGGTCATTGAGGCTTCGGTCTCCACAATGTTTAAATGGTAAATTAATGCATCAATGACAAATGCTAAATGATAAATACACTAAGTCCCATCCTTGTGCTATATAATGAGTCTTATGGAAGAAATCCAAAAATCTTTAAACGAACTGTCTAATTCCGTGAATTCTGCTGCGGATCGTTTGCATTTGAGCGATTTAGAGCAGGAACTTAGTATTCTAAATGACTCTGCTGCTGCTAATGATTTTTGGTCTGATAATTTAAAGGCTCAGAAAGTTGTTAAAAGACAATCACAGATAAGCAGCAGAATAGACCCTTGGAAGAAACTAATGAACGAAATTGCTGACGCCAAAGAACTCCTAGCCTTAAATGACAATACTATGAATAGCGAAATAGAGTCACAGCTGACTGCAATGCATGATTCATTTGAGTCGCTAAAAGATGAATTAAAACTAGCTGGTCCATACGACAGTCATGATGTAGTGCTTAGTATATTTGCAGGCGCAGGCGGCACAGACGCGCAAGATTGGGCTCAGATGCTAACTAGAATGTATGTAAGATATTGTGAAAAAGTTGGTTTTGATGTTAAGACAATTGACGAGTCCATGGGAGACGAAGCCGGTATAAAAAGTGTACTCTTGGAAATATCTGGAAACTTTGCATATGGCAAACTAAAAGGCGAGCACGGGGTGCATAGACTGGTTAGACTTAGTCCCTTTAATGCAGACAGCCTACGCCAAACATCATTCGCAAAGGTCGAAGTTACGCCAAAAGTTGATAGGCCCGATGAAGTGTTAATAGATGAGAAAGAGCTAAAAATCGATGTGTATAGAAGCGGAGGCAAAGGTGGCCAATCGGTCAACACTACAGACTCAGCTGTACGAATAACTCATCTACCTACAAACATTGTTGTAGCTATCCAAAACGAGCGCTCACAGCTACAGAACCGTGAGACTGCTATGACTATTTTGCGCTCAAAACTTGCTCAACTAATGCTAGAACAGCACAAAGATCATCTAAGTGAACTAAAAGGGCCGAACGAGCAGGCAAGCTGGGGCAATCAGATTCGTTCATATGTTCTGCATCCCTACAAGATGGTCAAAGATCTACGCACTCTTTATGAAACTAGCGATACAGAAGCGGTATTGGATGGAGGAATTGATTCTTTTATCGAGGCCTACCTAGAATATTCCCTAGGCAAATAAACATAAGCAAATAGTCGGCGAGACAGCATTATTTTGGTATAATAGTTTTAATGATTCTATTAGACAGGGTAACAAAAACTTATAGCAGAGATACTGGTGCAGCGCTTGACCGCATTAGTTTGCACGTTGAGCCAAAAGAATTCGTTATTATTATTGGTTCAAGTGGCGCTGGTAAATCAACTTTACTGAAGCTATTAACCAGAGAAGAGAAGCCAACAAGCGGCAAAATTATAGTCGGTGGAATAGATTACAGTAAGCTCAAAGATAAAGATATTCCACTTTTAAGACGGAAAATCGGTACAGTGTTCCAGGATTTCAAGCTACTGCCAGGTAAGAACGTTTATGAAAATGTCGCGTTTGCCCTTGAAATTGTTGGTATGAGCAATAAAGAAATAGATCACACGGTGCCTAGAGTGCTAGAAATCGTCGGACTAAAGGGCAAGGAAAAGCGTATGCCTATGGAACTTTCTGGTGGTGAACGACAACGTGTGGCAATTGCGCGCGCCGTAGTAAGGCAGCCGAAGATATTGATAGCTGACGAACCGACCGGCAATTTAGACCCAAAGCACGCCTGGGATGTCATAAAAGTTCTAGAGAAAATTAATCGTTTCGGCACTACTGTAATACTCACAACTCACAACCAAGAGATAGTAAATAAATTGAAGAGACGAGTCATAACGATTGAAGCGGGGAAGATTGTTAGCGACCGTGCAAATGCGGAGTATCACTCGTGAATAATTCAGAAAAATTTAAGCGCTGGTCAATTACCGAGTGGCGAATAATCAAGACTGGCTGCACGAATTTCGTGCGTAATGCCTGGCTCAGCATCGCTGCTATGGCTGTCATGTTGATTACTTTAACAATTGTTCTGTTTTCTGTAATAGCCAATGCAACATTTACCAATACTATTAAGCAAATTACCGATAAAATTGATATATCTATATATCTAAAAGATTCAGTCACACCAGAAAATCGTGAAAAGTTAGTTAAGCAAATGAGAGCATTGCCTAATGTGAAAGAAGTCACGTTCTTAAGCAAAGATGACGCATTGGTTATTTATAAAAAACAGAACGCTAATAACAAGGATTTATTATTGGCGATATCGCAAACCGATAACCCGCTACCAGCAAGTCTGCAGATTAAACCAAAGAACGTTAATAAGATTGCAGAGATTAAGACCTTTTTGGACAAAAAAGAGATTAAAGATTTGCAGTCCGACGAAACATCCTACTCCGGTGATCGCAAAGAGGCCGTAGATAAGATAACACATGCCACTGATTTTATTCGTAGAGCGGGTATCATAGGCGTTTTGGTTTTTGCAGTAATTTCGATGCTCATTATTTTCAACACGATTCAAATGGCTATCTTTAACCGTAGGGATGAGATAACTATTATGCGTCTTCTAGGTGCTAATACTTCATTTATCCGCGGCCCATTTGTTGTTGAGTCAGTTCTATATGGAGTGATATCGGCGATGGTTTCAATACTTCTGTTGAACGGATTATTTGCGGTTTCTTCGTCCACATTAGAAGCGACAAGTCTAGGATTATTGGATATAAATTATGCCAGTAGATATTTCTCCAGTCATTTTTGGATATTTATGGCTCTTCAGTTGGGCGTAGGAGTATTTATCGGAGCTGCATCGTCCATCATTGCTACACATAGGTATCTCAAGTTTAAAACCACCAAATAGCCTAATCATAAACGATTTAAAGATGTATAATGTATCTACTGTTACGTCTGTTAATCAAAGGTATCGTATATGTCAAAAATTATAAATTACAAGCGGCTTCCAGGTTGGCACACAAGGTTGCATAATAGCTTTCCAGGTGCTACATTTATAGTGGTTATGTTAAAACAAAAAAAGCTAAATAGATTACTAAAAATCATAAAGAGCACCCCGACTCTTATTATTACTATTGTTGTAGCGAGTGGGTCAATAATTGCACCTAGAGTATCTGCCGATCAATTTGATGCACAAATAACAGCCCTTCAGCAGGCCAATGCGGTAAAGCAAGAAGCCAAATCTCAGCTCGGATCAGAGGCTGCCTCGCTTAGCGACGCCATGTATAAACTTCAAGTACAGATTGATGCTTTGCAGAGTCAGATTAATACCAATAAGGCCAAAATGGATGACTTGCAAAACCAAATCATTGCCGCAGAAACAGAATTAGCAAAGCAAAAGGTTATCTTAGGCGAAAGCATTAAGGCTATGTATCTCGAAGGGCAGATCTCTACGTTAGAAATGCTAGCATCAAGCAAAGATTTGAGTGATTTCGTTGACAAGCAGCAATATCGAAATGCAGTACAGGCAAAAATTAAAACTTCAGTAGACAACATTACAGAATTAAAGATACAGCTAAAAGAACAAAAATTAAAGGTTGAACAAACTCTCAATGATCTGCAGATCCTACAGGCCCGAATTGATACACAACGAGCAGAGCAGGCTAGATTATTGTCGCTTAATCAGTCCGAACAGAACGCCTTAAATGTCCAGATTAGACAAAATAGTCAGGCCGTTGCAGGGCTACGAGCAGAGCAGGCGGCTGCAAACGCTAGGCTATTTAACGGAGCTAATATTGTACTTGGTACGGCTTGTGACACTGCCCACGGCGATACATATCCGAGCCCATGGTGCTCTTCTTACCAAGATAGTATGTTCGACAGTTGGGGAATGTATAACAGAGAATGTGTTAGTTATACAGCTTGGCGCGTGTCAGAAAGCGGCCGGTACATGCCTTCATGGGGATGGCTGGGTCTAGGCAATGCCAATCAATGGGACGATAATGCTATAAGGCAAGGTATACCAGTGGACAACAGTCCAAGGGCGGGAGATGTGGCTATAAAAAACAGCATGCCTTATGGTCACGCAATGTATGTTGAAAGTGTTAATAGTAATGGCAGTATTAATATTAGCCAGTACAACTATAGCTTAGACGGTAGGTTCTCGTTGGCATATAATGTGTCTGCTAGCGGATTACTTTTCATACACTTTCCATAATTAGCTAGCCATCACGTTTAGATCGTTTTTGCTGGTACTTCGCTGCTGTTGTGTGGCATAATGCTTAGGTTAATATTATTGAAATATAAATGTGTTGGAGGGAATTAATCATCGCTTTACTTAAAATACCTGCTAGTCATACGGATGAAAAAGAAAAGCGTTTTAGTGGTGGCCGAGTGACCAAAATGATAGTCGTTGTAGTGGCTATTTTTTGGCTAGGTTTATCGGTCGGTCAGGGCAAGATAACTATCGGTCGTGATGCCATATTTAAGAAGCCTGTAAGCAAAGGGTCTCCAAATAATCTAGACTACACTGAAGTCGAGATGATTTATGATAGCTTGCGACAAAATTTTGACGGTAAATTAGATGCTGCCAAATTAATGGATGGGTTAAAAGAAGGCTTGGCTAAGTCAGCCGGCGACCCATATACACAGTACTTCAATCCTAAAGAGGCCAAAGAATTTAATGAGCAACTTACAGGCTCATTTACGGGTATTGGAGCTGAACTTAGCAAAGATACTACCACTAATGCAATTATTGTTGTATCGCCAATTTCTGGGTTTCCAGCCGACAAAGCAGGGTTACGTCCAAAAGATGTTATTGCAGAAATCGATGGCAAATCAGCCTATGATTTATCAATATCTGATGCAGTCAGTAAGATTAGGGGCGAAAAAGGTACCACTGTAAAGTTGAGAATTATTCGTGACGGCAAACAAGACCTAACTATAGAAATAGTGCGAGACGAGATAACTATTCCAAGCGTGACTTCAAAAACGCTAGACGGCAATGTTGGCTATATCAAGATTGCTCGATTTTCTGAGGACACTGTTGAACTTACTAGAAAGGCTGCTGACAAATTCAAGTCAGATAATGTTAAGGGAATAGTCCTTGACGTAAGAGGTGATCCAGGTGGATTGCTGGATGCTGCAGTTTCTGTTTCTAGCCTATGGTTGGAGAACAAGACTGTTTTAACAGAAAGACGTGATGGAGTCGTAATAAGAACTTATAGTTCAAGGGGCGAGCCTACACTCAAAAACATACCTACAATTGTTTTGATAGATGCCGGAAGTGCGTCAGCAAGCGAAATTACAGCAGGAGCCTTGCGTGACAATAATGCTGCTAAGTTGGTTGGAGTTAAGAGCTTTGGTAAGGGTAGCGTTCAGCAGATTGTTCGCTACAATAATGATAGCTTCCTGAAGGTGACTATCGCTAGGTGGTATACTCCAGCGGGCAAAAATATCGATAAGGAGGGCATTAGCCCAGATACTGAAATTAAACGCTCTGATGAAGACTATAAATCAGGTAATGATCCTCAGCTCGACTTCGCATTAACTCAACTCAAGAAATAGGGTTTTTGATTCGCTAAAGCGATCTGCTTCTGCCACTTTTGTCTCGGACAATAGCTTACCGTTACTTTTGTTTCGGCAAAAGTAACACAAAACCGAGGGGCGATGTCTACTTCTTGATACAGTCCCAGGGTCAAGCCTGACAACTGCCTGCGGAACTAGGCCCGCTCTATTATTTTGGGAGGGCGGGCCGTCAAACAATCCTCGGCTGATAGTCGTCAGTTTGACGAGACTCGTATCAGGAAGCAGCCAAGCCCCACCCAAGCCCATGGTCGCCCGCTGGAGGCGGGCAATATTTAAAATTATCAATGATTGTCTTTAGCAATCATTCCATGGGCTTAGTTGGGGCTTGGCGACTACCCGAAATAGATTCCGACAAGAGCACAACAACACTACCTGCCGAGGACTGTCTGACGCTGCGAAGCAGCTAGTTCCACAGGCTGTGTTGTGCTCCTTGTTCGGAAGCTATATCGAGTTGGCGCCATCGCCCCTCGTTTTTGCGCCATCTTTTGGCGACCCAAAAGTGGCATAAAGTAGTCCGCTATGACGTACTAAAATCTTATGCAAAAGAGTAATAAAAGTTAAGTCCTATCCAGCCAGCCAGATTGCAGAGTTGCAAATTCTACACTTGCCATAAGCATAGAATGTAAGGTAGTATCTATTAAGTAAAGTTCGAAAAGAGGGGTAGTGTAACAGGTGTCCAGACCTACTAAGTATATTTTTGTTACTGGTGGTGTGCTTTCCGGATTAGGAAAGGGCATAACAGCCGCCTCAATCGGCAATCTCTTAAAGGCCCGTGGCCTCAATGTAAATATCCAGAAGTGCGACCCTTACTTGAATGTTGACGCCGGACTATTAAACCCGCGTGAACACGGCGAATGTTTTGTGACTAAAGATGGCGCAGAAACCGACCTCGACCTTGGTCACTATGAAAGATTTTTGGATCAAGAGCTAACTTCGTCAAGTAGCTTGATGAGTGGACGAGTTCTGCTTCAGGTTATCCAAGACGAACGCGCTGGTAAGTATGACGGTGAAGATGTCCAGATTATTCCGCATCTAACAGGTGCAATCCAAAAATACATAATGGAAGCAGGCAAAGGCTTTGATGTTCATATTATTGAAATTGGCGGCACAGTAGGCGACTATGAATCACTTAGTTTTATTGAGGCTATCCGCGAAATGGGAATTAATGTTGGACGCGATAATTGTCTTTATGTTCATGTTGTCTACCTACCATTCTTAGGAGCAAGCCAAGAAACAAAAACCAAGCCAGCTCAAAACTCTGTACGAGAATTACGAGGCCTAGGAATTGCCCCAGACATCTTGGTTGGTAGAAGTGAGAAAAAGGCTAACAATGGCGTTAAAACAAAGCTAAGTCTGTTCTGTGGTGTCGCCGAGGATGCCATAGCCTTATTACCAAATGCTTCCTCTATTTACGAGGTGCCATTAACTCTAGAAGATACCGGTATTGCTGATGTTATTTGTGACAAATTGGACCTAAAAGCCAAAAAACCAGATCTAAAAACTTGGCGAGCAGTGGTCAAAAGAGCCACTAGTAATCACAAACATAAAGTTACAGTCGGAGTTGTCGCCAAGTATATGGACAATACCGACACATATATGTCTGTATTTGAGGCATTGCGTTCAGCAGCATTATGGAATGATGTTGACCTTAAGATACGCTGGATCGATTCTGAAAAACTCAAGAACGACAAAGATATCAAGAAGGCCTTTACTAATATTGACGGTATAGTTGTGCCAGGCGGTTTTGGTAGTCGAGGCTTAGAAGGCAAGATAAAGTCCGCTCAGTTTGCGTTAAACCAAAAACTTCCATACTTAGGCCTGTGTCTAGGATTACAAATGGCTGTTGTGGCTGCAGCAAGAAATGCAGGATTAAAAGACGCGACTTCTGCCGAAATGGACCCTAAAGGCAAAGAGCTGCTTATTAATACTATGTCAGGTCAAGAAGGTAAGGAAAACACTGGTGGCACTATGCGACTAGGTAATTATCCTTGTATTATCGAGAAGGGAAGTTTGGCAGCGAAACTTTACGGCACTACAAATATCATAGAACGACATCGTCACCGCTACGAATGCAGTAACGACTATATAGACCAGTACGAGTCCTGGGGAATTAGAGCGGTTGGTAATTCGCCTGATGGTCGACTTGTTGAAATGATAGAAGGAACAGATCATCCGTTTTTCTTAGCGAGTCAATTTCATCCAGAATTTTTGTCTAGGCCTAATCGGCAGCATCCAATGTTTGCCGGTTTTATAGTAGCCTGTAAAGACCGTAAAGATTGATAATTAACATAAGCAAAGGTACAATCAAATCATGGACGAACAAACACTTGCAGCATCAACAACAGCACCAACTAATAAGAAGGTTCTATTAGTAGAAGACGACGAAGCTTTAGCCTCAGTCTATGTTACTAGATTAGAAGCCGAAGGGTTTATGATTAAGCGAGTTCCGAATGGCGAAGACGCCTTATCTGCAGCTCTAGAATTTCACCCAGATTTAATATTGCTTGACGTCATGATGCCAAAAATTAATGGCTTTGATGTATTAGACATACTGCGCAATACACCTGAAACAGCGAATGTTAGAGTAATTATGTTAACAGCACTTAGTCAAGAAACAGACAAGCAGCGTGCAAAATCAATGGGCGTAGATGATTACTTAGTTAAATCTCAAGTTGTTATCGCAGATGTTGTTACTAAAATCAAAGAACATCTCGGCATGACGTCTACAACTCCTACTGCTTAATAAACCTAGCTCCAAATAAAAAAGCTGCCATTGTTATGACAGTTTTTTTAATTCAAATTTGCAATACTAGATAACTGTAACTTCTGTGCGGCCAGTGCTTGCGCCTGTAAAGCGTTTTACTCTACGAGTATTGAAGGTTACTACACCATCGCGGTTTGCGAAAATAGTGTAGTCGCGGCCAAGACTAGTGCCAACGCCTGAGCGCTTGGTTAGTCCGACTTGGCGGATTATAACCTGACCAGTTTTAACTTTTTGGCCACCAGATACTTTTACGCCCAGTCTTTGACCTGGACTATCTCGGTTGTTTTTACTGGTTCCGCCGGCTTTTACATGTGACATAAACTTTAATTCCTACTTCTTTATCAATATTACGAGTTCACGGGCGACAACCTGTCCATCTCGGTGATAAATCAGATCTTTTTCTCCTGCGTGAACTAAACTTAAACGATTGTACCCCATATCTGTTAAAGAATCAAGTAGGGGAAGGTGTTTAAAGCCATTTTGTAGCTTCCATGCAGGTAGGGCTAAACATAGTCTTGTGCCAGATTTAATCTGTCTTGATATATTCTGTAGTGATCTTTTTAGAATTAAGTTGGTGTCAGATATGGTTTCTTGCAGAATTTGAGGGGTAGGAAGTACGTTAAATGGGCGACCAAGATAAGTCTCGCCAGCAATGAATTTAAAGTCAAATTGCCAGATGTGATTAGTAGCATCTCCTTGCTCGAGTTTGTAGTTTTCCTTCGGTATTTTGTAGATATTTGATATCCAGTCCAGGTTTACCTCTGAATAATCAATCATTCTAGGTTCTAAGTCAGTGCCATAGGCTTTGTATCCCATTAGTAGAGATTCTTGCAGAACTACGCCTGTACCGCAGAAGGGATCTAAGATTGCATCGTCTTTGTATTCTAAAATGTCGCAAGTTATATCTGCGGGTTTGACATTACCACACGCTAGATTAATTATAATCTGGGCTAATTTTGGCGGCAGCATACCAACCTGGGCATCTCTTTTTGGACGGCCTTGGTCTCGCCTCGCATAGGCTTCGATATCTTGTTCGGCAATATTCTGGGCGATAATAGTTTTTTGGCCATCACGAACAAAAACAAGTTCCCATCCTAGCTGACTAGTAAGCTGATTATGCAGAACTTGGGCGCTATTTAAGTAGAGTTCGTTATTAGGTACAACACGAATAGATCGCCCGCTATTTTTTATCACCTTCTTAATACCAAGAGCAGTAGCATTTAACTGTTTTACGCCAATATTAAGCCCATAGACGCTAAGTCCAAGTTTCATTTTTCCTTCGGGTAGCTCCTGAGTGTGGGGAACTATTACAGTCTCAAGGAAATTCTGAATTCTAGACCAGTCAGTAGTATCAAGAGTAGTAAGGACTTTACAGAATTTAACCGTGCCTCCAAGTCGACTAAAATCAATCACAGCAGGCTCGACGTCTAACAGCGCAGCGTAATTGCCAATGGGTCGTAGTACGCTAGCACCAAATAGACTTTCTAATTCGGCGATACCTAAGGCCGGTTGTCTTCCTAAAATACATAATGTTTGAATCATTTACTATCATTATACCCTGTAATAGGTCATTTTTAGCCTGTAAATTTCTTAATTACCGTAATAAAGCAAAACTCTATATAATAGTCGTAATGAGTGAATCACATTTCTTGAGGCGTAAATGGAAGCTAATTTTCAACACTATCACAATATTAGCAATGATAGGGCTAGCTATTGCTCTGCGTCATCAAATTATCGACACTCTTAAAAACATTGGCAGGGTTAATACTTGGGCGATACTTTTGATGATACCTCTAGAGGCTTGGAACTATGATGCCTATGCTCGACTATATAGATCTTTCCTGAATATTTTAGGCAGCAAAACCACATACAGAGAAATGTACAAAGTTTCGCTAGAACTAAACTTAATCAATCATTTATTTCCTAGCGGCGGGGTGTCTGGATTCTCCTATTTCAGCTTAAGATTAAAAAAACTTGGAATTTCAACCGGTAAAGCAACACTAGTGCAGACTATGCGATTCGTGTTCTTGTTTTTGTCATTTGAGATATTACTTTTCTTTGGAATTTTTGCTCTTGCATTGAGCGGTCATGTAAATAATCTTACAATTTTGGTTGCGGGATCTGTTAGTACTCTGCTTATTGTGGGTACCATTGGTCTGGCTTATGTGATAGGTAGTTTGAAACGCATAAACAGGTTCTTCACTTTTATCACCAAGGTCATTAATGGCGGCATACACATTGTTAGGCCAAAGCACCCAGAAACAATAGATGTGGCTAAAGTTAGAGATATGTTTACCGATTTACACGAAAATTACATGGTTCTAAAAAGAGATTATCGTAAACTAAAAGCTCCGTTCTTGTTTGCCTTAGCTGCAAATTTTACTGAACTTGCGACACTTTATGTCGTTTATATTGCATTCGGTCATTGGGTTAATCCAGGAGCAATTATCTTAGCTTATGCTGTTGCAAATATAGCTGGGCTTATATCGGTACTTCCGGGTGGAATCGGAATTTATGAAGCTATTATGACTGCAGTGTTGGCGACGGCTGGAGTTTCTCCGGCAGTTAGTTTGCCGGTCACAGTAATGTATAGAGTTATAAATATGTTTATTCAAATCATTCCAGGATATTATTTTTATCACAAGGCGTTTAAGGACAGGCCTATTAGTGGATAATAATGAGCTAGTTTTTAGTGTTAGTGATTTTGTAGCTGTACTTAATCAAACTCTGGAGTACGCTTATCCGACAGTTACGATAGTCGGAGAGTTGTCTAATTTTCGAATCAGCAAAAATAAATGGGTATATTTTGACCTTAAAGACGAGTATTCTAGTGTAAAATTTTTTGGAACTATCTATCAGCTATCTGGTCCGCTAGAAGACGGTTTGACTATGCAAGTCAGAGGGGTGCCAAGACTACATCCTCTCTATGGCTTTAGTGTTACCGCTCAATCAATGCAACCGGTGGGCGAGGGGTCTATTAAGAAGGCCGCATCATTACTTCAAGAGAAATTAACAAAAGAGGGTTTGTTTGACCAAAGCCGAAAGCGAGTGATACCTTATCCGCCTAAGTCGGTAGGCTTAATAGCGTCATCGGAATCAGCCGCTTACCACGACTTTATTAAGGTATTAAATGAAAGATGGTGTGGTGTTGATATCTCGCTAGCCGATGTTCAAGTCCAGGGTGAGGCAGCTATTGGCCAGATCGTAGCAGCCATAGAACATTTTAATCAGCAAGCTATTCCTCCGGAAGTTCTCATTGTCACAAGAGGCGGGGGTAGTGCGGACGACCTGGCTGTATTTAGTACAGAACAAGTTACGAGAGCCGTAGCTGGTAGTCGCATTCCTACAATTGTTGCGATTGGTCACGAAGTAGACATCTCTTTGGCTGAATTAGCTGCCGATATGAGAGCGAGCACGCCTTCTAATGCAGCACAGTTACTAACTCCAGACAAAAAGGCTACACTCAATCAATTGAATATATCGTCAGACTCCCTATGGTCATTGGTCCAGAATATCTTTAGTGGCCAAGCTGATGATTTGGCGCGTAAATCACTTGATTTAGGCAACTCCATAGGCTCAACATTAGATCGGGCCGAGCAACTACTGAGGGCAAATAATAATTTATTAGAAGCCCTTAGTCCCAAATCGGTACTTAAGCGCGGTTTTGCTATTATTCGCAGTACCGGCAAAGTTGTTGATAAGGCAAAAGGCGTAGCTATAGGCAAAGAGTTGTCTTTAGAGTTTGCTGATGGGTATATTACTGTCAAGACGGAAGCGATTGAGTTAAAATAATCGTATGACTAAAACAACCAAGGACTACACTAAACTCAGCAAAGAATTAGACGAGCTTTTGGCAGATCTACAGGCTGGCGGATCGGACATTGACTCATCTATAAAGCAGTACGAGCGCGGAATGCAGATTATTGAAGAGTTAAAAACTTATCTCGCACAAGCAAAAAATAAAGTTACAAAAGTTAAATCAACCTTTTCAAGCTAGTAGCTACTTGCGACATTCTCTCGCATAAGTTACCATAAACAGTATGAAGCGATTAAATGACAAAGGCGCAATTAATGGTTTGGTTTTGACCGAGTCATTAACCACGCTACTACTTATAGGAGCTCTCGGATTTGGGCTTTGGGCATTTCTTGGATTACAGGATTATCGAAATAATACAGATAAGAAGATAGCTGCTGCTGTTGCGGTGGCCAAACAGACAACTGCCAGCGAAAAAGACAACGAATTTGCTAAGAAGGAAAAGAGTCTTTTAACTAGTTACATTAGTCCTGCTGTTTATGGAAGTATCGGCTTGAATTATCCAAAAATTTGGAACGCAGCAGTATCGGAGTCCATCGATAATAATATTACAGTTAATGCTTTTTTCCAGCCAAGAGTAATATCAATTCCTAGTTTAGCGGATAACTCTGGTAAGGATTCGGTGTCGTTCGCATTAAGACTTCAGTTGCTTAAAGCTAGTTATAGCACAACTCTTAGTAATTATGCACCAGGAACTGCCTCTGGAAAAATTAAAGTTACGCCCTTCAAAGCAGCGCTAGTTCCTAGTGTTATGGGTGTCAGGCTAGATGGTGAGATATTTCCAGGAAAGCAATCAAGTATGGTTATACTGCCTCTGCGTGACAAAACAATTCAGGTCTGGACAGAATCCGCTCAGTATCTGACTGATTTTAATGACAGCATATTGCCTAGTCTGACATTCTTGCCTTGATATTTACTTGGCTAGTTAATACAACATCTGCGTGACTACATATTTGTTATACTGGTATGAATAGTAAGAGTTAGGGAAAGAAGGGTTCTTACCTAATGGTGCATCAGGATGAGCAGCATACAATTGTCGACGGGCGTTTATTACAGGCTGTCGTCGAAAATATGAAACTTCCGTTGCTCCAAGTTGCCAGACAGGCTGAATTGGCTCGTATGAGCGGGAGTACGGACACTAACTTTAGTTCAATCGAACTGACCGCCGACACGGCATTACGACTCTTAGATAATTATCTCTTAAGTACTAGATTAGCCAGTAGGCGAGGCTCTTTAGAGTTCGAGCCAGTGTCTGTGTCGGCAGTACTAACGGACATAGCACATCAGCTTTCTAAATTAGCTGATCAGCAACAGTGTGAACTTCAGGTGAATATATCCGGTCGCTATGAGCCAGTTATTGCACACAGAGCCGGACTAGAGGCTGCATTAATGAGTTTGGGCTATGTATTTATTGAAGCTCGAAGTGCTCAACCAGTCACTAGCGGTAAAAGAATTATCAGACTTGGAGCTCATCGTGGCAGAAGCGGTATCGTAGCTGGAATATTTACAGACTCAGACAGTATCAGTAACGATATGTATAAACGAGCTCACTCTCTCTACGGACACACAAGACAGTCATTGCCTGGTTTAGTTGCTGGCAGTGGTGCTGGAGTTTTTGTGGCTGATTCTTTGCTAGAAACAATGTCTACGCGCCTAAGAGTTGCTCACCACCAGAAATTTAGCGGCCTGGCTGCCACGCTTAATCCAAGTAAACAACTGAGCTTAGTTTAATATGGCACATATTTTATTGGTTGAGCCAGACATTTCTCTTGGCAAATTATATACATCGTCTCTTGAGCTTTCTGGATATTCAGTAAGTCATTGCAGGACGGCTCAGGACGCTATAACCAGTGCAGACGAAAATATACCCGACCTAGTCTTGCTTGAAATAGAAATAGCCATACATAACGGCATAGAATTTTTGTATGAATTTAGATCTTACCCAGAGTGGCAAGATATACCGTTGTTAATCGTTAGTCATGTAGTTCCAAGTAGGGGAGCTTTAAATCCAAAATCCTGGGGCTTATTAAAAATTTCTGGATATCACTACAAGCCGATTACTAAGTTGCAGGATCTTCTATCTTCAGTAGAGCGAGTACTATCTTCTGATGGCGTTAAGGCTCTTTGATGAACCAAATTGTAACCAAGGGAATAGTACTATCGCGCACAGAATTTGGCGAGGCCGATAGGATTATCACTGTTCTAACTATAGACCATGGCAAAATTCGTTTGATTGCTAAGGGTGTACGAAGGATTAAGAGCAAGTCGGCAGGCGGGATTGAGTTATTTAGTGTCAGCGACATCACTTATATTCCTGGAAGGGGAGAGATCGGCACTTTAATATCAGCTAGATTAATAAATCATTATTCATCAATTGTTCATGATATTGATAGAACTATGTACGGCTATGAGGTGCTAAAGAATATCAATAAAGTGACAGAAGATCTGGCAGGTGAAGAATACTTCAATTTACTGAACACGGCCTTAGCGGCAATAAACGACAGCTCGATAAGACTTGAATGTATTAGATTATGGTTTGGACTGCGACTGCTTAATACTACCGGCCATTCACCTAATCTGCACACCGACAGGTCCGGTGAAAATCTTGTTACAGGTGTTAAATATGATTTTAACTCCGAAGATATGACTTTTGCCGTTTCTGGTAACTATAGCTCGGATCACATAAAGTTGCTTCGGTTGGCCATAAGCCTTAATACGCCAAAAGCTCTTAGTTCTGTGAAAGATATTGATTTAGTATTGCCGGATTGTTTATTTCTAGTCCAGTCAATGGTTGCTCAACATATTAGAGTCTAAAGTGCTATCGACAGATTGGTTTATGCGTTACAATATGGTTATGTTTCTTGAGTTCTTCTATTGGTGGTACGGAACTGGATTTTCGGACACTGTTATGCGTGCCCGTAGATTAGTTATTGCGACTGCGCAAATTTTTTCTGTCAAAATACTTATTATGACGCTCTTTTCTCCTTGGAAAAGAATAGTAACGGAGAGTGACGGCTCTCTTGATATGATGCTTAAAAGTATAGGGGACAATGCAGTATCAAGAGCTGTTGGTTTTTTTGTGAGGTCAATAGTACTGTTCACTGGTCTAATTTTGATAATCATCAGTAGTGTAGTGGGGTTGGCAATAGTAGTAGTGTGGCCATTACTACCTATCGGAGTAGCGTTGTCGCTATTTATGGCGCTATTTGGAGGCTTTGTTAAATAATGACAGACCTTAACTTATCAAGCATGCGGGCAAAACGAGCCAGACTAGGCAACAAGATCGGAACTACTGGTAGGGATCTGCTTATCCTGAGTATCTTTATTTTTGGCTTGCTTACGTTATATTTTGGCTATCAAAATAACTTCAGTAGCTTTTTTTATTTATTTTTGGCTTTGGCGTTAACTTCTACGGTACTGGCTTGTTGGCAGCAGTTTGACCTTTTTATGCCCGCCGGAAATCTAGCCAGTGATAAGCTAGAGGATTTACTAGAAGCTAGTCTACTTGGGAGCTTAACTAAGCCCTTAAGTCCTAGGTCGATATGGCTTGACGCGGTCAATACTAAAGAAGGCTCATTTATTATCAATAGGATGTTAATATCTGTTGATGATATAGCAAATTTGCTGAGCGAAAACGAGTCAGAATCAGCCCAGCTATGGCATGCTACAGATATATTTAGAACTAGTGATAAGGTAAAGAATAAAGAAATTCATGGCGGCACAATAGTTGCTGTGCTTCTTGATTCGAATGACAGCATAAAGTCCTACCTTTCTGAACTTAATTTTCATAGCTCCGATATAACCGAAATTAGCGATTGGCTTGACAGGGTGTTGACATATTCTAAATTACCTAAGCCATATTTTGGTGGCATGGGGAGAGATTGGGCAATGGGCTTCACTCCAACTTTAAATAAATTCAGTCAAAATATCAGTCAAATTGTTGAATTTGGTAACGTGCATTTTCATTTCTTGGCTCAGGCGGCTTCGTCTGATATTGTTGTTAATAATTTAATACAAGGATCGGGCGGCGTGGCTATAGTAGGCCAGACGGGTACAGGTAAGACAGGTTTAGTTCATGCTGTCGCCGAAAGATTATTGTTAGGTACTGACGGTGGATTAAAGCATCATCAGATAATAAGTCTAAACGCCTCACAGCTATTGTCTACCGAAAAAGATAATCTAGAGCAAACAATGCTTCAAATTTTTTATGAGGCAGTACAAGCAGGCAATATAATTTTATTTCTGGACGAGGCTCAGTTATTTTTTGGAGACGGAGCCGGAGCATTTAATATGGCTCAAATACTTCTGCCTGTTTTGCAGACACACCGTGTTAAGATTATTGCAGCTTTTACGGCTAACGATTTTCAAAGACTCAAATCAACCAATGAGAGCCTTGCCAGTAACTTTTCTGTAGTGACAATTAGCGAGCCCCCACAAGAAAGCACCTATAAAGTTCTTGAAGATACTGCGCTGACAATGGGAGCCAGAACGGGCGTTTTGATTACCTACGAAGCCATTAGAGAGGCTTATAGACTTAGCGAGCAGTATATGAGCGAGCTAGCATTCCCGGGGAAGGGCATTAGCTTGCTTGATCAGTCGTTAGTCTATAGTGAGAATAAAATCATGACAGCCAAGTCTGTTCAGATGGCCATCGAAAAGACTCTAGGCATTAAGGTCGGTGCAGTTGGCGCGGAAGAAACAGATGTTTTGCTAAATCTAGAGGATAAAATTCACGAACGAATGATTAACCAGACTCAGGCGGTATCGGCAATTGCTGGCGCACTACGAAGAGTACGGGCGGGTGTAACTAGTCCATATCGACCAGCCGGTAGTTTTTTGTTCCTTGGGCCAACTGGTGTTGGTAAAACCGAATTAGCGAAATCATTAGCGGCTACATATTATGGTAGTAGTGACAATATGATTAGGCTGGATATGAGTGAGTATCAGCAGGCGAGTGATGTGTCTCGTCTATTGGGCGATGGCGCGAACAGCTCTCAGAGCCTAATACTTGCAATACGAAAGCAGCCTTTCTCGGTTGTATTACTTGATGAAATCGAAAAGGCTCATCCTAATATTTTGAACCTACTATTACAGCTTCTTGATGAGGGTATGTTGACCGATAGCAATGGTCGTCCAGCGTCATTTAGGAGCGCTATCATAATTACGACTTCGAACGCGGGCTCTAATGATATTATAGAAAAAATTGCTGCCGGCGAATCATTATCAGATTTTGAGCGTCCGCTGATAGATAAGTTGATTTCAACAGGACAGTTCAGGCCAGAACTTATAAATCGTTATGATGAAGTAGTTTTGTTCAGGCCGCTTAATGAGGTGGAGCTATTGCAAGTAGCGAAGTTGATGATCGATGGAATTAATAAGAATCTGGCTAAGCAAAGTGTTAGTGTTGAACTTACAGATGCTGCTCTGGCTATGATTACAAAGGCAGGCTATGATCCTGAGTTTGGGGCTCGCCCAATGCGTCATATTATTCAGAAAACAGTTGAAGATGTTGTTGCTACGAGAATACTCCAGGGGCAGGCGAAATATGGCAGCGTAGTCAAGCTTGATGTCGCAGACATAGTAATCCCTAAGTAGTACTAAGGACAGGTTATTGACAATAACGCTTAAGTTTGTTATAGTACTATCATCATGAATAAAATAACAATAGAATCAGATCCAGCAGGCGCGATACCTCGACCTTTTAAACCTGAAAGTTCAATTGTCGTACCTATTACAAGTGCTCCTTCGCTACGAAAAGCTCTTGATAAGCCTTATGACTGGTCAGAAGAGACCATGCCTTTAGATTATAAACAAACTGACTTGACGCCACCCCACGGCATAGTACGAGAATCTATAGAGCAAGAAAAGAAATTGCCCTTACTAGAAAGACCATTGCCGGGCAAGGCAGGGGCGTTTATGTTAAAGGCTTTTGATATTATGACTGGTGCATCAAAAGATTTACCTAAAAACCTTACGACACAAAATGTTGTTAACATGCGAGAAGCAGCAGCAAAGATTAAAGAAGTTCGTAGGATTACCCACGACGATCGCTTCAACCGACATCCGTAACTGTTATTTCTATATCTTTTCTTATATATCCAACCGTTAGCACGAGAAGATCCTTGATTATATAGGCTAGGATTAACCTTGCTTCTGCATTGATGACTTCAAAAGAGTTAGTGAATTCTATATTTACAGGGTTTAAGGTACAATATATCCATAAACTATGAGCGAAAAAATTGTTTCTTTAGAAGATATCGTAAGTCTTGCCAAGCGGCGAGGTTTTGTATTTGGTAGTAGTGAGATTTACGGAGGGTACGCTGGGGTTTATGACTACGGTCCTTACGGAGTAGAACTTGCCAATAATCTTAAGAATGCTTGGTGGAAATATATGGTCCAGCAAAGGCAAGATATTGTCGGCCTTGATAGCGGTATATTTATGCACCCAGAAATCTGGAAGGCTAGTGGACATGTTGGTGGCTTTAGCGATCCGTTAGCAGAGTGTAATAATTGTCACACCCGTATTCGTGCTGATCATACTCTAGAAGAGTTAGGTGAGCAGGCTGACGAGAAGATGTCTACCGAGCAGCTGAATAATTTATTCGACAAGCATCGTACAGAAATCAAATGTCCAAATTGTGGCAAAAAAGAATTCGGTGAAGTAAAGAATTTTAATCTTTTGGTTAAATCCAATCTTGGTAATTTTAGTGATGATATGGACGACAACCCAGTTTACTTGCGTGGTGAAACTTGCCAAGGTATCTATGTCAATTTTCCTAATGTCGTAGACAGTTCTCGCGTAAAGGTTCCTTTTGGAATAGCCCAAATAGGCAAGGCTTTTCGTAACGAAATTAGTCCTCGTCAATTTATTTTCCGAACCCGTGAATTTGAACAGATGGAAATGCAATACTTTACTAATCCTGAAACAGAACTAGAAGAATTTGAAAAACTTAGACAATATCGTTGGAATTTTTATAAAACTATCGGTATCCGCGAAGAAAACATGCAATGGCACAAACACGAAAACTTAGTGTTTTACGCCAAAGAAGCATATGACATAGAGTATAAGTATCCATTCGGGTTCAAAGAGCTCGAGGGCGTTCACGCAAGAGGTGACTATGACCTTGGCGCACATCAAAAGGGTAGCGGCAAAGACCTTACTTATTTTGACCCAACTGGTAATACCCGTTATTTACCTCATGTTATTGAGAGTTCAGTTGGTTTGAATAGAATGTTCTTGGCGGTTTTGTCAGACGCCTATACTGTAGAGACATTAGCTAACGGGGAATCACGGACAGTACTAAAACTTCACCCAAGCCTCGCTCCTATCAAATTCGCTGTATCGCCTTTACTCAGAAATAAACCAGAGCTTGTTGCTAAAGCGCACGAAGTATACGACATGTTGAGTAAGAATTATATGTGCGAATTTGATGATAACGGCAACATAGGCAAGCGCTATCGCCGACAGGACGAAATAGGTACACCAAAATGTATTACAATTGACTTCCAGACGCTTGAAGACGGAACAGTAACAGTTCGTGATCGTGATACAACCGAACAAACTAGAACTAAAATCGAAAATATTGCAGGATAGTTGACACTGTTATAGATACCTGCCACTATAAGCTTAACAGTTATAACAAAAAGCAATCGTGGAATCTGAAATGCTTACACTGTTATGATTATTAATAACGAATTGAGGGTACAGACAGAATGATTGTTTATTATACTGATGGAAGTTGCGAGCCTAATCCTGGCAAGGGCGGGTATTCTGTTATCAGAGATATGAAGCCGGCGATATTAGGTGGTGAAGTAGAGACTACCAATATTCGAATGGAGGGTTTGGCTATTATTGCAGCGTTAAAAGATTCCAATAATCTTCACTGCGAGATATACACAGACAGTGAATTTTGGATTAATGTTATCACCAAATGGTCTATATCTTGGGAGGCTAACGGTTGGAAGAAAAAGGGAGGTGTGATTAAGAATTTGGATATAGTCCAGGAGGTTTGCCCGCTTTATCGAAACTCAAAAGCGACCTTAGTTTGGGTTCGTGGTCACAATGACGACCCTGGCAATGAACTGGCTGATGAATGGGCTAACAAAGCTCGCCTAGGGCACAAATTAGACTAGTACTACTCGTTCTGAATCTTACAAATATCTTACAAAACCAGGTGAACATTAACTCAATATGAATAATGTTTGACTCCAATAATTAGTTAGCGCAGTATGAAAATTACTAACTAATTAAGGAGGGTGTATGAGTATAAAATCAATTTGGGTGGGAGCAGTATCGCGGGCTGTCGGAGTAATAAGTGCTGTGGTGGTATTAATGACGGGTGTGACGTATGCGGCATTACAAAGTCCACAAGCTACACTAACCAACAGCACTATTTCTAGTGCCACCGCCGATTTAAGAATCGGAACTTCTGCTACAAGTTTTTCATCTACTCGCATTGGGTTTAATTTTGTAGATTTAATTCCTGGAGGTATTGCTGCGCCAGTTGACGGTAACATATTCTATTTGAAGAATTACGGAAACGCTAATCTTGGACTGCACATTTCTATTGGTAGCATCCCAGTAAATCTTAGCAATGTTGATCTAACTAAAGTTTCGTTTGTTATGACTAGGCAGGACACAAGCACCGTTCAGACCTTCACGGTCAAAGCGTTAGTCGATAGTTATATTAATGGTGGGCTTAGTCTTACGGATTCATTGAGTGGTAGTGCGGTTGCCGAATATAAGCTACAGGCAATAATGTCGGCAGACGCCTTTATAGGGCAAACTGCACAGATCAGCGACCTGGATCTTGTATTTACTGGCACTGGAACAAATTAGGCATATATGAAGAACATACTCTACTGGGTTGCTAAGTTCTCTAAGCTCGTAATGATTATGGGCATAGTTACAGTTAGCGTATTTCTGGCTGTCGTAGAGCTGAAGGGCTTTAAACTGGTTACAGTAGAATCTGGAAGCATGGAACCTAAAATAAGAGTTGGCGACCTAGTTGTAGTCTCACCCTTGGCAAATTGGCCGAGGGTGGGGGACGTCATTAGCTTTCAAAGTAGGATAAATCAACAGGAGACAATTACTCACCGCGTATATTCTGTAAACATTACAGAAGGGTATTTGGTAACAAAAGGGGATAATCTGCAGTCTACTGATCCGCCGCTGAGGTTGCATCAAATAACTGGAATTATGCGCCTTAGGTCCACAATAGCTGGAAGAATTGTAAAGTTGCTACGCAACCCAGTTGGGCTAATTGTGGGAGTCTACATACCTGGCATCTTGATGATAATATCTGAAACCAAAATACTGATAAGAAGTTTGCATAGGCGACATAATTACACAATATCATCGTCCAGAAATAATATAATGTATGGTTAAGATTGGCATTAATTTTGTTTATGCTTGATGATGTCTGAGTCCCGGCGTGGTATTATTTAGTCATGAAACCTAAAGGTAATTACGCATTTATTGACAGTCAGAATCTTAATCTAGGCACACAGAAAATGGGCTGGAAGATGGACTGGCGTAAATTTCGCAAGCTGCTTCAGGATAAATATGGCGTTACTAAAGCCTATATGTTCATCGGACATATGCCCGAATTTGAAGACATGTATATGCAAATGCACGACTTAGGATTTTTAGTAGTTTTAAAACCGACACAGAATTTAAATAAAGTTAATACCGACAAGCCTGCAGATGTAGGCGCGGAGCCAGAAGAGAAGAAGCCTATAAAGGGCAATATTGACGCCGACTTAGTATTGTGGACGATGCGCGAGATAGCAAATTATGACAAAGCAATAATCGTTTCTGGTGACGGTGATTTTTATGGCTTGATAGAATATCTCATAGAGCAAAATAAGCTACTACATATCATGACTCCAAACTGGCAATACTCTAATTTGCTCAAAGCCTTTGAGAATTATATCGTACGCATCGATCAGATGAGGCGTGAACTTGCTTATTTCTCGCACAAGAAAAAGGTTCAGAAGAACAAGCCCTAAAATATATATTTTTAGCAAAAGTTCGTCATATTATTATCCAGCCATGGTAAAATATTGTACCAGCTAGTGGTGGAGTTGATAAATGTCCTAATCGGTACTTAACAGGGAAGAATACTAAACAAATGACGCAAGACGAAGCATTAGCGATACTAGAGGCAGGAAATTCTGTGTTGCTAACCGGTGCGGCAGGGTCAGGCAAGACTCATACCCTGAACAAGTTTATTCATAGGGCCAGACAAAGAGGGAAGAACGTGGCGGTGACGGCTACGACAGGACTTGCCGCCACGCACTTAAATGGCACTACGCTTCATGCTTGGTCAGGTATTGGGGTGCATGACGAATTACCCGATCAATTCTTTCAACGAATGAGCAAACAACGAAAAGATTTAATAATCAAAGCTGACATATTGGTTATTGATGAGATTAGTATGTTGCATGATTTCCGTCTAGACCTAGTAGAAGAGGTTACACGCAAAATAAGAGAAAACGACAGAGCCTTTGGTGGTTTGCAAGTTGTTATGAGTGGAGATTTCTTCCAGCTACCGCCAATTAATCGTTATGATTCTCGCCAAGGTAGTTTTGTGACTATGTCTAATTCATGGAGGGGTGAAACTTTTGCAGTGTGCTACTTAATGGAGCAGCATAGACAAAAAGCAGACCAAGAATACACGGACATACTAAATGGAATTCGTGCCGGAGTTTTGCGCCAAAGCCAAATTGATGTACTAAAATCGCGAGCCGATGCTGTCGCCGATCCATGGGTTTCGACTACGCGGCTACTTACCACAAATGCTGACGTGGATGGAATTAATTTTGAGCATTTGAATGAGCTCTATACGGATTCAAAAATATTTGAGATGACGACTACAGGATCAAAAAAATTTGTAGAACAATTAAAAAGATCATGTCTTGCCCCTGAGGTACTAGAGTTAAAGATTGGTGCGGTCATAATGTGTATCAAAAATAGCCAGGATAAGAAATTTGTTAATGGTAGCCTTGGAGTTGTACATGATTTTGACGACGACAGTGGATTTCCAATTGTTAAATTAATTAATGGTAAAACACTAACTATCAAGCCCGATACTTGGGAGTTGGTAGATGGCGACAAACGTCGAGCGCAATTAACTCAATTGCCTCTAAGATTAGCGTGGGCTATTACAGTACATAAGAGTCAAGGTATGACATTGGACTCTGCCAGAATTGATCTTAGTAAAGCCTTTGTTGAAGGAATGGGATACGTGGCGTTGTCTAGAGTTCGAGGATTAGATAATTTAGTGTTGGACGGTATAAATGGCATGGCTCTACGAGTCAGCTCCTTAGCTCGTCAGATTGATATAGACTTGCGAGAAAGAAGCGAACAGGCTTTGCAGCTAAATGCTATAGCGATATCAAACTGGAAAGAGGCCGAAAAATCTAGGCCGAAAATAATCAAAAAAACCAAAGAAAAGACAGTAGCCGGCACATGGTCTGAAAAGTTAGAAAAAATGCGCGCAATCTACCCAAATGCCTATAGGCCCTGGTCGGAAGATGAAGATCAGAAATTACAAACTTTATTTGATTCTGGGGCTAAGCTCAAAATATTGACGGAAACTTTCGGACGACATCCTGGTTCAATTCGTTCACGGCTCAAAAAGCATTACGGTGAAGATTTTAGCTTCAAAAAATAGCTGCGGCGTAGATGTTGCGCGACATTATTTTGCGGCTAGGGTATCGCTCGCCGTAGATGTCATATACAATAATGCTAATGGATTCTAAAAAACCGAGTTATTTTCCGAAAGACTTTATGTGGGGCGCTAGCACTGCTAGTCATCAAGTTGAGGGTAATAATTATAATCAATGGACGGTCTGGGAATTAGAAAACGCAAAGCATTTAGCTAGCACCGCTCACAGAAGACTTGGTTGGTTACCGGAGTGGGAAACAATAAAAACCAAAGCCACCGAACCCAGTAACTATGTGTCGGGAAGGGGAGTGGAGCACTATAGTAGATACCAAGAAGATTTTGATATTGCTAAGAGTATCAATCTTAATTCGCTTAGATTCGGAATAGAGTGGTCAAGAATTGAACCAAATGAGGGTGAGTGGAATCAGACAGAGATAAATCATTATAAGCAATATATATTAGAAATGAAGAAGCGAGGACTTAAGCCAATGTTGAATATTTGGCATTGGACGCTTCCAGTTTGGTTTTGCGAAAAAGGCGGGTTCAAAAACAGAAATAATTTATCACATTGGCGCAATTTTGTTCAGAAGGTGGCCGACGAATTACTCGATGGCGTAGAATACGTGATTACTTTAAATGAGCCGAATGTTTATGCCAGCTTTAGTTATCTAAACGCAGAATTTCCACCGCAAGAAAAGAACTTTATTGCAATGGCTAGAGTATATTGGAATCTTGCCTCAGCTCACAAACAAGCATACAGAATACTTAAAGCTAAAAAACCTAAATTACAAATTGGTATCGCTGCCCAGCTAGCCAACATTCAAGCCAAGCGCCCGCATAACATTTTGGATTCAATGGTTACGAAAATTATGAGATACGTCTGGAATTGGTGGTTCTTGCATCGTATTAATGGGTACCAAGATTTCATAGGTTTTAATTATTATTTCACGGATTACTACAAGGGTTTTAGCCGCGTTAATCCAAAAACGCCAAAAAACGACATGGGTTGGTATATGGAGCCTGAAGGAATATATCCGCTACTATTAAGAGTGTGGGCTAGGTATAAAACGCCGATTATCATAACCGAAAACGGTACTGCTGATCAGAACGATATATACCGACAGTGGTGGATCTCAGAAACTATTATGGCTATGGAGCGAGCAATAAGCGAAGGAGTAGAGATACATGGTTATTTCCACTGGAGCCTGTTAGATAACTTTGAATGGGCATACGGTTGGTGGCCAAAATTTGGTCTAATCTCAGTTGATAGGCATAATTCTATGAAGCGAACTTTGCGAAGTAGCGCCTTATGGTATGCCGGTTTGATAATAAAGAAAAGCTAAACAAGTCAATAACTCTTTGATATTAGATTGAACCTCGGTTAATATTAAGTTTGATATGAACAAGATTGATCAGAAAATTGTAGTAATTGGCGGCGGAACTGGCAGCTTTACGCTGCTAAGTGGTTTGAAGCAGTATGCCAATAATATTACCGCCTTAGTAAATATGGCGGACGATGGCGGGTCTAGTGGTTTGCTAAGAGACGAACTTGGTGTATTGCCACCAGGAGACATAAGACAATGTTTAGTCGCTTTAAGTGACGCATCCCAACTTAGAGAGTTGTTCAATTACAGATTCGACGAGGGGACACTTAAAGGTCATAGTTTTGGAAATCTATTTTTAAGTGCCGTAGAAAAAATGACAAATAATTTCCAAGATTCTATCGACTTAGCTAGCAAAGTTTTACGTATTCAAGGTACGGTATTGCCGATAACTACAGACAAGAGCCATCTAGTTATTTACGACGAAAACGGCACCAAGACTAAAGGAGAGTTTAAGATTGGGCAGATGGATTTTGGCAAAATTAGACGCCCTAAAATTGTGCTTGAACCCAAGGCAAAAATTACTCTTGCTGCAGAGCAGACTATTCTTGAAGCCGATGTGGTGGTAATTGCTCCAGGAAACTTATATGGAAGTCTTGCTCCAGCACTTATAGTAGACGGGGTCAGCAAAGCTTTAACAGATACAAAAGCTACTATTATTTACGTCTGTAACTTAGTAACTAAGCCACTACAAACAGATGATTTTTTTGTACACGATTACGTATCAGAGATTGAAAGATTCATCGGAGCGCAAGTAGTTGATTATGTTATCTATAATACAGACGAACCTACGCCGGCAATGCTCAGAAAATACTCTAACGAAGGCGAGTTCATGGTGGAATTCGATCTTGAAAAATTATCACATCAAAAATACAAGGCAATAGGGCTGCCATTGATTGCTACCACCTTAATATCTGAGGAAATTAAAAATGCAGATCCAATTGGACATAGCCGCAGTCTAATTCGTCACAATAATGACATTTTGGCTCGTGAATTAGTTCGTATTTGCCAGCTATAGTTTTCGTCTGTTATTTCTTTTTATAATTCGCAGTATTACCAAGAATATTTTCATTAAATATTCTTTTAAAATGAATTTAGCGTTAGCGTAATAGGGATGAGTAGTGTACACCATATGTAGTGTTTTTCTGTGGATAAACAGCTTCTGTGGATAACTTTATGAATAATGGGTAGAAATAGTGAATAAAGTACTTGTAGTGGGTGAGCGTGGGTAGTATATTCATGTCAGTGGGTAATCGTAGGTAGACAAAAACAAGCTACCTAAAACAAAAATATAAAAACCACTAGTTCGCGGAGAAAAGGGACCAATGGCAATCACCGATTACTTTGAACGCAAGTTAGACGACAAAAGGCGTTTAACGATTCCAGCAGAATTAAGAGCTGTATTTGCGGACGGAGCGGTAATGACCAGAGGTTTCGGAAAATACCTGCACCTTTATCCAAAATTGGTATGGAATGCACAAGTTGAGCCGAAGCTCGAAGGAGACATCCTTGACGAGAGAATCGCCGACTTAAATGTTCAATTCCGAATGGGTAAAGTAGAAACAGTTCTAGACGGCAAGCAGGGTCGCATCACAATCGAACAACATCTTTTGGATTACGCAGGCATCGACCGAGATGTCGTAGCAGTTGGTGTTGGTAAGTATTGGCGAATAATGGCATCCGAAAAATAAATAATCGGTCCAGGCCAGTTCCTTAACAATTTATTAAAAAGTTACAAGATCAATCATTAAATATCTACCTCCAAGGTTAGCTATTTGGCAGTCAACAAGTGGGAATAAAAAGGAACCACTATAAAAACCTTCGCACCTTACTCAAAAAAACACCTCCCAAAACTCCACCTCACACAAGTCTCTCAAACTTTTGATCTTTACCAGTAAAGGAAATCTTAAGGGGTAATACCCGCAAGACGTCTCTTACATACAAGGCAAAGATCATAACAACAAAAACAAAAACTACAAAAAAACAAAAAAGTTGGCTGCTGATTAGGTGACCTTGCTAAAATAAAAACTAAAATAAATATATGCAAAAAAGTACACCAAAAAAACAAAACACCACTGACGAACCTTTAGGGGAGTCAGGCGAACACATTCCAGTATTGATGGAGCAAGTTCTTCAGTATCTAGACCCAAAGCCAGGAGATAATTATCTGGACTTAACGGCAGGATACGGCGGACATGCCGAGCAAATACTTGGACGCACATTAAATGGACCGGCAGTATTAGTAGATCGCGACATCAATGCGATAAATTATCTGCAGGACAAATTTAAGAGCGATAATGTGACATTAAGTCACGGCGACTTTCTAGGTTCTACAAAAGAATTAATAGATCAAAATCAAAGTTTTGACTTAATACTTGCAGACTTAGGGGTATCGTCACCGCACCTTAACATTGCTAGCCGAGGTTTTTCCATTAATAATAATGGTCCACTGGATATGCGAATGAATCAGAGTCAAAAGCTGACAGCAGACATGATAGTTAATAGCTATAGTCAGTCAGATTTAGCAAAGGTTATATTGCAATACGGTGAAGAACCAAAAGCTTTCAAAATTGCACGTCATATAGTTCAAAATAGACCTCTGCATACAACAAAAGATTTAGCCGCTGTAATCGCAAGCGCAGGTCCCAGTAAGAGCAAAGTACATCCAGCAACAAGAGTCTTTCAGGCGTTACGTATTGAAGTTAACGATGAGCTTAGACAAATTGAGCAGGCGATACCATTATGGATACAATTGCTTAAACCCGGTGGACGGCTTGCAATAATAAGCTTCCATAGCTTAGAAGACAGGCTAGTCAAAAATGCGTTTGCCGAATACGGCAGCGACACATACGATGCGATCATCAAAATACTTACCAAAAAACCTGTTGTGGGTGATCCAGATGAAATAGTTTCCAATCCACGAGCAAGAAGTGCAAAACTTCGAGCCGTATTTAAAATAAAAACAAAATAAAGAAAGGAAGAGTATTATGCCAATCCAGGTTAAAAATGCTTCCCGTGCCTTTAAAGTACACGTAAGAGTACTTTAGTTCACAGATAACGACCTAGTGCTTGCAAAAATAGCTAGCACTAGGTCTTAGTCATCAAAAATAAAAAGAAACAAAAACAAAAATATGACATATTCAAGTTCTTTAGCAGTAGGTCGCCGTCAATTTACACCGCGAAATCAGAATTCAACAAGTTATAAAAACACTCGTAGTAAGTTGGGTCCTATAAGTAACACAATTATCCTAGTAGTTCTAATGTGTGTGCTTGGGCTGCTTTATCTCACACAAGTTACAAAAGCAAATACATACGGTTACAGAATTAATTTTTTACGAGAACAGCAGACTAAATTAGCTCAAGAGCATGATCAACTCGAAGTAGCCTCAGCAAGATTGCAGGCTCTAGATCGAGTCAAGAACAGTACTGTTGCTTCAAGTTTAGTATCTGTAGCTCCTTCAGCAACACTCACGAACTAGTCTATAATATAACTAATGCGGTTACCTCATAAGCAAATATCTAGCGACATAAGGTCTACGACTATACGTATTCGTTTTTGGTATGCCGTTCTGCTGCTAGTGATGGGTGTATTTATAATCAGGCTTTTCTTTCTACAAATTATCAAACACGACTATTATAAAAAGGTAGCTTTACAGGGTCAACTTAAGGAATACGAGATTAAGGCTGAAAGAGGCATAATTTCTGCTCATGAAGGCAAAAATACTATTCCCATAGTGCTCAATGAGACAAAATTTACATTATTTGCAGATCCAAAATTTATTACAAATCACGACTCGGTAGGAATAGCACTGCAGCAAATCATCGGAGGCAATGCTAACGATTATGTTACGAAGATGAAGCTTAAGACTAGGTATTCAGTATTAGCCAAAAAGTTATCTAAAGAACAAAAGGATAAAATATCTAAACTTGATTATAAAGGTATCGGTCTAAGGGATGAGTCTTATAGGACATATCCTCAGGGACAGCTAGCCGCCCAATTATTAGGATTTGTAAATGAAGATGGTGAGGGCAAGTATGGAATAGAGCAGGCTCTTGGAAATGATCTTAAGGGAGTGCCAGGAGAGCTAAAGGCGATTACTGACGCTCAGGGAGTGCCGTTAGTTACAAATACTGACAATATTATTACCGAGCCAAAAATAGGTAAAAGAGTACTGCTGACACTGGATATTTCTATGCAAAAACAAGTTGAGGATATACTTAAAGCAGGATTAGATGCTGCTAAATCTAAGTCTGGAAGTGTGATAGTCATGGATCCGAATAATGGTGCAATAAAAGCTATGGCAAATTTTCCGTCCTATAATCCTGCAGAATACTTTAAGGTTGAGGATGGTAACGTTTTTAATAACGATTCTGTAAGCTCGCCTTTAGAGGTTGGGTCGGTTATGAAGGTGCTAACTGCCGCTGCTGCACTAGACAAAGGGGTAGTAAGCAAAGATTCAACATACAATGACCCAAGTTTTTACAATATTGACGGTTATAAGATTACTAATATAGAAGAGGATGGTGGGGCTGGAGTAAGAAGCGTTTCGGATATCCTCCAGTTGTCACTAAACACAGGAGCTACTTGGTTGTTAATGCAAATGGGCGGAGGAGAAATCAATATCAAGGCACGTACTGTTTGGCATGATTATATGGCTGATCATTATCGTTTTGGCAGGTTGACGGGCATAGAGCAGGGTTACGAGTCTGAAGGAGTGGTGCCCGATCCAATTAAAGGTTTTGGTCTTAATCTTCAATATGCTAACACGGCTTTTGGGCAAGGAGTTACCATGACTCCTTTGCAATTAGCAGCTGCAATATCAAGTGTGTTAAATGGTGGCAGTTATTATAAGCCAAGGTTGGTTGATGGTTTAACAGATGGAGCGGGTGTATTCACAGCAAAGAAATCAGAAAAGATTAGGTCTGATGTAGTCAAGCCAGAAGTATCAAGAATCATCCAGAACCTAATGGAATACACGGTCGAGAAAAACCACAATATTTATGGCATGCCAGTGCTAAGAACTCAATACGGCGTTGGAGGAAAAACTGGTACTGCACAAATTCATAAGCCCGAAGGTGGCTATTATGACGATAAATTCAATGGTATGTTTACGGGATTTGTTGGAGGGGACAAGCCTCAGTACGTTATAGTAGTGCGTGTTAATGAGCCAAAAATATCTGGTTATGCTGGTGCCCGTGCTGCCGCCCCAATATTCTCCAATGTAACAAATATGTTAATTGATAATTTTGGCGTAACACCAAAAGGGCAATAGGTTATATAATGGTAAGTATAAACAAATATAAAGGCATAAAATGAATACACAAACTCTGATACTTGCTGTTGATACTGGATCTGTAATACGCATATTACTTCTCGGAAGTCTCGGATTTTCGCTGAGCATGTTATTAACTCCGCTCTACACTAACTTAGCTTATAAGCGACAGTGGTGGAAGAAGGCGCGTCAAAACACTATAACTGGTGAAGTAGCCAAAGTTTTTAATAGTCTTCATGCCGAAAAGCACAAGAGAAATATCCCTACTATGGCGGGAATTATCTTTGTAGTTACAGTTACGATTATTACGGTCGTTACGAACTTGAGCAGATCAGAGACTTGGCTGCCTTTAGCTGCATTTGTAGGAGCAGGACTCGTAGGTTTGATTGACGATTTTATTAATATTCGTGGAACTGGACAGGGTGTAGCTGGTTTGCCGTCTAAAATTAAACTAGGATTCATCACAGCAATAGCATTAGTAGGCGGGCTGTGGTTCTATGTAAAATTAGGAGTCGACTCCATTCACGTACCATTTGTCTCGGCTGAACTATTTATCGGGTGGTTAATTGTGCCACTATTTGTTTTAGTAGTTGTTGCTACAGCCAATGCCGTAAATATATCTGACGGCTTAGATGGACTAGCAGGCGGCTTAACAGTTAACGCATTCTCCGCCTATACTGTAATCGCATTTCTAGAGGGTAGATACGGTATCGCGGCATTTTGTATGACTATAGTAGGATCTTTGTTGTCGTATACCTGGTTTAATATATATCCAGCCCGCTTCTTCATGGGTGACGTAGGTTCGTTTGCACTAGGAACTGCCCTGGGTGTAGTGGCCTTATTAACAGATACAGCCCTAATACTTCCAATTATTGGAATAGTGTTCGTGGGAGAAGCAGGATCAGTTATTTTACAGGTAGCATCGAAAAAATTACGAAATGGCAAAAAAATATTTAAGATATCGCCAATACATCATCATTTTGAGGCATCTGGATGGCCTGAAACCAAGGTTACTATGAGATTTTGGGTCATAGGACAAGTTGCTGCCGTTGCAGGCTTAGCCGCCTTCATAATTGGTAGGTATATATAATAATGAGGCCTCGCCGCCGACCAATATTAGCTTCTGGTGAGGCAAAAAGACGAAAACATCATCCAGATTATTGGCTTTTAGTTATTTCAATAGTTTTAATGATGATTGGACTAATTGTTGTCTACGCCATAAGTCCCGGATTAAGCGTTCAAAAACACGTTACCGAAAACTACTATGTCAGTAAACAATTGATAGCTATAGCTTTAGGCGTGTTCACTTTTATAGTTGTTTCCAATATGTCTATTCAGACCTGGAGGCACATTGAAAGGCCTTTGATCATTACGGCCGGTATTGCGTCTTTAGCCGTTAGAGTTATCGGTGAAAGAGTAAATGGTGCCTATAGATGGATACAAGTTGGCGGAATATCATTCCAGGCTGCAGAGCTAATTAAGTTTGCTTTACTTATTTGGATTGCAGGGTTCCTTTCAGACAGAATTAGAACAGGTGAAATTAATGACTATCAAAAATCATTTAAACCACTAATTATTGCTCTCGTATTGGTAGCGATCGTAGTGGGTAAAGTGCAGAGCGACCTAGGTTCTACAGGCGTAATTATAGCGATAATGGGAACAATGATATATGTAGCCGGGCTACCTCTTAAGAAATTAGCCGTTATCGCAGGAGTCGTTGGTGTGGCGGTGGTTGTATTGGTGCTAGGATCGGGGTATAGAAGAGAAAGGCTCAATACATATCTTAATCCAAACCAGGATTGCCTAACTACTGGCTATCAAGCATGCCAAGCCTTAATATCTGTAGGTTCGGGCGGAATGTTTGGATTGGGTCTTGGTCGTAGCGTTCAGGCCTATGGTTATTTGCCAGAGGCTGCCAATGATTCAATTTTTGCTATATTTGCTGAGAAGTTTGGCTTTGTCGGCACGACGGTACTTATAGCACTTTTTGTTGCATTCTTTAGCAGGCTGAAAAAGATTATCGAACATTCGACGGACACATACAGTAGATTCCTAGTTACAGGGATTCTAGCTTGGCTTAGCACACAAACAATAATAAACATCGGTGCGATGATAGGTTTGTTGCCGCTAAAAGGTATAACGCTGCCTTTTATCAGTTCAGGTGGGACAAGTATTATATTTGTTAGCGCCGCAATAGGCATAGCCTTTCAAGTTTCGCGCTATACTACATATGGCTTAATCACCAATAATGACTCGGAAGGAAATCGCAATGACGATAGTTTTAGTCGGCGGCGGCTCAGGGGGGCATATCACCCCAATTCTGGCAGTCGCTGAACAATTAAAAAAGATCGAGCCGAACATAAAGTTGATTTATATTGGGCAAAAAGGTGACAAGTTCGCAGACCTGCCAGCAAGCTCTCCTTTTATAGACAAAGTATATAGTATTAGCGCAGGCAAATTCCGTCGTTATCACGGCGAGGGCATTAAGCAATTACTAGACGCGCCAACTACATTTAAAAACGCTAGAGATATGATTAAGGTTAAGGTGGGTTTTGTTCAGAGCATGAGCCTGTTGGCTAAAATCAAACCAGATGCTGTTTTTATAAAAGGAGGATTCGTTGGGTTGCCAGTAGGTCTAGCCGCCGCCATGAAGCATATACCGTATGTGACCCATGATTCTGATGCGATCCCAGGGTTGGCTAATCGTTTAATAGCAAAATGGGCAAGCGTGCACGCAGTTGCTATGCCAGCTGAGTTGTACAAATATCCCAAGGAAAAGATTAAATACGTTGGCGTACCGATTACGGCGCTTTACACCAAGCTATCAGCGGATCTCGTAAGTAGTTATCGCAAGAAGCTTGGTCTAGATAAGTATGACAAAGTTATATTGGTCACAGGTGGTGGGCTTGGAGCGTTAAGACTAAACAATGGAGTGCAGCTTATATCTAGAGACCTATTAGAAGAATATCCAGATTTAGCCATCGTTCACGTAAGTGGAAGCACTCAAGAAAAAGATGTAGAGCAATACTACGACAGTAATTTACCCAGTGAGCTAAGAAACAGAGTTAAAGTGCTAGGATTTACGACCGAACTCCATGCCTATAGCGCCGTCGCAGATGTCGTTATTTCTAGGGCAGGGGCTACTCATATGGCAGAAATGGCAGCTCAGTCAAAAGCATGCGTTGTCGTACCTAATCCTAATTTAACTGGCGGTCATCAAACCAAGAATGCTAGTTTTTTAGCGGACGCTGGGGCTATAAGATTAGTCACAGAGGACCAAATCGCAAAAGACCCATCTATGCTGCGCTTCGTAGTAAAAGAATTATTAGATAACAAGAACTCTAGGCATGATTTAGGTTTAAAGCTACATAGTTTTAATATGCCTAATGCTGCAGTAGATTTGGCGGAAATACTCCTGAAAGTTTCAAAAAATGAAATTTAGATCGAAGCGTCATGTGGGCAGGGAAAGGTCACCATTAGTAAAAGTTACAACAAGCAGTAATGTACCTTTTCATTCGTCTCGGCTAGGCGGTCGAGATGCCCAGGCCGTACGCAACCCTGCAAGAAGTATAGTATCGAAAAAGTATCCTTTACTCAGAAAATTGCCACTAAAAGTGATAGCCTTAATTATCTTAGTGACCGTCGGCTATTTAAGCATTCTTAGTACAACCCCAAAACTAATATCCGTTAACGGTACAAGTGATTTTTCTTTCTATAGAAACAAAGCTGATTATCAGAAGTCTGCCGAGAGAATATTAGGAGGGTCTATATTTAACAGAGATAGGATAACTATAAATACTGTGAATATTGAAAACGAAATAATGGCTGAATTTCCTGAATTAGGCCAAGTTTCTGTTAATCTGCCTATATTTGGTAATCAACCTGTGATAAGTATTGTCGCTAAACAGCCTGCAATGGCATTGACGAGTCAGCAAGGAGTGTATGTGCTGGATGCTAATGGCGTAGTCATGGCCAGAGCTTCAAGCATCACTGGTTTTGATAACATTAAGCTGCCTATTGTTAACGACGAAAGTAGTCTGACTGTTGAGATCGGCAAAGGCGTGCTCACCAGTCAACAGGTTGATTTTATCTCAGTTTTGGTTACTCAGTTGAACCTAAATAAAAAGCAGGTATCTTCTGTGACCTTACCCCCAATAATTAACCAGGTTCAGATAAAGCTAAAAGGCTTTAATTACTATATAAAGTTTGATATGCAGAACGACCCAAAAACTTCGGCAGGCGCATTCCTAGCCCTCTCTAAGCGTTTAGCCAAAGACGGTGCTACACCCGCTGAATATGTGGATGTCAGAATAGAAGACAGGGCATTCTACCGTTAATAGAATATATTTTCTTTTGTATACAGGGGAGGGGCTTGGTCAGGGGGTCTGAAGCAATCATTCACAAGAAGTTAGCAGCATGTATTACAATTATATACATAGTCTAAAAGTATCTATTTTGCCCCACTCTCCCCTTGATGTTCGTAAAATGTACACATTTCAAATAATAGTGGAAAATGTAAAAAACTATACTAACATAACGAAAATGAAATATGTCAAATAATTGAAAAAACACGAGATAGTGGGGGAGATAGCAAAAACATATAACACAATATGGAAGTGATAAAAAGTCAAATATACACGTTGTGGAAAACTATTGAGACGTCGTAAAAATTATAATGGCCCCCAACGGCAGAGTGTGATGCACGTATTAGTAAGGCGCTGACACGGCGTTAACTTATATTTAGAATCATAACTATACCTTTATGGCAGTACTATGCACAAAACTTCCCTGTTAGGGACGTATGAGTTATCAAGTCTATATACTATATTAGAGTCGCAAAATATACATTGTGCGACGTTGTGCATAGCTTGCCTTTGACCCATGTATCGATCCTTTGTTCTGTTTGTTTTCTTCTAATTCATGACGAATTTTATAATTTTTGCTATATTGCCTGTTAGTACAAAGAATGCGTGTATTTACATATTATGGCGCTTTATCTATTGCTGCCGTCTACTAATTTGATGTTCGTATTTTGTACGTTTTATTTTTGAGCTGGTTTAGGAGTTGGATCGATCTTCCATGGCTGAGGTAATGAGTCTTCCGGCTGCTATTCTGTGTATGTTCAATGCTGATCTTCGAGTAGTAGCGTGCGTATCTTCGGCTACTGCTACTCTTCTAGCGCTTTCAGCAGCTATGTATAGTCCAAAAGGTGTTATTTTATACTCTCTTGATTGTACGCGAGACGGTCCAATATAGCTTCCAGATGTATTATCGTAGTAAGCTGGAGACATCTTATCGTCTGACTCATTGTAATCTATTAGTCCATCAATCACGCAGTCACTCAATGATTTTTTGGCGATCACGTTGTGATCAGTATTCACTGGGTAGGCATTTCGTAGCGACCTGGATGTATGTTTTATTAAATCACCCTGTTTTATAGAGTTCTTAATATTCTTTTCACTTAGCTTAACAGCATCCCATAAAACTAGGCGGTGTAATTTGTCAGGTACTGGCAATTCTCCACCGTCAGCATACTCTAGGCCCATATATGAGCTAGTACCACGGTCTGGTATTAATATGTCAGGATTTTCAATTGGATCTAGTTCTGACATGATATTTAGTTACTTAGCGTCGGCGATCGTATAAGTTGCTTTAGCAACGCGCTTGAACTGAGCCTTGCCTTGTAGGTTAAGCAGAATAGTAGTTTCTTTAACGTGGCGGCTTTTTAGAACTCGCTTAACGATTTCGTCTCTGTGAAGTGGTTCTCCGGCCTTTTTTAGAACCTTAACAATAACATCAGCTACTGTACCCTTGTCGTATCCCCACTCTTTTAGAGCGTATATGCCGCGTCCGATTAGTACGAAGCGCTTGTCTTTAATTAGCTCGTTATGAATAGCCTGAGTCGTTACATCTTTACGCTTAAAGCTAGAATCTTTAATAGACTTTGAGATTTCATTAAAGTGGAGTGGTTTGCCATGTTCGTGCAAAATAACATATATTTTGTCGCGAATGTTCTTTGGATTGACCATTGGCCATTTGATAAGTCCCCAACGGTTGTTTAGTGTAGCTATGTCTTTAGATATGCTAGCTAATGCCTGCACGTGCTTAACATCCTTGTCGCTAACTTTATCGGCAATTACATCAATAGTTATCGGTTCTCCGATTGTTTTGATTGCTGTGATAATTTTATCTACTTGGTTACGGATTGACTTCTCGTCGTGCTCGCTCTTCTGCCCTACTGCCAAGAAGAAGTGGTCATTGTCGTCGATAACTGCTAATTTAGGACTAAGTTGTGCCAAGAAGGATACACGAGCTTGGTCTAGGCGATTGTTCTCATCTGTTGTGCGAGAGCCGAGTTCGCTAATACGAGCAACCTTCCCTGTTGATAATAGTACTTCGGTAAACTCAGCCTGTACTTGATTGATGTGCGGTAGATCTTTTTCAGCAGATGCACGCAGTTTAGTCATAACAGCCTTTTCTAGCTGACGCACGCGCTCTCTAGTAATACCAAGAAGCTCGCCTATCTGTTCGAGGGTTTCTTTGCGGTCGTATAGACCAAAACGGCGGCTTATAATCTCGCGCTCACGTTCTCGGTCAATTGTAGCTAGGACGTCTTTAATAATAGCTTCGATGTCTAAAGTTTGAGTAGTCACTGTCTTGTCTGTCATAGTCGTCGCCTTCTCTGATATAAGCACATTAATAACTGCGTATTAAACTAGATTATATCACTTTAATTTTTATAAGTCAAACATAGGGTTTGCTGAACTTATTCTAGCACATATTGGATGCATAAGCTCAATACATGGTATCCTAATATCACAACGAAATCTTCTTGCTCAGAGTGCAATTAGTGGATAAATGCCCAAAAATCTAAATAATTATGACGATTAGCCCTACAAGAGCCACGTCTAATTCATCATTCGTGGCTTATGCTGATTGGATACTACGGCGGTATTTAATGCGATTGAGCCAAGGTAAATCGCCGATTCAAGGTGGCTGTTCTCTGGCATTTCGAAAGTGAAGATCAGGTGTGGTCCGGCATAGGTATCTTCCTCATCTTCAGTGCTATATCTTGTAGGGTTTTCGTCTGGCGTGATAGTTAAATACTGCACTTTTACCGGTCCTAGCATGTCTAAGCCGTAAATCACGTCATCAAATTCAACATTTATTGAAGGGCTTTCTAGGATTAAATCATTGTCAGGCTTCACAGAAGTTTCAAATCCCTCAAGCTCATCAAGTACATTTGTTTGACTGTGTAGTTGATGCAGTCTCTCAAAGTCGTCAGCCAATCTAAAGCACGCTTCCTCGCTATCACTAGTAGTATATTGGTTAGTTGTGCGACCGCTCATCTTCTCTTTTTTCATAGCTATTTCACACTCGTTTATTAAGCGCCTGTGGTTGCTTCTGTAATTATCTTCTGGCATATTTTCCATATTATCTACTTAGTTCCTCTTAAAAGCTTGGTTGCATCGATAACTCTTAAATAATCACTAGCAAATGGTTTAGATGACGGAGATACCATTTCATCGATTTCGCTTAATTGCGAGAAATCCACATCTACTCTGCTTTGATAATATTCTGATATTTCTATTCTAGAGTCGCCAAAAGCATTAACGCATAATTGGCCTATACCCTCTGATTTAAAAATGGTGTTTCTAAAATGGTCGGTAGATAATGTATAACTGCGGCCTTCGTATCTCAAGGTATCTTCTGTGCTTTCGTCGTCAGACTCATCCATATAACCAGGGGAAAACTCTTCTTCATCCTCACCACTAGCTTTATAAACTAATCTCTCAGGAACGAAAATATCCATTTCGTTATGAATGCCAACTGGATTATCATCAACCTCGATTATGGTTCTTGTCATTCTGGCAAATTGACCATCCCTTAGGCGTCGCTCCTTGATATCACGAGCAGACTCGGGGTTTGGCTCGCCTAATAAATCAATAGCGATTTTCGCCATATGTCTAAGAAGGTTCCTCTGTTCTGGCAAGGATAATTCATAATCGAAGTTGGTCTCACCGGTACTCATAAGCGTATATTCTACCATATTACTTGAATAATACTAGTAATATTCTACCGCTAGCTAATATATAAGAGTGCGTTGATGCTTAATGAGCGAGAAACTATTTCTTGGCTTTGCGTTTTGTAAAGCGTCTGCCCTTGCCTTTAGCAGGTGCAGCAGCTAGCATTTCTTTTGCTACAGCTTCAGTGATGCCCTTAGGGTCTGTTTCTTTATCAATCTTGGCGTTCTTCTTGCCGTCAGTAACAAATGGTCCGTAGGGCCCGTTAACTATTTTTATGCCACTAGCAAATTCAGCTATATATTTATTGGCGTCTTTTTCTAATTTTGCAGCATATAAAGCCTTGGCCTCAACAAGAGTAATGGTCATAGGGTCGAGTGGTTTGATAGAAACAAATGTTTTGCCAACTACGACATAAGGTCCAAAACGGCCAATATTAGCCTTCATTTCTTGGCCGTCGTCGGTGAGGCCGACAGTTCGTGGTAACTTAAACATTTCTAGTGCTTGCTCGAATGTCACGCTCTCAATAGCTGTTCCTGCTGGCATAGGCGCAAATACTGGCTTAACTTCGTCTTCTACTTCACCGATTTGCAGCATGGCTCCGTATCTTCCAAAACGCGCGTACATTGGACGTTTTGACTTAGGGTCTTCGCCGAGTAGTCTAGCTTGTGAGGTTTCTTTTCTGCTGGCGCCCTCTGACTCAACTACTAATGGGTGGAAGTTCTTGTAGAAGTCACCGATCATTTTTGGCCATTCTTGTTTGCCCTCGGCTACAAGGTCAAAACCGGCTTCAACCTTGGCGGTGAAGTCGTAGTCGAGCACACTTCCAAAATATTTCACCAAGAAGTCAGTCACGACTTCTGCTAGATGTGTCGGGATTAGTTTATTCTTGTCTGCGCCTGTAATTACAGTTGATGATCTTTGTTCGACTGTAGATTTTTCTAATACTAATTCACGAATTTCTCTCTCATCACCTTCTAGGTCTGACTTGGTGACATATTCCCTGGCCTGGATGGTGCTAATAGTTGGTGCGTAGGTACTTGGTCGGCCAATGCCTAGTTCTTCTAGCTTCTTTACAAGACTTGCTTCAGAGTATCTGGCGCCTGCTCGGCTAAATGTCTCGGTTGCCAGAATTTGTTGTCGCTCAAGCTGTTGTCCATTGCTGACATTTGGCAATAGTGTATCGTCTTTGCCTCCACCATAAACCTTTAAGAATCCATCAAATGTTAAGATTTCGCCTTTAGCTAAAAATAAGTTCTTAAATTTAGGTGAAGCAGATATTTTAATCTCTGTCTTATCTGTTTTGGCTTGAGCCATTTGGCTAGCAAGTGTTCGTTGCCAGATGAGTTTGTATAATCTTTCTTGCTGACCATCATCACCTGCTTCTAATGCGTTGAAATTAGTAGGTCTAATTGCTTCGTGAGCTTCTTGTGCACTAGAGTTTTTGGTTTTGTATTGCTGAAGTTTGCTGTAGTTTTCGCCAAAATTGGATGTTATGTAATTCTTGGCTGCATCAACGGCTATTGTCGATAGGATAGTGCTATCGGTACGCATATAGGTTATGTGACCGTTTTCATATAGTTTCTGCGCCAAGATCATTGTTTGCTTCACGCCATAACCTAATCGACGAGCTGCCTCTTGCTGTAAGCTACTTGTCGTAAATGGTGCGCTTGGTGACCTAAAGCCAGGTTTTTTGTCTACTGCTGAAACCGTGAATGTGGCATCAATACATGACTGCAAGAATGATTGCGCCTCTTCAATGCTTTTAAATTTAGTATCTAGTTCGGCCTTTAATTCTTCGCCGTCAACGTTAAATATCGCAGTAACTTTAAATGAGCTGACGGCTGTAAACTCTCGTATTTCACGCTCACGCTCTACGATTAGTCTTACAGAAACAGACTGGACTCTTCCGGCTGATAATCCGGCGCGGACTTTCTTCCATAGTACTGGTGATAATTCGTATCCAACTAAGCGATCGAGAATGCGCCGTGCTTGTTGTGCGTCTACAAGATTTATATCAACCGTTCTAGGGTTCTTTATGGCCTCTTCAATAGCTGGTTTTGTGATTTCATGAAAGACTATTCGTTTAGTTTTTTTAGGGTCAAGTTTGAGGGCTTGAGTTAAATGCCAAGCAATCGCCTCACCTTCACGGTCTTCGTCTGATGCGAGCCAGACGTCTGCTCCAGCCGCCAATTTTTTGAGCTCTGCGACCACTTTTTTCTTATCGGCGCTGACCTCGTATGTAGGTGCAAAGTTGTTGTCTTTGTCGATGTTAAGGCCTTTTTTTGGTAAATCACGAATATGACCGAAGCTACTTCGGACGACATAATCTTTACCGAGGAATTTTTCGATAGTTTTGGCTTTAGCCGGTGACTCTACGATTACTAAGTTTTTTGCCATGTATGTTCTAGTATACCTTAAACGCTTTAACAGTTGGGTCTTTTATTTTGACTTCACCAACAACCTGCAAGGTTACGTGATTATTAATATAATTGCAAACTATTTAAAATTTGAGCTAATAGCTTAGTTGTTGCCGATTTTGTAGCCAGCCCAGATGCCAGCTATGCCTCCAAGAGCACCTAGGACTATGCCCCAGACTCCAAAATAATTACCACTGTCCAATAGGCTGCCAAGTCCACTGCCAACTATCGAACCAATGGTCAGTCCTATCCAGACTAGAGATTTAGTTTCCATACTATTAAGTATAGCGGACTTATAATTAGAGTGACCAATTGTTATTGCCTATATTTTTAATTCTACCGTTTAATTCTAGTAGCGTTAATGTTTGGCTGAACTGAGACGTGTCTAACCCGCTGCGAGCAAACAGTGCCTCCGAATCAGCTATTCCCTCCCCAATAAGTGAAACTAATATTATCTCCAGATCATTTAGATTATCCGCCGGGTTTACTTTCAATAGATCGAAGGATAGATTTAGATTGTCTATAATATCCTGAGCATTGTCGATTGGCGTTGCTCCAATTTTAATTAGATTATTTGTACCCTTAGACAAAGGACTGGTAATATTCCCAGGCACAGCCAGCACCTCCCTGCCTTGCTCAAGAGCAAAATTAGCAGTGTTAAGGCTGCCACTTCTCTCGGCAGCTTCTGTTACGACTACTCCCAAACTAAGGCCAGCGATTATTCTGTTGCGTGCTAAAAATTGAAAATTATAAAGTTCCGATCCTTGTGGGTATTCGGTCATCAAGACTCCACCGCTATCTATAATTCTGTTAGCAAGATTTGCATGGCACGACGGATAAATTTTATCTAGACCTCTTGGCAGAACAGCAATGGTTTTGCCGCCGGCGTCTAATGCAGACTTGTGTGCAATAGAGTCCACGCCAATTGCTAGCCCGCTAATTATGGTTACGCCAAGTCGAGCAAGCTCGCTAGCCAGAGTTGCTGTTACCAGACGACCGTACGGCGTCACCTTGCGACTGCCTACTATCGCAACGCAAGGTTGATTGCAAAGGCTACTTAGGTCGCCACCAGTCCAGTAAAACTGTTTTGGTGCGTCAGGTATTTGTTTTAGTAGATTTGGATAATTATCGTCAGCAAGTAGACAGGTATTTATTATCATTCCAATTCCTCCTTTTACAGCGCCTTTTACAGTGAAATTATATAGTAAAGATGCATATTTGGAATAATGACAAATGTATGAAAAAGTATTGACACATAGACACTTATTTGATAGTATAGCAACTTGTAAGTATAGTATTCCTATGCTTAAGCACCTTCTAACAAATTGTTAGATTGTTTTAGAACGACAATATCTAAGTTGTTACCCTCCACTTATATGTTCGTCTGCTCCTTCGGGAGTGACACGTTCTAAAACAAACTAATCCCTTTAACTAGTGACACCGTCTGTTTCGACAGATTGTGTCCCCGAATCAAAGCGAGTCCCAAAGATTCCCCGCCTCGGCGGGAAGACACATGTCCGTATTGACTATCTAGACAATGATGTTTCGCTCGGGTGGGTTGAAGGGTGTATACAGGATCTTATTGGGACATGATTCCATTTCCCGAAAGCGCTATTTCTGGTCCATATCAAATTAAAATTGCTCAACATATCTGTCGATATGCCTCACAATTTATAATCTAATCTGGCCACAAAAATCTTCGCTTACGGAAAAATGTTCTCATGCCTCAATAAGATCCATCGGGGAGGTACTCTGGTGGGAGCTGTTGGTGGACAGCTGTCCCTTCGTTGTATACGTCCCCTGTAATGAGCCTCTAGCGGTGCCCACCCCCTCTAGAGGCTCTTTTATTTGTTGGCGCACTTCACGGCGGCTAACAAGTTAGCCTCTTGGCTATTTCGGTTCTCTCTACTTACGGTGCGCGCCGCTGTACTATAAAGTACAGCTAGCTTGCGCTCCGCGTAGAGATAACCAAACTAGCTCAAGCTTGAAATACGCCTAGTCGGTGGTCGATTCAGTCAAACTAAGAAGGTGCGGGTTTCGGGGTTTAGTGGTTGGCCATGGATGATTTCGCTAAGTACGGCGTTAGTTTCTAGAAGTAGGTTTGGGAGTTGATCTTTCTCTTCGGAGCTAAATTTACCAAGGACAAAATTAGCACTATCGGCCTTTTCGGCTATTTCGTTACGAATACCAATGCGAATTCTTCCAAAACCGTCGCCTAGCGTATTTATAATTGACTGAACGCCGTTGTGGCCTGCTGCAGAGCCGCCAATTCGAACTCTTATTTGCCCAAAAGGTATGTCCAGCTCGTCATAAACTACTATAAATTTATCCGATGCAATTTTATAAAAATGTGAAACTACTTGAATTGCATCCCCGCTTAAATTCATAAATGTAGTAGGTTTAATTAATATAACTCTAGTGTCGGCAATTACCTGACTGGTGGTTATCGCTTTAAGGTCCTTTTTCTCGATCCAATCTGGAAAGTCGAGTTTATTTGCTAAATGATCTAAGGCATTAAAGCCAATGTTGTGTCTTGTGCCGTCGTATTGTTTGCCCGGATTACCCAAGCCTATAATTACTATAGTTTTTTGTAGTCCAAGTGTGTATAGCGGAGCCCCGCTGGTTACGATAGGTTTTCTCTGAAATAATGCCATGACTTAAGAGTACAGAGTATGGCGCAAAGAGTCTAGAGACCGAAGACATAATTTACTATTTAACATTGATCATTTGTCATTTATTTAGACAGGTTTCATTTGGTCATTGTAGCTTCAATGATAAATTGCAAATGACCAAATAAATGCATCAATGAAAAATGACAAATGTTAAATTAATGTATCAATGCGTCAATGCATCAATGAATCAATATCTAGCAGGGAGTCTCCCTGCTAGATTAGCCGTTGTGGAAGGGTCTGGTGCCGTGTTTGTGTGTGACGTGTTTCTCGATGAACCAGAGTTGAATAGCCGAGCCTGCGAAGCCGTAACGTTCTCTTAAGCGACGTTCCATATAGCGTTTGTAGCTCCAGTGAAGAAACTTTGTATGTGCGCCAAATATTTTAAAGCTAGGAATAGAGTTATCGTCCTCTTGAACCATATAGTTAAGCTTTGGTGATCGGTTCTTAAGCCCTGCTGGTGGGTGAGCGTTTACAGTGTCAGCTAGCCACCTGTTAAGTTCAGGTGTTTTGATGCGCAACTTACGATTCTGGTCGATTTCTAGAGCTAGTTCGAATAGTTTAGTAACGTTTTGACCTGTTATGCTGCTAGTAAAAATAAGCGTAGCCCAAGGCACGAACTCAAAGTTATATCGAATACCAGGTGTCATTTCGTCGTGTGTGAAACCGTCTTTTTCTACACTATCCCATTTACTAATAACTAGAATCAAGCCCTTGCCTGCTTCTTTGATAAGGCCAGCGATTTTTTGGTCAAGCTGTACGTTCAATTCGTTAGCGTCCATAACTAGTAGACAAATGTCTGACTGTTCGATGGCACTAAGACTGCGAATAACGCTGAAGCGCTCGATGCCGACTTCTATTTTGCCGTTACGACGAATACCGGCAGTGTCGAGTAGCTCTATCTCGCGTCCGTTAAATTTTACGATAGTTCTGTTGATGTCGCGGGTAGTGCCAGCGCGATCTGCTACTATTGCTTGCTGCTTCTTGGCAAGAGTGTTGAATAGTTGTGATTTGCCAACGTTTGGACGGCCCAAAATAGCGATACGAACTCGGTCAGGAGCTTCATCGATAGTAGCTTTTGGCATTTCTTGAACGGTAGTGTCGAGTAGTTCGTCGATACCAGTATGGTGAATTGCACTTGTAGGGATAATTGGTTTTATGCCAAGTTTTAAATAGTCAGTTAGTGGAGTTGTCTGAGCTTTATCTCGCTTGTTAACAACTAGAATTACTGGTTTTTTTGATTTAAGAGCTAACTTGGCGACGCGTCTGTCCTCTTCTGTAATCATAGTTTGAGCTTCGATCACTACCCAGATGATATCGGCGCTGTCAGCAGCTTGGATAATTTGTTCTTGGATAGTGAACTCAAAATCGTCAGAAGCGTCCTTCATACCGGCAGTGTCAACAAGCCAGAAATCTTTGTCTTGCCAAGAAGCTTTTGCGGTGATGCTGTCACGGGTAGTACCAGCTTCCGTAGCTATAATAGTTTCTCTACGACCTAAAATCGCGTTGAACAAGCTGGACTTGCCCACATTGGCACGCCCGACAATAGCTACGATCGGTACTTTTCGTTTACTCATGTTGTGATAAGTATAACAGATTTATACCGTCTTGAACAGGGTGGATTAGTGTTCGTAGAGTAACTGAAAAGATTAGTTTTACTGGTGGTCTGGATTAATGAGTTTGTCTAGAACATATTGTTTTTCGAGCGCCAAAGCGACGTTCAAAACCGTTGCCCCCATAAACTTTGTGTATGGGCAGTTTTTGCCTGTGCGGCTTGCTCGAGTTTTTTCGATATCGTCTGGTTGTAGCGAGAAGAAGCTACCTGTGCCGTGCTCAATGTGGACTATGTCTTTTTCTGGCCGGTCCAGCTTATACCAATCTGGTCGTAAGCCGTATTCGGCTTCTATTTGAGCAGGAAGTTCGCCTACTCCCGACCCAATTGTCTCCATGATATTTTCCGATGTTCTGTCGTCAGCTAGAGTGGCTAAATAATCATCAACCGAATTGCCTCTGAATATTCGAGGCGTCTGAAGTATTAACCCGCCAATCACCTCCAGGCCGCTATGCGTGGCATCGGTTAGTCTTGAGTCTCTTGCAGTTAATGCTAATGTGCCGAGCTGTAAATGATTAATAAAACTGGCGGTTTGGAGTCGCGCTGAATCACCCAAAAAAGCTTCTGAGGGAGGATTGGCACAGATATTTTCTATGCGTGACGAAATATCGGCAAAATTAGAACGAGACATATAAAAATATTATAACATAAAAATAGCTAACCAACTAAAGGTTTATGATCTGTTAATTGCATTTTAGAAAATATTGGCTTAGCTAACAATTGTATAAACGGTATTTCGCAAATTAGCCAATGTGTATTCACCGAATTTGATTCTGTGTAGTCGCTTAACGCTATAATCTAGGGCGCTAAAAGTTCGTCTTATTTGACGATTGCGGCCCTCTGTCATTGTTACGCGCCAATCCTTGTCGTTGCCTTCGCTGATTCTGTCTAGGCTAAATTTGCTTACGCCATCTTCCAGCATAATGCCGTAGTCGCATATCATTTGATGATGAAGAGGTGTCAGGTTGTGGCTGAGGCTGATATTGTAAACTTTGCGTTTTTGGTATGAGGGGTGGCTTAATTCGTGAGCGAGTTTGCCATTGTTGGTCATGACTAATAGCCCGGATGAGTCTTTGTCTAGTCTGCCTACGGGTTTAAGAATATGCAGCTCTTCAGGAAGTAAATCGTAAACTGTCTTGCTGCCCTGTCCATCTCTTGAGCAGACATAGCCGACGGGTTTATTCATGACTATTGTGATAAATTTTTGGTCCGCACTGCTGGCTATCTGCTTGCCATCTATAGATATTTTGTCAGCATCGGAAACATCTTGCCCAGCACTAGCCGTCAGACCATTGACAGTAACTTGGCCTGTATAGATGAGTCGATCGGCGGCACGCCGGGACATTCCTGTTGATTGAGCGATGTAACGATTGATACGCATAACATAAGTATAGCAAATTAAAAGAGCTCAAGCCTACTATAAATGTATAGACCGACTTAAAGGGTTGTTATAGAGCTATAAGATTCGGATCGGTTAGCAAATCTGTCTTGCTTGGGGCTGGAGGTGTAGTAGGCTCTGTTGTTGGGGCTGGAGTAATTGGGTCGAAGGTTGGGGCAGGTTCGGTTGGGGTCGGTACTGGCATGACTTCGGGCATAGTCATGGCGGGCATCGTGGCAGCAACAGGTTCTGGCGTTATTGGCATTGTTGTGGTTGATGGTTCAGATGTCATAGGAAGGACTGGTGCTGAGGTGTCTGGTTCAGGTGCCATAGCCGGCACTGATACTGGTTCAGCCGGTACTATTGGCTGATTAATGATTGGTTCTATAGCTTGCGCTATTTCATCGAGTCTGTCTTGTTTTGTCGTCAGATCATCTAATTTACTCATGCCATCTATGTCTGCGTTTTCAGTCGGCTCTATGACCATAGAATGGTTGATGGTGTTAGATTCTGTATCGTTACTTGGTGTTGTTGTTCCTGGAGTTAATGGTGATGGGTCCAGTGTTAGGCTAGGCACAAAATCAGTGTCAGAAGGTACTATAGTAGGTTCAATAAAGCTTGGAGTTGTGTTTGCGGGTTCAACTACGCCGGTTGGTAGTGGGGCTAGCGGTTCTTTAAGGGCGGGTTCAGCAGCTGGCGGTAAATCCGGTTGATCTTGTAAAACTTCTCGAGCCGCTTTGGCAACATCTTCTAGGGTCACTTGTGATTTCACTAAATAGCGATCGGCACCTAATTGGTCGGCACGAGACTTATCCTCGGCCTGGCTAAGAGCAGTCATTATTATGACTTTAGTGTTTTTTGTTTCAGGTGTAGATCTTAAGATGTCGAGCATGTCAAAGCCACTAATTTTTGGCATCATAACGTCAGCAATTATTAGGTCTGGACGCTCTTTTACGGCTAATGCTAAGGCCTCTTCTCCATCACGAGCAGAAACTATTTCGTATCCTTCCGCCAAGAGGCGCGCTTCGTAAATTTCTCTAAGGTTATTATCGTCCTCGACTAACATTACTTTTGCCATATATTCTACCTTGTACTTTCGTTATAAAGCTTGTGCTAAGTATATTGTAGCACGCCATATTTAAGGCTGTATTGTAATATATCGAAATCTGAAGTTAAGTTTCCGGGAAGATAATTGTCGGGACTTCTTTTGAGAGTATCTGGCTGGCTATTTGAGAGCTCAGTCGAGGCACATTAATGTAGAAAGTGCTTCCCTTATCTTTTGCGCTTTCTACCCAAATACGACCCCCATATAACTCTACTATTTTTCTACAAATAAATAAGCCAAGACCAGTACCTCCAATTGTACGAGTAGATGTGCTATCGACACGATAGAACTTCTGAAATAAATGCGGAATGTCTGCGGGTGCAATTCCTTGGCCAGTATCTTTTATGTAAATCTGGACAATCTTATCGTTGCCGGTGATACCAACAGATATCATGCCTTTGTCTGAGTACTTTACTGCGTTATCAAATAAATTAGTCACTACCTCTCGAATTCTCTCATTATCAGCTCTGATGTAATAGAGTGGTGGAATCACCTTGACTCCCGCGGCTGATGTTGGGTTGGTTTTTTCTGATCCGACTACGAATTCTACTAGCAAACCTTTCTTTTCTGCACCAAATCTCAAATCTTCCGTTAATTGCTGCAAATAACTCCCCATTTCTATAGCAGTCGGGTGATTACTTAGTCTTCCATCCTCTGCTCTAGCGCTAGTAAGCAAATCTTGAAATAATTTACCTAAATGTTGAGTTGAGCTGTGAGCTTTCTCGAGGTAATCCCTGGCTTTTAAGTCTATATTGGCGACTTTGTTGTTCATGGCTAGTGCAAGGTAGCCTTCAATAGCAGCTACAGGTGTCCGCATTTCGTGGCTAGCAGTACTGATAAATTCAGCACGCTGCCTTTCTTCTCGGCGCTGTTGGGATACGTCACTAAAAACGCCCACCACACCAGTCACGCGTTTATTATTTGCATCAAAGACTGGAGATACGCTGAGGCTTATTGGTGTGTGTTGATTTGTTTTGGTGGATAATACCGCGTTGTTGTCCACGATAGTTTTGCCGCTTACCATGGCTTGTTTAAATGGATTTTGTGGGTCAGTATAGTCAACTTCTTTTTCGTCAGTAAGATGTATGATTGATCTGTAGTCAAGGCCTACAGCTTCGGCCATCGTCCAGCCGGCTATTCTTGCTCCTGCAGGATTGATAAGTTGCACGATTTGGTTTTCGTCTACCACCACCACACCAGTTTCTATGGCGCTAAGTATGATGTCTGACTTTAATCTTTCGGCCTGTAATCGAGACGCCAAAGATCCGTCGCCGCCACTATTACCTTTGATTACTTTTTTGAACCAGTCCATGACCCACCTGCCGGTACGTTAAATTGTTAACTACTTATGCTTTATTATCTGTTGTTTTAATAATTTAAGCAATGGCTAGCATGGACTAGAGCTAACAGATATGATAGTATCTCGTTGCTAGTAGATATACTCTCAGAGTCTTAACAAATGACCGAGAACAAAATATTAGCTACAATTTGGCCTCATCTTCTAACGGTTAGGAAATCGGGTTCTCATCCCGGAAATCGGAGTTCGATTCTCCGTGAGGTCACCAAGTAAAAAGCCCAACATAATGTGTGGGCTTTTTACTTGGTTGGATTCACTGAGTCAGATTATTTTTAGATAATGTCCTGTGCTTGAAGGCCTTTTATAACTTTGGAGGAAGGCTGGGTGCCTACTTGAGCGCCTATTCTGTCAAAAAAATAGTTTAAAAATGCCACTGTTCTTACATTTCTGGTTAATGGGTCAGCATCACGAGCTCGATACTTATTAGGCAAGTCTTGGTTGCGATAACGATGTTCTATTTTGCTCCGCTCTTCCTCATAACCATCTGCATAGTTTGCTCGCAAAACCGCGTCTTCTAAACGGTAGGCAGAAATTTCCAAAATAGCATTGGAGGTAGGCGTATCGACACCGTAGCGAAAATTTTCTTTTGGATTAGTGAGTTTATGAGCATGGTCTAATTCGTGCGCCATAGTTGACCCAACTTGAACTGATGATCTTATTGCAAGTTTAGGCGCCAGTGAAATCATCGGCACGAGCACTTCGTCTTGATGCCTGCAATGGGCTTGGATTGATCTTTCTTGGCGCAAGTCGTATTCAATGCTATTACCATTATTTCGGTTAAGATTCTCGGCAGAGTCATAAGTGTATTGTTTTGACCCGTTCAAGTCACTTTCCAGTAACGGCAAAATTGCCACAGAGCCTTTAATTATCAAATCTCCAGTATGTAAAATTCCATGTGCTTTATCTGGAATTAGTAACGCAGCATAATCTACCATTCCAAGTAATTTGTCGACATGGGGGTGGTCTGTGGTGTCCAGGTCGGGATGACTCAATACTTCGCGTGCCGAGTTGATGGCATGAAAATAGAAACTCTCTCTTTCTTGGTATGCAGGCGTCGACATTAATTGAAAATATCATGCCTCATATTTATATGCAAAATAAGTATTAGATATTAGGTGATTTTTGGTGTGTTTACGTTTTTTAAAGCAAATAAACCCAAGCCGTTTGAGTTAAGTCGATAGCACGTTATTTTTTGGTCAAATTCCCAACCTCTTATGTACGCCAAAGATCCATCGGGAAGATTTTGTTGATCGGCTGGAAGCGGTCGCTCTATTCTAATGCCCGCTAGCCCCATATCTATTACGCTAGCTAATATTTTTTTGGTGTCTAGCTTTGTTAGCTGGCTGATTCTTGATAGGTTGCGTTCTGAAGGTAACCGACAAGACCGTTCAAGCGCTGAGATGCCATTCATTAACCTTAACTCTTTGGAGTCGATGGCAAGACTGACCTCATCTAGATTTATTTGTTCTGGCAGTAGGGCTTTTATAGGTGTTTGTATTTCTAGTGGCACGCTCCAGGCTTTAAAGGTCCCAAAATCATTCATTTGTGAGTTTCGAAAATCATGTGGATTACGGTATTTGTGAGTCAATTTAGTGTGCCTTTCGCTGGTTAGCAGGTTACTTATTTTAATGTGGATTGCACAAGCCGTCAATCGGGACACAATTTTGTTAATAGATAAAATTACTAGTATAATTAAAGCACTAAGTAAATAGGGGCAGTCTATGAATTCATCAGCCTCAAATCCTAAGTTCGAGCAAATGATTGGTCATTTTGATGACGATATAGAAGACTTTGTGCCTTTATTGTCACACCTAAGTGAAAAATTCAGGTCAAAGTCTATTTCTGATCAGCATCATTCAATAGACCAAAACCTAGATCAAATCAGGAAGAATAAAGAAGATACCGCGGTTTTTATTAGTACTGGAGATGATGGCAGAATCATGGCCACAGCCACAGCTAATCGCCTTTGGACCCCTAGCCTGGAGGGCTGGGTGGATGATGTAGTCACGTTGCCAGAAGCTACTGGTCGAGGTCTTGGTCGCGCCGCAATGAACTCACTGCATAAATGGTTTGACGAAAAGGATGTTGAGACTATTAGGCTGACTTCTGCCGCTAGTCGTGGACCAGCCGGTGATCTTTATGAAAGTATGGGTTATGTCGAGGGCGGAACTGTCTGGCGAGCAGATCTTTATAAGAATAATACTATTGAAGCATCGGAATCAGCCAAGACTTTAAGTAATCTTTCTCTTAGTGACGTCTACGATCTCAGATACGGTATGGATGCTATTGCCGATAATGCCGATGCCGAAGAGTATGATTATTTATTTAACGCTGCTAGGTCTGAGACCTCCAAATTGGTTGTTGGCTTGGATGTAAATAATGTTATCGCTAGAACGGCTATTGCAGCCACCGCTCGCATACCTTCTGGCAGCAAAGCTTGGCTTTATGATATTAAGGCCGAAAATTTTGACGATAAAGTCAGGACTATCCGAGAAGCTCACGGTGCATTTATGAAAGACGGAATTAGTTCTGCAAATGTTATGACCTTCGAAGACACTGACGACGAAATTATAGACGCGCTACTAGCTACCGGTTATGATCCACGTGATACGCGCCTGTATACGCGTAAGTAGCGTGGCTCTAATTTCTATAGGTCGCGGATGCTACCAAAAGCTACTCGCTTCAAAACAGTGTCTTGCATATTAGCCATAATGGCTGGCACTAGCGTGAACTCGCCGTAGCGATCGTTGATTAAGTCGGCTGCTCGAGCCAGACTGCGGGTGTCTAGTCGGCTGTCGTCGAATAGCCCTAGTTGTTCAGGATTGCTAGGGTGTAAGTCGATGACGGTGACGCCAATATTGGTGACGCGAGCCGGAATAGAGACGTTGCTTAAAATTCTTTGAGCTGCCAAATAAATATCCTGAGTTGAGTAGATGTCTCTATGTAGTTTTTTGCCTTGAGCGTAGTATGTGCGGTTCTCGAAATTCAACCAAAGATGTATTCCGCCAGCCACGTAGCCACCCTTTCGTAGACGCCGGCCAGCTTTTTCACAGAGCTTCATTAGTAGGCGTGATAATTGTTCTGGATCAGAAGTTTTGTCGCCTAGCGCATATTGTTGGCCAAAGCTTTTGCGGCCAAAGTCAACCTGATCAATCTCATGTCCTCGCAACCGCAAATACCAATAGAATCCAACGACACTTTTGAATACCCTTTTCTTGAGTAGTGGCATGGGTGCGTCAAGAAACTGTATTGGCGTGTAAATATTGGCGGCATTTAGTCTAGCACTGTAGCGAGTGTTAATTCCTGGCAAATCGATGAGTTGAAGTTTTGCGTAGGTTTCGCGCAGATTATCGCCATTAATAGTGTCCAGGCCGTCAGGTTTATTTAAGCCAGCTGCTAATTTGGCTAAAAAGCGGTTAGGTCCAATTCCGACATTAACCGTTACATATTCACCGATAGCCTGCTTGATGTCGCTTTTAATTTCAAAACCGATTTCTTGCAAACTTTTGCCTCGCTTTACTGCTGGTGAGCCGCGGAAATCGATAACAAATTCGTCAACTGATTTTGGCGTTACCGAGTCCGTGTAGTTTTGTAATACTCGCTTGAATCGACGATGTGCATCAAAGTATTTTTCTGGGTCGGGTGTCATCACTATGACGTCCCTGCACAACAAGCGAGCGTCACGAACGCTAACGCCAAGTTTTATGCCCAAAGCTTTGGCTTCGTAGCTAGAAGCGATTATGATACCCCTGGGCGTGTCGTAGGCCGCAATCGCTACTGGTTTGTTGCGAATTAAAGGGTTGGCCTGCTGTTCGATTATGGCAAAACAGGAGTTTAGGTCGATGTGCATCATCATAGGCGGGTTGTAGTTAATTGGCGTTTCCATCACTAACTGCCTCCAGTCTCCAGTGCAAATTACTCGTATCGAGGTTCAATCTAAACCACAGAGCTTGATTTTTATCGGCTAATTCGTAGATGTGGTGCAGTACTCGGCCTTCCATAACAGTGTGGTGGTAGCCGATCTTGCCGACCAGATATTCGCGGTTTTGCCAGCGGATTAAATGCGGCACAGCCAGGCGTTTAGTCGAGCTATAGTACATAATTACAGATACTTCTTCGTTGATTTTCTCGCGCATAATTAAGATCCTTTCAAGGATTAAGTAGAATAGTTTACGGTGTTTTGTAGGTATTTTTGGTGCCCGAAAATGTATTAAAAACAAATAATAAAGAGGACATTTAAACTGTATTGTTTAAATTATCCGTGTGACCAGAAGTAGCGCAAAAGCCCTTGCTGCGTCAGTTGAACGAGATGTGTTTGAGGTTAGCAGTGACGTGAAGCCATTTGGCGTTCAGTGAGTATGCCTCTCTATCTAATAAAGCCTGCGAGTAAAAATCCACGTGAATGAAAGTACTCACATAACTAACCCAATTATACACCTAAGTTAATAATTAATGCCCGCCTTAAGCGGGCATCCATGGTCTTTTACGGGGCTTGGTGACGACCCGAAATAGATTTCCGATAAGAGCACAACAACACTACCTGCCGAGGACTGTCTGAAGTCCGATAGGACAAGTTCCGCAGGCTGTGTTGTGCTTCTTGTTCGGAAGCTATATCGAGTTGTCGCCACCGCCCCTCGGTTTTGCGCCATCTTTTGCCGAGACAAAAGTGGCATAAAAAAAGTCCCCTTCAGGGGACAAAAATAATCTACTTGATGTTATCTAAAAATTCAACAAGTTGCCTTGGAGTGATCTCGGCTTTGATTATGTATCCGTCAGCGTGTTTCTCTATATCTGTGCGGTTCTCTTTACCCTGGTCTAAATTCGTCGTGATAATAATTTTCGCCCGCAAATCGGCCTTTTCTTCTCTAAGATGTCTGAGTATGTCTATGCCAGTCATGTTCGGCACCATAATATCGAGCAAGATTATGTCGTAGTCGTTGGTCATAGCCATAGCTAGTCCCTTTAGTCCATCTGTCACGACTTCAACTTGGTAACCTCCTCTTGTAAGGGCGCGCGAGTATAGCTCGCTAATAAAGAATTCGTCTTCAACGCAGAGGACTTTGCGTACAGTTTTGGTGTTATCGGTAGCTGTATCCATTAGAGGTATTTTAGCAGATTTAAGCATTCATTCATAAGTTGTCTATCGCCTATAAAGTGAGTGATTTTTGATCCACCCATGTGCATTACGGGTTATGCCATCATTGCCGGGCTTTAATTTATTTGCAACCATAACATACGGCAGTACTGTGAAACCAAATGTCGATCCCTGACCTTCCTTGGAGTCTACCCAGATGTTGCCGCCATGAGCGTTAACTATTGCTTTGCTAAGAAATAGTCCTAGTCCTGTCCCGCCGACCGAAGTTTGTGTGCGATGGTTGCGGTAAAATTTCTCAAAGAGTTTTGGTAAAACATTCGACGAAATACCTACACCAAAATCTTGAATCTTTGTTTCAACTAGACCGTCCTTGGTTAATAACGTGCTGACCACTATTTTGCCAGCGTTGTCGCCACTATATTTTATTGCGTTATCAAGCAGGTTGCTTAGAACCTCATAGATACTAACGCTATCCACCCCTACTGTCGGAAGATTAGTAGGCGCTACAAATTCAATAATCTTGTTGTGTACTTTTGCACGCATACTGATGCCATTAATCGCGCCCTGTATTATGTCTGGCCATTTTTGCTCACTAAGTTCTAAAGATAATTTATCGTTTTCTACGCGCGACACATTTAGGATATTATTTATGAATGTCGATAATTGCCCAGCTGCTACCTGCATTTTTATCATAAAGTCAGCCAGTTCAACATTTAGTTTGCCAGAAAGTTCTTCTTCGAATACGTCTATATAACCACGAAGTAGAGTTACTGGGTTGCGTAGCTCATGAACGGCGATTGCCACAAAACTTATCGATGCATCATCCTTGCTATAGTCTAGTGTCCTATCGTATAAGGTCAGTGTAACTTCTGTGCCTGTTGCACTGTCAAGACTATAGCTAGCGGTCATGTCTATTTGTTTGAGCCCTGTCGGGTCAGCTAATGGCAGTCTTACGTGGCTCCATGATTTGCTAGCCACAGCGCTGTTCGTCCGCGTTTGATTCAGCCAGGAATCATATGTGTCGTCACTAGAAAATGAAAAATCAAAAACGTCATACATATTTTTATTAATTATTTCTGTAGCTGCCTTGCCAATAAAATTACTTGCTGCGGTATTTATAAATGTAATCTTCTGAGATTTATCCATCATAATTATCGGGATTGATAAACTATTCATCAACACGTTTTCGTTTGGTGCCGAACTAATTAAGGGACTGTTTTTTACGCTACTTGCAATGGAGTAAACTTCCCTGCTAAGTTCTGCGACTAGCTCTCGCCCTAATCTTAGATCATCAAGAACTGGTGCGGCATAGTCAGATTTGTCTGGAGAAACATAGTTAACAGCACGGCCAATTGTATCCATAGGTTTACTAAGATAGTTTGTCGATACAAATGTGATTATTAACATCGACAATAGTGCGGTAGCTGCAAGGATAATAGCTAGCATCGAAGACGGCAGATCTAATAGCTGCGCCCCAACTATATATATAGCTACAAGTAAAAGATTATTGATCAGTAAAATCAGTCCTAAGTGTAGCTGAACCCCACGCTTAAAACTTTTAAAGTACTTCATTTTGTTGCTTATTTATAGGTTACATTCGTAGTTTTATCTACTAAAGTGATCCATGTTTGACCGGCATTAAGATTGAGTGGTTGACCAGCTGCATTTGTAAATACGAACTGAGTCGTTCTGTCGGATTTCGTCCAAGTGCCCTCTGTAATGGTGCCGTCTTGAAACACAAACATACGGCCGCTACCAGTAGTTGAGTAGTCGGTGTGTTGACCGTCGGTAGCAATCCCCCTCTGCATTACCAAAGCGACTACCACCTTCGGAGCTAGTTGAATACTCGATTTTTCGTCAATATGTTTAGCGCCACCCTCGCTACGTTTATAGGTGTTTGTGGTTGCGTCGTAGTCGTAGTGTGCGTTAAAGTCCGGTCCAGATATTGCTAGGTCAATTGTGTTTACAATCGGTATTGGTGTGGTTGCTGCTACGGTGCTCGCGGTAGTGGTCGCTGTTGCAGGTTTTGGAGTAGTTGGAGCGTCCTTCTTTCTTGGGAAGGATGTAAACGCAACATACTTAAACCCTTTTGCGGCATTAAGTGCGTCCATTTTGTCAAAGCTGGTATAGACATTGTGGGGCGCAAATCTTTGAGTGATTCTAGTGTAGGAGTTGCCGTTAGCGAATTGGTCAAGATCATGTATGCCGAATGTTTTGATCTCTGCCAAGGCTTGTGGGGCGCCGCCAACATGAGCGATGGAAGCGTTAAAGGGCATCAAAAAGTCTAGATAGTAAGGTCGTACGCTGCGGACTGGTCCTATGTAGTCAGGTCGCGCCTCTTGGTAAAGGGCTAAGAATCTTGTTATTCCTCCCTCGGCGATAGCTTCGTAAACTATGCCGGCGTCTTTTAGTCCGGATTGTGGACGTGCGTCAAAGCTATTCTCTATCATAATGCCTGTAACAGGCCTGCCTACTAGGCTCAAATCAACTTCCGCGCCTGTCAATGGCGATGGCCCAGTTGTAATTGGTGGTGGAACTGGCTTGGTTGTTTTTGTGGTCGACGTTTTTGTTTTAGGTGATGCAGTATAGTGTTTGTATAATTTCATGCCTCCATACACACCTGCCGCTATAAGCGCTATAAGCACGACAATTAGCATTGCCCACTTTTTCTTGGTCATGTTGGTATGCTTAAAGAATATTCTTCTTGTTTTTGGCTCAGCAATGGCTGGCGATGCGTCGGCAATAACTAAGGGGTCTGCATTATTCTCTAGAGGTTGCATCTCTGTTTGTAATTCGGTTACTGCTTCTTCTGATTTGATATCTAAATCTAAAGGATCGAGCTCAATAGGCGCTCCCCTAACAGTAAGAATTTTCTTTGATTTAATTTTTGTTTTTGGTTTGTTTTTAGGCCAAGAAATATCATCCATAGACTACATTGTAACAGTGCTAATGCTTATTTGCCTATAGGCACAAGCTAAATACTAGGACACTACTTAACGCCGCTTATTGCTCGTTGCTAGACTGTGCGATTTATCTAAATGCTAGATATGCTGGCGCTGATGCGACGAAGTGTAGTTTCTTTTCCGAGTACAGACAATGTGTCGGCTAGTCCAGGCGATGCTGGCGCCCAAGTTGTAGCAATTCTTATTAAGCTAAATAATATACCAGGTTTTTCGCCTGTTGTTTCTAGAAGATTATTAAGAATATCGGATAAATTATTGACGCTAAAATCAGAGTCGGTAAGAACTTCTAAGGCTTTTTGTAGGTAAGTTTTGAGTTGTTGGTTATCTAGCTTCTTGAGCTGTTTATTAGATGTGATTAGCTCAAGATTAATTGGTAGGTCCTCGAAAAAGAAGTTTGTTAGCTCGGGTATTTCAGCGAAATATTTTAGCCTTTCTTGAATTAAACCAAGAACAGATTTTTTGTAATCAGCGCTTTTTTGATTGGATTGCTCCGGCCAATAATTTTTCGTTCTATCGAACAGGTCATCGAGGCTAATGCCTCTAATATGACTACCGTTCATCCATAACAGTCTTTGCTCATCGAATGCTGCACCACTACGTTGTACTCTTGCTAGCGAGAATTTCTCTATCAACTCTTTGACGCTAAATATTTCTTGTTCACTTCCGTCGTTCCAGCCCAATGTGGCAAGAAAATTAATCATAGTTTCCGGCAGGTAGCCATCTTTTCTGTAGTCGAGAATATCTTTTGCGCCGTCGCGTTTGCCTAGCTTTTTCTTGCCGTCCGCACCCATAACATAAGGCAGTGTAGCAAATATCGGCCAGTCAATACCAAGGGCATCGTAAAGATTTAAAAATCGTGGGACTGATGCGATAAACTCCTGCGACCGAATAACGTGAGTTATTTCCATGAGTTCGTCGTCAACAATATGACAGAAATTATAGGTTGGGTAGCCGTCTGATTTTATTAGTATGAAGTCGTCAACGGCTTCAGCTCCGGCCGATAAGTCTCCCAGCACAGCGTCTTCCCAATGATAAACTTTTGGATCTGACTTAAATCTTAACGCTTGGCTGCCATCCCATACCGGTGGATTTTCTGGTCGATGATTACGGTACAAAAAGGGTTGTTTGTTTTTTTGAGCTTCAACACGAAAAGTCTCAAGCTCTTCTTTTGTGTAAGGGTCAGCGTATGCTCGACCGCTAGCAATTAGTTTCTCTGCCCATTGCTTATATATATCGAGTCGTTCACTCTGGAGATAAGGTGCGTGCGAGCCGCCTATGTCGGGGCCTTCGTCCCACTCTAGCCCTAGCCATCGTAGCGATTCCATGATGTGTTCGGCCGATCCAGCTACTTCACGGTTCTTGTCGGTATCTTCAAGTCTAAGCAGAAACTTACCGTTAGCCTGTTTAGCTACTAGCCACGCGAACAAGGCCGTGCGAACGCCGCCAACGTGCATAAAGCCGGTCGGACTAGGCGCAAATCTGGTACGAGTTATCTTCATTGAAGTAATTATAACAGAGTGTCGACCAGTTTCTAATACTAGCGCTCTATGTTTTGGCTACATTGATTTGGCGATGTTGAGCAATTGCTGGCTACTTAAGTTTGAGTTGCCTTCTATCTTGTACCAAGTATTGCCGTCGACCCATGTGGCGTTGGAATCGCCATATAAATAAATAGTTTTGCTGCCTATTTGCAATGATTGGTAGTTGCGTCGATTGATGGCAACGTAGTCTTCTAGTAACGAAGAGCTATTCCATTTAGAGGCGCGCTGGGTTACTGTAAAGCTCCTGTTATCGCTGTTAGAGGCGAACTTTACAGATATTTGTCCTGGTGCTGATTCGGTTTGACCGCTCTTAGCATAGCCAGCTGGTTTATAGCTTGGTAGAGATGCCTGCACTCCCGCTCGAGAAGCTGCAAGTCGGAATGCAGTATTAGGTATGTTTTGATAGGCAAAAAAAGCAAATAGCAATACTGCTGAGAATGTAGCGCTACTGACTGCAAAAATTTTATTACTGACTCCTAATTTTTTGGCAGCTTTATGGTGCAATTTGGCTTTTGGTAAAGGCCTTTCTTTATGGCTTTCGGCTCGGCTGAGGGCCGCCATGAATATATCTTTAGGGATTGATTCCATGTTTACAGGAGCAGAATTATGGAAGCTAATGTTATCGGCTGGAGCTGTTTTGACGGAAATTACAGCTGTTTTCTTGACAAGAGTTGCTCTGTCGGCCAAGCCGTTAAAACGACTTACAAGTTTACTCATGGGTACATCTTTGGCTCTGCTGACTCTGTCTTCGTCTATCTTTGTAGGTAAAACAGGTTTAACTCCAGATTTATTTAGTGTTTTTGCAGGTAGAAGTCTTTTTTGGGTGAATCTAGGTCGTTTTACAACAGATCTCATTAATGTTTTTGGACGCTGTGTTTTGTGGTGGACCGTCCCGGCGTTAGCACTGGCTTTATGACTAGGCTTCTTGCTTTTGGCAGGTTGTGTCGCCAGAACCTTACCACTAGTACTGTCATATATTTTACCGTTTAGCTCAATTGTGTTTTTGTCAGTCATTTTGTATCTATTATTATCTATTTAATATCATAACCTTAAGCGCATATCTTTACAACTAGAATAAGTTGAGCTCTTTATATTAAAATAAATAGTTGTATACTATTACTAGCGTATAAAATCAGAAAAACAAAAGTAAATATGGACTACCAAGACCCTAGCCAAAAAAAAGCACATCTAACACGACTTTTTGTTGGTTATTTTTTGGTGGCAACAGCCGTTATCGCCGCCGCAACAATTCTTCTATACCAATCGTATGGCTATGATTTAAATAGGAAAACTGGGCAAGTCATACAAAACGGACTATTATTTGTGTCGTCCAAGCCGGTTGCAGCAGATATATACCTAAACGGAACTTCAATCAAGGCAAAAACTGATACCAAACTGACGATACCTGGTGGAGAGTACTTGCTCGAACTTAGGAGTGTCGGTTATCGTAGCTGGAAGCGGATTATTAATTTGGATGGTGGAAGTGTTGAGAGAGTTATTTACCCCCTTCTATTTCCTACGAAACTTGCAACGAGTGAAATTAAGCAATATGCGACCACGCCAAGCTTTGTGACTTATAGCCCGGATAAAAGATGGATGTTGGTCCAGTCGTCAGCGGCATCGACTAACTTCGATATGTTCGATATGAATAATGACAAACCGACCCCCACTCCGCTAGTTCTACCTGCAGGATTGCTTACCGCTAGCACTGCCGCCCAAACTATTAAATTAGTAGAATGGTCGAACGACAATAAGCATCTTTTGGTTAAGCACGAATTTGGGACTAGTTATGAATATATAATGATTGACCGCGACACAGTGGCTAGCTCTTACAATGTTTCTAAGCAGCTGCAGATAGACGGCGTTACAATTGATTTGGTAGATAAGCGGTTCGAGAAGATGACAGTTTATAGATCATCTGATCATAGCCTTGCTATTTATGACGCTAAGACCAAGCAGGTCAACAGAATCCTCCAGAATGTTTTGAGCTATAAGACGCACGGCGAAAAACTAGTTATGTACTCCACAGACAATGGGCTTGCCGAAGGACCATTAAGCGTAAAGCTCTGGGACGGAACCAGTAGTTACTTGATGCAGAATTTTGATCCAAAAACAGAAGTTAAGCTAGATCTAGCTCAGTATAGCGGCGATTGGTATATGGTTGTCGGGCCAAAAAATGCTGCAGGCCGTGTCTATGTATATAAAAATCCTCAAGACTCTTTTAAGCAAGCTAACCTTAAATCGTTAGTTCCACTGACGGTATTAAGAGCTGAACAAATCGACTCAATTTCGTTCTCTGACACTGCTCGCTATATAATTTCTCAAAATGGCGTAAAATTTTCTAGCTATGATATAGAAACGGAAAGGCACTTCTACTTTGACTTAAAGCAGCCGGTTACCGCCAATCAGACTGCTAATTGGATGGATGGCGACAGACTCACAATCGTGACTGAAGGCAAAACTATGGCATTTGATTTTGACGGATCTAATCAGCAAGTATTGTCAGCAAGTAATTCCAACCAACGGCCGTTCTTTAATAAAGATTATTCAGCCCTGTTTAATATTGCGCCGTCTACTACTAGTCCTGCAGGTTCTGCGTTAACACGAACAGAATTACGCCTACCCTAGTTTATTAGAACCAGTTCTTTATACGACTCCAGAGAGTTGGTGAGTTACTTGGAAGTATTGTTGGCAGAGTTGTTTTGGCGGGAGTAATTGTCTGGGTGGTGGCAGCGATATTTAGGTTTGGATCTGGGCTAATTTGCTCACCGATTATGACTAGCCGATTAAGCGAAGAGCCTGGAGGATCGCAAGTTATAAGAGTTGCTGTTTCAGGCTTGCTGGCTGTCCCTATTACTTCGACAGCTGTAGGACTAACTATCTTTTTCTCGTATATTTTATAGCTAAAACGTTGCCCGTCCTTAGTTAAGTAAAATATATCGCCTATAGACATTCTGCTTAATAAAACGAAGGCGTATTTATATTTTCCTTGGTTTAGTAGGTTGCTACTAGAGTGTCCAAAAATAACGACATTTCCCTTTTCTCCTGGTAGAGGTGTGGTGGCATAATGCACTGTGCCTCGTTGTAGAGCCGTCTGCAGCACCTTCTCTTCTATGGATGTCTCGTCATAAACAACCGGTGCCTCTACATTGATTTTCGGGATTATTATTTTTGGTTCTTTGCTTATTGCTATACCCGAATCGTCGACAATAATAGGAGTTGAACTGACGCTACGACTAGGCGTGATAAAGGGTGCGATAAATCGTTCGTTGAAGAATCCAAAAAGCAGCAATAATACAAATATTGATCCTACAGAAAGACCAAAAATTAATGATTTTAAATGTTGTTTAGGTTTTAGTTTTTGTCTGGATTCAATATTCCCTATCAATTGTCTTTTGATTTCTGATACTGTTTTTGTGCTTCGGTTTCGGGAATGTTTTGGTTGTGGTTCTTCGTCGTAATATGTCGGGCGGATAAATTGGTTTCTTGGAATTACGACAGGCTCGTCAATTACTCTCGTGTGGTTCTGGCTTGGTTTGGAAGAGTTGATTTCGGTAGATTCATTATGGACTGATTCTTGAGTATTTGAAGTTTCCTGAAACTCTCGCCAAACCTCATGTTTATCATTGTCCGACAATCCTGCGTAATATTGGTGCCAGGCTGCTTCTATGTCTTCTGGGTTTTTACCAGAATGACTAAGTTTATAGACGAACCTTTGGTGCTTAGAGAGGTCGTCGGTTTCGTCCGACACGTCTTCTATCTCTTCCTCTATAGCGGGTTCTTCACCGTATAACTTGCCCAGTTGTTTTCTGATTTGTTCGGCAGTTTTCTCGTTTTGTTGTATTTCGTCTGGTTCCATATGTTGTTCCGTATTTAGCTAAATTATACTCTATATTACGAAGATTAGCTTGGCTAACACTACTATATTTAGTGAATTTTTATGGTACAATATACCCTGTTCTTTAATAGTCAAACAGATTAGTAATAATATAGTCAGCTGGAGCCGCGGTGGTGGAATTGGTAGACACGCCGGACTCAAAATCCTGTGAACTTTTGTTCGTGACGGTTCAAGTCCGTCCCGCGGCACCAATTGCCTATAAATCTTATTATCTTTTAATTCCTGATTATTTTTAACAAAAGTCTATTATATCTAGGCTAGTAATTGGTAATATAAGACTATGTCAGAATTCAACACATTTAACGAGGAAGCCAGTAATAGGCGAGATTTATTGCCTGACGATAAGCCAGTTAAGTATTCTATTCCTCCTCGCAGTTTATTATTTAAGCCTTTAGTTATACCTGAAATTGACGATATTGACTCTCAACACAAGAATGAGTTCAAAGAGGCTGACTTGCCTAATGACGAGTCGAAGCCTACTGAGCAAGAGACTATCCCCTTCGATTTACTCAAGGCCTTTACCATCGCCCTACCGCCAGTAAAGTTAAATCCCAGACCAAAAGACCTAGGTGTCAAGTAGGCTCGTCGTGATCGCTTCGAATGATTTGGTAGGATTCTGAAGCCACCAGACAGCTGCTTTTGTTCCTGTTTGAAGTCTCCAGGCATCTTCATTATCTAGATCTGTACGAGTTGACGATACAAAGCCTTGCCCACTGACCAGCAGCTGCCCTTGGTGTTTAACAATTATTGTGGCGGGATATTTTTCGCCTATAACATTTAAAGCTGCTGTTAAGTTCAATATATTCATATCGTAACTTATGGCGGTTATTTGTTTTGTGGCGATAAATAGTTTTTGGAGCTGCGCTATTGTCATTATTAGTAAAGTTTCAGGTCGGGCCATGACTGCCATTGCATCTGTTAGGCAGTAGTCGGTAGCATCCTTGGTAAAAGTAACCTGTCCGCTATATTTGTTGATAAATTTTTCGATAGTTATTGCTGTTTCGCTGTTTTTGCCCAAATCACCAGCAAACAATACGCCATCTGACCAAGCGGCGTTTGCAAGTAAGTCGTCCAGCGCTAGTTTGCTAAAACTACCGCTAAGTGTGCTGGCGGTGTATTCGACGTTTTCTAGCAACGCCCCTGTAAGTTTTTTTAGGGCATTAGGCATTACTACTCTCGTTGATCCTATTCCAGATTTTCCAGCTATAACGTAGGCTTCGGCTGGAGCTGAGAAGCCGTGTGCGTTACCACCAATGATAAGTAACTTGCCGGCAGCTTGTTTGCTTTCAGGTCGGCTCCATATCAAATCAGGAAAGAGCGGTTCTGCGTTACTTTGTTTTAGCCAGTAGCTGTTATCCATAATAAGTATTTCTATATATCCAGCGTTATGCTTACTGGGCAGTGGTCAGAGCCCATAACATCAGCATGTATTGCTGCGCTTTTAACTTTTGAGCTTAATATTTTTGACACTAAAAAGTAATCAATACGCCATCCAACGTTTCGTTCCCGCGATTTAGCCCAATAAGTCCACCAGCTATAGTGACCGTTGCCCTTTGTAAACATTCTAAATGTGTCAACAAATCCAGCCCTTGTGAAATTTTCGAATCCTATGCGTTCTTCGCTAGTGAAGCCTCTTTTGCCGATATTTGGCTTTGGGTTGGCGAGGTCGTCCTCTGTGTGAGCAACATTTAGATCGCCACAAAAAATTACTGGTTTTTGCTTTTCCAGTTCTTGGCAGTACGCTAAAAATGCCGGGTCCCATTGTTCGTGGCGCAGTGGAATGCGCGACAAGTCGTCTTTGGCGTTTGGTGTATAGACGGTAACTAAGTAGAATTTATCGAATTCAGCCGCCACTACTCTGCCCTCGCTGTTTGGGTCGCCATAGCCGTCTGCAATTAGTCCGAATGCTTTGATTATGTCAGCAGGTAAACCATTAATAATATTTAAGGGTTTAATTTTTGTAAAAATTGCTGTGCCGCTATAGCCCTTTTTGTCTGCCGAGTTCCAGAATTCTTCATACTCCGGTAAGTCCACTTCGGACTGATGTTGTGCGGCCTTTGTTTCTTGTAGGCATAATATGTCGGGTTGTTCTTTTTCTATGAATGGCAAAAACAAGCCCTTGTTGTGGACTGCACGAATGCCATTTACGTTCCATGAGTAGATTTTGATCATCACTGCTCCTTATAGCGTAGACATAGTTGAATAGTTATTCATGAAAAGTATAGCATCAACTGGGGTCATCTGTTAAACTACATGCTAATGTACAAAAGAATTTTACTCAAATTATCAGGTGAACAATTGTCCGGTGAACACGAATTTGGCGTTGATCCAAAGATAGCTCTTTATCTTGCAAATGAAATAAAACAAGTCGTAGATAGCGATGTAGAAGTCGTTTTAGTAGTCGGTGGCGGTAATATGGTGCGAGGCGCGGAAATGGCCGGTCAGGGCATCAAAAGAGTCACGGCCGACCAAATGGGCATGTTGAGTGGTTTGATAAACGCCATGGCACTTACCGACATCTTTGAAAGTATCGGCCTACCGACTAGATGTGTTAGCAATATTTTTGCAGAACAAATTGCCGAGTCATACTCTTATCGATTAGCAGAAAAGCATCTCGAGAGAAAGAGAGTCTTGATAGTTGCCGCTGGTCTTGGACGACCATACTTCACGCACGACACTGCAGCTGTTTCTATCGCATTAGAACTTGATTGTGAGCGAGTGCTAAAGGCCACCAAAGTAGACGGTGTATACGACAAGGACCCTTCTCATAGTCCAGATGCAGTCAGGCTAGCAGAAGTTACTTTCCAGCAAGCTGTCGAGAATACCGAAATTAAAGTCATGGATAAGGCTGCTCTAGGTCTCGCCATGGAACAACATATGCCTATTATTGTTTTTGATGCAATGACTCCAGGAAATTTCCTAAGAGTTGTTAGTGGCGAGAACATCGGCACGACGATTAAGTAAACGATTTTACCCAAATCTTTGATTGGAATAGTATATTTCATGACAATTAAAAAAGACCCATTGCTGGGTCTTTTTTAATAACAATTGATTGTTAACTAAAGGCTCTTCTTTTCGAAAGTTGTAGTTGGAGTTCCTTCGTTTGTGGCTGTTAGTGTCCATACTGTACACTCTACGCCTGCAACGTTAGTACATGCGCCACCAGCTGTAGTGGTTACTGCATATGAATATACGTTTGCAGCAGGTGCAGCGGCCAGTGTTTGTACGGTTGGTGCCTTTGGATCAGCTAGTGCATCGGCATCTAGACCTTTTAGGTTGCTTGAACGGAATGCTGTGTCGTTCATGTTTGCTAGTGTTGGATAGAAGCCGTTTTGTGCGTTATAAGCTTCAAGGTGCGACTGGATAGCCTTGATATCTGTCTGGCGTTCAGTGTTACGAGCTTTTTGTTGGATACCTGTAAAGGTAGTGATGACGAGACCGGCCAAGATACCGATTACGACGATTACGATTAAGAGCTCGACGATTGTAAAGCCCTGTTCTTTTCTTTGAATCTTCATTATTTTAATGCCCACCCTTTCTTAGTTTGCTATATATTTTTTTAGCTAATACCCTCGTATTTTACAACGACAATAATTTAAGCGCAAGCATTATATTTTGGCGGAGAGGGAGGGATTTGAACCCTCGATGAGGTTGCCCCCATACCGCCTTTCCAAGACGGCGCACTAGGCCACTATGCGACCTCTCCATTGTAGTCAATATTGTAACAGATTAGACCTAATATTTTAATTTCCATTTTACTCTTGAATATTCAACCCAACAGAGTAACATATAGGTGTAATACATAGGTGTGCTCGCAAAAACGAGTGCGCCTTTTATAAGCCAAACGATAAACATAAAAGGATTGCATTCAGTGCCAATAATTGAACTCAAAGAAATTAGTAAAATTTTTGGTTTTGGCGATGCTACTACTTTGGCTTTAGACGAAATTGATTTGGTTATCGAAAAAGGTGAATTCGTAGCAATTATGGGTCCTAGCGGGTCTGGCAAGTCGACACTAATGAACCTAATTGGACTATTGGATCGACCTACTTACGGTAGTTATAAATTAGGTGGTAAAGATGTTTCAAGGCTTAGGACAAATCAATTGGCAAAAATCCGTCGTGACCGCGTAGGTTATGTTTTTCAATCATTTAACCTTCTACCAAGGCTTAATGTTTTAGAGAACGTTGCTCTTCCCTTGGTATATAAGGGTGTTGGAGCTAATAAAAGAATAAAGACTGCTTCTGCCCTACTGGAAAGAGTTGGTTTGTCTGACCGTGAGTATTATCTGCCAAAACATTTAAGTGGTGGCCAGACGCAAAGAGCTGCAATTGCCAGGGCCCTAGTAAATAGCCCGGATATTATTATTGCTGACGAGCCGACGGGTAACCTTGACAGCGAATCTAGTAGAGTTGTTATGGAGTTATTAAGTGACATTCATAAACTGGGCAATACTATTTTGCTAGTTACCCATAATCCAGAACTGACAAGATATGTTAATAGAGTTGTCTACATGCATGACGGAGTCATAGTTCATGACGAGAACACACCAATTGGCGAAGTTCCAAAACTGGCAAGAAAAGCTTTGAACTTATTCCAGCGAAAGACCGAAGAAGATGATTTGGCTGGCGTGTCAGCTCTGATGAAGGCTATCCCGACCAAACACACCACCAAAAAGCCTCGTGCAAAAGCCAAGAAGCCAACTAGTCGCTCAAAAAGCATGAAACGGATAAAGAAATAATATGTCAATCACACGCAATATAAGATCTGCTGCACAAAGTCTTAAATATTCTAAATGGCGTAGCTTAATGACCATGACAGGTGTGATTCTTGGCGTCCTGTCAGTGATAACAATAGTCAGTATTGGTGAGGGCGTAAAACGACAAGTCGTTGGCCAGATTAACTTACTTGGCAGTGATTTGATCTCGGTACGACCCGGTAACTTGGTTACTCGTGATAAAAACGGCAATATTGTGAAAGTTAATCAGATTAGTAGTTTTGCATTTGGTAGTGGGAGTATGAGCGATTCAGATCTTGAGACGATTAAATCATCTAGTGGAGTAAAAACTGTCGTTCCGATAGGCCTAGTTAATAGCGGAGTTAAGCTGGACGACGTTCAGTACAATCAAAGCTTGGTAATTGCCACAAACGATAAGTTCCCCGCCATGCTAAAGCAAACAATTAATCATGGAGTATTTTTTGACGATACAGACTCTAATAAGCATGTCGTCGTAATTGGTAAGCGAGTTGCCGAGAATTTATTCGCCGAGAATGTGCCGATAGGTCGAACTCTCACTATTCGGGGCGTTGAATTTGTAGTAATTGGTGTATTTGAAGAATTTAACTATAGTCCACTAGCTTACGGCACAGATTTGAATCAGGCAATTGCTATGCCTTATGCCGCAGGTCAAGAGCTGACCGGACACAATCAATTAGCGCAGGTTCTAGTTCGTCCTGAAAGCGTCGACCAGACTACAGCCGTAATAGCTGCAATAAACAAAAAGATGACGCTAGCTCATGGCGGTCAAAACGACTTCACAGTATTGAAACAGGACGAAAATCTAAGTGTTGTTAGCAATATTCTAAAAGTATTTACGGCGTTTATATCTGGAGTTGCCGCCATGTCTCTGCTAATAGGTGGAATTGGTATTATGAATATTATGCTTGTTTCTGTGACCGAAAGAACTCGTGAGATTGGAATTAGAAAAGCTATCGGCGCTACGAATCGTCAAATATCAGAGCAGTTTTTTGTCGAGGCCACGATACTTAGTTCTACTGGTGGTGCAATTGGTATAGGCCTGGCTTTTGTCATTAATGCGGTACTACGAATAGTAACGCATTTGAATCCAGTCATCTCATTAGAAGTAGTTCTAATCTCTGCTGGAGTTTCTATAGCTTTAGGTATTGTTTTTGGAGTTATTCCAGCTGTTAGGGCGGCGCGCAAAGACCCTATCGAAGCCCTGAGATATGAATAGTTAAAGCATTATTGCAATAATTGCTGCTACGCCTGCAATAGTCATTATTCCAACAACCATCCAGCCAATCAATGTCGTTAGTTTATGGTTAGTCCACTCGCCCATAATTTTGCGATTGCTGCTGATTAAAACAATTGGCAGAAGTATTAGTGGTGCGATAATGCCGTTAAAGACTGCAGAATAGATAAGTGCTTTGATAGGATCGATGCCAATAAAGTTAATGCCTAGTCCTATCAACATAGACAAGAATATAGTGGCGTAGAAAGCCTGTGCTTGACGAAGCTTACGGCTAAGGCCTTCCTTCCACTGAAAGCTTTCTGCGATGGCATACGAGCTAGAACCGGCCAGCACGGGTATTGCAAGTAGCCCTGTGCCTATGATGCCCACTGCAAATAAGAAATAGGTAGCATCGCCTGCGAAAGGTCTTAATGCCTCTGCTGCCTGCGAGGCTGTAGTTATGTTGGTTATACCGTTACCAAACAGTAAAGCACCGCAAGCTGCAATTATGAAGAACATAACTACATTAGACAAAAACATTCCAGACCAGACATCTATACGCATATTTTTAATTTCAGACGTAGTGGCACCACGGCGTGACACTAAAGATGTTTTGCCTTTTGATATTTCGCCTTCTACTTCCTGTGAGGTCTGCCAAAAGAATAAATAAGGTGAAATAGTTGTGCCTAGTACGCCGCAAATGAGTAGTAGTTGATCTTTGTCGAATTTGATGTGAGGTATGAATGCATGACGCATAACGTCTGCCCAATTTAAGTGCGCTAGTATTGCCGACGCTACGTAAGCCAGCAAGACCATAGCTAGCCATTTTAGGTATCGTGCGTATTTGTCGTAAGGAGTAAAAACCTGTAGAGCCAAGCTGATGGCGGAGAATCCTATGACTAGCATATAGAAATTCCATCCTGCATTGATTAACTGCGCACCTTTAGCCATAGCACCAAGGTCGGCTCCAATGTTAAAAGCATTTGCCACAAATAATAATAGGCTAACCGTATAAAGTAGTTTTTTTGAAAAGTGTAATCTTATTGTGCCGGCTAATCCCCTGCCAGTAACTAGTCCGATACGAGCACACATTTCTTGTACGACCGACATTAACGGAAACGTAAAGGCAGCTAGCCACAGCAGCTGGAAGCCATATCTTGCCCCAGCTTGGGAGTAAGTGGCTATTCCTGAAGGGTCGTCATCTGAGGCACCGGTTGTTAGTCCTGGTCCTAGTTTGTTCCAGTAGCTCTTTACTTCGTGAGCGGTCTTGATAACTTGTCCCGTAGCCATAGCACCAACAGCTTTTTGAGATGCTAAAGAATCCCCAACTCTGGTTTTTATCTCATTTACATCAGTGGTTATTTCGTCTTTGTTTAACATAAGCTAGATTTGATACTTCCAATCATATACCGACGCCTATATAATGTACATAAATTCATGCAAATCTATATCTATTTTGGAGTATTCTTTATCATATTAGTTGGATTTGCCGTAGCAGGTCCTTTGGGTGCACCTTGGGTTCCTGCATTTAAGAAAGATCTAAAAAGAGTAATTAAAGATAGTCGTTTAAAGTCAGGCGATGTGTTTTATGAGCTTGGTTGTGGTGATGGACGATTTGTCGCTGAGGCCGCCAAAATGGGTGCAACTGCGATAGGTTACGAGATTAATCCGTTGATGTGGCTTATCGCTTGGCTCAGGAATTATAAATATAAGTCGGCTCACGTTTATCTAGGCAACTTCTGGAGTTGTGACTTGTCGGATGCTGATGTAGTTATGACTTTTTTGACACCTCGTTTCATGGAAAAATTGGAGTCTAAACTTGATAACGAATTGAAGCCAGGCACTAAATTTGTTAGTTATATATTTAAATTGCCTATACGAAAACCAATAATTAAAAGACATCATTGGTTTGTTTACGAGTTTTAGTGTATTAGATTGACTATAATCTGACTTAGTCCAAATATTACTGCAACGCCGGCTAATCCTATTAGTATGCCCACTATCGCTCCGACAATATCCTCAAGTATGAGTCCTAGTGAAATGAAAACAATTCCTAGCGAAGGTAGCGTGTCTAGTCCGCTAAAAGGTACGGCCGTTATTGCAATTAGTGCGAGTCCAAGAATTATAATGCCAAACATTGAATTAACTATAGGATTGGCCAAGAATTTGCTAAATCTAGGACGAGAGTACTTCTCGAACCATTTTATTCTTCGGATTAAAAAAGGCAGGGCTTTTTTGATTATAGATATTGGGATTTCTCTTTTGCCTAATGATTTAGGTGTCCATATAGTTCGCAAGCCGATAATTTGTTCGATAGCAAGTAATATGGTTATTGCTTCAAACACATGCGTGATACCTCCAGTAGGAATTGGCAGAGAAGGTATAGACATTAATAGCAGAAAAGATATTGCAAAGCTTTTTTCGGCAAAAACATCGTTCATTGCAGCCAAGGTTTTTGGGCTGTCACTTTTTAGCCACAAATCAAGTTTGTTGCTGAAAGGTTGTGGGTTGTTTAATTTATGATCGGTCATTTATGCCTAGTATAGTTTATTTGTAGAAAGATAGATAAGGCTTATTCTTCAACAATTATCCCCTGCCAGAAAGCTATGTAATTCTTAAAGTCTTTTTTGACTTTTTCTATAGCCCCTGACTTTGGTTGCGGATAATACCAGGCGCCATTGGCGTTTTTGCTGCCGTTAACCTCGACGTTATAATAGCTGGCTTCGCCCTTCCATGGGCAGGTTGTATGAAAGTCATTTGCAGTAAAATAGTCCTTATTGACGGCAGAAGGCGGAAAATACAAGGTACCTTCAATATAAATTAACTCTTCTCTAGGAGCTTCTGCTATAACTACTCCGTTCCAAATAGCCTTCATTTTTGACCTCCTGAATTAATTTTTTATGCCAGACCGAGTATTTGATCGATCTTTGACTTGTCGAATCCTAGAATTGTACTAGACGTTTCGTCGTCGTTTTCGATAACTGTAAATGGTACGCCAAGTTGCCCACTCTTATCCATGAGCTCCTGCACTAACTTCTGATCTTGGTCAACGTGCTTTTCGGTGTATTTGATTTTATGCTTTGTAAGATAGTCTTTGAGCATTTTGCAGTAGACACAAGTTGCAGTGCTATAAATTGTAATCTTCGACATACAGCCCCCTAATTAATTTATCGATTTCAATAGAACACTAATCATTATCCACCAAGACGCTACTTTTCGGCAAGCGTATAGCGCAAATATTTAGTGTCAAATAGTTTAAACGCTATTTCGCGCTAAGCTTTAGCTTTTTTGTGCTTGGGTTGCCATACGATAGAAATAATCATGCTTCCGAAAAATAATACAAACAGAACGCCAAGATTGATTAATATTGGTATATGTAGGCCGAACGGACCGGTTATCATTTTAAAGCTAATCCAGCCTAAGATAGCCGACAGCGCCCAGTTAATTGCCCAGAACTTGTCGGCAACAGCTTCGTAGACAAAAAATAGCGCTCTTAGGCCTAGTAAAGCAAAAACATTGCTGGAGTAGGCTATAAAACGGTCTGGGCTGACTGCTAGAACTGCTGGCACACTATCCACAGCCAATATGACATCCGTGAACTCTATTACAATAATCACTGCAGCCATCATCGTTAACATGCGTTTTCCGTTCACTTTTGTTGTAAGTTTGTGACCGTCAAACTTAGGATAAATAGGCAGCACTTTATTCATTAGCCGAAATATTGGTCCTTCTAAGGCTTCAAATTCTTCTTCAATATCATGGCCACCACGAGCCTCTTTGTATGCCTTCCAGGATGCTCTCAGCAAGATTAGCCCAAAGACAACACTTATCCACTCAAAACGCCTTAAAAGCTCGAATCCTGCCAATATAAATATAAGTCTGAAGATTATTGCACCAGCTATGCCGTAGTTGAGCATTCGTCTTTGGTATTCTGGCTTGACATTAAAACCAGCAAAGATCAATCCTATAAGAAATAAGTTGTCGAGGCTTAGCGCCTTCTCTATTCCCCAAGCAGCTAAATATTCACCGGCTGCTTGTTTGCCGATCAAGAAAAATATTAGAACCGAAAAAGCTAAGGATATAAATATGTATATTAACGACCACTTTAGAGCCTCTTTGAACTTAATTACGTGATCGTGTTTTGAATGACGAAATTCGATAACTGCGTAAAATGCTAGTACGGCCAGCATGGCTAGATATAGAAAAAGCGGTACATGATAATCGTGTACTGAGGCTTGATTGAGGCTCGAAAAGAGGTTCATATGACATAGAATAACAGATTACTCATCATTTGTAATGAGTTTTGTGGATAGTTCATATTAGTGGAATTTTGGCCAAGGTTGATGGGTGACTATTTCAAAAATAGCCAATCCGTCAGTTGCCTCAAGAACGCAAAAGTTATTGGTTGTGATCCCCTTTGATTGTTTAAGTGCGATTTTCGAGATGTGGTAATCGACGCCTTTCCATTTGATTTTGAAAGCTTGGAAGTCTTTACCGTAGTGTCTAAGTACTTCTGCCAATTCGGTGTTTGATTTGTCATACATTGGTCCCTCCGATTATGAATATTTTAATTTCTGGAATTAAGGTCTTGGCTTTTTCATAATGCATACCTGCTTTAATTCCAAGTAATTTTGCCTCACGCGAACAAGCAGTAATGATTATATTTCTATTAGATGATGGTTTGATCGAATAGTTATAGTGACGGTACTTAGCAAATGCCCAGCTATTGTTAGACGCAAGTTGTAGTGTGAGTTGCATAGTCTAGGCCTGAGCTTTCATGCTTAAAAGAGTCCATTCACGATTATCTGGCTCAAAGCTTAGACGGTATTCGTTGTTGCCATCACTCATGTTGAATATCTGAATAAAGCTTTGGCCTTTTTTGACCAAGCACCTAAGACCAGATTCGATCAGGTCTAGTTCGCTGCCTTCAAATTCAATTTTTTTTGGGAAGAAACGCGCACAGTTACCACTAGAAAAATAATAAGATAATACCGAAATTTGCTTGTTGATTGTTTGATTCATAACTCTAGCTCCTCACATTTAGTAGACTTTAAGAGAACAACTGACCATTTGGTTCAGCTGAACGGGTTTTAAATGTGAGCTTCCTGATAAAGTGATATAAGTAAAACCGTTCGGTTACTATATCTACAGGTTTAGCTATGTGAGGGTGAGGTAGTGACCGGAGTATGCCGCCCTAGAGTTGAAAAATAAAGCTCGTGAACTATGACCGCGATTGCGGTTCATGCTCCCATTGCTGAATTAATTATACACCATAGTGCAAGTGCTTTTAAATACCATTATGGACGAAGTGTGCCGCCGAATACCTGCCATGCTAGTAGAGATTTAGCAACTAGGCTCAGGATGATATAGGCACGTTCACCATATAGGTAATTACTCCACTTGCCGACCTTCTTGTATTGCAAAACCATGTTGATTGCAAAGCAGTTAAAGAAGATGAAGAGGGATACAAAAATAAAGTAGACGAATACTGGTGCAGCTGTTTCCTTGCTTGCTGACAACCAGAAGTAAAATGCTATAACTAACCAAGGTATGATTCCTGCTAGGCAGCCTATCCAATAACTAACCCAGTTAGTCTTAGTAGTTGTTTGGTTGTGTATTTCCATGACAAGTCCAAGCAAGTTCATGATTGCAGTAAGACTAAAGATCATAACTAGGCTAGTAAGGTCGTAGACACCAACTAGTAATGCAATCGCAACCATCATAATGCTTGCTGATATAGAGTATTCAAACCAACGGGCTTTATTGATGCCCTTCTGTAGGTTTTCGTTATAAGTTTTGTTGTATACGGTTGCTATTATGATATGAGCTACCGACGATATTATTAGGAACATGGCGATAAGTAATGGCAGCGACAAGTTAAAGAGCACAGTACTTCGTGGCACTACTCTCATGGCTGCCTGGTCCCAGCTCAGATAGCCTGCGCTGATAGGCAGAGTAAAGTTTTTGCTTAATGCCAGTAAGGCGACTGCTTGGAGGCCGTGGAGTGCCGCCATAAAATAATTGAATTTTCTCAAACCGATAAGTGTAATTGTTTTGCTCATGCTTAAATTTTATCATAAATTGTGAACTAGTAAAATAATTCAAAAGCCACACAGATCCCATATAGAGCTAGGAGGAGCTCCTAGCTATTTCTCGGACTCACCCCTTCTCTCGACTACTATCGTGCACTCGCTAAGTAACGCTGCTATGGCACCTACAGCAGCTAGTGGTGGTGCAAGTACGGCACCAACAAAGCCGACTGTAAGCGGTAGTTCGACGACATTGTGGCCTTCCTTGTTGCGAATAGTGATTCTGCGGATATTTCCCTCAGCTATCAATTGTTTAATTCTTTTTAATAGGTCATCGCCAGATACTTTGAATTCTTCTTTAATCTTAGCTTTTGTCATATGAGCTCCTTCGAATTTATTATATCAATATTATAGGGATTAGTGCGTAGGCAGGAAACATTAGCGGCCGTAATAGTTTGCTAGCTATGATTATGATTCCTTCGTTTAATGTAAATAGTTTTCTCGAGATATAGGTGCCTTCTGTGTCATTGCTCATAACCTGCTCCTCTTTTTACATACTAAGCATACAGACTAATCTGTTAGTGGTCTGTGAGCTTAATCACAATAAGCTATCTAGAGCTTAATTGGAGTATTGTTCCTCTAGAAGCTGCTTAATAGGCTTTAGGTAGAATTCTTCCCAGCCATGCTCTAGATCTTTTGCTTCAGCTTCCGGGAAACCCTCGTGCAGTAGAGTCAGTACGGTATTGTTCTTTTTGACTTCAAGCGTAAAGGTGACTTTTGACGGTTGAGCCCAATCCTCGCTATACCAGTCCTGTTTTAATAATTCATTCTCAGCTACCTCAGTATTAATGCCGTGAATATCACCACCCCATAGGCTAAATTTGACGAGTTGGGTAGTCATGATCGCTGGTACACCACTCCATTCTTGTATTACCGACGGATCAGTAAGGGCTCGCCAGACAGATGAGATTGGCGCTTTTATAGTGTATTTTTTGGTAATATTCTTCATATATTCTTTCACTTTCCTGGCTATTCAATATCCTATATATGGTAGCAGTTTGATCGTTATTATTGATACGCTTTTATGCCATAAAGTTTGTCGACGGTCACGAATTCATAGCCTTTAGTGGATAGTTCCTCGACGATGATCTTGATTGAGTTTACTGTTTCGGTGCGATTGCCTCCCTTTGAGTCGTAGCCATCATGAAAAATTATCACTGAACCAGGTTTCGCTATCTTGACGACTTGTTTGGCCATTTTTTTGGCTGATGGCTGGAATATTTCTAGGTTATGTCCAAACACTCCAGAAATTGGTGTCATGCCTAGTCTCCTGACGGTTCTTAGCAGTAATGGGTTTCTAAATAGCCAAGGAGGTCGAAATAACGCAGGCGTTTGGCCGATTATATTTTTAATAATGGTTTGATTAGCGCTGATCTCATTAGTAAAACTTGGTTCGCTAAAGTATTTTGTGAATTTATGGGATAAAGAATGGTTGGCGATGACATGACCCGCCTTATATGCACGAAGTGTGACCTCGGGGTACTTATTAATACAATTACCTACCTGAAAAAATGTAGCCTTTATATTCTTACTATCGAGATAATCGAGTATATCAGTTGTGAATGGTTCGTTTGGTCCATCATCAAAAGTAAGGGCTATCAGCTTCGCATTAGTCTTGCCACGAAATGGAAAATTACCAAAAATTTGAGAGTAGGACGACATAAATATCCAGTAAAGTCCGACTATTATTAATAGAATCGCTCCAGTAGTTATCATATTTAACGCCTGTCTATGACTTGAGTTGTCTTTTTGATGACTTGAGTTGTCTCTCTAACGACATAATGTCGAGCATTTTGCTGTGTGATTAGTGCTATAGCTAGAGCTGCGACAATTAAGGCGTTGATGACCGACAGTATTTTTGGACTATAGTCGTTGCGGAAATGAGGTGCAGTACCAATTATCGATCTTTTAAATCTACGACTTAGGTTGTATTCGAGAAAGTAATATATCCAAAATGTGACAAAAAAATTGTAAATGAAGCCTCTGGCTAGGCGTCTGGCAGAAGTTAGTGTGGGGTTGCCGTTAACAAACACCACCTTGCCCTTGCTGCGTAAATTACGGATAAGATCTACCTCATCTCCCCCCTGAGTAAGGTTGGTGTCATATCCAATCCAATGCTCCTTTTTGAAGGCAATGTTAGTTGCTGTAGCATAATAGGTTTTGCCAGTTATACGATAAATAGTGCTTATTACACCAAATAAAGCGTAAGGATATAATGTTCCCCAAATAGGACCATCAGTATAATGACACGATCCAACTACAGCTACCGCCTCTTCGTCCTTTTGAAACATACCATCTATTTTAGACAACCAATCAACGTGAAATTGAGTGTCAGCATCTGTTGATACCACGATTTCCCCTCTGGCAACTTCTGTGCCTTTTTGTCGTGCAAAACATACGCCGGGACGCTTCTCTTCAACCACTTTCGCTCCCAGGCTTCTAGCTATGTCGGCGGTGAGATCTGTGCTGTTATTGTCTACTACTATTATTTCAACTTCGCCTGCGAAGTTTTGCTTTTTTAGTGAGGCTAGAGTTTGTGGTAGGTACGGTGCTTCATTATAGGCCGGTATAACTACGCTAAAACGGGGTCGAGATTTATTTTCCATTCAGGTTATTGTATCAAACCTAGGTACAGAAACCTCATATCTCAGGAGTACGGCTGAGTATTTGCATGCAAGATTACAGTGATTAATGAACAAATGACAGAATCAAACAGGGTTGTAATCATTGCTACGAATTGACTTCAGTAAGTAGCAAGAGCTAGCTATTGCATTAACTGCTTATGCTTAGTATACTGACGGTATATTAAATTTTATTAGGGGTAAAAAAATGGCTAAGAAAACAAAATCAACAAACAAAGCATACGAATTGGGCGGTAGAATTATTGTTAGTTCGACATTTCTAATATTGGCAGGACTAGCTCTAGTTGCTATTGGCTGGATTGCTGGCGGAACTGCAGCATATACTCTTTACGGTTTTGGCGGCGCATTCATTTTGATTAGTGCTGTTATTGCCGCAACTCAACTAGGTGAATAGTTCGATATAATCAGTACTTGTATAAAAGGCTGCAATTATTAGCAACCCCTAAAGTACGCTAATAAAGAGCGCCTTTAGAATACCGACCCTTAGAAATAAGTAGTTTTACTACAAATTATCTGGGGTCGGTTTTTTGTATAAGATGCCGCTGAGCTTATTTTCTGTTTGTGTGATCTTCAAATACCGGTGTTGGTAGACTTAATTTAGGATCAGATAGATTAACGTCAACTTCTATGTTGTGATCGCGCCATTCTTGATTAGATTCAAAATTAGCAGCTCTTTCTAGAGATGATATTGCTTGAGAGTTGGTCATAGGGAGGTATACTCTGTTATTTTCATTGTCATAGTCGTAGTATTCGATGTTATTCTCACCAAAAAGTTTATCAAATATTTTTAGAGTATGTTCTGAGCTTACGCTGCCCTCAAAACTATTCGCTCTGTAATGTATAGCAGCGGCGGCAAGATTACTAACTAATTTACTTGCGATTCCTTGGCGACGCATTTCAGGCTTAACATGAAGAGATAAGTATGTAAAAGACTTTATTCCGTCAGAATTGTCTACTAACTCTCCAGAAAAGTCCGATCCAGGAGAATCTTTTAGATAGGCCTGTAGTTCGTTGTTGCCTTCTTCGTATTTCAATTCTCGACACAATATTTCGTGCATTAGGTATATAATAGCATAAGAACTATAAATAGTCAATACTAGGCTATTGTTGAGCGTAAGTAGCGGACGACCATTTCAAAGTAATCGTCTACTTTTTCTGGCATAGGAATGTCGATTATTTGATCTGTAGTTAGCCATTCTGAGTGTCCGTGCTCCCAGCTTATTTTGACGACTGGTCTTTCTGACTTAAGGGCGCACGAGTAAAGCATGCAAATTTTGCCGCTTGGCATGGTCTCTTCGTGTATGAGTTTGAGATCTGTCTTTTTTATTGTTATGCCCGCTTCTTCGTATATTTCGCGTGCTACGGCTTCTACTGCTAATTCATCGGGCTCGACAATTCCACCAGGAAAGTCTAGGTGTCTAGCGAAATGTGGGTGGCTGTCGCTACGGTATAGTACAAGGACCTTGCCCTCGGTATCTATTATTAGTGCTTTAGCAATTTTTCTCATTATTGTATCTTATCATGTATGCACTTATTGGGATTGAATCATGCTAGGTCCGCATGCATTTATTAAAACATTATTGACAAATTAACTATAATGACAGATAATATGGTTTAGTATAGTTTTATTTAAGGAAGGCAAGGTGTTATCCATGAAATCAATTAAGAACTTTATTATTGTTTTAGCTTCGATAGTTTTGACTACTACTGTTGCTATGCCGAGTTCAGCTATGGCTCATTCTAGAAGTGAAGATAGCGAGACTACTCATTCACGTACTACTGAAGATTCACGTGACTCAGATCATTCAAAGACCGAGCACACAAAGAAATCTAACAGTTCAGAGATCGAGCATTCTTCAACAAAGAAAGAAGATACTAATACTCACAGCGATCATACGAATCATGACAATGATGGTGACGATAAGCCTCATAAAGATGATAGTGATCATTCATCTCATGACGACAATGATGAACACGAACACGAACACGAACACGAACACTGCGTTACTCCAATAAAAACACCTGTAATTCCTGTGGTACCAACAAAACCTGCAACGCCTATCACCACCGTTCCTCACGCATCTAGTACTATTCCAAAAGGTGGCGTAAAGGCCGGCGTAGCTCATAGCTCTGATGTTCAAGCATTAGGTATTATTGGTTCAACCGTAATCCTTGCCTTAGGTTTATGTTTAAGAAAATTCGCCCAATAACCAAAAGAAAATTTGCGACTAAAATCGTAAATAAAAGTGTTGGTAGTAGATGGTCGGCGGTTGGTCGGCCATCTTTGTCTATTCTTAGATTATTTGCGGTATTAATTATCGCCAATGTGTTGCTACTTAGTTACTGCGCTTTATCTACTCCTAGACTTAAGCCCGCGACCACTTATTATTCCCCTATCAAGCCTACTGCCGCTATCGGCATGCCGCGCTCGCAACCCATTCGCATAGTTATTCCTAGAATAGGAGTCGATACAGATGTGATTCCTGTAGGCTTGTTAGCTGACGGTTCCCTGGCTACTCCACCTGTTCTTAGTGAGGTGGCTGGTTGGTACGTTGGAGGTCCCTCGCCGGGTGAAATCGGTCCGTCAGTGATAGATGCTCATCTTGTGACTTATGCTTCAAAGTCAGTTTTCTGGCGTTTAAAAGAGCTACTCCCAGAAGATAAAATTATCATAACTAGAGCGGACGGCAGTATCGTTACCTTCGCTGTTGAGGCTCTACAAGAATACAGCCAAGATAATTTTGGCACTCAAGAGGTTTATGGGGCCATCGACCACCCCGGCCTGCGTCTTATCACTTGTGGTGGGTCCTTTGACCGTTCAACAGGACATTACACCAAGAATACCGTCATATTTGCTTCAATAGTTAAATCTTAAGCGTAGTCACGTTCCCCATATTCAGGTAGTATGTATAGGTACTAATTATAGGGGTGAATATGACAATTTATGATTTCAAGATTAAGCAAGTAGGTGGCGACACGGTCACTTTGGATAAATATAAAGGCAAGGTTATGTTGATAGTTAATACTGCTCCAAAGTGTGGTTTTGCGCCACAGTATGCCGGTTTACAGGAGCTTTATAAAAATTATCAAAGCGACGGACTAGAGATATTGGACTTCCCTTGCAATCAATTTGCTAATCAAGCACCAGATAGCGACGAGGCGAATGTTAGTTTTTGTCAGGTAAATTTCGGTGTTACTTTTGAGACTTTTGCCAAAATTAATGTAAACGGCATCAAGGCTGCCCCGCTCTATAAATATTTAAAGAAGCAGCAATCTGGCTTGTTTGGCGGAAGGATTAAGTGGAACTTTACGAAATTTTTAGTTGATCGAAACGGTGTCGTCGTTAAGCGATACGCCCCTGCTGTTGAGCCTTCAGAGATAGCAAGTGATATTAAGAAACTGCTTTCAGTGGCCGTCTAGCAACTGATATTTTATATATTATTCATCCCCCTGCTATAGGTAGGATACTAGCTGGGCAACAACGATTAGGCGCTTGTCGTAGGACTGATTAGAATTGTCGTATTTGCCGCTACAAGTAACTAGGTTTAGTTGATTAGTTATTTTGGGATTTTGCTTAAATAGTTCTTGATTGGCGTCGTTTAATGTAAAATTGCCGATGCTCGCAACCTTGAACTCTTTGCGATGCCCGTCACCAAACTCTATGGTAAAGATATCGTTTGTTTTGAGGTTTTGTAAGTTCTTGAAGATCGCCGGGTTATACTTGCCCGACACATGCCCGTCAATGATGCTAAGACCCGCGTCGCCTGGCTTGGCACTGTTTTTGTACCAACCTGCTAGGTTTATGTTATTAGGGACATCTATTGCACTGTCTGTAGTTTCTCCGACTTGTTGAACAAAGCCATGAACTCCAATACTTGGCATGATCAGCGCTCTTGGTTTGTCTGGAGCGACGATATAAGATTTGTCATTTACATCTACCGGCGCTTCACTAGTATTAGTTGTCGGACTTTCGACAACTGATTGTAACTTTGTAGTACTGTGTGTCGTTTTGTACTTGTCCGCCTGCCCTACTGATCCAAAAATAATTAACAATATACTCAAGGCCATAGCCGAATATGAAAGCCAATCTAGCCTACTATTGGCTCGAACTTTTTTGAGTATCCTTTTTAACACCTTCTTCGTCCCCTCGCTACTACTTATAGTTCTATTATATCAACTATCATGACGACATAGTATCGGTTATTGGGCTGAAGATACATGATGGTGCTTGGTGAATTTTGGCTTAATATGAATATTATGTTAAAATAAGATTACTTTTGTTGGTGAAACATTTGACTATTTTGACAGAGACGCTAAGCGTGGAACCAGACCGTGTTTCAGTCAAAAACTAATATAGCCAAACCACTGACAAAAAGAAGTTATTAAAAACGCTATTACGTCGCGCTCGAATTTTGTCGAGTCTATGTTTGCGTGCGCACTAAAGTGAGGTCAGCAATGTCAGAAAAATTAAGATTAGTTAAGGCCGCGTCTATTGGCGTCGCTTTGGCAGCAACAATACCAATGTTTGAGTCAGAGCCCCAGCATACGCAGCAAAGGGTCGAGGCTGCTGTCTATTATCAGGCAGAAAACATAAGTGAATTGCCGTATAAGCCGCAAGATTTATTTATTAAATCAATTGGTAGTTTGTCTATTAGTGCTTTGCACGAACAATCTAGCCCAGCTCCGACTTTTCGCCATGATGTCGTCTTGCAGTCTATACCGGAGGCTTCAACACTAGATAATATTAAGGACGAAATCCCCCCAAATTTTTTCCCCAAATTTTGACCACTCAACGTCATTTTTTGCTGTTAATAACAGGAAGAATCGCTGTGATCAGTTCTTCGTCGATTTCTTTACGCCTTTTGTTTTTTGGTTTTGTTTTCGTGCTGTCCTTTTCGTAACTTTTAATAACTCTACGGGTAATCCAACCAACAAAAAGACCTCCAACGAGTGCCTCGATCATTATTCTTTTTCTTTGCTATTCTTACCAAGATGAACGAACTTATAGAAACAAACAGCAAAAGCTAATGTAAGCAAGCAATCTATTGCAAGCATTACGTGACCATTAACATCAGCACCACCGCCACTCTTTTTCCCAAAAATCATCTGTGCAATCGCTTCGAGTATAATCGCTGCCACTATGAAAAACATAAATGATAAAACTGTGTCTATAACTATTTTTCCTACTTTTCCGACCATACTTACCTCCTTAATTACTTCTATTCTGTGGATTATCGTCTATATTGTTATTTTTGCATACATACAGTTACACTACAAGTAAATTGTAGGCAATAGCCTACTGAGATATAACGTCCACAATGCCATTCTTTCTGCATGGGCAGAACAAGTTCAAAGCAAAAGATCGGTAAGCAACTACACGATTTACGAAAAAGTCAGGGACTATCTCAAGAACAGCTTGGCTTTACCGCCAAAGTAGACCGAAGCTATATTTCAGAAATTGAGAACGGACTACGCAACCCATCTCTGCTAACGCTTGAGAAACTAGCCAAAGCCTTAAAGGTCAAGCTATCTGACCTGACAAGTTCTTAGACTTTTCTGAGCAAAAGTGTGCATGTTTACGCCAAAGTGTCAGATCAACGGATACTAAAAAATGGCGTTGGAGTTTTGCTTTGGTACTCGTAGGCTTTTATGATTATTAGTGTGAAATCGGGTTCAATTCCATTCTGGGTATACAAAATGTCAGAACCATTTTCACAGTTCTGACTTTATCTGTTCCAGCTTGGCTCACCACGATAGAGGAAGTTATAACTATGATAAAGCGAGATTCAATAGTTCTTTCCTGAGCCAGAGCCTATCTGCTTCGGCAATACCTTCATTAAAATCTGAACCAATTAAAGCCTTAAGCTTAGTCTGACCACTCTCGCTATCACTCAGTAAATAGCTCCGACCTTCACTAATACTTATTAGGTTTAACGCCCAATCAGAATTACGATTATTTAATATCTGGGCTATTAAGTCCTTTTTGTCGAGTGCAAAAGCTCTTGCGTCCCAGACAGTTAGCTGCCCAAATGTATGTGGTAATTTTGGTGCTTCTTCCATTGTTTTTATATCGTTTGAAACTGCTTGTTCAAAGTTATCTTCGATTGATGCTTGGCATTCAGTAAAGTATTGAGCGGCGAAATCGTCAGGTAAATGACCAACTTGTTTCAGAGTTGCGTACGCATTTCTGTCTCGTTGAGTTGTCACATCGGCATTAAAGTTCAGAGTATTGTCTAGTATCCCTGCCGCCAATAGACGTGCAATTTCTGGTTTCATTTCTTGTAATCTATTACCAGCTTGCCAGCGTTCAAAGATTTGTGTACAGGAAGCCCCTATAAATTCAATATCCGCTTTATCTCCAATTTTTTCTTGCCAATACTTTTCCTGTCCTGGGTGATGATCTATTACCTCAACTACAGTTCCATTCTTAACTATCGGATCAAAAAAATCTTCTTTTGAGACATCTACAAGAATAAATTCATCACTCTCACCTTGTTGATACTCTTTAAGGCTTATCCCCAACACTCTCAGACTTCTGGGAATACTTTCGTTGAGTGGGGCGCTACTTGCTGCATAAGCATCTTCGCCATTGAGCCTCAACAGTTCTGCTTCGGCAATACACCCTGCATAAGCGTCAATATCCATATAGGCGGAGCCGGCGGTTACAATTTTCATTATATTTATCATACCAGAGTCCCTTAGTTTCAGTTCCAGTCTGGGTAACAAAAAGTCAGAACCTTTTTACAGTTCTGACTTTATCTATTCCAGCTTGGCTCCGGGAACTGGATTATAGCTTCAGGCCATGAAAGACTTTAATTTTAATAGGATTTGTCTTTCTTGGCTTCGGCATATAATTGTCACTAATCGTGCCAATTATCGAACGGCGCGACCTACCGCCAACAAGTTGGCGGGTCGCTGGTTCAAAACCAGCTTCGCTGGTAGCAAAATTAAATACCCCACGCAAGGTAGGGTATTTAATTTTGGCTCGGGAGGCCAGCTAGCGCACGCTAATCTACGCGCCGAGATTAATCTCGGGCATTAGACTAGCGACCGAACTGGCAACCTCTGCCAACAAGTTGGGAGGCCAGAATACTCCCTCGTGCCGCGTCGCATTATGCGACTCGGTCTCAGGATATAATTTTGTAAAAAGAAAATTACTTTTTCCAAAATTAGCGAACTGGCAACCTTCCACCGACTAAAGTCGTTGGGGTTGCCGTTCGGGGCTGGACCGAGCGAGCCAAAGAAAAACACCCCTTTGCAGGGGTGCTTTTCTTTGGCTCGGGAGGCCAGACTCGAACTGGCAACCTCGAAGTTAACAGCTTCTTGCTCCACCATTGAGCTACTCCCGATTATTTAGCTACGATCGCTTTGTTAAAGCTAGCTCTGTAGATTATAGATTTTTCGGCTCACTCCGTCAATCTATGAAAACATCAATTATCTTTGACCTTTTAGCACGGCGTGAATACTACGGGTTTCGTCACGCTTTTTTAGCGACTGCCTTTTGTCGTATGTCTTCTTGCCCTTGCCTGCTGATATGCGAACTTTTATGTAGCGGCCTTGCGTCAAAATTTCTAACGGAACAATGGTGCGGCCCTGGTGTTTGGCGGCAATAAGTTTGTCGATTTCTTTGCGATTGGCTAATAGTTTGCGTGAGCGAGTTTGCGTGTCGACATCTATTGGTATGCCGCTAGTACCGTTGATTGTGGCGTTAATTAAGAAGATTTCTTCATCTTTGACAGTAACATAAGCACCTCTTAGCTGACCGTGGCCCATACGCAACGCTTTAGTCTCTGCTCCTGTCAAACTTATTCCCACAACAATAGAATCGTCGAGCTCGTAGTCGTGGCGAGCGCGTCGATTAGTAATTTGTTTTGTCTGATGCTGTGAGTTCTTCTTCATAACGTCCTATATTATGTCAAATAACAGAGATAAAAGCCATTACATTAGTAGTTGTGGGTGGAATCAAGCTGCTGTAGTTCAGTGCGGGCGGCGTCCCATAAAGAAGGGTCGTTTAGCTTAACTTTTCGCCAGTACCACCACTCTGCCCCCCATAAATCAATAGTGCGCATGCCTGTGTCTAGGCCATATTTAATTCGGTCATGCATCTGCGAGGCATTAAATGATTTGTCTTGCTCGGCAATGGTGGAATCTAGAATCCCGTTTGGTGGCCAAGCTTCTGTCTGCATCTCGTGAAGTATTGTGTTATTACCGGTAGTAATCTCTGCTGCGCCTGCTAGGAAGGCATAGTACCAAGATGGTAATGGGTATTCGAAGTATCTTTTGGTTACTGTTCTGTCCCAGACTCGCTTATATATCGAGGCCCCATTAATATCTGCTCGAGGCTGTCCTACTGGCCAGCTAGGAACGGCGTTATTACTTCTAGTGACAATGACTGGGTGAGTAGAGTCCTGTGACTTAACATATTTAAATTCGTCTACTAATCTCTCACGACTGGACGGTGGGCACTCACCAAAAACAGCCAAAAAGTACTCGTTTTCTAATTGATAGCTTTCTAATACTGGGCTGTCTTTATATCTAGCTATAACTGCGCCCATATAGGTTTTAAGTTTTATGGACCATGACGATTCTGGTAGATTTTTTGCCCAATTTGGCATATGACACTCGGGCCAGCGTGGTTGACGAAGGCCGATAGACAACGATACTTTACCGCCAGCCTCAGCTACTTTAGCAAATTGCCAATCAAGGTCCGTGAAGTCGTATTGACCCTGCCGTGGCTCGCCGGCATTCCAGTAGCTGGTTAGACGAAAGCGCCTAATTCCGAGGTCGTTTATCATAGCCTGCATAGTATCTTTGGGGTCGAGTCCGTAATAGGCTGCGTAGCTTGGTATAAAAGTTACGCCTATCTTGAGTGGATCGTTACGATGTTTGGCAATATACCACTGGGAAACGCCGTACATACTGCTAGTAGCAAAAATCACCAGCACCAGTAGACCTATCGTCAGTTTTCTTAACTTAGAATGGTTTGGTAGAAACTTAATAGGTAGTCGAAAGCCTAGTAGTGACATTGGGGCTTTTGTACTTATTATCTTGTTAGTCTTATTGGCTTTTTTGGCCGCTGATGGTTGTTTAGTATTATTCTGTATTTGCGGCATGAACTGATATCCTAAAGTTATATTTATGCAAAATAAAACACTTACGCTAACTATAGTTATACCAGTCTACAACGAGGAGCGCCAACTAAAAGCCTGTCTTGACGCTATTGTTTCTCAAACGGTTATGCCTGACGAGGTTATAGTTGTCGATAATAATTGCACCGACAAGACAGTTTCCATAGCTAAAAAGTACAAGTTCGTGACCATTATCAAAGAGTTGAAACAAGGTCGAGGTAATGCTCGAACAGCTGGATTTAATGCCGCCAAATCTGACATTATTGGCAGGATTGACGCCGACAGCGTGATTGCAACTAATTGGGTCGAAATTGTTAAGTCTTGCTTTGCCGACGATGAAGTTGCCGGCATTACAGGGCCCGGTAAGACAAATATTGGTCCAGCCGCACCTTGGCTGTATATGACTTATTGGTCGCGAGTTTATTTCTGGGCGGCTAACGCCTATTTTGGTACAAAAATTCTATGGGGTGCTAATTCGGCCATCCGTCGTTCTGTATGGTTAAAAATCAAGAGCAATGTATGTGTTGACGATGAATTAGTCCACGAGGACCAAGACCTGTCCTTGTTGATTGCTGGTGCCGGCGGGAAGATTATGCAAGTAAATAGTTTATTAATAAAAACGCGTGGTGAAAGTTACGCATTTTTGCCAAAACTGATTCATTATCTAAATCTGACCTATAAAACTAGCAGATTACATAAAAGCCTGGGTACGTTGCAGCAGCCTCGAGCAGAAATAATAGATCAGCGGCATATTGTTATTGGTAGCGTGTTGGCGTTTATTCCTGGGATTATATTTGTTATTAGTAGCGTTGTTTTGTTGCCTTTTAATTTATTAGCAAAAATGCTCAGCCGTAGCAAAAAATTGACCTAAAATTGAGTAGTGCTAAAATCTTTGCTATTCTGACTTTATGTCAAATAAATCAAACGACATTGAGCGTAGCGCAATACCCAGCAACCGCACGCACGATTTGATTGTTAAGAATGTATTCCGTCCGATTACTAATATATATAATGCCCGAAAAGGTCATTTCTCAGAGGATGTCATGGATGGTCCGCGACATGTTGGCGTCAATAATCTGCGCGATATTGGCAGCACGGCGATATTGTCGATGGCTCATCGGTCGATGTTGGATCCATTAGTTATGTCGACTATTGCCATGGAAGAGGCTAAGTTGCGAATTAATATGATGGCCAAACCAGAGATTTGGGAAGTGCCTGTTATTGGTAAAGCTCTTGGAAGAGTACTGGAGGCTGGTGGCACCTTCCCGATTGAACGCAATAAACCAATTACTGCCGAAAAATCCAAACACATTGCCGATATTTTTAATGCAAATGGCGTGCTTGGCATATTTCCTGAAGGTACACGGCAAGATACAGGCAGAATTATCGACAGAGATAAACTCAACTCTGGTGTGGCAGTTTTGGCGCTTCGACACCATGTACCTGTGATACCTGTTGGTATTGACGGTACGCGCAAGGGTGACAGAGGGCCGATAGCCGTAGCAATAAATTCACCAATTCAAGTAGAAGAATTTGAGTTCGCCGAGCAAGTAGCCGGACAGCCACCCAAAGACATAATGCGAGAAGTTGTCCATGTCGTTGGCGGACGTCGTATAAAAGCATTGATGAATGAAATACACGCTGGAATGCAAGACGCACAGACGGTTGCTACATATCTACGTAAAGAGTAGCTGACTATCTATGGGGCATCGTTAGAAGTGTAGCCGCCGTATTGGTTGGCAATTGGAGTGCATTTGTTCCAGAGGCCTAAGTTACCCTGCCTGGCTTGCTTCTGATAGTTGATAAACTCGTCCGCTTTAGTGAACGGAAAGCCGGTATAGGCAAAACCGTAGCCCTGTTTGATTATTTCGGCGTTTACAAGAGCCCCGTCCGGCAAGTATATGTAGCGCAGAAGTCGACCATATCGATCGCGATTCGTGTTTAGTGGGTCGGCTTCAAGCCGAACTCTACCTCCCTGCTTTGCTATTATATTTTTTGTAAATCCAGCTGCCGCTTGGCCGTAACATTGCACGGCTTTGCGAGGATCGTGAGTTTCGGGTGTGTCTACGCCGATAAAACGTAGTTTCTCGTCAGAGCCGTTCATATCTACGACGATTGTATCACCGTCGATATATTCGCTAACCTTATAAAGCCCAGGCTGATTTACGGCTGCTGCTTGCTTGACTGGCTGTAGCCAGCCAAAATGTTGCGCCGTAAGACCTATCAAGCCCAAAATCAGCGCCGATATTGCCTTAATTTGTCGTTTGTTTAAGTGTTTTGTCATGGCCTCTAATTATATGAATAATGAGCTAGGATGCTAGGCATTTACCGTGATTTTGTCATATGCTATTCACTTTTTTGGTTTGTCTAGCTCGTCAAGATGCTGGTAACCGCCATGTCCATCGTCGTTCATCGACTCGACTTCGTCCCAGATGACGGGCGCAGTTTTGATTATCATGCCCTGAACAACGCGGTCACCAGCTTCAATTGTTACTGGTTCGTCGGTAATGTTATGCAAAAACGCCAAGTTCTCGTCGTTATCGCCGGAATAAAACGGATCAACCACACCAACACCGTTGGCTAACATTAGTCCCTTGCGTAGCGCAGTGCTACTTCGACTAAAGACTAATAATGCATAGCCCGCCGGAACCTTAATGGCAGCATTGAGTTTTACGGCACCGATTTTGCCAGGCTCAATGGTAATTGTCTCGCGTGTAAAGAAGTCAAAACAAGCCGCACCTTCTGTAGGAGTCGGCAAAGGAAAAGTATCATCAAATCGTTTAATAGTTAACTTCACGTAAGAACAGCATACCAAATAAAGTAGCCCGCCTCCAGCGGGCATCCATGGTCTTTATGGGGCTTGGCTGCTTCCTGATACGAGTCTCGTCAAACTGACGACTATCAGCCGAGGATTGTTTGACGGCCCGCCCTCCGGAGAATAATAGAGCGGGCCTAGTTCCGAGATCGTGGCCTTTTGGCTAAGGTCAGGCTTAGCCTGCCTTAAGCCAAAAGAGACCATGTCAGGCAGTTGTCAGGCTTGACTAGAGACTGTATCAAGAAGTAGACACCGCCCCGAGTTTTTGCGCTACCTTTTGTCGGTACAAAAGTAGCTAAGAATGTCTTGCCGAATCAAAAGTGGCATAAGAACGTCGATAATATAAATAATTGCAAAAAAAGCTATATCAACAGTAGTACGACCATCTACAGAATCGTGTAAGCTAAAAGTCGATCCCACGATTTGCCAAAAACTTGTCATCAAAATGATGCTTAATTTTTGTCATATCTGTAACTATATCTGTTAGGTGTAGTAGTTCTTTAGGAAAGTCTCTACCGGTCAAACATAAACTAGTGCCATCAGCGCGGTCCTTTATGAGCTTTTCTAGCTGGCCAATAGTTACTAGGCCATCATGAACTGCATTGTTGATTTCGTCGCAGATAACAAGTTGATAATTGCCGCTAGTTGCATCTTGGTAGGCCTGTTTGTAAGTGTCTAGAGCAGCCTTTTTGTGCTGTTCTTCGGTTATCTCTTGAGGGCTAAGGTCGCCAGCTTTATAAAACCCCTTGCCGCCCTTAAAAAACTTCAATTGATCTTTGAATAAGGGCTGAATGTCACGTATAAAAACGTGCTCTCCAACTCCCCAATATTTAATAAATTGGATAAATGCAACATTCCATCGTGAACCTAGAGCGCGAGTCATCAGACCTAAGCTGGCACTTGTCTTGCCCTTGCCTTCGCCAGTGTAGACGAGCACGACGGAATCTTTTTGTTTGTAATCTTCAAAAGCCATAACTATTAGATTAACTAGCAATCAATTTCTAATCAAGTCTTTAATTGTCAATTGTTTTGTTATGCATGGCAATTCGTGAGAGTGCGATTGCTAGTCTTTCGTGACGGATTCTTTCAGTCTTTGAAGGCTTAGCATTATTGTCTGGACCGGCCTTTATAGCCTTCACGACTTTACTGGAGTCAATAGCTTCTTCTGTAGCTTCGTCAAAATACAGCTTGGTGTCTAGGCCCTTATTCCAACCATCAGACACTACTTTTAGTGATTCAATGCCTGACGAACCAGTATCGCGATAAACAGCCAATACGGCGTCCGTAGTATTGGTTGGTTTGATGCAAATGCCTAGGGCGCGTATAGCGAACTTAGGGTCTTGGGTGAATATCGATGTTAAATTTTCGATTTGCTGGTCGTCTTCTGGTGTCCCGGTAGAAAAATAGCCAATTTCTGGCGTAGGAAAATTATGAACTTGGATAGTATCCGTCATAGACAACTCCCCGAAGGTTAAGGTTTGGCCAAGAATAATTGGTTGGCCACTCTTAATCTACGCCATAATTATACTACATTTAGTGTCTACACAATAGTTTTTAACCCCATATATAGGTCCGGAATAAACCTGTAATGTAGTCAAAAAAGTAATTTGATTAGCTTCTACGACACGAAAACCAATTATTGCGATATAATTGAGTAATGAAGATATCTAAAAAAGTTGTAGTGGCGGGTTTGGTCGGATTAATTATTGGTGCTTTAGTTACGACGGCGATACGGTTTGCACTCTATAAACCTGACTCTGTGCATTATCACGCTAACTTCTCTTTGTATGTAAATGGAGTCCTGGATAAGTTTGACGGTCCTGGGTATTATGAGGAAGAAACGGCTTGTACGTCTTCTAATTCGGATAATCCGCGTACTAGAATTCACTTGCACGACCAGAATCCTGGGCTTGTTCATATTCACTCTCACGCTGTTATGTGGGCAGATTTGTTTGCAAACATAGGCTATGGGTTGAGCGATCAAGCCGTCACGACAACTAGCAATGTTTATGTTAACGGCCAAGACGGCAATAAGCTAAGCTTCGTGCTAAACGGCAAAACTGTCAGCAATGTTAGCGGCAGAATGGTTAACACTGAAGATGTGTTATTGATAAATTACGGCAAAGACGACCAGTCGACCATCGACAAAAGATATAATGCAGTTCCGCGAGACGCTCACAAGTCAAATACAGAGGATGATCCGGCTACATGTAGTGGCAGTCGTCCGATAACTTTTAAGGAAAAACTCAAAAAAGCTGTTGGTTTGTAGTCAATATCACCCTATTATTTTGAACATTGCACAAGTTTTTTATATCTGTTACAATGACCGCAAGATGAGAAAAGCCGCCACCAAGAAGAGTGTGACGACAACCGAGGATGTTGTTCAGCAGCGACTTTTCGCTCTCGGACCTAAACAACAATTTTTTAGCGCAGCAATGAATATGAGTTGGCAGCTTGGAGGAGCAGTATTGATACCGGTATTTATCGGCATTAAGCTCGACGATAAGTTCAATACCTCTCCCTTATCAACTCTTGCAGCTTTTGTGGTTGCCTGCATTGGCTCAGTAATGGTAGTCAATAAAACAGTCAAGCAAGTCAATCAAGATCAAGCCAAAGACGAATTAACAAGAAATTCAAATAAGGAGAAGAAAAAGTAATGCTGGTAAGTTTAATCAATGTCTTTAGCGCCAGTGAGGCTGGTCCTGCAGTCCATATCGCTCCTGGTAAATTATTCGAGATTCAAGGTTATGCTATAACTAACTCGATACTGTTTTCTTGGGTTTGCGCCTTCATATTAATTGCGGTATTAGTAGGCGTAGCTAGGCGTATGACTATTCGCCCTAAGGGTGGTATTACGCAAGTTGTTGAGGTCGGTAGCGACTTCATTACTGGACTTCTAGAAAACAGTCTTGGCAGTCGTGATAAGGCCCTCAAATATGCACCGTATTTTGTATCGATTTTCTTTTTTATAGCAATAACAAACATAATGGGTCTATTGCCCGGGGTTGGCGAGGCCTTCACGCTAAACGAAACTCCAGTATTTCGCGCCTTTACTGCAGACCTAAACGGAACTTTGGCTGCAGCAGTTATTTCTATGATAATGATTCAAACTTTCGCCATTAGAGAATCTGGTTTTATAAAGCACCTTAGACACTATTTTATTGGAAAGCTTTGGAACCCGTTCACTTATCTAATTGGTTTTTATGAACTTTTCGGTGAGCTAATAAGAGTTGGAAGCCTTGCTCTTCGTCTTTTTCTTAATATAGCAATTGGTGAAGTTATCATTTCCGTCTTTAGTTATCTAGGCAAGTCTGCTGCCCCGCTCACCGCTTTTCCTTTTGTTTTTCTTGAAATTGGCGTGGCTCTTTTGCAGGCTTATATATTCGTGATGCTTTCGGCGACCTATCTCTCATTGGCAATTAAGCATAGTCATGATGAAAATCATGATCTAGAAAAAACTGCTGAAGTAATGAAGATATAGGCTAAGATCGTTAATAATATAATTAGTTCAGTAAATAAAATAAGGAGCAATAAATGTTAAATCACTTCGCAGAAATGACCGGTAATGTAGAAGTACTTGGTAAGGGCTTGATGCTAGGTCTAGGAATGATCGGGCCAGGACTAGGTGTTGGTCTTATAGGTAGTTCGTTCATGAACGCTGTTGGACGAAATCCAGAATCAGCAAAATTTTTAGGTCAAATTCTTGTTTTCGTAGCTATCGTTGAGTTGATGGCGCTACTAGTATTTGCGTCATTATTCATCATTAAGTAACTGTTCAAGGATTAACACATGACATATACATTATTTGCAGAAGCCGAAGTCCAGACGACTGGTATTGGAGCATTAGGTATAAGCGCTAGCGCATTTATCATCCAATTCATTTCGTTTTTGATTGTTTTCATCCTACTTAGGCGTTTTGCCTTTAAGCCTATTGGCAAGCTGCTAGAAGAGCGCCGTAAGACAATCGATGCTGGTGTCAAAATGGGTCTAGAAATGGAAAAAGCAAAAGCAAAGCTTGATACTGAAGTTGCTAAGAAGATGCGCGAAGCTCGAATAGAGGTTGATAATATTATTGCTAACGCTCACAAAGATGCGCGTGACATTGTCCGTGAAGCCGAGAAATCAGCTAGCCGTAAGGCAGAGGCTATGTTGGCTGATGCAGAAGTTAGAATTGAAGCTGAAACTGAGCTAGCCAAGTCAGCTCTAGAAAAAGATATAATCGGTTTGATCTCTGAAGCTACTGAAGCTATTGTTGGCGAAAAAGTCGACATGGCTAAAGACGGTGAAATCATCAACAAGATTCTAAAAAGACGAGCTAAATAATGAAACGTCCACGACATTTGTTGGTTCAGGCAATTGGCGCTAAGACGCTAGGCGTTCAAGACTCTAAAAAGTTAGCCATAGAAATTGCGGCCTACTTGCTAAGTGAGAATCGAGTTAATGAACTTGATTCTATACTACGAGATGTTATTGAATACCGAGCCGAACGCGGTGTCGTAGAGGCGCAAGCAGTTAGCGCTCACGAACTTAGTAACAAAGTAAAAGACGACATTAAAGTACTCATGAAACAGAATTACCCGAACGCGAAATCTGTGACTATTAGCCAGCGTATCGATCCAGATGTGGTTGGTGGCATTCGTGTAGTTTTGCCTCATGAGCAGTTAGATTTGACCGTACAATCAAAACTTTCAAACTTTAAGCGTTTAACAATGGCTGGAAAGGAATAATTATGAGTTCAGCAAGTGATGTATCTATCAAGGAGATTGCCGTTGATATCCGTGCGGCGATTGCAGAGCTCCAGAATCGACCAGAAATTGAAAACACAGGTATTGTCACACGTATTGGTGACGGCGTGGCTTGGATTTATGGCCTAACTCAATGTGGTTATAATGAAATGATTTCTGTGACAAGTGTTAGTGGCGAAGATATTACAGCTTTTGCCTTTAACCTAGGAAACGACGAAATCGGTGCTGTTATTCTGGGTGACGATACGGCAATTAAGGCCGGAGCAACCGCTAAATTAACAGGTAAAGTTCTTGAAGTCCCAGTTGGTCCAGAACTAGTAGGGCGAGTAGTTAACCCTCTAGGCGTGCCTCTTGATGGCAAGGGTCCGATCAAAACGAAGCTTACTGGTAGGGTTGAACAAATTGCGCCAGGCGTTCTAGCTCGTAAGAGCGTGCACGAACCTATGATGACTGGTATTACAGCTATTGACGCGATGGTTCCTATTGGTCGTGGTCAGCGCGAGCTTATTATTGGTGACCGCCAGACTGGCAAGACTGCAATTGCCGTCGACACTATGATTAACCAGCACCGTCAAAACACAGGTGTTATCAATATTTATGTCGCTATTGGTCAGAAGCTAAGCAAGGTTGCTCGTTTGATTGAGCGACTAAAGCGTGAAGGCGTTATGGACCAGTCGATTATTGTTGCTACAAGTGCAGCCGATCCAGCAAGCTTACAGTATTTGGCTCCTTATGCAGGTGCGACTATGGGTGAATATTTCCGCGACAACAAACAGCACGCCTTGATCATCTATGATGATTTGACCAAGCATGCTGCTGCTTACCGCCAGATGTCACTACTATTAAGGCGCCCACCGGGCCGCGAAGCTTACCCTGGTGACGTTTTCTATTTGCACTCTCGATTACTAGAGCGTGCAGCCAAAATGAGCGACGAATTGGGTGCTGGTAGTCTTACTGCCTTGCCTATTATTGAAACTCAGGCTGGTGACATTAGTGCCTATATTCCTACCAACGTTATTTCTATCACTGATGGTCAGATTTTCATGGAAACTAACTTGTTTTATCAGGGTATTCGCCCGGCTATTTCAGTAGGTCTTTCCGTCTCACGCGTGGGTGGAAATGCCCAAACTAAGGCAGTTAAGAGTGTCGCAAAATCATTGCGTATCGAATTAGCTCAGTTCCGTGAACTTGCCGCTTTCTCACAGTTCTCTACCGATCTAGACGCCGAGACTCGGCATCGTATCGAGCGTGGTCAAAGATTAACAGAACTACTCAAGCAACCTCAGTTTAGTCCTTACGGAATCTGGCAGATGTACTCTACCCTATTAGCCGCAAGTGAGGGCTGTTTCGACGCTGTCCCTCTCGATAAGGTCAAGTTAGCAGAGGCTAACCTACTTCGTGATATTAAGCACGAATTAGCCAAAGATATTGAAGTGATAAACACCGGGGCTGAGCCTAACGCTAAAGTAAAAGAAAAAATCATCAAACTTGCAAATAAGATTGCTAACAGTTACAAGCTTGAAGAAAAGTTATAAACGGGAGCAAATAAGTGGCTAATACTATTGTACTAAAGCGCAGAATCGGCAGTGTTAAGAACACTAAGCAGATCACTAAAGCTATGGAACTCGTAGCTGCTAGTAAGATGCGCCGCGCACAAGAGTTCGCCCAACACGGACGAGCATATCGCGAAGCCGCTTATTCGCTACTCACACGTTTAAGTGCAATTACTGAAGTTAATGATCATCCGTTATTCGTAAAACGAAATATAAAAACAAGATTATATGTAGTTATTACGAGCAACAGAGGCTTAGCTGGTTCCTACAACTCAAATGTCATACGACTTTTGGCCAAGGCGATAATTGAAGATAATAAGAGTGGTGTTAAGTCGCAAATAATTGCAATCGGCAAACAGGCCGCTCAATTTGCTCGACGATTAGAGGGTGTTGATTTGGTTGCTGCCTATGATGGTTACGGCGATCAGCCTACCTCAAATGACGTTCGACCGTTACTTAGCTCGTTGTCAGAAATGTATGCTGATAAAAAAGTTGATGATGTGCAAATTCTTTATACTGAATTTAAGTCGAACATTGTGCAGATAGCAAAAAGTTTATCTTTGTTGCCTGCACGATTTGAGGCGACAGAAAACGTCGACTCGTTAGCCCAAGTTACATTTGAGCCATCTGTTGCTGAAGTATTAGATAGCGTCACAGAAAGACTTCTAGAAGTTCAATTGTGGCAGGCCTTGCTTGAAAGTTTGGCTTCTGAGCATTCTATGAGAATGATGGCAATGAAAAGTGCTACAGACAACGCTTCTGATTTGATAGACGACCTAACGTTGGCCTTTAACACTGCTCGTCAATCTGCCATTACTCAGGAATTAGCCGAAATTACCGGTGGAGCGGAGGCTATGAAATAACATGGTAAATTATCAGATTATTGAGGGGCAAGATTCCAGGCACCAAAACAAGATTCCAAACGAGAAATTATATCAATCAACCGAACTAAACAAGCTAGCACTAAGACAAGAACAAGGAGAACAACTATGACAGACAAAACAGCAGCCAAAACTCAAACCGGTAAAATTAGCCAAATCGTTGGCGTCGTTATTGACGTTGAATTTGAAGGCGGACATTTACCAGCTATTTATAACGCATTAGAAGTTATGGTTGGCGACACTAAGGTTGTCATGGAAGTTGCTCAGCATCTTAGCGAGTCAAGCATTCGTGCAGTATCGCTAGGTTCAACAGATGGTCTAGCTCGTGGTTCAGTCGTAACTGATACTGGTACTGCCATTAGCGTGCCAATTGGTGAAGATACACTCGGAAGAATGTTTAACGTTATTGGCGAGCCGATTGACGGCAAGCCAGGCACATTTAAAGAACGCGCAACTATTCACCGCGCTCCTCCAGCTTTGATTGACCAGTCTGGTAGTGTTGAAATTCTAGAAACAGGCATCAAGGTTATCGACCTTATTTGTCCAATTACTCGTGGCGGTAAGGTAGGACTATTTGGCGGTGCTGGTGTTGGCAAGACAGTTCTTATTACAGAACTTATTAATAACATCGCAAAGTTCCATAGTGGATTCTCGGTATTTGCAGGTGTTGGCGAACGAACACGCGAAGGCAATGACTTGTATCATGAAATGGCCGAATCTGGTGTGCTAGACAAAACTTCGTTAGTATTCGGTCAAATGAATGAGCCTCCTGGCGCACGTCTACGTGTAGCACTTAGCGGTCTAACTATTGCCGAAGGGTTCCGCGACAAAGGTAGCGATGTTTTGTTATTCGTTGACAATATCTTCCGATTTACTCAAGCTGGTGCTGAAGTATCAGCTCTACTTGGCCGCTTGCCATCAGCTGTAGGTTACCAGCCAAACTTGGCTCAAGAAATGGGCCAGCTACAAGAACGCATTACTAGTACGCGCAAGGGTTCTATCACATCAGTTCAAGCTGTATATGTACCAGCCGACGACTTAACTGACCCTGCGCCAGCTACAACATTTGCTCACCTTGACTCAACTATCGTATTAAACCGTGCCTTAACTGAGCTTGGTTTATATCCTGCTGTTGATCCGCTAGACTCAAGCTCAACTATTCTTGATCCAGAAATTGTTGGCGACGAACACTATACAGTTGCCCGTGAAGTACAGCGTGTACTACAGCGCTACAAAGATTTACAAGATATTATTGCAATTTTGGGTATGGAAGAATTGTCTGACGAAGACAAGCAGACTGTTGCTCGCGCTCGTCGTATCCAGAGATTCTTAACGCAACCTTTTCACGTTGCTGAGCCATTTATCGGAATGCCGGGTAAATATGTATCATTAGCCGATACAATTGCAGGATTCCAAGAAATCCTTGCCGGCAAGCACGACGACAAGCCTGAGTCCGCCTTTTACATGAAGGGTGATATCTCTGAAGTAGTAGAAAGCAAGAAATAATGTCTGAACAAAATCCATATTTCCCAACAGAGCCAAATCTAAACGACGCTCTAACTGCCCAGCAGCAAGAATCGTTCAATGCTTATGTCCGCGGTGAAGATATTGAAATCATTGAAAAAGCTACTATTGAGTTTGTGATTGGCGATGTGCCCAGTTCTTACCTGTCTATTAAAGAAGCAATTGAAGATAGGCTATATAGAGAAAGAAATCTAGGAAGATGATAAGATTTGAGTTAGTTACACTTGGTGGAGTAAAGTTCGGCGAAGATGTATATGAAGTTCTGCTTCCTACATTGGAAGGTCAGATTGGCGTTATGCCAGGCCACATGCCGCTTATAAGTGTTGCAACTCATGGTGTGATTGGTGTGCGCAGAAAAGCTAGTGACAAAGACGATATGATTGAATACTACGCTACAAATGGTGGTGTAATTGAAGTTGCGAATGATGTGCTGAGAGTGCTTGTTGACGAAGCCGACAATGCGGATGACATTAACGAGCAAGAAGCACAAAAAGCGTTTGATTACGCACATAAACTAAAGTTAGAAGCAAAAGATCAAGTTTCTTTGGAACATGCACAAGGTATGATCGATCGTCAGTCAGTTAGACTACAAGTTGCTGGCCTAAAACGTCGCCATCGTTAAGATTAGAATTGAAGCAAATAAAGTGAAAAGTTGCAAGATACACCTTAAAGTTGTACTATAAGTTTAAATACACAAAATAAGTTTGCCAGGCCATAATTAAATATTAATATAACTTGAGGTTAACATGACACAGGATAGACCGCTGAACTTACCCGAAGGCATAGAAGTTAGCCAGCTTGATTTTATGGAGTTTGCAAATTTTGTCGGTCCAATGAGATTGGATGACGAAATTCATCGCACCATAGAGCTTGTTTCATCTGTATCTACATACGGAGAATTTGGCCAAACTAGAGATGGTAAAAAAATTGGTAATTGTATTGAGCCTAGGCCTGAACTGGGTATTGATAAAAAAACAGATTTAGTTGGTAGAGTCGTTATGAAGATTGCGGCTCAGTCACCTGGTGGGGCCCCTGGAGAGGCAACCGATGCTGTCCTTTCTAGGCTACAGGATCAAATTCGAAGTGACTTTACTATTAGCGAGCTTTTACTGCTCGGATTAGGTCATATTAAGACCGAAGATAAAGGTATTGTGCACGGCGCGCATTGGGGAGTTGATCATTCGGATCAACATGCACAATCAATTAAATGTGGTTGCGCCTATTGTGATTCATATATGGATATTAACAGAGAGATTGCCAACCCTACCGATCCATTAACCGGAGCGTTAGCTAGCAATTGGGCTAAGATGCACGGTGTGCGTGAAAGTCAGCTTGAAAGTATAAGAAATGTAGCGGTAGAACTAGATAATAAAACTCCTATCAGTGGTTCGGCTATGGTGCTTCAAACAGAAAGATTTTACCCTGACCATAATAATGTTATAGCTACTCCCGGTAAAAGTCGTTCAGGAGTTTATGTAGTCAATCATTTGCCTAGGCATGGATTGGATAGAAATAAATTCCACGACGAAGGTCTCCCTATTCAGGCTTATCATGATTCGCTCGGAGCGTCTGCAAAAGTATTTGCAAATGAAGGCAAAGATGCGAAATCTGAGAATGATAGACTTCGAATGGCCGCTCGAATTTTGCGAAGCGCATCAACTATCGCCGTCTTGAAACGACATAACCCAAATATTGTTGTTGTGGAAGTTGGTGGAGTTGGTCCTAAGCGTGATGACCTAAGCAAAGGACTAATTGTGCAAAAATTCGAACAAGGTGTAGACTACTAAATGATTAGAAGTGAATTTCTAGGAGTTATATGGGCGTAAAACAACCAAAGCTAGATAGTAAGCAAAGAAACCGGAAAAATGCACCATTGCTGATTGATTACGGCGTACTGAGTAATATTAGCTGGCCTGGGTCAATCTCGGCTAAGGGCTTGATTGCTTCTGGTAAAACTAGCGAGACAATACTTAATGATGCCGTTGCCCGCTTAAATGAGTTTTATGTTCCAGTAAGCCCAACAGCCCGAACTCGTTGTATCGATGGTCGACACGACCCAGAGATTAATGAAGAAAATCTTGGTGCCCAGGTACCCGGTGGTGCTCCTGGGGCCGCTTTAGCCTATCGACTTGGGGTTGATAAGGATGATTTAACCAGAGGAACATTTTTGGTTGATGCCGAAGAAATGATATCGCGATATTTGCGATTAGGCTTTGCGCCTGGTGGACATCGCGACGAACATAGTGTTGGTAAGTTATTAGCAGGATGCGGAGCTATCGATGGCATGGACGTTATTTTAGCCACTATGATGAGGCCAGACCTAGTAGATGACCATAAGCGAGTTGTTAAGGAGTTGTTGGGTGCAGATTTTGACAGAGATGCATATTTGCGTAATATGGGTGCCGCCACCGTTTTGAATGGTCGATCGGCTGAATATTTTAAAGGCCGTGAAGATATCATTGATATTTTGGAAAAACGAGTTAAAAACAGTATCGCCACACTCAAAGGCGATCATCAGGAATGTATCGTAGCAGTTAATTGTGTTCCGGGCACAACTCTATCATCAAATCGCCTATCAGATACATTCAATATTCAAACATTTGGATATGACATTTGGAGGTCACAACAGATGGCATTGAAAATTATGCCCCGTCCAGATCAAGCCGAAGATCGTAAGAGGTTCATTATGGCAAGAGTTATGAGTACGGTAGCCACGTTGATGGCGCTTACAGACGGTACTCAAAGGTTTGTGTTACGAATGCCCAACAAATAGAGATAGTTAGAATCGTTGTAGGGATTACTTTACAAAAAAAGTACTAATCAAGTTCCTATTTTAAGTAGTGGTAGGAGATATATGTATATTATAATATGCAGATTTAAGAGAATGTAAGATTTTTTATCACTTGATATTTGCATATAACACAAAAAGCATTTATGATTAATTCCATAGGATTAATTAACGGAGGGTCAATCATGTTTGGAAGAAAACAACTCGCTATGTTGTTAGCAGAATTCATCGGAACAGCGACACTAGCATTAGTCGTTTATACAATCGTAGGTCGAACATCATTTCCATTATTCGCAGCGTTAGCAGCGGGTGGAACAGTAGCGTTATTTACAGTAACAGTTGGCGCGTTCTCAGGCGCACATCTTAACCCTGCAATAACATTCGGTTTGTGGTCTGTAAGAAGAATCTCTACATTTAAAGCTGTAGCAAACATCACGTTTCAATTCTTAGGTGGTCTCGCTGCCTATGCGTTGATTAAATATTTCTTGGGCCACAGTTTGGAAAGCGTTGCAGGAACTGAATTTTCACGAAAAGTATTTGCAGCAGAAGCGATCGGCACAATGATCTTTGCATTTGGTTTTGCATCTGCTATTTTCCAGAAGCATGAGACAAGCAAGAACGCGGCAATTATCGGTGGTTCATTGTTCGTAGGTATTCTAGTTGCATCACTTGCATCAAACGCAGTCCTAAACCCAGCAGTAGCTGCAGGTATTTATTCATGGAGCTGGGCCTATGCATCAGCGCCATTCTTGGGCGCTCTTGTAGGCATTAACCTTTACGGTATGGTATTTGCAGATGAGTCTACATTCCCTACACGTTTAGTAAAAGCCAAGTCTTCAACTTCACGCACTAAGTCAACTTCTGCACGAGCTAAGACAACAACAAAAAGTTCAGCCAAAAAAGCACCGGCTCGCAAGAAGCCAGCTTCTCGCAAAAAATAATAACGTCTAGTTATTAGCGCTCAACACCCTGATGAAAATCAGGGTGTTTTATTTACTAAATGATTCCGTCTATCAAATCAGTTTCTAGCTGTATCATTCCCTTGTAACTATCGTCGTAATTTGTTGTATCAGGGAAATCTAAATCCATGATATGTTGCCATACTTTACTGATCAGTCTTCTGGTATGTTCTAGCTCTGATTCGTTAAAGTTTAAGTGCAATTCTATAATTTCATTGTCGTCATTTGGTTCTACGAACTGCAAGTACGCATCGACAACTTTATATCCTGCATATGTATGTGAGTTCTCTACGAGTAGTTTATAGAAATATAGTTGTTGCTTGTACTTGTGTAATTTTGTCTCGTTAGTCCATCTGCTGTAACTTGATCCAGTCTTAAAATCAACCACAACAATTGTCTTGTCTATTTTGTTTATGATGAGTTGGTCGATCTTGCCAGATAAATGCGCGTCATCGATAAACACACCTTCTTGTTTAAAGTTGAACTCGTGTTCATTCGCAGCATTAAACTGTGATGATTTTTGCTTGTAATATACAGCGAGTGACTGCTGGCCCTTTTCTGTTAAAAGTTTCGTATCTTGTTCTGACATCTTTTTAGATTTTATTCTAATTTCAAACTGCTCTTGAAGCTGTTTAATTGTTGGCAGCGAACTGTTCTTCCGATTATAGTTATGAACCCATTCTAGCGTCTCGTGGAAGGCGTTACCGTACTGTCCGGATATGGTTGGGGCTTTAGGAAACCGCAGTATTGTATTTACAAAGAAATTTTTTGGCCCGCCATAAGTTGTATCGATAAAACTATTTACATGCGTAGGGCTAAGTAGGAATTTTTCTAATCTAGGAACTAGAAGTTTTTTAAGATCTGTATTTTTGATATCCTGTGTATGTCTATTCTCCCAATAACTCATTAGGTGTTCTATTTCTGGGGCTTCACTATTGTCAATAATTATTTCTTGCATGTTTTCAGGCAGTAACAGGCTGATAGTCTTGCCATTTTCGTCTTCGTTTTCTTCAAGATATCGTAGTCTAGTCATTTGTTTGCCTGCGTAACTAGCCTGGAAGTTTGATATGTATAACTTTGACTTAGCGCGCGTTACTGCGACAAAGAAAAGTCTGAGCCGTTCGTCATCATTGCTACCGCCATATGTTATAAAGTTTAGATTTGTTGGGACAGTAAGTGCAGATGATTTTGTTCGTGTTTTGCTGCCCCAAACTTCGTCGTTCGCCGCAATCACAAATACCGCTTCAAACTCCTGCCCTTTAGCCTTAAATGTCGTCATTAGTTGTACAGCATTATCTGATTGGTTGTATGGACTAGTGTTTAGGATTTTAATATTTGCTAATCGGTGTGCCACAACGAAATCAATAAAATCATGCAAATTTAGTGGACTTATATCTTGCTGTTTGTATTCTCGTAAATGCTGTCTAAGTACAGTTAAGTTGTTTAGTAAGTCCCAGAATTTAGTAGGTTCATCGACCAGCATCTTGTCGTTAAAATAGTATTGGTAAAATGGAGAACTATAAGCTTCAACTTCATCCTCTTTAAGGTCGAGTTCTTTTACGCCAATTATGTAATCTAGCATAGTCTCTAGTGTTTCTGATTTAATGATAAATCCTAGTCTAATAAAGAATAGTGCAATCATTTTTGTTGATGGATTTGCCAGTAATATATTAGTCCAGTCTTTCTTCTCGTCATTGGCCTGCCAAGACAATTCCCAGATCGTGCTAGTTGGAAGATTCCAGTATTCGTAACTTAAAACTTCCGCCCACAAACTACCTGCCGTTTCGTCGTCCCCGCGGTTAATTGCCGTAATTAAGTGGCACATCTGTGTTAGTTCTAAGACTATTGGATTATCTAAAACATTTTCTTGTTTGTCGTAGCGTATAGCTATTCCTGCTTTAGCAAAAAACGACACTAAAGGTTCAAGATAACGATGTTGTGGTGCCAGTATTGCTATCTCATTTGGGTCTACTCCACCGCTTATCAAGTCACCAACTTGTCTGGTGATCCATCCGTATTCCGCTAAGTCTGTCTTGAATTCTCGTCTCTCAATCTCAGCCTTATTTGGCAGACCGGAGTTGCTGGCAGTTAGTGTTTTGTTAATTTCTGTAAAGTTATGATGAAGTCTAGATTGGATTTGTTCAGCAACCCCATGAGCTATGAATAATATATCCTTATGTGAGCGATAATTTTCTATTAGAGTAACTACCTTTACTTCCCTGTAGGTATTATAAAATGCAAGCATATGAGAGTATTTTGCGCCCTGAAAAGCGTAGATGGCCTGATCATCGTCTCCTACCGCCATGATGTTTGGACGGCCTTCATTTACTGGATTATCGGCAAGTAGATTAATCAAATCCATTTGAGCGATATTTGTATCTTGAAACTCATCTAACATAATGTACTGATATTGCTCTTGTATTGTGTAGCGCAAATCGTCATTGGTTTGTAGGCCCTTAATCACTTTCATGATCATGTCGTCGTAATCAAATAGTTGCTGACTTTCTAATGACTTTAAATAGTCCTGATATACGTCTGCCATCGCTAACAATTTTTTTGACGTCATCTCGTTTTTGACAATAAATTCAGCATTACTATTCTTGGCGAGCCAGTTATTCTTCCAGCCAGTTATTTCGTTAGTTTTACCTGTTTCGTCATAGAATTCTAGTGCAAGTTCAAGTTCTTCTTGCCACTGTTCGTGCATTGGTCTAGTATTTCGCGGTAATTCAGCGCCACTAGTATATTTGTCTGTAGTTTCTTCGGCTAGTTCTGCGAATTTGGGTATAGCGGACTTGTCCATTCGTTTTATTGTGCCCAAAATACGCACAGTCGTTTCGCTCATTGAACTAATAAATTTTAGGTTAGCTTCTGCAATAGCTCGAACGTCGTCTGGCGACATTAGTGCTCGCTTAAAATCACTTATCATGGAGCGTATATTACTTATGTTTCTTGTAGAGAATTTTAGAGGATTGGAATAAGATAGTTTCCCTAGTATATCTCTATAAGTTTGGTCTATGCTCAAATCGTCGGCTGGTCGCATATCTGAATCATCAACAAAATATTCCGGCATTCGCCTAATTAAATCACTACCAAAAGAGTGATAAGTATTTATGCTCACATCATAGGCTGTCTGGCCGATTAGATTGGTTAATCTTTTACGTAGTGTAGCCGTAGCTGAATCGGTAAAAGTCAAACAAAGAATATTTTGGGGCAATGTGTCGGTCTTCTGTAGAATATTGGCTACCCGCATGCTTAGCAGCTGAGTTTTGCCCGTACCTGGACCTGCTATAACCAGTACAGGGCCTTCAATTTGGTCGACTGCTAACTTTTGGGCTTCGTTTAGCTTGCTGTATTCTTTTGCGAATCTAGTCATTACTATATTGTAGACTAGTTGAAGATATAGTCACACACATTACAGAGCTGGTCTTGCGGCACTATTTAATATTTGCGGCGTTGCAAACAGAACAAGTTTCTTCGTAATGTTCGCTGTTCGTCCAAAGACTGAAGGCCTTCCTGTATCCCATGATATCTGCATAGCCAATTAGATCGGCGACTGATCTTAGAGCTCCACCTATAAATCCACCAAAAGATAGATTCTTCCATGTTATGATTGCCTGCTTTGGGCTGATAGGTATCGCATAAATAGGGCTAGCCTGTTTAAAAGGTTTAAATTCCTTGCCCGCTAGTAATCTTTTAATACCGTGACTCACATATTTGGCTTGCACTATGGCGGTCTGGGCCATTCCGCTGAATTTCGTGGCTGCATTATCACCAACTACAAATACAAATTTATCTACGCACATATAATCGTCAACAATAACCTTATTTTTTTTGTCTAGCATGAATTGGTCGGCATTGTTCTGGAAAAAAGGATTATTTGATATGCCTGCTGTCCATACGACGGTTTGGGTTTCTATGGTGCGGTCTTCTAGTATTAGGCCTTCTCGAGTTTCTGATTTAACACGACTTTTTACAGAGACTTTAACACCAATTTGTTTTAGTCTTTTTAAGGCAATATTGGCTGCTTTTTCTGACAATGAAGGCAGAATTCTGTCTGCTGCCTCAACGATTTCGATTGTCACCTTATTTTTTTTGACTTTATGGAGTCGAGCTATCTTCTTGATATATGCACCTAGAGCGGATCCTAGTTCAACTCCTGTTGGGCCGGCGCCGACAATTACATAATTGTCATCAGTGCGTTTATCGTCTATGAGCTGCTCATGCAAATGTTGCTTCAGTTTTTCTACTTCTTTGGCTGATTTTATACTGTAGCTGTATCTGTCTAAGCCTTCTGCTCCAAAATAATTAGTAATTACTCCAAGCGCAAGAACACAGTAGTTATAATGTATGGTGTCGCCATTATCTAATGAAATTGATTTTTTGGCACGATCAATTTTATCTGCTTTGGCTAAAATGAATTTGGCTCTAGGAGTCGTGCTTATTAGATCTTGAACAGGCATAGAAGATTCGCGCTTTAAACCACCAGTAGCTGTGTGATAAAGCGCTGGTGTGTAGCGAAATTCGGTATCATTTGATATTAAGATAATCTCCGCGTCTTCAACGTCCCTAAGGTCGCGTATAACCGAAATACCAGCGAATCCTCCTCCAATAACGACAATTTTTTTCATAGTTAGTACTATTGTACATTATGTTTTGTGATTTTAGCTAACAACGGTTAAGCTTTATATATAATATAGATAAAAATAAATAGTATGGCCCAGGAGAAAGGTTATGAGCAATCAACAATCCAGCTTGAAAGATGATCTACATAAGATAATTAAAGGCGAGGTGGAAGATACTCCTGAAATTATTGAATTCTATAGCCACGACGCAAGTATGCTAGAAATGAAGCCAGAGTTAGTTGTATCTCCTATGGACAGTGATGATATAAAAAATCTTATAAAATATGTCACAACAAATAAAAAGTCTAACCCCAACCTGTCAATAACTGCAAGAAGCGGAGGCAGTTGTATGGTTGGCGGGCCAATCAATGATTCGATAATTGTCGATTTCACTAAGCATTTTAATAAAACTCACGAAGTAAGTAGCACTAGCGCTAGAGTTGATCCCGGAGTATATTATCGTGATTTTGAACCAGAAACTCTTAAGCATGGGGCTTTAATGCCTAGCTTCCCTGCCTCGCGTGAGCTATGTACTGTCGGCGGCATGGTTTCCAATAACTCTGGTGGCGAAATGTCACTGCGCTATGGTAAAACAATTAATTTTGTCGACGAACTTAAAGCAGTTATGGTAGATGGAAATGAGTATACATTTGGGCCGTTGAATAGGAAGCAGCTAGACGATAAGTTTAAACTAAAAGGTTTTGAGGGTGAAATATACCGCAAGACATACGAACTCGTTAATAATCATTACGATGCAATCAAAGCAGCCAAGCCGCATGTCAGCAAAAACTCTATGGGTTATAATTTGTGGGATGTGTGGGACCGTGAAAAAGAAATATTTGATATGTCTAAGTTGCTTGTCGGGTCACAAGGCGCTCTTGGGCTTATAACAGACATTAAATTTAGGCTACAACCCGTTGAAAAGTTTACTGGAGTTTTGGTGTGTTTCATGAAGAACACCAATGAACTAGGCGAAGTTATTAATGATGTAATGAAGAACAAGCCTATTAGTTTTGAGTCTTTTGATAATTACACGCTAAATCTTTCCATCAAGTTCTTCCCTTATTTTCGTAAAAATCTCGGCTGGCTGGGGCTAGCTAAGTTAGGGATTAGTCTTATACCTGATGCTCTAGTCTTAATGAAGGGAATCCCTAAGATAATACTTTTGATTGAATTTAGCGGCGACACTCAAGCGTCTGTTAACGAACAAATTAAAAATATGCACGATCAATTAAAGAAGTATAAAATGCAGGCCATCGAAGAAGATGGTACGCCGGCTAAAGCTTGGAAGTTTAGAATAATGCGACGAGAAAGCTTTAACTTGCTTCGTAAAAAAGTGAAGGATAAGCACACTGCGCCATTCATCGATGACTTGGTAGTGCCTCCAGCTCATTTGCCTAAATTTTTGCCTGAACTAAGAGTAATACTGAATAAGTACAAATTATTAGCTACTGTTGCAGGTCATATGGGCGACGGTAACTTTCATATTATTCCACTGATGAAAATTGAAGACCCTAAGGAAGTGGCGAAAATCACTCCAGTTATGAAGGAAGTTAATGATTTAGTTTTGAGCTATGGCGGGTCACTATCTGGCGAGCATAACGACGGAATGATTCGTGGGTCTTGGCTCGAAAGAATGTACGGTAAGCAGATTTATGGCTACTTTAAAGAAGTTAAGGACATATTTGACCCTACAAATGTCCTTAATCCACACAAGAAAACCGATGCTGATTGGGACTTTACGATGGCTCACATTCGCAAGCACTTCTAGATTATTTTTTGTTTGGCAAAAGTAGTAGCACGCTAGTTCTGGCCTTGTAGGCTTTGTATTCTTTTAGTTTGCCCCATCTTTTGTCGGCGCTCTTTTCTAGGATTGGTATGCCGCTGACAAATAACAGCAGTATGATAATAAATAACGGGCTAACTAGTCCTACTAGCCTTCCCTTTGTTGATAGCGATTCAAAAACTAGTGCATACATGCCTACCCAAACCATTATTTCACCTAAGTAATTAGGATGGCGGGAGTATTTCCATAATCCAGTAGCTATCCATGGATTGCGTGGTTTAGTACCAATTGAAAATCTATATTTTTGTATGTCTGCAATTGATTCGATTACGAGTCCTGTATTCCATATCAAAAAGCCTATCGCTGCTAATCTTCCGCTTACAATTGCATTTTGGTGCAACCCAAGCAGACCCGGTATGAGGATTACCCATACTGCCAAGCCCTGTAGGAGCCAAAAACGACCAAACATCCAAAAGCTGTGACGCATTTCGTCGAATCGTGCATCCTTCTTTTTTTGCCATATCCGGTAAAGTAAGAACCCACTCAAGCGGACTGCCCATATGATCACCATCAAAAGAATTAACAAATGAAATTTAGTTGCATGGCCTGTGACAAACCCGTAGATAGCCAGAATGATAAATGTTATACCGTAAGATGCGTCAGTCAGCCTATCTGTTTGGAAGCGAAATGCAACAAGAAAAAGACTTAAGTTTAATATCAAGGACACGGCTAGCGCTGTAAGTAAAAAATTAGTCATAACTATATATTAGCACGACAAAACAAGCCTGTGTGGTTAATATTTGCTCGTTAAAGCTGACTAGATCTTAAGTACGGCGCCGACAAAAATTACTAAGATTAGGCCAAGAATGGCAGCTAACTTCTTAGAAGTTAATTGTCCGCTAATACTATTTTGTTTAATTTCTAGATGGTTTGATTTATGGGTCATATAAAAAACTACTGTATTGTACTAATTAGATTATATTATATAGTATATGGTCAATAAACACAACCTTTGTCTATATTTTTTTCTAGATGTAATTCTTATATAGTTAATCAATAATATATATTTAAAGTAGAATGATAAGTACTGATGAATAAATTCTCTATAGCCGAATCGCTGAATATACCAGAATGGAGCGACTATCAAGTCCGCCTAAACTCGATATTATTAACTCGTTTGAGTGACGCCCCTAAGCCTATTAAGCAGTCTTTAACTAGAATGTTGAGCCCTAAGGCCAAAAGATTACGCCCAGCTATATTGATAGCTGTAGTTATGGCTTGTGGCCAAGAAATAGATGAGAAGGTTCTGACATTAGCTGCGTCAATTGAGTTATTACATATTGCCAGCTTGATTCACGACGATATTATCGACAATGCAGACAGCAGATGGTCGGTGGCTACTATTAATGCTCGTGAGGGAGTGGATTACGCAATTTTAGCTGGAGATTATCTATTTGCGAAGTCCATCGAAATGGCTTCTGCTATCTCGTCAGATTGTGGGTTAGTTTTAGCCTCAGCTTTTCGCGAGATGACTATTGGCCAGATTTTTGAGATGGCCGATAGTTACAATACGAAGCGCTCTATTGATTCTATGTTTAGAGCTATTGATGGCAAGACATCCGCCCTCATGTCGGCTACCTGTAGAATTGGAGGACTTTGTGCGGGACTGAGCAAGGATAAATTATCTCGTCTCGCTGAATTTGGTATTAATTTTGGCCGTTCCTTTCAGCTGGTTGATGATCTGCTTGATCTCATCGGTGATGCAAAATTGATTGGTAAACTTAGCGGTAACGACGTTAAAGAAGGCGTGTATACCCTGCCCATCTTATTATCTTTAAAGTCAGAAGGTTCTAATGTATCTAAATATTTAAATGATAGATTTGATCTAGCCTTACTCCCTGAACTATTAGATGTTATGACTGTCGACGGCTCTATAACAGAAACCTACAGAAGAATTTCAGAAATAAATACGCAGGCATCGGATATTCTAAAAAGCGATAAGAATGACAACTTCCACACACTCGCAAGAGTACCTAGTATATATGCCGATTGGGCACTTAAAAACCTTGCTTTAGATAAGTATCAGAAGCTATTAAATTAGTCAGTACTTTGCTTATTCTGACTTGGCTCGGACTTTGATTTCTCGAAGTCTTGATTGTGCTTTTATTACGCCAATTAGAGCAATTGAAGTGTAGATAAGTCCGCTAATACATGACTGTTTAAGGCTTGAGGGATTTAAAACTACTAGATATGTTCCTGAAGCTAGTGTGCCAGTAATCAGCGCATAGGAGGCCCTAAGTTTTTGACTACTAGGCCAAAATATTGACGCACTGGTTAATATTAAACTGCTAATTGCCATAAAAATGTGTGTTATTAAAATCATACTTTAACTATAGCATAATAATTATGGCAGGATAAAATTTAGTCCAATTAGAAGGCTAAAAGTCAGTAGCATTAGTAGTGAAAAACCAAACATTTGCCTAGCCCATTTGTCGTCATTTTTCGTCTTGAGTCCGTCCACTGCCATTCTTAGCCAAATGGCGCTAAGTAATGTCATTATCACTAAATACGTTAGTCCTGTGTAGCCGAATGCGGCCAGCAGAACTGTTGAAATAACAAATAGTCCCGTATATATGAGCATGCTTAATTTGGTTGAATGGATTCCATAAACTGCAGGGTGAACTGGGATGCCGGCAGCCTTGTAATCCTTAAGGCTGTATATGGCAATTGCGTAAAAGTGTGGCATTTGCCAGAACAACATAATGAAGAACAAAATCATTGATGCGGCGTCGAATCTGTTAGTGACTGCAACGTATCCTGCTAGTAAAGCAGTAGCCCCAGAAACGCCGCCTATGAGTGTGCCGTGTGTCGAGCGACGCTTGAAGTAAGAATAAATAACAACATAGAATATAAAACCCGTAAGTCCCGCATATAGTGTTGGTAGGTTTAGGCGGAACACAATAATCAAGAAACCAGTCATACCCAAAATTGATGCAAATATTAGTGCGTTCTTGTTAGAAATTTCGCCTGACACCAGAGCACGCTTACTAGTCCTTATCATTTTTTTGTCTATTTCTCGATCTATGTAATTATTGAAAACGCAACCTGAAGCTATGACAAGGCTAATGCTGAGTAAGCTATAACATAGTTGCGAAATATTTACATGGCCGTCGGAGGCTAAAAAAAATCCAGCCAAAGCTGTTATAAGATTTCCACGAATAATGCCAGGCTTAGTTAGCGCGACGTAGTTTCTGATTTTGTTAATAGATATTTGCTCTGCCATTATTTAGTTACTATAAAATCGCCAGCAATCGTAGGATCAAGATGATCATGATATTGATACATGCCAGACTGGTTAAGTGTTATTGTTTTGTTTTTCCCTTTTTTTACTGTAAGTTCTGACTCGCCGGAATATGTCTCGTGTCTAGGGTGCGGGCCAAAGGTGATGATACTTACTCTACTGTCCTGGTTTATGAATGTTAAGGTGTCGCAAAGTCGTGCGTCGGTATGATGCGGGGTTACTTTTCCTCCAGAAATAGTCACGACATGATTAGCGAGTATTTTTTGGCAGGCACCAGTTAGCGTCCCCTCTACTTGATATATTGCTTCTTTTTCGGCCAGATGCTTACTTGCTTCTGAAGGAGTCATATTATAATGCAAGTTATTCATGATAAATACTGATCCACCAATCACTACTACAATTAGTCCAACTGTTGCAAAAAAGAATACTATATTGTAAAAGGGTTTTGGGCCTCTGCCTAAGTGCAGAAAGAAAACAACTTGGACAATCATCTGAGCAATTCCAAAACTAATAATTGTCGAAATTAGTGCCGATGTGGAAAATTTATGGTTTATGACTAAATAATATGGAATTATGGTAAAGATTAACGAAAGTACAAATCCTGCCACATATGACGATGTAGTCCCATGTTCTTTAATAGGTTTTTTGCTATCGTTTGCAGATGAGTCTTTCATACGAAGGCCCTTAAGTAAACAATCGTAAATATGAATATCCAGACTATATCTAGAAAGTGCCAGAACAAGCTAAGCATCGCAAGTTTCCGTACCATATTTGAGTTTAGGCCACGCTTGACAATGTAGCCTAGTGTTACGGCTATCCATAGAAGTCCAGCAATTATATGTAGACCGTGTGTACCTACCAGGGCAAAGAAAGACGACAAAAAAGCATTGCTCTGAATAGTATGCCCTTCGCGGATCAAAATAGAGAATTCGTTAAATTCCAAGGCTAAAAAGCTAAGCCCCAGAATAAAAGTCAAACCGAACCAAGTCAGGACTTGATTTTTACGTCCAGCTCTAGCTGCAATCATGCCTACGCCGCAAGTAAAGCTGCTCACTAGAAGTATTATTGTTCCTGTTAAGGCTAGATTTAGGTCAAATAACTCTTTTCCGGTCTTGCCTCCGTCAGTGTTGTCGTGGAGAACTGCATAAACAGCAAACAAAACAGAAAACATTAATAGGTCTGTCATCAAGTAAATCCAGAATCCAAATAGAGCTCTGTCGTCAGCTTCCGCTTGATGATGGGTTGGAGTTTGTTCGTTTACCATTTTCGCCACCTTTTATTAACTACAATGTCTTTTGCGAAAGATATAACTATTTTAATAAAATCTATTACACCCATATCTTCGGTGTCATCATCATTTGCTAATTTAGTTCTTTCAAGGTGCTTCTTTGTCCGCGCTTCCTCTAAATCTTGAACTTCTCGTGCTGTAAGTATGTATTCAGGTTCATCATTGAAGCCTCTGAATATGAATACTACTATAATGCCAATAATCGAGACTACTGCAAGCCAGACTATCTCCCATACAAATGCAAAACCAACTAAAAATGCGAAACAAGAAATATAAAAACCTGCCGCAGTATTTTTCGGAATATGAATGTCTTGGTATTTAGTTTCAGGTATTCCATTATGTTTCATCTCCCAGAATGCATCAATGCTCGATACTTCGGGAATGGTCGTAAAATTATAAAATGGCGGCGGGGAGGCTGTGGCCCATTCTAGCGACCTAGCATTCCAAGGATCACCAGTTGTGTCTCGTAGATGATTCTTCTGAATAAAAGTGGCAATTATTTGCACAATTTGAAGAGCTAAGCCGACAGCTATGACTATTCCTCCTACAAGCATGACAATAAATAATGGCCTCCAACCCGTGGACGAATCGTAGTGGTCGAGTCTCCTCGTCGCTCCCATCAGTCCTAATATATACATAGGAATGAAAGACAAGCAGAAACCAATTGTCCAGAACCAAAAAGCATATCGCCCAATACGTTCGTTAAGTCTAAGACCGGTAAATTTCGGGAACCAATAGCTTATACCGCAGAAGACTCCAAACAACACACCACCAATTACCATTGAGTGGAAGTGTGCAACCAAGAAAAGGCTGTTATGAAGCTGGAAGTCGGCAGGTGGAATTGCTAGTAGTACGCCAGACATACCACCAATAGAAAATACAGCTATAAAGCCAAGGAACCAAAGCATTGGCGTAGAGAAATTGATTCGTCCTTTGTACATAGTCGCTATCCAGTTAAATACTAAAGCCGAAGTAGGTATGGCAATTATCATTGTCATTACGCCAAAAAAGGCGTTTACATCGGCCCCTGCTCCCATAGTGAAGAAGTGGTGTAGCCATACCGATAAGGCGAAAGTAGAGACACCAATCATCCCGAGTACATTTGATTTGTAGCTGGCGATAGGCTTACGGCTAAAAGTCGAAACGACTTCTGAAAATATTCCAAAACATGGCAACATTAAAATATAAACTTCTGGGTGTCCCCACATCCAAATCAAGTTAGTGTACATCATAGGGTCGCCACCGCCCACTGTAGTAAAAAAGTGCGCGCCTAGGTATCTATCAAAGAACATCAAAAACAGTGTAGCTGTAAGTAGTGGGAATACGGCAACAGCCATAATCATGCTACAAAATGCTCCCCATGTGAAAAGCGGCATTTTGCCTAGCGACATGCCTGGCGCTCTCATTTTTAGGATAGTCATTACGAAGTTTATAGCACCAAGAGTTGTACCTATGCCAGATATCTGCAGGCTCCAAATCCAATAGTCTACACCTACGCCAGGACTAAATTCCTTACCCGATAGCGGCGCTACAGCCAGCCATCCCGTAGCTGCATATTGTCCCCCAAGCAAGAAGAACATACTTACCATGATTGCTCCGGCTGCAAAAAGCCAAAATCCTAGCGTATTAAGAAATGGAGATGCTAGGTCGCGTGCTCCAATTTGCAAGGGTACGATGTAGTTTATTAGGCCGAATATAAAGCCCATAGCTACGAAGAAAACCATTATATTGCCATGCGCTGTAAATATTTGTTGAAAGTGGTCGGCAGTTAAAAATCCATGAGATTTGTCTACAGAGAATGATTGTTGCAGCCATATCATCAGAGTCTCTAGCCCACCCCTCACAAGCATAAATCCAGAAACTAAAAAGTACATTATCCCTATTTTTTTCGGATCAACTGTAGTTATCCATTCTTTCCAGAGCCAATTCCAGCGCTTAAGTCGAGTGATTACGATTACTAGAAATAAACCCAGGCCAATAAACGCCAAACTACCGCCAAATGTAAACCATTCGTGCGGAAGCGAATCCATATTTATTTTGCCAAGTAAAAATTCTTTCATTTATTCTCCATGCTCATGTGATTTTGTATATTTGTCGGTAACTTTACTATAAATATCGGACTCATCGGTCGAGTAAGTCATAGCCTTGTTATATTCAGAAGGAACAAGCAGATCAGTATAATCTTTAATCGTAAAATTGTTTGAAGACTTTTGAGTACCGGTTACCCAATTATTAAAATCTGTTTGTGAGCTTACGCGCGCCGTGAATTTCATACCTGCGAACCCAGCACCGTTTATTTCTGCTGATTTTCCGATATAGTCGCCAATAGTAGTCCCCATCAAATTGAGCTGATTGACGTGTCCTGTCATTGCGTATAATTGACCTCCTAGATTTGGTATCCAAAAGGAACTCATCGGCGTTTCGTCAGCCGTTAATTCGAATTTAATGGGTGTGTCTATGGGTACTTGAATATAATTTACGGTGACTATATGTTGCTCGGGATAAATAAAAAGCCATTTCCATCGCATCGCAACGACCTGAATAGTTATAGGTTTTTGGTTTGATGAAATTTGCTTTCTTGGATCGAGTTTGTGCGTTGATGGCCACATGAGGTTTGCCAGAATCGCCACAAAAGTAAGAGGCACCAACCAAAGGCTTACAGAAAACAACTTACCGTGTTTTTGGCCAGGACTATAGGTGGCCTTTTCGTTGGTTTCCCTGTATTTCCAAGCTATAAAATATAAAATAGTTAGCGCAGGTACGGCCAATATAAGCATAATTCCAAGAGATACCGACATTAACCTTAGTTGTTCACTGGCTATTGTCCCCATAGGGTTTAGCACAGACATCTCTTTGCCGCGTATTAGATTTCGAATCAGTAGACCAAGAGCAACTAAAAACAACAAAAATATGGGCACGAATCTACCCTGGTTTGACCTGCTTTTGCGTTTAGTCATAAACGTACCCTTGCCATTACTTATACTATAAGCATTATACATCATCTGTATTGCTATCCCCCACGCTTTTCTATTGTAATTTTATATTTGCTGCCAAGCTAAAGCTTATAGTTAGCAAATTATTTAAAATAATGGTATAGTAATCACATCTAGTGCATAAATTTGAGACTACAGAAAAGTTCCACGGGAAAGTTACAAATTTCTTTTGTAAACAACAAAAAGTACCAAAATAATCAAACAAAGTAATAGTGCTAGTATTGCTAGCCGGTTAGATATTTTATGAGTAAGATCAACAAACACATTGAAATCGTTAGAACCTCTAACTCCCCATTTAGCTCTATGGGTTTGAAGTCGTGCGACATGATACAAAGTGTTTTGAGCGATTATTACGAAATGGTCGGCGTTACTACAGTTGATAATATGAACGACCTTGAACTTCTAGTTCTTAAGAGCCCCGACCTTGTATTTCTTGGTCTTAAGCGTTTGCCTTTTGATTCTAATTCCCATGTTCTTGCACAAAATGTTTGGATGTCAGAGTATTTGCAGGATAGCGGAATTAACTATACTGGGTCTACTCAGGCCGCAATTGCTATGGATTTCGACAAAGAAAATGCCAAACTTAGAGTTCAACAAGCTGGTTTGCCGACAGCCGAATTCTTTACTACATTACCGGGACGACACAAATCTGCAGCAGATTTACCAATAGACTTCCCTTTATTTGTTAAGCCGCTTGATACGGGAGGTGGCAAAGGAGTTGGCGGTGATTCAGTAGTTCACACTTTTAAAGAATTCGAAGCCAAAGTAGAGTCAATATTTATCGAATTTGGTAGTCGTTCTATGGTTGAATCTTATCTTACTGGCAGAGAGTTTAGTGTTGCTATATTAGACAGTGGCACTAGTGACGGTTTAATAGTCATGCCTGTTGAGCTATTAACAGACAAAGATTCTAATGGTCATATGATTTTGGGAAGACAAGTTAAGGGCGATGATGTGGAGCGTGTTATCGCGGTTTCAGACAAAGCAGTTCGTGAGTCAGTTACTTCCCTTGCCAAAGACGTTTATCGAGCCTTAGGCGCCCGCGATCTTGGACGAATAGATATAAGAATGGACAACAACGGAAAAGCGTATTTTCTTGAAGCAAATTTAGTGCCAGGCTTGGCTGACAACGAGTTTGTGAGCTATTTTAACCGTGCATGCATGATAAACGAAGGCATGGAATATACCGACATTCTTCTAAAAATAGTTGGACTTGGATTAGCCAGAAATTAATTCCTTTCAGCTGACGCCCCATGACACTATAATTCCCTGCCATATTAGGATTTCAAAATAGTAGAGCGAATCCTAAACCTATTCCCCTAATCCGTCGAGACAGAGATTCCAACACCTACAAAACGAAATTTACGATTTTATGACGCAGACTATTTGAATAATAGCTACGTAGAGTGCTGAGGTAGTTTATAAAATTGATAAGGACGTGGTAATAAAATAAATCTTGAGGTAAGATTGTATATATATGGATCAATTTGGAATATCTCAAAAAATAGTAATCGTCGAAGACAATGTGGCTTTGGCAGAAATATATAAAGTACGCCTAGAGTTGCTGGGATATACATGCTTTGCTGCATATGACGGCGAAGTAGCCTTGCAAGTTATCGAGAAGGAACTCCCTGGCTTAGTGCTTCTTGACTTGATGGTTCCGAAAATTGCAGGCGATCAAATATTAGCACGAATGCGTGCGTCAACTTGGGGTAAAGATATTAAAGTTTTGATTATTTCTAACCTTAACGAAGCTGACGCTCCTGCCGGACTACGAGACTTGGGTATTGAAGGTTACGCTGTCAAAATGAACTTATCTAACGATCAGATAGATCAACTCGTAGACAACATACTTAAACCTGCCGATCAAACTGAAGATATAGTGCTAGAGTAGCTGTCTAGCTGCTAAAGGCCCTATCTAAAGTTAGCGTATTTTGACAACATTACGTGTAGTTATTGTGATACTGGTAAGTTAGTTACGCTAGCTAATGCGCAGCAGCAAAAAGATGTCGAAGAGAGAGCAAAATGGGCACAAACAGTGGCTAATCTAGAATCCCTAAAAAAGTGAAGTCGATAATATAAGTCTTGGCTGGGACGGTAGGACTCGAACCTACGAATGCTGGTACCAAAAACCAGTGCCTTACCACTTGGCGACGTCCCACTATTTGGCTTGTACTTTTGATAACAAAGCAAAGCTTGTGAACAGATTGATTTTAGCTTAAAAGTGATAATTTCTCAAGTATATAGGCTGTTTATGTGACCTATTAGCTATACTAAGATTGTATTATGCGAGTAGTTGACACTAAAAGAATCTATGCCATACGCAAACGACAAGTTAAAAGAAGGCGTATTGCTAGACGTGGTTTTGTTGCTCTGCTTATTATTGTCGCACTGAGTGGGTTTATATATTTTGCTTATCAAAGGCCGTTACCACAAGCTAGTGCAAAAGTTGTTGCAATCGCTAGTGTCGCAGGCAAAAAACCTGTATTCAAATGGCCAAATTATGGCCAATCTGCAATAGGAACTCTTGATTATGGATTGTTAGACGAATCTAGCGATCAAAAGCCCCTACCTACCGCAAGTGTCGCTAAAGTTATCACTGCTCTAGCTGTTTTAAAAAAGAAGCCACTAGCTAAAGGTCAGTCTGGCCCCGTTATAACTATTACGGACGAAGATGTTGAAAGTTACAATTATTATGCCACTCACGACGGCTCTCTTGTAAATGTTATAAAGGGCGAAGAAATTACTGAATATCAGGCGCTTCAAGCTTTGCTTTTGCCTTCTGCCAATAATATCGCAGAAACTTTAGCTAGATGGGCCTTCGGGTCACTTGATGCTTATAATATTTACGCTAACAGCTTAGTTGCACAATTAAATATGTCAAAGACTTACGTAGCTGATTCTAGTGGATTTTCGCCTTTAACCGTGAGTACTGCTAGTGATTTAGTGAAATTGGCAGTAGTGGCGCTTAAGGATCCAGTTTTGGCTGAAATAGTCTCTCAGCAAGAGGCTGTCGTCCCTGTGGCTGGTCGTATTACAAATACCAATCCAATTCTTGGCCAGTCAGAAATTATCGGAATCAAAACTGGGCACACTAATGAAGCCGGTGGTTGTTATTTGTTCGCCACTCGACATGATTTCAAGAATGGGCATAGTCAAATAGTCGTTGGCGCAATTATGGCGGCTCCATCACTCGGGCAATCCGTTGCCGACTCCTTGCCCCTTTTATCAAGTGTTTATCAAGGTTTCAGTTTTGTTGATTTAATTAAATCTGGACAAGTTGTTGCTGACTATAGCTTCCCCTGGGGCTCCAATAATCAGGCTATAGCGTCTAGTGATGTGAGAGTGTTTGCTTGGGGGGGAGAGAATCTGCGTATCGTTCCTAGCCCTGATAGTTTGTCTTATTCACAATCAAAAGGCTTTAAGCTTGGTAATATAAGCGCGTCTTCCAAAATTGATCGATCCTCTACTGATATAAATTCCAAATCAAATTCTAGCGGACCCAGTATTCAGTGGCGGTTAAGTCACGTATACTAAAATCCATATGAGCAGCAAATCAACTATATTCCTTGCTTTAAGTCTGGTCGTGATATTTGGCGGCGGCGCATATTTGCTACTAAAACCTCATAGTCAAAAACCTTTTGTTGTGGCATCAGATAATACGAAAAAAAATACCGACCCAGTCACGAGCAGTAAATCTGGTAGTGTTAGAATAGTTGCTACTGGCGATTTTATTCCTCACGACGCTATCAACCAGGAAGCCAAAAAATCTGATGGTAGCTATGATTATTCCGGGATGATGTCCAATATGGCGCCTATATTCGCCAAAGCGGATGTTCGTTTTTGTAACCAGGCGACACCTGTTGGGGGCGCACAATATGGGATAACAGGATACCCTATATTTAACGCACCTTTTGAATTTACTCGAGATATGGCTGGACTTGGCTGTAATCTAATAAATATCGGGACCAATCATAGTTACGATAAGGGACAGTCAGTTATTGATGCCCAGCGCAGTGAGTGGGATAAGCAGCCAAATATATTGGCGGTAGCGGGCGCTAATCGCAACACTGCCGAACAACAAAAGATTAACTACTTTACCGTAAAAGGTGTTAAGTTTTCATTCTTATCATATGTTACTTACAGTAACGCTAAGAACATGACAAGTTATGGCGTAAATATGTTTAATCAGATTACTGCAAAAGCTCAGCTAATTGAAGCACGCAAGAACTCTGACATTATTATAGTTAGTATGCGTTGGGGTACGGAGTACTCTAGCGGCATAAATGCTGAGCAGGCATCCGATAGTCAATTTTTGGCTGATAATGGCGCTGACATAATTTTTGGTCATGGCCCCCACTCGCTAGAACCATACAAGAAGCTTGTGGGTCAGAGCTCAAGATTTACGCATGTATTTTATTCATTAGGAAACTTTTTGAACGCACAGCTTGAGGTAGATTCTTTGTTTAGCGGACTAGCTGTGCTGGACGTAAATACTTCTAGTAAGCAAGTTTCTGAGGCTAGCTACCTGCCTATATATATGCATTATGATTGGTCGGCTAGTGAAGCGGCGGCGCAGAACTTATTAGCTAGAAAAAACTTCCAAATATACACTCTTGACCAAGCAAGCAAACCTTTGGCAACATCTAAACTAAACACTACTGTCGATATTCAAAAAACACGCATTAAAAGGTTACTAAACCAGTATGATTCAGTACCTATAATATCGGCCAGTCAGTTAGATTAGTATTTAGAAGCAGGTTCAAGATCGAAGTATTGCTCTAGGGTTTTCTTGGTATTAACTAATTCGCTAGCTAAGTTTTTGCCGACATAGCGCAGGTGCCAGGGTTCGTATTCGTAACCAGTTAACTGCTCTTGGTCTTTTCCGTAACGGATAATAAAACCATATTCGCTACTGTGTTTGGCCAACCATATGCCTTCTGGCGTATCACCAAAACATTGCAATAGTTCGCAGCGTTTGTCGGATGGTTCTACGTCAAATGCTAATCCTGTTTGGTGTTCGCTGTGGCCTGGTCTTGCGCTGGAACGATCAGCTGAAGCAAGGCCTTGAGTAGCTACATAGCCGTCGTAGAGTGATTTTTGGTAAGCTACTGAACGGTAGCCACTGCTTAGCATTAAACTGTGCCCCTCTTTTTTGGCTGCTGCGAACATAGCCTCCAAATCGGCTTTTATGACTAATCGAACCTGCATCTGCTCGCTAGTATTTTCTAGACGTAAAATTACGTTTGGTACTACTAGGTCGGAAGGCGCGAATCCGTTAGGTAAAGCAAGTTTCTTGTTAGCGATAACCCATATGCTGTTCGGGTCAGTCGTAGAGTAACTTTCCTTAAAGGATAATTTAACTTCTTGTCCAGATACTACATTAGTAACATCTACAGTTTTAGTGATTGAGGAAATTGTCGGGTGCTTAATATGACCCCAGGAAAGACTAGCTATTACAGTTATAGCTACAAGACCAATGCCTATGAAGTTATGTTTTGCCATATCATTACTATAAACGATTATTAGCATGACTGGGAAGTATGTTAAGAACTTAGATTGCAAGTTAGTCGATTTTAGCGTAATTTTATATAAGATTATGACTAACAAAAAAGAAATTCTACCTTCAGATTATATAGTGCCATTAAATATGAATGGCCTCCGTGGACGAATGATGCACATGCCATCACCAAAAAAGAACGGCAGAGAAATGTTGCTAGTTTATGGTCACCACGCCCTGCTTGAGCGTTGGTGGGGACTCGTGCAGAATTTTAATACTTACGGCTCTGTGACCATGCCTGATTTGCCAGGTTTTGGTGGTATGGATAGTTTCTATAAGATTGGTAGCAAGCCGACGATAGATGCTTACGCAGACTACCTAGCCTCTTTTATTAAATTGAAATTCAAACAACGCAAAATTACTATTATTGGCATTTCTTACGGTTTTGTAGTTGCGACTAGAATGCTTCAGCGACATCCAGAATTAACGAATAAAGTTGAGCTGCTTATTAGCGCAGTTGGCTTTGTTCATGAGGATGATTTTACCTTCACGCGACCCAGAATGGCCATGTATAGGACGTTAACCAGAGTTTTGTCTGTTCCCGTTACGCCTACAGTTTTTAAAAAGCTGTTTTTGAATGCTACAGTCCTCAGGGTTGCCTACAAACATACCTACAACGCTAAGCATAAGTTTGCTGAAACAAAGGGTGATCCAGAGCGAGAAAAAGCTTTAATGGATCTAGAAATTAAGTTATGGAACGATAACGATGTAAGGACTCATATGGCCACTAGTAATGGCTTTTTGCACTTAGATAACTGCAAGACGCCTGTCAACATCCCTGTTTTGCATATTTATTCAAAAAACGATAACTATTTTGATTATCAGATTATTGAACAGCATATGAAGGTCGTTTTCAGTAGCTTTAAGGGCATACCTATTAATATGAAAAATCACGCTCCTAGTATTTTAGCCGACAAAAAAGCATCAGGTGTTCTAATGCCAAATGAATTAAGAAAAATTCTATCTAAAAATTCATAAAACCTAAACACGGAAAATGTTGGGCTATATTATGGTAAAATAATAGTAAGATGAAAATTGGCATAGTATGTCCGTATGATATTTTTCGTGGGGGCGGCGTGCAAGAGCACGTTCTAGCTCAGGCCGAAGAATTACGAAAACGCGGCTATGTGGTTAAAATACTAACTCCTCGTCCATTAAGCGTTAAGACAATTGCACCAAAAGACGTTATTTTTGCTGGAAACTCAGCTAAAGTTAAGACCCCGATTAAGACGACTCTAGAACTAGGAGCCAGCTTTGGCCGCGATACGATTGATGAAATTCTTTTAAACGAAAATTTCGATATCCTACATGTTCACGAACCAGAAGTCCCATTTATGGGAGCACAAGTGATAAGTAAGGCTAGGTGCCCTATCGTCGCAACTTTCCACGCTATTCACCCCGACACGCCAATGTCTTGGACTATTGAGGCCTTTCGTATCCCCTACTCCCGCTCAATATTTAGTAATTTGACGGAGATTACGGCGGTATCTGAAGTTGCGGCAGATTTTGTTCGTGAAAGAACTGGCCGTCGCGTCAGTATCATTCCAAACGGCATTAACCTCGATAAGTATTCTAAAGTCAAAAACTCAGGTTCAAGTAGTAGAAAAACTAAAAACATACTATATGTTGGACGCCTAGAAAAACGTAAAGGTGTGAAGTACCTAATACGAGCATTCGCTAAGCTGTCAGAAAAAGATGACAAGGTGAAGTTAGTTATTGCTGGCGACGGGTCTGATCGCGAGAAGTTAGAAGATTGGGTTAAACATAAAAACATCAAGAGAGTTGAATTTCTTGGATTTGTTACAGATAAGCAGAAATTAGCGTTATTCGCTAAGGCTGACTTGTTTTGCTCGCCTGCTCTTTACGGAGAGAGTTTTGGTATTGTGCTTTTAGAAGCTATGGCTATGGGGGTCGTTACGGTTGCCGGTAATAACGAGGGTTATAAGGGTGTAATGCAAGATACGGGCCAATTATCTATTGTAGACCCAACTAGAATATCTGAATTCGCTGACAGATTAGGCTATTTATTGAATGACGAGGCAGTACGTAGGCTTTGGCTTGATTGGAGTAGTGAGTATGTTAAGCAGTTTGACTATAAATTTGTTGTCGATAAATATTTAGAGCTTTACAACAAAATAGCGAGCCAAAAGTGAAAATCGGTTTTGTTTTAGACGATTCATTAGACAAAACGGACGGCGTTCAACAATATATTATTACTTTAGGGAGTTGGCTGGCCAAACAGGGCCACAACGTCCACTATCTAGTTGGCGAGACTCACCGCGATGATATACCAAACATTCACAGCCTGAGCAAAAACATAGCCGTTAGATTTAATAAGAATCGCATGTCCATGCCTCTAAAGGCCGATAAGATCAAGATAGTCAAACTGCTAAACGACGAACAGTTTGACATTATTCATGTTCAGATGCCCTACAGCCCGTTAATGGCTGGTTTTGTCGTATCGAATGTATCGCAAAAAACGGCGGTTATAGGAAGTTTTCATATCGTGCCTTTCAACTTACTACACAATGTTGCAGGTAGGGCTTTAGGGTTGTATCTGAAGCGTAATCTTCGTCGTTTTGATGCTGTCATAGGAGCATCATGGCCAGCATTTGACTATGCGAAATCTTCATTCCGAGTAAAGCCTATTATGATTCCAAACACAGTTGACTCTGCTCTTTATGGTAAGGGTAAAATGATCGATAAATATAACGATGGGAAGATCAATATAGTCTATTTAGGGCGTCTTGTAGAAAGAAAGGGTTGCACATACTTGTTGCAAGCCATTAAGATTCTTCACGACAAACATCAACTTATGAATGTTAGGGTTATTATTTGTGGTAAAGGACCGCTTGATAGCGAACTGAAAGATTATGTACGCGACAATCGCCTTAGTGCCGTAATACATTTTGTTGGCTTTGTAAACGAAGCAGATAAGCCTGATTATTTAGCGAGTGCTCATATTGCAGTATTTCCTTCTCTTGGCGGGGAGTGTTTTGGAATAGTGTTGATAGAAGCTATGGCGGCCGGTAGTGAGGTTGTACTGGGTGGTAATAACATCGGCTATGCTTCGATTCTTAATGGTAGGCCTAGTCAGTTATTTTCGCCGCAAAAAGTTGATGAATTTGCTAATACACTCAAGCACCTCATTGTTAATAGTAGAGCTAGAAAAAGCGCCAAATCATGGCAAAAAACAGCCGTTAAGCAGTATGATATTAATATAGTTGGAGCCCAGGTTATGGCAATATACAAGTCTTCGATTGCAAAACGAACCCATTAGCATAATAATGAAAGGTATATGAAACTATTTAACTCACGAAAACACACGACAAACATCAACATTACTAACGATTCAATCCTTCGGGTAATTGTATTCGTTGTTGTAACTATCGTAGGTATTAATTTATTGTCGAGCATAGAGGGTCAGCTTACTCTAATTGGTGTATCGGTTTTTTTGGCTATAGCTCTAAATCCAGCTGTTGGTTGGATTAGTAGTAAATTAAAGGTTAAAAGCCGCTCAGCTGCCGTCGGTATGGCGTACGCGCTTGTTATGGTGATTCTTGTCGGATTTTTATCACTAGTTGTACCCCCGCTCGTTAAGCAAACATCTGACTTTGCAAAGAATCTACCACAGACTATTGAGCATTTTCGAGATCAAGATTCAGCATTAGGAAGGGCAATACATCAGTACAAAATCGATGATCAGCTTACTGAGATCAGTCATCGTTATAGCGCAAGACTTAGTAATATATCGGGTCCTATCATTAGCACGGCAGGTAGAATCGGTGGGACGCTTATAGCCATTATTACAGTGTTGGTTCTTACCTTTATGCTTCTAGTCGAAGCTCCGCAGTGGTTGGGGCAATTACTACTTATGCAGCCTAAAGACGAACAAGAAAAGCGCAAAAAAGTTGCAATGAAAATGTACCGAGTCGTCACTAGTTACGTGAATGGTCAGGTTTTGATTGCCGGAATCGCGTCATTGTTTGCAGTGGTCGCGCTAGTTGTAGGCAGTACTCTAGCTGGCGTAACAATTAATCCGATTGCTCTAGCGGGCATTGTCTTTATATTTGGTTTGATCCCTCTCATTGGCAATACTTTAGCTGCTGTAATAGTAGTTCTGTTTTGCTTGTTCGCTTCTACCGGACTTGCACTTGGTATGACAGTTTTCTTCTTGTTGTATCAGCAAGTTGAGAATGCTACTCTTCAGCCCTACATTCAAGCAAAGAGCAATAACCTTACGCCTTTAATAGTTTTCGTTGCAGCACTAGTTGGAGCGCAACTTGGTGGTTTACTAGGTGCGTTGGCTGCTATACCTATCGCAGGTTGTATTAGAGTTGTTATTGATGAGTATTACCATGTCGAGACTGTTGATGCCGCTTAAAAAGCCGAAGAAGTTGTCGAACATTCAGTTTAAGGTTATTTAATTCTTGACCAGATTTGGCCTGCGGGCGTGTCTCGTATTTCAATATTTAGCTTCAACAAGTCGTCTCTAAGAGAATCGGATTTTGACCAGTCGGATAGCGATCGGGCTGACTGTCTTTCGGATATTAAGTCCTTCTCTGCTTGATTTATGTCATTTGAGGTCGTAAGTCCTAGTCCAAACAGTTCGTCCAAGGTGCTAAGAACTTCATTGAATTCATCAAGTTGATTTGCTGATACGAGATTTGATGCTACTAAACTTTGTAGATTGCTTAACTCCTCTAAGGCTCTAGGTGTATTCACATCATCCTGTAGGGCCTCTACGATAGCCTGTAACGGCGCTATAAGGTTAATTGACTCAGTTGCAGTGGTGGCCTGGAATCGTAAGTCAGCCACAGCCTGATAGCCATTTAAGCGATTGTTTGCCGCGTCCAAGTTAGTCCAGCTAAAGTTAGCTTGATGCCTGTAGTGCGACTGAAGTACTAATAAGCGAAAAGCTAGTGGGTTGATGCCTTTATGGCGCAAATCTTCAATCGTATAAAAGTTGTTGAGGCTTTTACTCATTTTTTTGCCATCTATTAGAAGATGTTCGTTGTGGTAAAAGAACTTAGCCATAATAGCGTCTTTTTGCCCGGCTGTACTTTGGGCAATTTCGTTTTCGTGATGCGGAAATATAAGGTCAATTCCACCGGTATGAATATCAAAAGGTTGGCCGACAACTGCTTTGCTCATAACAGAACATTCTATGTGCCAGCCTGGTCTGCCGTCTACGATCTTGCCATCTAGTGTGAAGGACCACGCAGGTTCGTTTTCTGATTTAGTTTTCCATAATGCAAAATCATGCGGGGAATCTTTGTCGTATTCGTCGTTATGAATTCTGGACATCTGAGTATTGTCTTGAGTTATCTCAAGTAATTGACCATAGTTCTTGCCATTATCACGGTAATTCTTGATAGAAAAGTAGACTCCGTCGTCGGCGACATATGCAAAGCCTTTGTTATATAAATCCTCTATCATTGATTTCATGCCGTCGATGTTGTCTGTCGCTTTTATAAATGTGTAATTACTGGTGTCGTTGCCGACGGCATTCATGTCATGCATAAATGTATCAGTGTAATGCGCAGTAAGATCCATAAGGGCATCCATCGGAGATTTGTCTGGTGCCTGTTCTCTGCTACGCTTTATAGTTTTGTCGTCGACATCAGTAATGTTCATGGCGTGTTTGATTTTTATGCCAGTTGATTCTAGGCTTCGTCTCATTGTGTCGGCATGTATAAAGGAGCTAATATTGCCGATATGAACATCGTTATAGACAGTAGGTCCGCAGCTGTATATACGAGCTTCTAATTCGTTATAAGGCGTAAATTCTTCGATGGATTTTGTGAGTGTGTTATAAAGTTTCATCTATATATACTTTAACATAGCCAAATAATTATCGCTGCTGTCTATTCTAATGAGCGTCATAGCTTTCGTATTCTAAATAATGTTTATATGGGCTGAGCGATTCAGCCTGACTGCTTGCCACAACAAATCCACCTATTCGGTGCAAACTACCGTTGTCGACATTTTCTTCGTTTCTATTTATTTCAAATTGACTTGAATTTAAGGCTAGGCCGCCAAGTTTAACGTCAATATTAGTTTTTGAAATAACTATTTCACCCCGTCCTTTAGAATTTAGGCTAAATATATTCATTCTCGGAAAATTGCGCTGTAATGACACGACGGCATGGTGAGTGGCAACGTGGTCTGAGTGTCCGTCACCTCCAGCAGCACCAAGCGTGATGGCGGTAGTGATTTTGTTGCCGTCTATAAATGAATCGATGTCTCTTGTGAGTACGCTGTGATTGTAGCTTTCGCCAAGTTTGCTGTCTGGATGTCCTGGCAGATGTAGTTTTGACTTGGGAACTCCAAAATATTCAGCCTCTGCAATAGCTTCTTCTCTTCTGCGTCCTGCTAGAACGAATTCTCTGTCTCCTTTGGTTGAAGCTTCGCCATTACTCGCTATATAGGCGTGTAGAGGCTCTGATCCTGTCTCAGCAATAAGCTTGGCTGTGTTGTCGAGAGCGTAAGCCATAAACATACTAGCGTCGTCAGGATGAGCGGTAAAATAAGCAACTCTATCGGTTGGATCTAGGTTAAATACATTTCTATTTTCTATTAAACTATTGATTGTGTTGGCCATAATATTCCTTGTTAATTTAAAAAACCTCGCTAGTCGAGGTCTTCTTCGTTAACTTAACTTTGGAATAATGACCTCAACTATATACAGCAGGCCTGACAACAAGTTTTAATTTGTGTATTCGTATTCATTAATTAAATATTAGCATTAGCTGATAGTCTATTCAATATTTTCCAGTAAATCTGTGGCGAGTTTTATGCATTCTGCTTTTGTCGCTAGTTGGCTTTTGGCTTTTTCTATTTTAAATCCGCTAGCATATGGGTGGCCGCCTCCACCAAAGTGTTTGGCTAAATCGGCGGCAATTGTCGTGCCATGGCCACATCTAATCGAGCCCGTTACCTTGCCGTCTTTGTAGTTTTTGATTACGATTGCGACACTAACTTTTTCTACTTGTAGCATGTCATTCTGGATAAGAGGTGCCGGATTGTATAGTGGGCTATAAGTCATTATTTCTTCATGAGGAATAGTCAGAAGAGCAATTCTGCCGTCTGCATACATCTCCGTTCTTTCTATCAATTTTGCTTTGTATCGATAGATGATTTCAGGCATCTTGTTTAGTGCTCGCCGTGCTTCTTCTAGGGCTGGTCTGTCTACACCAGAACCTATAAGATCTGCCATTACTTGGTAGGTGTTGGCAGTAGTACCTTCAGACGATAAGCCTAATGAATCTGACAGTATTGAGCTGGCGATATGAGTTTTGGCCTGCAAATTAAGTGGCCAGTTTAATTGATTAGATAGCATATAAATTAACTCACCGGTTGCAATAGCCTCGCTGCTATTAATAACCACAGTTGCGTAGGTAATATCACAGACTACGTCGGTGTGATGATCTAGAACGATAACCGGACGATTAGCTACCCAGTGTTTGTAGTGGCTGGCATCTAGTTTCTCTAAGAGTGTCGATGCGCTGGTGTCAACAATGACAGATATATCAAAATTTGACGGCATTTCATTGCTAACTCTATCCCAACCAGAAAGATGTTTAAGATAGTCAGGCATATCAACTGCACAATAAAGATGAGTTGTTTTGCCCAAGTCTTCTAGTATCTGTTCTAGCGCCAACGCACTTGCCAGGCTGTCTCCATCTGGATTATCGGCCTGAATAATAACGATTGTCTTTGCGTCTTTAACTAACTGGTCAATTTGTTTGATTTCATCTGTCATATTGGACTGTATTATATAGCTTATTGTCTGCGCGTGACAGGCTGTAATTTATAATAATAGGCTTATTGTAGTTCGGTGCGACCCTCAAGTGCTCTTCCTAGTGTGATTTGGTCGGCGTATTCTAAATCAACTCCAATAGGGATTCCTCTGGCAAGTCTACTAATTTTGACGTCGCGCTTACCTAGTTGCTGCTGGATGTATAGCGCTGTAGATTCACCTTCTACGCTGGCATTTGTTGCTAGAATTATCTCTTTTACATCATCGGCGTCAATGCGTGCTATAAGTTCGGAAATTCGTAGTTGATCAGGGCCAACGTTGTCGATTGGACTCACCAGACCCCCAAGAACGTGGTAAGTGCCATTAAAAAGGTTTGTCTTTTCTAGAGACACGATGTCAAACGGTTCAGCGACGACAGCGACTAGCTGCTTGTCTCTTTTAGGATCGGTATATAAGTCGGAGACTTCTTTTCCTTTTTCTACCAATGCAAAAGTTACGCTACATTGTCCAATTCCTTGATGTAGATTGCCCAGAGCTAAACCTAGCTTATCGGCAATAGCAGGATCTCTTTTGAGCAAATAGTAAGCGTATCTTTCTGCAGTACGAGGACCGACTCCAGGCAGTGACCCTAGCGCATCGACTAAGTCGAGTAAGGTTGGAGGCAAAATTTGCACGTTACTATAGTCCTAAGTTGCCCAGAGCGCCCATAAATGGTTGCATTTTTTCGGCTGCCAACTTCTGGCTTTCTGTAATTGCGTCTCTTATGGCGTCTTCAATCCATCGTTCTAGCTGTCCAATATCATCAAGATCAACAGAATCTTTATCGATGTGAAGTTTCTTGATTTTTTGTTCACCAGTAATCTCGATACGCACTGCTCCGTCACCTTTTTCCACGACTAAAACAGCCTTTTGTAATTCTTTCTGGGCTTTTTTAACTTGTATTAGCATCTTTGCTTGATCAAAACGGCTCATGTTGCCTCCTTATTTAGTACTTATATTATATAGTAGTTTCGATTCAATCGACACCCCTAAGGCTTTTTCTATTCAAATTTCTTGAGAGCATTTATTGTTTCTGGAGAGTTTGGCCAGGCTACGAAATATCTAGTAATGTGATAGTACCCTACAAGTGCAATCATTCCGATAATTAGACCTAGTCCAATATTTCTAGCTACTGGGTTGCGAGGAAAGACTATAAACCAATTTCCTAGCATTCGTCCAATACCAATGCTGGCTAATAGGTAAATAAACGGAAGAAGTATTGCATCGCCGACAACTCCTCCTAGAGACACTAGTATTATGCTGATCGCAAAAAACCCGACGACCATTTTAGTTCTATCGAGTCCGCGCTCAGTGTAGCTATCGAATAGTCCGAGAAGTAACATAGCACAAGTAAATATATCAATAACTGGTTCTTTTATTAATCCCAGGGTGGCATCATTTTGAGATCCGAAAGTCAGGGAACGAAATATATTAATAATGTTTTGAATAAAGTGCATAGGTAGAGCTGAGAGGTTAGTCGGAAGAGCTAGAAAAGTGTTGATAATAGTTGGCTGACTAAATACCGAATAGCCAAGCGGTAGTAGCAGTATTATAGTCAATGTTAAGGCCGCAATAGCTGATTTAGAAGATTTGAAGATCAGTTGGCTTATTAACTTTCTTTGCCATATTGCAGGCAATACGATGAACCATATTAAACCTGGCGTATAGATTAACGCTACAGTCAAAAGTCCGCCGGCAATAATAGTTCGAGATTCATGCATAGAGTTTTTGGCCCATATGACGTAAGCGAAACTCATTACTATTAGCAAAATATAGGTTATGTCAGGCGTAGCCATTCTTGCATAAGTCAAAAACCAACTGGAAGTAACCAGCATAATGGTTCCTAAAATAGCAATTTTGGTGCCCTGCCAATGCCTTAACACATAATAGAAAAGAAGCATTGTTACTACAGCAAAAGCCGTGCTGATTAGTCTAGTGTTATGAACAGTGTTGGCAGAAAACAAATTCATGACTTGTTGAGCTGCCTTGTAAACGATAAATGTCGGGTCTAGGCTAAGTGTCTTTAAGTTCCGTACAGATGTTACGGTTGCGATTTCTTTAGGCGTCGCCCCTGTCAGTAGTGTACTAATGTGATATCCCAAAATAGCGACAAAAACTGTAAGGCCAGCCAACCAATAGATGGTGTCTTTCCAGTAGATTTCAATATTTGTACGCACTGTCTTGATGTTCATAATAGTTAAATACAATTATATATGAATATTAGCATTAACGATAATTGCTAGCATTATTCGCTGAATGGTTGGCTGTGTTTGGTGTCTAGGCTGCGGAATCGTTGCTTATCTTTGTCGAAGTAAAGTTCTACTCCGCCTGTTGGACCGTTACGATGCTTTTTGATAAGAATGTCTGTGATGTTTTTGCGCTCAGATTGAGGGTTATAGTAGTCCTCTCTGTAGATAAAAGCCACAACGTCCGCATCTTGCTCAATTGAACCAGATTCACGAAGGTCAGATAATTGTGGAATCTGGGGAGTTCGGCTCTCAACTGAACGGCTTAGCTGACTCAGTGCAATAATAGGAACGTCTAGTTCTCGAGCTACACCCTTAAGACCACGTGATATTTCAGAAATTTCTTGTACGCGGTTTCCATCACCGCCAAATCTTCCGCCACCACTCATAAGCTGCAAATAGTCCACGATAATTAAGCCTAGTTTGTGTTGATGTGCTTCCCTGCGGGCTTTAGTACGAAGTTCACTAATTGAAATGCTAGGGGTATCGTCAATGTAAATAGGTGCTTCAGACAATGTGCCCATTGCGTGACCAATTTTTTCGAAGTCTGAATCTGTTAGATTACCTGTTCTTAGCGCCCAAGCATCAACGCCGGACTCCATAGCTAACATACGATCAACCAACTGTTCTTTGCTCATTTCAAGACTGAAAAGCAAGACGACTTCTTTTGATTGCAGAGCTACGTTGTGGGCGAAGTTAAGAGCTAGAGCTGTTTTACCCATAGAAGGTCGAGCGGCAAGAATGAATAAGTCAGAGCGCTGCAAGCCTGCAAGAATATTGTCTAAGTCCTTGAATCCTGTTGGTACGCCGCGAATCTTGCCCTTGTCTTTGTGTAGCTCGTCGAGTCTATCAAAACTTTCGCCAAGTATAGTTTCTAGGCTAGTAATATCTTGTTTGACGTGTTGCTGACTAACTTCAAATAAACTTGTTTCGGCGCCTTCTATCAGTTGCTGCAAATCGTGACCTTCGTCGTAACCTAGCGTGATGATTTCTTGCGACGCTTTGATTAAACGGCGTCTTAAGGATTTTTGAGAAACAATTTCTGCGTATTTCTCGACATGCGATGCTGTCGGTACATAGTTAGTGAGTTCTGTAAGAAATGCGGCGCCTCCAACGAAGTCTAAAAAATCAGCATTTCTTAATTGATCAGCAAGTGTCAGCACATCTATGGGGCTGTGTTTTTCGTATAAGTGACTTATCGCTTCGTATATTCTTTGGTGCTTAGGATCATAGAAGTCTCCGCTAAATATACTGTCAGCGATTTTTACGATTGCGTCGCTGTCAATTAATATAGCTCCAAGCAAACTAGCCTCGGCATCGAGGTTTTGAGGTGGAATATTTGCAGCTTTTGGATCCATTATTCGTTCAACACCTTATTATATTTATGATTCTAGCACTTCGGCGCCTGCAAAAATATTGCTTACGGTATCAATATTTGTGTCTTTAGCTGGTGCTGCAGTTTCTTTTATTGCTGCTGGCTCTTCCGCCTCACCTTTTTGACTCATTTCGTAGATGATAGTTATTGGGGTATCGATCTTTTCGCTAATAATATCGTAAAGTTTCTTGTGATTTTTGGAATCCTTCATCTGTTTTTGATGAAATGGAAATCGAAATAGAAGTGTAAGCGTCTGCTCTCCAAAGCTTGCAGTAGACATCCTAAGAACCCCATATAGCGTGCTATGTCGAGTCTTTAGCTCGTTTAAAACCGTCGGCCATATGACTTCTACAAAGTTCGTATCATCAGGTGTAATTTTAACGATTTTTTCTACTTCTGGTTTTTTGACTGGCTTAGTTTCTTTTACTGCTTTTGGTGCAGGTTCGGTTTGTTTTATGGGCTCAGTAATTTCTGGAGCAATAGTTTCGATCTTAAGGACAGGGCTTGGTGAGGCTATCGCTGCTGCTTTTATAGGTTTAGAGAATGTTTGCTCATCGTTACCCAGAACCACTCCTAACAGCGTAATTTCTAGATATTGTTCAGGATTATTGTAGGTAGGGACCTGAAGTAATTTAGATAATAGTGCTAGAGAATCATTCGCGCTCATTTGTGAAGAGTCGTTTATTACAGCTTCTCTAAGCTTTTCTGAAATTTGTTTGGCGATACTAGTTGGTTGGTACCCCAAATCTTTTAATTCTTGTAGAACCTTAATTATTTCAATCGCCGTGCCAGTATTTATAATTTCAATGATTTTGTTTATAAAAACATCAGGAGCAATGCCAAGAATTCTTCGCACATCGTCAGAAGTTAATTTGCCAGTGTGACGTGATTGATCGAGGAGGCTGATGCTGTCACGAAAACTGCCGTCGCCCTGTTCTGCTATCAGTCTTAGGGCCTCTTCGTCAGCATCGATTCCTTCTTTTTGAGATATTAGGGCAAGCTGCTTAATGGCGCTACTTATTTCGATTGGTTTAAATGAATAGCGTTGAGTTCTGCTGATAATTGTTTCAGGAAGTTTGTGTACCTCAGTAGTCGCCAAGATAAAAATAACGTGAGCTGGGGGTTCCTCGAGAGTTTTTAATAGCGCATTAAAAGCTTCTCTGGTTAACATATGAACTTCGTCAATTATATAAACTTTGTACTTGGCGGATGTTGGGCTGATATGTACTTTGTCGCGTATATCTCGTATTTCGTCAATTCGGCGGTTACTGGCGGCATCAATTTCGATTATATCTAAGTGACTAGACTCATCGTCATATTTAAGGTCATTTACTTCGTGGGCTAGTATGCGAGCTATAGATGTTTTGCCTACGCCATGAGGGCCCGTAAATAAATAAGCATGGCTTAATTTGCCGCTTTTAAGGGCGTTATCTAGAGTGCTGGTGATATGTTCTTGTCCGACAACATCACTTAGCTTTTTAGGACGGTATTTTCTGTATAAAGCCTGAGCCATTAGTAATTTTCATAAACTGACAATACATTCAGTCGCCGAAACCCTCCACTTAGTTAGTAGTACAATTATAAGCTATCAGCAGTAATCTGCGTGAGTTCGTTTTTACAACGTATATTAGCGGCGCGGTAGTGATTACTTATCGAGATTTTCACTGAATCCAGCTTTTGAATATTCGACTGCTGCAGGTAATGATAATGCTGCACCTCCTACAGTGCCTGCCCAGCCAATAGCTTCCAGACCAGAATCTACCAAACCGGGTGAATGTTTCTCGATGGCGTTCTTGAGCATGAAAGCTCCAACGCCAATCCACACAGCCGCTGCGCCGTGTTTTCCTGACGCAGATGGATTGACTTCTACGCCGTGTTTTCTTGCTGCAATAGAACCTATTGAGCCTATGATGTTTGGGGTTGCTACTGCGATGGTTGCTGCAATTGGTAGTACATCTGCACCTGTAAGTATTACAAGACCGGCTGCAAGCTGAATTTTATCAACTGTAGGATCAAGATCTCTCCCAAATCTACCTTTTGTTTTTGTTTTGTCAGCTACTGCGCCGTCCGCTATGTCGCCTAATCTGCCAACTAGTACTTTGGCTGTGCCTTCTACTTTGCGTCCATCAGCAAAATCGCTAAGGCCATTTATAACAGCAACTGTTCCTGCGATGGTAATGGCATTAGCAGCCGTTATTACTCCATGAGACTTTTTAGCAATTCTTTGCAACCGTGATAGATCTTCATCCTTAATATCATCCCAGTCATTATGATTGGACTGAAGTCTGTGTAGCTTCTCAGTATTTTCTTGAGTCATGACTATATTATAGAATGAAAATCACGGTGTATCAATATGTGTATACTACAGAGCTGCTTCTAGAGCAGCCCATTCGGTATGGTCGTCGTCTTCTGGTACGTTTACGCTAACTTGGTCGCCAGGCTTTGCCTTAAAGTAAGTCACGCTAGCAAGTAATACGCGGTAAGCTCGTTCACCGACGTTTACAAAGTAATGTCCGTCTTTTAGTTCTAGCATACCGACAATCTGCTTGCGAGGTATAGGCCCGATTTGCTTGTACATAAAGGCGCCATCGTCTGCAATTGTAAGTTTAAGTATGTCACCTTGGACTAATTTTGATTTAGAAGCGTAATTTGCTGGCACTGGATAAGTCTTGCCGTCAGAGCCAACCATAATTTGACCATCAAATACACCTTCGATGATTTTACCTAGGTTATCGTCGGTCAATGATGCAGTAACTGTAGGATCTTCGCCCACAATGCTAACTAGAAGCTCTTTAGCGGCAGCTAGGCTTGTTTCTGCCTCCTGAATGAGGGTTCTTAGTCTTTTAACTTGTTTCTCTGGGAAGTCGGCCATATTTGCTCCAGCGTATCCTGTCTATTTTTGCTCCAATATTAGCTTTAACGTACCACGGTTCGTTCGTCAAGTCAAAAAATTAAAATAATTCTGTGGACAACTATCATTAAAAGATCGGCAGAAATAAATAGAGCCCCGTCCAAGGGACAGAGCTCTATTCATTGCAGAATCTAGTGATTAGACTAGTTCGACAGTTGCGCCAGCGTCTTCAAGAGTTTTCTTGGCTGCTTCAGCGTCATCTTTCTTAGCGTTTTCTAAGATAGTTTTTGGAGCACCATCAACTAGAGCTTTAGCTTCACCAAGACCTAGGCCTGTGATGTCCTTAACAGCTTTGATGATAGCGACCTTCTGTGCACCAGCGTCTTTTAGAACGACGTTGTATTCACTTTTAGCGTCTTCAGCAGGAGCAGCGTCGCCGCCGCCAGCTGGACCGGCCATTGCAACTGCTGCTGCAGCTGGTTCGATACCGTATTCATCCTTAAGGATAGTCTTAAGTTCGTTAACTTCTAGTACAGTCAAGCCTGTTAACTGTTCTGCAATCTTCTTTAAATCTGCCATGATAGATCCTTTCTTAAATTAATTAGGCTTTTGCCTTAGCTTCTACTCCATCGAGTAGAGCGTGTAAGTTGCCTGACAAACCGTTCATAACTCCGTCTAACGGAGATGAAAGTGTTGCCAGTACCTCAGCAATAAGCTGATTTTTGCCCGGCAATAATGCTAGGGCTTTTACGTCGTCGGCGCTAATAAAAGCACCTTCGCTACTGATACCACCTACGAATTGAAGAGTTGGAGCGGTTTTAGCAAACTTTGCCAAAACTTGTGCTGAAGCTACTTCGTCTTCGCTGTTGAAGGCGTATAGTATCTGGCCTTTTAGTGCGCTAGTGTCAACTGCTTTAAAGCGTTCGTTGTTTTGTAGTGCCTTAATGACCAAACGGTTTTTGATGACTCTAACGTGAGTCGAGTTTTCACGAGCTGATTTTCGCAACTCTTGTAGCTCTTTCACGCTCGTACCGGCATATGCTGCAAGTACAGTAAGTTTTGAAGCATCGAGTAAGCCACTGACTTCGTCGAGTACTTCGTTCTTCTTGATTCTACTTAGCGCCATAGATAATGTTTCCTTTTGTTGTTATTAACAGCCATCGACCATTGAGGACTGTTTGTTACCGAAAATAAAAAGTCTTCGACGATTTACATCAAAGACTAATAATTTCGAAGAGAATAAATTCTGACCTCGGTAGCATTTTTACGTTTGTCTGTTAGGACTCACCGCTACTGTCTTTGGTAACAGAGTTATTCTAGTCTATTTAACAGATTAAGTCAATCACATATCGGGCAAATTTAATCCTCATAACCCCTTGGAAACGAGTCGCCATAGATCTGCGTCGGATAGTTATATACCTCTTCTATCTGTGGCATTAGAAAAAACGTATTTACGGTGTGCCTGTGATCGGCGTACGCGCGAGCTACTATATGTTTTCGACAGCATTGCCTAAGCCGACAAATACCATTTCTACTTCAGCGCCACTTATTCCTACGATTCCTGCGGGACGGCCTCCAAAAAAAGCAGTGTCTGGCGGAGCTGGGATTAAGCGACCTTGTCTGTGCAATTTAGCTATGCGTTCATTAGTTGTTTCTGGACTGTTAATATCAAAATTTTCTATGTTCTTTTCCATTATCTTGTTTCATCTTCTGTTGTTACGGCAAATGTTGTATCAGGAACTGAGTCAACAGCTGACGGTTCTTGCCTTATAAAATCTGGTAAAGGTAAACCCTCTTCAGAGCGAATAATTTGTGCAGCAATAGCGCCCATAGTACGTCTGATACCATTAGCCTTACCGGGGTGTGACATTTTAATTTGCTCAGAAGCACCATTGTCGCCGCTTAAAATTGCACGTCTAAAGTACTGTTCTGTTTCTCGTCTCATCAATAATTCCATTCTATTTAATTTAAAAAGCTCTAACTTTTGTTAGGGCTCTTGTTGCTGGGCTGTACCACGGCGTTATGTCTTATCGACTAAACGCGGCCCCAACTATCTCAGGGCACAGCCGCGGAAGACTGAGGTTGAGTGCTACTAGTTGGGTCTGGGTTTTCATTATTATTTATACTAAACGATTAGCAATCTAATGTCAAAATAATTTTTAACCTTTATTTCGTTACGAAAATTACTATAATGACTATGAACTTTACAAATACAATTAAAGTAGTATAATAATGTTCGGTCATCTAAAAACCACAAAAAAGTACTGATAAGAAATTGATACTATGAGCGAAACAATTAGACAACGATTAAACCATATAGAACACATGCGTGATGTTGAGGCGGCTCGTCATGCCTACGTTGATTTGCTTAGAACAAACCCAAAGACCATTAAAGGTAGTGACCTCGGCATAAGAGCTATTAATATTCTTAACGGTTCTATCGAGCCAAGCTATATAGACGAAGAAAAGACGACTATTAGACCATTTATTTTTAAAGCACCAGAGGGCAAAGAAACTCCTACGCTTGACGGATTTATAGTTGGCGCCACTTCTGCTGCTCACAGGTTTGACTTGACTGTTGGGCCTCTTAGTTTTAGTCGATTAGGCAAAAATCCTGTTGAATGGATAAGTAATTCCGAAACTGGATCAAGTTTGTCTGGAAGCCTCATTAATCCTGGCGAGAAAGCACACGCCGCAGCTATTGAGATCTATCCATATATTCCAAAAAATATTGGTCGAATAGCTGTTTTTGAAATTACTCACCCCGAAGTTTAAGGCGCAGATTTACATCTGAGACAGTTTGAACTGAGTGTATCTTTCTGCCGCTAGACGCGTAAGTTCTGGGTCCTCGTCAGTGTTAACAAACTTCATAGCCTCACCAATTAATGGGTGAACTTCGCATAATTTATCATGCATTTGCTTAACGAGTTTGCGGTAACCTGGATGTCCTTGAGGTGTTGTTCGAAGCTCATGAAAGTGGAATGCTTGTCTGGCATTATAGGTAATTTTCCAACGCATTCGATGCCCAAACAGTGTGGCATATTGTGATTCTAATTCAAATTTTGCTGATTGCATCTCGCTGTGAAGCCTGACGCTAATATCAAAACACTCTTCGTATTGATCGCTTAGCCCAGCTTCTTCTACAAGTTCTGGCACATCATAGCCGTAACGAGGCGTAAGGGCCTGCCACTGCAAATCGTCCACCATGCGGTGTCTTTGCAGGTCACGGAAAATTCCATAATCGCATACTAAGTCCCAGCTATAATGGGCTTTTTCTATGGCGCGTCCAGGCTTGTGTCGTCTGTTAAGTCTTTCGCCAATATATGATTTGAATACTTTCTCTCGTTTATCATATGACCAACCATCTACGACTCGTCGAATTTCTTCTAAAGATAAGCTGCTGTGCTCGTATAGCATGTCTGGTAAAAGATCGAGTTCATTGCGAGGCCAGACATTTGCCAGTCTCACCGGTTCTTCATATTGGCCATAGGAGTCCTGCAGATTCTTTTTTGCGATACTTTCCATAGCCTTATAGGTATTTGAGCGATAGGCAATCATTGCGCCTCCACGCTCAGGTTTGTCGGCCCTTTCCAGAAATGCCGGCATAACTTTTCGCGATTCATCAAGAATTTTTTGTCCTGTATCGCGTGCTTCAGGTAGTTCATCGCTTAGCAAATGCATTATTAAGCTTTCTAGTGCCTGGCCGGATGCAAAGATTCCAACAGTAGATTTGGTCGCTACGGGTAATACGCCTCGAATTGCATCACAAGCTTGTGCTCTAGTTGCGCCTAGCCATGCTGTATCTTGTTCGGCTTTTGGTACTTTCGAATTGCGTCTAATATAGTCACTAAGTTCACGAACCATCATAGAATATCTATCAAAAATTTGGTCCATTGCCTCAGTATATTTAGCCTTAGTTTCTGAGTCTAAATCTTTTGGCGTAAAGTACCTGTAATTTCCCTCAGCATCTTTTTGGTCAAAGTAAATATATCTCGTAGATTGTTCTAGATAAGCGGCTAGTCTGCCCCACTCTAGTTTTTTTGTAAGCAAGTTAGATGCTCCCTCGACTACAAGGTGCATTCCTACTAATTGCTGAACGGAGTCATCGCCATAGGCTGTAATTACTCTCTGCAAGAGTTTTTCGTCTTTGCCGGCTTGACCAGAAAATTCGTCCAATAGCGTAATCCGCATATCGTCAACGCGACGGCTAAGACGCGCCATTGCAGCGGCGATAGTTAATGGGCTAAGTTCTTGCGTAAAAGCGTAGACTTCACCTTCAGAATCTGTGACATATTTAGCTAATTCAGATTTTCCACTACTTGTAATCGTATATTGGCCATTAGCGTCTTTGTGAACTAGCTCAGTATTATCAACAGGCTCACTCGGTACTGACGCTGTTGTTGATTTGGTTCTTGTAGCTAGAGATTTTGCGACGTGCTCCCATACTTGCTTAAAGACTTCTAGCGGTTCGCCAATTGCTGAAACTACAGGCAGATTACGGTTCTTTGCTTCTAATAAGTAACCTGCTCGTACTTTATCAAGAAAATTTTCGTCTAAATTATCGAATCTTTCGCCCTGGCCGCGTGATTTTGCTCTTTTAATTAAATAATCTACCGGCGCATCCAGGATTACAGTGAGATCTGGTTCCATGTCTCCAACAGCAAAAGAGATTATATTATTAATGGTGTCATATTCTGGCACGTCGCCTCGCCCGTAATACTGAACAGCTAGAGTAGTTAGATAGCTTCTATCTACTAGACAAGTAACGCCTTGTTCGATGCTTTCTTTAATAACCTGCAAGGACTGAGCCCTGGCTGCGTTATATAGCAACACCTCGGTTCGTGTATTCATAGGATATTGAGGACTTTGAGTAAGGTGTCGAATAGTTCTTGCCGTTAAGTCGCTCTGACTATCAGGTTCGCGTAGTAACCGTACTGCTATTCCTGTTGACTGTAAATACTTGGCCAAGATTTTAAGCTGAGTTGTCTTGCCTACGCCTTCAGCTCCTTCTAGAACTATGTACTTGCCTCTTTTCATGATTTGCTATCATTCATAAATCGAACCTTCAATTTTGACAGGCATTGTTCTTTTGTCTAAATAGGCTTTCGGTAGCATCATGTCTGGAGACCAAGTTTTAATAATAGTATCGATATCGGTACCATTTTGGTATTTCCCGCTAAAGCTGCTGTCTCTGCCTTCGCCATAGTTGCCCTCAACATCACCAGTTTCGTGGAATACAGCTTGTGCAATTCTTTCGCCCACTGGCAAAACGACTGTTTCTCGACTATTAAGATTGTATATCTCCAGAGTTAATCTATTAATGTAGCCAGGATCTACCCAGCCGGCGTCAAAGCATACAGCCACACCGTTACGTGCCCAAGATGACCGCGCTCTTAGGTCATAAGCGCCAGGCGGCTTAATACCAAAAAATTCGTGAGTGTGAGCCAAAATTCTTTCACCTGGCTTAATGGCAATTACGGGATGTTCTGGCGGTATACCTACTAAAGGCGCGAATCCGTTCAGTTTGCACCACTGTTCGTGTGGCATCGCCTTAAAAGGTCCTTCAAAATATCTTTCAACATCTTCTGCGTCAAAAGGATTATAGATAGTCCTCTCATTCATCTTCTCGATACGATAATAATAATGCCCCAATGTCACATCAAGACTGGCATGGCTGACATGCTTTGGGTTAAACGGTACGCAAACAATGTGTTTGTCTTCAATTGCTTTGTTGATCTGAATATTGCTGTAAACGCCCAAGTTAGCCTCCAGAATTTATCGTCGTTAAGTACAATATATTGTACGAAACAATTTGACATATGCGCAAGTAGCTCAGTGCAATATTACAACCTTTTATTTACAAATATGTAGGCTTGAGAGATATAAATAGATTCGAGTTATAAATCTATCTTAGTGCTTGCGCTAGTTATTTTCATCAACACTACAAACGATACGTCATATATATTTTGTGAATTTTTAGGAACAGACTTTCGAGATACTTCGATCCATTTTGTCTTATCAAATTCCGGAAAGTATGCGTCGCCTTTTATGTCAGCGTCAATTTCTGTTAAATACATTTCGTCTACTAAATTATTTCGAAGAGCATAGTCGAAAAGATTACCGCCACCAATAACAAATACTTCCTCTTCGCTATTATGTGAGTTAGACATTTGGAGCGCTTTATCCAATGTATCGGTCAGTTCAAATCCGTCTATAACTTTTGTAAGCGTCCGTGAAATAACAATATTTCTTCTGTTGCTCAGCGGCTTGGACGAGTTTTTTGCTATCGATTCGTAAGTTTTGCGGCCCATTATAACGGTCGAACCATCTGTTATTTTAGTAAATCTGTCGCGGTCAATCGGTAAATCCCAAGGCAGGTCACCATCCATTCCGAGAACTCGATTATTTGTATATGCTGCGATTATAGATACCATGACACTCCTGATGCTAAGCTCTTAGGTTTAATATATTATTGATTCACTCGGTAGCGAATTGTTTGATAAATCTTTTCTAACTTTTTATTCTTAATATCTTCCAGCACTTGGACGGCACATAAATTCATGTCTTCAATTGTTCCGTTGCTCATAATTGTTGAGTCGCAGGCGATGTTGTCGCGTTCACGTTCGGTTGGGTCAAGTATGTCGTACTGCAAATGATCAGGGCGGTATACCTTGATGATAATTCCACCGGCTTGATGTACGATTTTCGCGTCACTAGGAAATCGTAATCCCCCAATGATACATATATTAAACCCATCCTGTTCGGCTTTGCGGGCTCTTTTAATTATTTCGTCGTACCAAATGTCAGAACTAACTTTTTTAACTAGATAGCCACCAACCCACTGTAGAATTGCGCGGAATGATTCTTTGTTTTCAGAATCTATAGTCTTGCTTATTAGGCTAGGGTCTCTTTGCAGGCCTTCAATATGCAGTATGAGTTTGTCGTACTCAATTGGATGTTTATCGGCATCGGATTGGCTGATGCGTATTTGTTCGATATCACTCTTCACACCAAGTACTTCAAGCAGAATAGACGGTAGCGGTTTAAGCCACTCGTTGATACTATCTACATTATAGGGTGATGGTATTTTGTCGGTAGAGGCGTGAAGCGCGTTTATCACTTCAGCAATAATTAGGCTCGATTCAAAGTGAATTGTAGATGGTTCGATCTTTTCGATTGCATCGGCAAAAGTTGTCTTCCCGTGGCTTATAGGACCGGTCATTCCGATTATAATCATAGGAATATATTATCAGTTAGACCGTCAGTACGGAAACTAATTGTAGATACTTCGTCTTAGTTAAAAGAAATCTTGATACTTGGACCCATAGTTGTGGTCAAGTGTACAGATTTTATGAAGGTGCCGCCTTTTAGAGAAAGTGGTTTTGCAGAACGAATAGTAGCTAGTACTGCTGATGCATTTTGTTCTAGCTTTTCAACGCCAAAGCTTACTTTACCAACTGCCAAGTGAACTATTCCTGTACTATCAACACGGAACTCAACTTTACCGGCTTTTGCTTCACTAACAGCTTTTGCTACATCTGGTGTAACAGTACCGCTCTTAGGGTTAGGCATTAAGCCTTTTGGACCTAGTACACGTGCATACTTACCAAGTTTTGGCATCATAGCTGGTGTACAAATTAGAATATCGAAATCAATTATACCTTTATCAAGTGCGGCAAAGATATCGTCGCTACCTGCTTTATCGGCACCAGCTTTAATAGCTGCGTCAGCGTCCTTAGCATCTGCCAATACAACGATACGTACAGTTTTGCCTGTACCGGCTGGTAGTGCGATGCTGCCACGAATGTTTTGGTCAGCTTGGCGAGGATCAACAGCCAAATTGATGTGCATTTCTACGCTTGCATCAAATTTTACTAGGCTAGTTTTAATAGCTAGATCAAGAGCTTCTTTAAGTTCGTAAACTTTCTTCTTTTCGACTAGTTCGTTTGCTTTGCGATAATTCTTGCCTCTGCGTTCTAGGATTGAACGAGTAGGTTTCTGGTGATGAGCAGGAGCTTCAGCATTAACTTCAGCTTTTAGCTTGCGTTCTTCTTTGGCTACTACAGCTTCGGCTTCTTTTACGGCCTTAAGACTGCGCTTGCCAGCCTTAGCTACTTTTTCTTCTACAATAGGTGCTACTACAGCTTCTGCTGTAACTGCTACTACTTCCTCTGCAACTGCTTTTTTAGTTTTAGTAGTTGTTGCTTTAGCAACTTTTTTGGCTTCTGCCATAATGACTCCTTCGTGGTGTTAACGGCTTACTTAGGCCTCCCACAAAATTAATTTGATAACTAAATATAACACATTACAGGGGCGAAATCAACTGCTGAAGTGTAATTAAGCTTCGTTATTAGTAGGGTCTTGGCTTTCATCAGAATTGTCTAATTCTTCTGTGTCGACGGGTTGGATGACTAAGTAGTAATTTCCAGGCAAACGAAAATCAACGTCCTCTGGCTTTCTATCAAAAGGATCTAATCTTTTCTTCTCAATGTCTAAATTAGGATTCGTGATTTGATAACCCTCAAATCTTGAATCTTCGCCCATACCTAGGCTTCTACTACGACGCCCATACTCCGTGCAGTTCCCGCTACCATTTTAGCTACTGCATCAATGTCGTCTGTATTCATGTCTAAAGCTTTAGCTTCAGCAATTTCTCGTAGCTGTGTCTGTGTAAGTTGTTTAGCGATCTTTTCGCTGTTTGGCTTTCCAGAACCCTTCTCGATACCTAGCTTTGCTCGAATCATGTCATCAGTTGGCTGAGTGACGATTCTAAATGACATAGTACGATCTTCGTAAACTGAAATATGAGCAGTAACTGTTACGTTACCCAAGTCACGAGTTTGTTCGTTGAAAGGATTAATAAAATCCATCATGTTAACACCGTACTGACCAAGTGTGCTACCTACTGGAGGTGCAGCAGTTGCTTTGCCTGCAGGGATTTTTAACTTTAAACTAGCTGTAATTTTCTTTGCCATGATCTATATTCTCTTTCTTTGAGCAGAGGTTTGAAGCTCCTCGTGCTATTCGTGCGTAACTTAGATTATATAGTACTACAATCTACCCCTGTTGTCTAGCGGTATGCTTATCGTTTAATATTGCTGAGAGTTCTAAAGAGTCGTAAAAACTAACACTTAAGTCTTTTTAACTTGTAGACTGTCTAGTTCTACAGGAGTTTCGCGGCCAAACATGTTAACCAAGACTTTTAGCTTGCCCTTAGCGTGATCAATCTCGTTAATAGCTCCGTCAAAGCCCTTAAATGGACCGTCAGTGATGTTAACCACGTCACCAATGTTGTAGTCCATTTTGAACTTAGGCTGTTCGATGCCCATTCGTTTCTGAATCTTTTCCATTTCGTCGTTATCAATAGGAGTCGGTTCTGTACCGCTACCAACGAATCCAGTTACGCTTGGAGTATTGCGTACAATGTACCAAGCATCTTCTGTTAATTTCATCTCGACTAGTACGTAACCTTGGAAAATTCGCTTTTCAACGACTTTGCGTTTACCATTCTTGATTTCGATCATCTTTTCTTTTGGTACTAGAACCTGAAAAATTTTATCTTTCATGTCAAGACTTTCAGCTCTCTGTCTGATGCTTTCGGCTACCTTTTCTTCATAGCCGCTATAGGTATGAATTGCGTACCATAATCTTGTAGTGTCGTATCTCTTTGTCATCGATTTGTCTCCTTATAATTTCCGGTTAATGTTTACTTAAGAATTGTTTTTCTGAATATTATGTCTAATCCATAGTCGACTACTGCCACTAGAATTCCGAAAATAATAGCGAATGTAAAAACGGCTAGTGTTAGCTTGGTAGTTTCCTTACGGTCAGGCCAAGTAACTTGTTTAACTTCGTGCCAAGACTCGCGTAGATATCGAGGGATAATGTAGCGCTTTTTGTTCATGAATCGGCCAAACTTATTGTCTGGCATTGGCAAGTAGTATTCTTTTTTACCAAAGCGATGAGCTGCTTTAATAGGTGTGGTGATTTTTGTGGCGGTTCGTCTAATGTGACGCTTTTTAACTGGCGCGTCAGAAACAGCCTGTGCTTTTTGTCGTACAGTTTCGGTCTTGTTCTTTAAGATTCGCTTCTTCTTCGGCTTGTCTGCCATTTTTACCCCTTTATACCCTATTTCAATTAAAAAACCTACTATATATGTAGTAGGCTTCTGTTCAGAGTCAATACTACCTTATTCTGTTTGATTGGTCAAGCTGGGGTCAATCCGTTATAGTAAGTATCAAATGCTTAAGCTATTTATTATTGGAGCGGTACTAGAATTATTGATGGTCACTTCTCTCTTTTGGAGATATAGATTCTGGATTCTATTAGTATCAATATTTCTGACCGCCTTTTCTAGTGGTATGATTCTCGTCAATAATTTTAATTTAATAATGATAGTACTTTTTATTGCTAGTCTATTTAGGCTTACGAGCTTAATAAGGGTTACTGAACAAAGATTACACGAGAGTTATCTTCGTAGAGTAGTACTACGAACCAGTATTTCATTAATAGCAGCTCAAATTATACTTTATGCGGTTTGGTTCGTCGGCGATAAGTATTTTAGCGGCGTAGTGTCCAATAATATAACTACCGACATAGCATCTATGGTGCAATTGATATTTGCAATGGCGCTACTTTTCGTAACTAGAAAATCACTTAAGAGTACATCATTTAAGCCGATAAGAGGTCATTATGCGGATAAAGACCTGCCAACGGTTACTGTAGCCATTCCTGCCCGCAACGAAACAGTTGACCTTAGTGCATGCCTGTCGGCTGTAGTTGCTAGTGATTATCCAAAATTGGAAGTAATTGTTCTTGACGATTGTTCTCAAGATAAAACTTCAGATATCATCAAAGGTTTTGCAAGAGATGGTGTTAGATTTATTCATGGGTCTGAACCGCAGGATAACTGGCTGGCAAAAAATCAAGCATATGAACAGCTTAGCGAGGCCGCAACTGGGCAATATATTGTATTTTTGAGTGTCGATACGCATATCAGTACCAGCACTATCAGGACGATAATTACTAGCGCACTAGACAACAAGAAGACAATGATTTGTATTCTACCGCGGCAGAGGTTTAACGGTTTCTTGGCTTCTGCTATTCAACCAATGCGTAACTGGTGGGAATTAGCCCTGCCGCGTAGATTTACTAATAGACCTGCCATATCTAGCAGTTGTTGGATGATAACTCGCAAAGCTCTTGCTAAAGCAGGAGATTTTGAGGCTGTCAGTAGAGCGGTACTGCCAGAAGCTTACTTTGCTCGTAAAGAGATTTTAACTGATTCTTATAGTTTTCTGCGCAGTAATGGCAGCGTAGAAGTGTCGTCTGTTAAAGATTTTAATGATCAATTTGACCGGGCTATGCGTGTTAGATATCCAGAAGTTCACAAAAAGATCGAGCTCGTTATGCTGCTAAGTATGGCTGAAATATTGTTCTTGTTAGCACCGGTTGTTTTGTTCCTATTAGCTCTGCTGACATTGTCGCCTATTCTTTTAATATCAACGACTTCAACCATGGGTCTTTTAATATACACTCATCACTTAATCCTTAAAGCCACAAACCCTGACTACAAACTTATATCCATGTTCAACTTTCCAATCATGGTCATTACAGAAATAGGGCTCGGAATATATTCAATGATTCGTTATGAATTCTCTGAAGTAGATTGGAAAGGTCGCAATATCTGCTTACCAGTTATGCACGTAACTCCCTATATAAAACCTGTTAACTCACACGTTAAATAGATTAGTTTAAAAGTGTGGGCTGTAAACTTTGAGATTTTTTCTATACTGTTTAGCATTCGGCAAGCACCTGTCGAATTCTTCCCAGAACTGAACTCCGTGATGCAGAACTTTTGTGTGGACTAGTTCGTGAATAAGAACGTAATCAATAAGATTCCAAGGCAAGGTCATAAGAAAAGTGTTAAGTGTAATATCTTTTTGATTTGTGCAGCTACCCCATCTTGCTTTCATCTTTTTGAAATCTACTGACTTGTATTCAAAATTATGTTTCTGGGAAAGTTCAGCCAATCTTTGTGGCAATAATTTTTCGCCTTCCTGTTTAATGGCGCGTAGGGCAGCTTTTTTGATGGCTGACTGTACTTCGCTTGATTCAGTTGTGGTGTCGGCGGGAATCGTAATCTTTATTTCGACATGAGAAATCCTAGTTTTAATAATGTCGTCACTAGTAGTAAATATCCTTAAGCGATGAGACTTGCCGAACAAATCACCATCTCTATACAGTCTATTTGGTCTGCGATGTTCAGCCACCCAATCTTTGCGCGACTCAACAAACTTCACACCTGTTTGATAGGGTAGCCACGATGGCATACTGAGCCGAACGACATTATCGCCCGTAATCGATATCTTGATAGACCGAGAAGCCTTGTTTTTAATAAGGAGGACTTCGCCTATTCCCTCAACGATAATAAGTTTTTGCGCCATAACTAATTAGTATATGGAAATGTTACGTCTGCTCATATCCACGCGACCTGCAGCAGGATTAGGTACTAAGTTGACCATTCCAGGCTTAACAACAACTGTACTGACGCTATCGGCTCTAAGTAGCCCAATTTCGTACAATCTCTTGGTAACAGCACTCTTCTGCGTATTAAAGGTGTGCTTGCCGCTAATTACTATATAGTTCTCTGACTCGATAGGATTTTGCATCTTCACAATATAATTACGGAACGCATTGCGAGAGTAAGGTAAGGCGTACTTGTCGTCGCTTTTTCGCTTGTCGCGCTTATTTAGACGCGTAAAAGCAGTTTCTGGGTCTATTTGTAGCCAAATTAGTATTGGCTGGGCCTTAACTTTGAGCGCTAGTTCACGTAGTGACCTCCGTTCGGCTGATCTCATGGCATTAACGTCGTAAACTACACTAACACCTGATTGCAGGAATTCACCAGTCATGTAGGTCATTAGGTGCTTAACAATGGCATTTTCTTGTTTATCAAATGTAGGATCGTCAAAAAGTTCGCTTCTGATCTTGTCGGCCTGTACGTGAGCTACATTAATATGTTCTGTCAGTTGTCTAGCAAAGTGAGTCTTCCCGGCTCCAGGAAAGCCGTATAACATTATAAGAAGAGGTCTGGTAGGTATTAGTTTACTCATGTCATTATATTGTATATCAGATTAACGAGAATGTGCAAAAATTCGTTTTTATGACAATTTAAGGTAAAATAGGTTAGTTATTCACTTAAGTTCTAAGTTAAGTATTATAGGGGTATAGTACAGCGGTTAGTATGAAGGTCTCCAAAACCTTAGACCGTGGTTCGATTCCACGTACCCCTGCCAAGCAAAACGCCCGAGCATTGTGCTCGGGTTTTTGCTTACAGAGCATTTGGAATAAGATATAACTATGTCTTGTATAGGCCCAGCAATTAAAAAACCCACTACTTTTGTAATGGGTTAAATGTTCTGTATTACTTGTCTCTAGTGTTTACGAGGCTTTACTTCGTTTCGGCCAAGGCTTTTCTTGGTTTCTGAGTAAAAAACGTGTTTGCGCGCAATAGGGTCGTACTTCTTAAGACGTAGCTTATCAGGAGTATTTTGAGTGTTCTTAGAAGTATAGTAATGTCGGTGACCAGTTTCTTCAGAAACAAGTCCTACTAATTTTCTTTTATCACCTTTTTTAGCCATTATTTTATGCCTTTATGCAATTTATTTATACGATTCACAATATTGTAACAGATGAGCGTGTCTTTGCCAAGTCGCTAATGTGAATTTCGCGTCAAATCTTCAGCTTCGACCAAGACACTGTTAATCATTTTCTTATTGTCGCGATCAAGTTCACGTGTATCTAGCTTGGTAAAAAACCAAAGATCTGTCGCTAGGACTCCAACTCCGAAAACAGCCAACCCAGCTCCAGATACTATTTCAGATTTCCCGGCAATTATACCTAGTCCAGCGCCGCCTGCAATAAATCGCGTAGCTATGCGCCCAAGTGTATCTTGACGCCTGTGTAATCGTTCTGATTTAGCGAAAGTATCTACTTCTTCTGGGTTAAACATATTCAAAGATAATGTCATGGATTTAACAAATAGTCAATTATGGAGCCACGTCCGAGACTTGAACTCGGGACCCCTTCCTTACCATGGAAGTGCTCTACCACTGAGCTAACGCGGCATTATTATAATTTTATGCCCTGTTATAGTAGCAAATCTTGCCGACATTTGCTACACTGTTGTCTGTTAATGCGCCACCTTAGCTCAGTGGTAGAGCAACGGTTTTGTAAACCGTGGGTCGTCGGTTCAAATCCGACAGGTGGCTCCAAGTTTTGATTAATCAAAACATTGACCATTGATCATTTAGCATTTAACATTGATGGAATTAATTATAAATGGTTCTATTCCATCCCTGATCAATGGCAAATGAAAAATGTTAGATGCTTTTGAGTGATCAAAAGCATGCAGGGTTAGTGAAGCGGTCAAACACGGCAGACTGTAAATCTGTTGGCTTACGCCTTCGTAGGTTCGAATCCTACACCCTGCACCAAAGTGAAGCCCCTCGCAAGAGGGGTTTTGCTTTTGTGCAGATATGATTCCCACTTACGAAGTTGCGAGTCTACTCGCAATACTTCGGTGGTTCGATCATTAGTCTGTTACCCGAGAATCTTCTCGGCGTACAGATTAATGTGCGCCAGTTTACACCCTGCACCAAATAGAATGACCCTCCAAAGGAGGGTATTTTTATTTGGTTTGGGTGCAATGTGTTGTGTCCTGCGAACGAGCGAGTTTACTCACTAACCTACGCCCTGCGATTTGTATTAATCGACGATAAGCATAAGACAATGCTAAAATCATAGAATGAAACGATTAAGAAAAAATATTCATAACCTGGTAGCTCTTTTGATTATCCTATCATTTGTTGGACTAGGCCTCTACACCTACAATAACCATATAGACAGAATCTCTGAAAGTACCATTCTAAAAAAACGCAAAGCCGATTATAACGGTTACGTGACTTTTTATGAAGACACCATTGTTCAGTGTGGATGGGTCGATGGGGCGGTGGCTATGTATTCAGCGCCTTCTACAAACACTGTTGCAAAAAAGATACTTAAAAAGGATGTTGTTGCATACCTATCAGACGCTGCTAAAAAACGCATATGTGTTTACTAGTGTTGTGAGTATTTAGACCTTATTACCTAAACTATAACGCGTCTAGGTCGCAACACTCTTTTAGGCCTAGTGGTTGAGCTGGTGGCCTTTCTGAGTTTGTGCCTTACTATATCGGCGTCTGCGGTCATATCGTTGCTCTCATAGGCCTTAAGTAGAAGCGTGTAAGTTTCTTGGTTGGGCTCAAGTTCTGAAGCTATCTCTAGTTCATGAATCATTAATTTAATGTTTCCTAGTTTCTCTTGAACTTTAGCGTAGGCAATATGCCGGGCAGCCATAGTATCCTCGTATTTTAAGGCCTGCTCAAAGGCAATAGCGGCTTTACTATAATTTTCAGTTTCATAATAAATAAGTCCTAGGTTATGAAGACTTGATGATGTAGCTTCGATACTAGAGGCTATCTCAAAACAATCGATTGCATCTTTGTACTCTTTTTGTTTTGCGTATAAAATTCCAAGCCGGTTATAGGCGGCTGCATTGCGCTCGTCTATTTTTAGAATAGTCAAAAGCGCCTTCTCTGCTCTTAAGAAACGATTTTCTCGCATCCCTTGATGCGCTATGTCCCAGAGCTTACCTAGCTTATCGCTAACCTTACTAGCAATTGGGTTATCTGCTTCATCTCGAATAGTAGAATTACGATACGCGAATAATCCGAAAATCAATATGAGTACTAGTGCATACATCTTAAAAAGTATTATATCAGATATTTAAGAACAAGTCTGTCAATAGCAGCTTAGTGTTGGTGCTGCTAGACAGAAGAGCCTCACTGTCCGTGATTCTACTTAGTGCGTTGTGGCTCCGCTTAATCTGAGTTATTCCTCCAGACTTACCCGCCTGAACCATCACCGCTCTGTAGACTCTTTTAAGAGCAAATAGAACGTCTGGAACCTGATCCTTCTGCTTAGAAAGTGATTCGGCTATCACTAACCTATCAAACATTGACGCCGATACAATACTTTTAGCGACAGCAATACTATTGACTAAGGGGTGATCTGATTCGTTGTTTAGTAAAGAGTTTATAAGACCGACTCCTCCATCGCCTACGTAGTAGTTCTTTTTGATTTCATCTTCTGAGAAACCTATGTTTGTGTAATGTGATGTTACGGTGACAAGTGAAGGATTTTTGACGTAAATCGATTGAGCACGTGAAAAGATAGTAGACAACAGCGACCTATCTGATATTGCCGACATAATAATCACCGTATCTTCTGGTGGTTCTTCCAGTATTTTAAGAAAAGCATTCTGCGCCTCTGTAGTCATCAAATGCGAATCATCAAGTATTAGCACTCGTCTTATCTTTTTTGAACCTATTGATTTTAACTGGACGAATTTCTGAATTTTTCTGATTGATTCTATGGCGATGACGTTGTCTGTTGGTTCTAAGCGACTATAAAAAGGGTAGCTATTTAACTCATCACTATTTAATCCGAGTAATTGAGTGGCAATATATTTTGCTAGATAACCCTTTCCTGTTCCGTTTTGCCCTATCAATATTAATGCATGACTTGGATTGTCTATAAAAGATTTAACCTGATCATTGGTGTGCTCGTGAAGTACCAAGTCCATCTTAGTCGTTCATAAACGTTTTGAATTCATCAGGAAGAGGTGCTTTGAATACTCTGCGTTTTCTGTTGGGTAGCGTTATCTCTAGACTAAGCGCGTGTAAAAATAATCTATCTGCTGATTGCCCTTCGTACATAAGATCACCCACTATAGGTTTTTTAAGAAAGTTCAAATGTACTCTTAACTGATGAGTTCTGCCTGTCGTTGGCGATAATTTAAGCATAGTATGCTCGTTGCTTACCTGCATAACTTCGTAGGCTGTGATAGACGGCTTTCCATTTGGCCCTACTCTAAAGGTCTGTGGCTTCTTTGGGTTGCGCTCGATCGGCATATCAATTACAGCTTTTTCTGGCTCCATGACACCTTGTATGATTGCAACGTAAGTCTTTTTTGTTCTGCGCTCAGAAAATTGTTTTTGTAGCCAGCTTAAAGCCTCAGGATTTTTTGCGCAAATCATAACACCACTAGTGGCTCTGTCTAGTCGATGTACGATACCAGATCTGGAGTGGTGCTCTTCTTTTTGGCTGGCAGGTAAATCTTGGGTGAGTTTTGGTTCTAGCCATGTGGCTACGGTGGCTTCAGGGTTAAACGAACCCTTGCTATGTGTTAGCAGGCCTACAGGCTTATTTATGACTACGCAGTCGTCATCTTCGTATAAAATCGGTAAATCAATTTCGGGAATGATCTGTACGGCATCGACATCATAGTCAACTACGACTTCGTCGCCTAGTCTTAGCCTGTAACTAATTTTTGGAATTTCACCGTTAACTTTGACGAGTTTTTGTCTACATAATTTTTGTACAGACGCGCGACTAAGTACGCTAAGTCTAGCAACAATTGAAGCGTCCAATCTAAAGCCAACTTCGTCAATGTCTACAACGTACTTAATCATTACTCCCTCAAGCCTACTGCTTTTTGGGCCTCTAATAATTTTGCATTAGCTACTTTTGTCATGGCGACTTCATCTGATTCTAGTTTTTTGACTATTTCACCTTCGTTAATAGTGGACAATTTGGTTTGAAGATTCTGCAAGAAATGAATAACTTGTTCTGCGACTTGTTTCTTGAGTTCACCATAGCTGCTTTTGCCTTCCCATTCGGCGGCAACTTCCGTTAGTTTTCTGCTAGATAGTGAGGCCAGTATTTGTAGTAAGTTGCTTATTCCAGGCTGCTTCTCCCAGTCTAGATGAATTGAACCTATAGAGTCAGTCTCTGCATTCATGACCTTTTTTGCGGCCAATTCAGGGTCGTCGTTTAGCATTATAGTCCCTGCAGGATCTTCCACACTTTTACTCATCTTGCTGTCGGGGTGACGAAGTGATCGAATTCTTAATCCACTGTCGCGATTTGAAAACTCCATCTGTTTATCCCAAGGTTCCGGAAGTGTAAATATATCTTTATCGAATTTACTATTAAACCTTGTAGCTAAATTACGAACCAATTCCAAATGCTGTTTTTGATCTTCTCCAACTGGCACGAACTTGGCATCATATAAAAGAATATCTGCAGCCATTAATACGGGATAATTAAAAAGTCCGACGCTAACTGTATCTGATCCCGCTTTAGTCGACTTATCTTTGAACTCAATCATTCGGCTAGCTTCACCAAAATATGTGAAACAATCTAATATCCAAGTAAGTTCACTATGTGCAGGAATATAGCTCTGGCGATATATAAAAGTATCCGGATTATTAATGTCTAGTCCTGCCGCAACAAAAATCTTAAGACTATCAATAACCTGCCGATATAGTTGCTTGTGATCGATAGGTGTAGTGAAACTATGCAGGTCAGGTATAAACATGTTTAGTTGATACTCGCCGGCATGAGTCGACTGTAGATTGACCATAGGCTGAATAGCACCTAGATAATTGCCTAGATGAAGTTGATTATTTGCTCGTAGACCTGTTAGAATTACTGGTTTATTCATACGTATAGTATCCGTTAATACCTTGCGTTGTGCAAGTTAGTCTTATTATGGCTCCTACTAATCGTGCTTAGGCTCGTTTACAGGCTCTATTGGGGCGTCAACTAAATGTCCTAGAGTTCTAATCGTATCAAATGATATTGAATGTCTTGGAGCGTCTAGACCGCCCCATCCGGCGTCTGCATTTCGTTTTATACTTAATTCTAATGCTTCGGGGCTCATGAAAAATGGTGGTGGCGCGAATTCTGACATAATTTGTATCCCTTATTTAGTGTGAAGATTGATGTTTTCGTTGGTATAACTGCCTGATATCGTTACTTTGTTGCCCAAAAGGGTCAAGAATTTTATCAGTAACTTAGATTTCTTTCGCCAGATTCCGGCGTCATACTCTATATAAAACTTCTCATTAAAATCTGAATCTTCTACGAATGACGAGTGTAGAGTAGTGATGTTGATACTATTCATCCAAAAAATAAGTAGGGCCTTAAATAAGGCGCCCTTTTTATTAGGAGTCTCAAGGAGCATAGTAGTTTTGTCTGTCTTGCTACCTCTATCCTTTAATTGGTTTGATCTAGCTTCTAATACGAGGAACCTGGTTATATTCTTTTTACGATCTTGAACATTTGCGCTAATCACCTGCAAACCGTTAATTTCGCCAGCTCGCTTGCTAGCAACTGCTGCATGATGATGACTATTTAATTTTGATACCAGTTCTGCGCTTAATGCCGTATCTGCCTCTTCGATTAGCTCTGCATTAGGCAATAGATGCCTAAGGGTGTGCGAACACTGCTGTAGTGCTGGCGCCATGGAGTGAATGTGCTTAATCTGGCTTAGTTTTGTTCCTGGAAGTGCGAGTAGTTGGTGAGCAACCGCAACGTATGTTTCTCCACTAATCCAGTACTTCGAACTGTTAGCTATTAGCTCTTTGTGAGGTTCATCAATAAAGCCTACTTGAATGTTAGTCATGGCAACTACCGCTTTGTCGATTAGTCCGCGATTTAAATCAGAAAATAACTTTTCGAAGGTGTCGATATATATAATCTGTTGTTTTTTGCCAAACAACTGTATAGCAGCAATCTCGTGAAATGCTCCTTTTGATCCTTGTATACCGATTCGTTCTTTCATATTTCTTTCCTGTTTAAATTAAAAAACCGCCTTGTTGGCGGTTGATGTGAACTTGTTTGATTAATTATGCGCTATACGCTCGAACAACCGCCGTAGTAGAGTGCGTAAACCAGAATGTTCGATAACCTTGATTGTTTTGTGTCATTACAGATTGAATATACCTTATATATACTAATTCGTCAACAAATGGCATCTTAAGAAATCCTATTACTGTTAAACGGATTGAATCAAAAAAGGACGGTCGAAACCGTCCTTTTAGTAATGTTCGTGTATTAACGCTTTGTAAACTGTCTCTGTTTACGTGCGCCCTTAAGGCCGAACTTCTTACGTTCACGCTCACGAGGATCGCGACTAAGCAAGTCAGCTCGCTTAAGCGTAGCTTTTAGATCGTCATTCATGACAACCAATGCTTTAGCAATACCAAGTTGAATCGCTGTAACCTGACCACTTGGGCCACCGCCACTTACCATAGCGCTTACATCAAATTTCTTAAGCTCTTCTAATACTGTAAATGGCTTTTCGAGCTCATTCATTAAGTACTTGCTTGAAGCTAGGTATTCATCTGCAGGCTTGCCATTGATAGTAATAACACCTTTACCACCAGATAAACGTACACGAGCTGTAGCGCGTTTACGTCGGCCTAATGCGTAAAAATAATTGTTAGCTGTCTTAGTTGCCATTATTTACTCTCTTTCTTGATTTTAGAAGCGATTCTAAGTGACATCGTTTCTGGCTTCTGGGCTTCGTGCTGGTGTTCTGGTCCTGCATAAACCTTCAAGCGTTGTAATCTACCATCACGCAGCTTGTTTGATGGCAACATGCCACGAACAGCTTTCTGTATGACTGTAGTGGAGTCTTTAGCAATCTTATCGCTAAGTCTTGTCTCTGTAAGTCCACCTGGGTAATGACTGTGATGGTAGTACATTTTGTCGTGTAATTTGTTACCAGTGACTACTAATTGATCAGAGTTAATGACAATAACAAAATCTCCGCCATCAACGTGTGATGTGATTGTAGGCTTGCCTTTACCTAGCAATAAACTAGCAGTGACAGTAGCGAGACGGCCTAATGGTACTTCGCTAGCATCGACAACATACCATTTTCGTGTAACGTCAGCCGGTTTGGCGCTAAAAGTTTTCATTATTTCTTCTCCGTAGTCTTTTTAACTGCTTTTTTGACGGTCTTAACAGCAGGCTTAGCTTTAGTTGCAACAACTGTAGTGTCATTAGCAACAACTGGTGCTGCCTTAACTGCTACTGGAGCGGCACTTAGATCGTCTACAAAGCTAACTCTTGCGATTTGAGCGTTGTCGCCTCGTCTGTTAGCGGTTCGTGTGATTCTAAGGTGTCCACTGGTGCGTCCCTTAAGCTTCGGTGCAATTTCGTCAACTAATTTATGAGCTGATTCAAGTGTTTGTAGGCTAGATATAACCTGTCGGCGATTATGTAGATCACCCTTTTTAGCTTTAGTAATCAATCGTTCCATATAAGGTACGATTTCTTTAGCTTTGTGTAGAGTAGTCTCGATTGATTCGTATTTTACTAACGAGTCAGCTAGGCCCTTAATAAGAGCTTCACGCTGGTCGCGTTCTCTTCCGAATTTTCTTCCTTTATATCCGTGACGATGCATGGTTTAAAGCTCCAACTCCGCTAATTTATCCTTAACTTCGTCGAGGGCTTTGTTTCCGAAACCTTTAAGGTCGCGTAACTCACTGTCGCTTAAGCTAAATAAATCTTTAAGTGTATGAATTTCGTTATTGATCAATGCGTTAGTCGTACGAGCAGTCAAGTTCAAGTCTTCAATAGAAGTCATGAGTTCAGATGAGTCGTCTCCATCAGCATTTGTAACACTTCCAGTACCAGTTGCTGCGCTGCTAGAGCCGTTGTCGACTGTAGTTTGACCAGCTAGTGCTGTGTATTGGTTAACAAGAATTGCTGATGCTTCTTCAAAAGCTTCGCGTGGTGTAATTGATGCGTCTGTATCTATTGTGATCAATAGCTTGTCTAGATCGGTCATTTGTCCGACACGCGTGTTTTCTACCTTATAACGAACTCTTAGAACTGGGCTAAAGATAGCATCAACAGCAATCATGTCGCTGTGTCGCTTTTCAGCACCTTCTTCGACTGTTCGATATCCACGGCCAACTTCAACCTGTAAGTCCATGACTAGCTTAGCTTTGCTGTCGTCTAAGGTTGCAATAATTTGGTCTGGGTTAACGATTTCGACGTCTGCATTAACAGTGATATCACCGGCTGTGACAACGCCTTTACCAGACTTTGTTAGACGGATAATCTGAGGTTCGTCTCCAAATACTCGGAATCTAATGTTTTTGAGGTTCAACATGATGTCAACTAAGTCTTCCTTGACGTAAGGGACAGTAGTGAACTCGTGTGTGGCACCGTCAACCTTGAAAGCTGTAACTGCTGCACCAGCAATGCTAGATAGCAATACGCGTCGCATTGAGTTACCCAGAGTCATACCGTAACCAGTATGCAATGGTTCAATTACGAATGTTGCTGATGAATCGTTGTGGTCGTCAATTTTGACGAGTCCTGGTGTGTGAATCATTTTTGACATAATTTTTCCTTACCTCCCTTAACGTGAGTAATATTCGACTATTAGTTGTTCATTAATATCTGGTTCAGCATCGTCTCTACTTGGTAGACCAGTGATGGTAATTTGTAGTTTCTTACGATCAACTTTGAGCCACGCTGGAATTGCGTCAGGGTTGGCAGGACTAACTTCGTCTATTCTCTTAAAGTATTCACTTTTGGTGCTCTTTGGTCGAGCGATAAGTACGTCACCTTCCTTCATTCTGATTGATGGAATGTCAACTCGGCGACCGTTAAGCATAAAATGCCCGTGAGTTGCTAGTTGTCGTGCTGCTCGGCGACTTACTGCAAGTCCGCTTCGGTAGATAGCGTTATCTAATCTTAGCTCTAAAAGGTGTAGTAGATTTTCGCCTGATTGACCTTGACGTCGAGACGCCTCTTTCATCAAGTTACTAAACTGCTTCTCAAGCAAGCCATATAAGCGCTTAACTTTTTGTTTCTCACGCAACTGTAGTGAGTACTGGCTAGCTTTGTTTCGTGGCCCACGAGAGTTTGCTGGCTGTCCAGGCATAGTTGTGCGCTTAGCTAGAGCCTTGTGAGCTTTAGGGTGTAGAGCATAACCTTCTCGGCGACTCATCTTTACGATTGATCTTGTATCACGTGCCATAACTAGACTCTCCTTGCTTTCGGCGGCCGTACACCACCATGAGGTATACCGGTTACATCTTTGATGCTCTCAACGGCAATGTCTAGACTTATCAAAGCACGAACTGCTGCTTCTCGTCCAAGACCAATACCCTTGACATATACATCAACTTTATTTAGTCCGTATTGCTGTTTAGCAGCTTGACCGGCTTTTTCTGCTGCAACTTGTGCAACATAAGCTGTTCCTTTTTTAGAACCTCGGAAACCACAGCTACCAGCACTTGCTGCTGTTAGTGCGCCGCCTTGGGCGTCTGTAAAAGTAACGATCGTGTTGTTAAATGACGCAAATACGTGCATTTGACCAAATGGAACTGATCTCTTGCTCTTCTTTTTCTTTACTGCTACTACTGGTTCGTCTGCCATAATATATTCTTATAAATCCTTATGTCTTAGTCGCTGCTTTTTTAGCTGTTCCACCAACTGTAACTTTTTTACCACGACGTGTGCGTGCGTTAGTCTTGGTTCTTTGGCCGCGACTAGGTAAGTTTGCTTTGTGGCGTAGGCCGCGGTAAGAATTGATATCCTTTAGGCGCTTGATGTTGCCGGTAACTATTCTTTGAAGTTCGCCTTCAACTGTATATTTCTCGTTAATTAGATCTTGGATGCGGCTGATTTCAGCATCGGTCAAGTCTTTAGCACGCAAAGTAAGTTCTACTTTGGTAGCTTCAAGAATGTCACGAGCTGTTTTTGGGCCGATACCATAAACGTAAGTCAGGGATATTTGTACCTGCTTATCAGATGGAATTGTTACTCCAGATATACGTGCCATTTAACCCTGCCTCTGTTTATGCTTTGGTTTTAGCTTATTAATAATATAGACTCGCCCTTTACGGCGGACTACGATGTCATCTGGACTGATTTTTTTGACGCTAGCACGCACTTTCATGCGGATCATGCTCCTTACTGCGGGGTGCATAACACACTGCTTAGTTAATATTTGGAAGGTCGCACTATTTGCGATAGGTGATTCTACCCTTACTAAGATCGTAAGGAGTCAACTCAACCGTCACGCTGTCACCAGGTACTATTCGTATAAAATGCTTTCGCATTTTCCCGGCAACGTGAGCTATTATCTGGTGGCCATTCTCTAGTTCTACTCGAAACTGAGTCCCTGGAAGGGTCTCTACCACTGTTCCGGCCAGTTCTATCACTTCCTTGTTGGCTGCCATATATAACAGATGACAATTATAGCAAGTAAAGTGTTATCTGTAAATACTTTTATTTACATAATAGAATCGCTCTTGTTACCCGTGAGCTAGTTAAATCGACTATATCACGAATTAATATGTATTTCTATAATAATTTTCACAATGAAGCTAGCGAAATTGATTTACTTGCCGCTGCGTAGAAGGCTTGTAGCCTTCAGGTTAATCTGTCTTACTCGTTCGCGGGAAACGCCTAAATCATCGCCTATTGATTGCAACGACTCGCCGTTACTAATTCTATGGACTACGCTCGCTTGCCGTTCGTCTAAACGATCCCAAGGTAGATTTTTGATAAGTACTGCTGCATCTAGGCGATCATCGCTATCACTGTAATCGTCGGAGTGCCTATCACTCACTACACTACTAGGGCTTACTAATTCATCATCACTATTATCGCTATCAACATCAAGTCTATGAGCTATGATCTCTTCATCTGAAGGGCGTTCTTCTTGTAACTGAACTGTATTTGAACTTCTCCACACACTTCTTGCCATATTACTGTTCGACAATCTTGTTGATGTTCCAGAACTAGTTGCGGCATCAAGATAATCTTCTTCAGATAATCCATCCCATTTAGAATCGTTAGTCTCGTGAAGTATCTTGAGTATATTATGAGTTTTAGCTCCAAATCCATACACAACATTTGGCATACCATTTACATTGGCCTTTTTAGCAGCGTGCGAATAGGCGCGACCAACCATGAAAGTCGACATAGAAGTGTCATTTACGGCGAACCTACTTGCAATCTTGCCAATGTTAGAATAGGCATAAAAATCATTTATTCCATCGCTAGGCTCATAAAGAAATTCTTTGTTTGGGTCGTGTTTAAGGGCTTTTCCTACACCGCTCTCAATAAGGCCATGAACACTACCTAAGAGAGCTCTAGTAGACTCTCCTGCAAGTCCAGACGCCTCATACTCTTTAGGAACTTCAGATATAATATTGAGCTTATCGTCAGCCGATAGCTGGTTAAAATAGATTTCGCGCCTACTCATGCTAGCTAATGTTTCGGGATCAATATTAGACATATAAAGCTATTATAGCACTTATCTGTGATATTACAAAACTGACCGTATATGTCTATTTGTTTCGTCGTATCTTTGGCAGATACTTGAGTCTTCGCGCACCTGTTGCAGCCAGTGCTGGTTCGCTAGAGTCATAGAAGAAATCGGGTTCAGTATACTGGTCGTAAGTCACCATGAGGGCTCGTGACTCGATTTGTCTTAAAGTTTCAAGAGCTACAGACACCAAGATAAGAATACTTGTACCGCCAATTGTGATGTTTGTCTTTAAAAAGATCTGGGCAATGATAGGTAGTAGAGCTAGCAAGCCTAAAGCTAATGCTCCGAAGAACGTTAGACGATTAACCAACTTACCTAAGTACTTCTCGGTGTGCTGGCCAGATCTTACGTCGGCGATAAAACCACCTTGCTTCTGCAAGTTTTCTGCGATTTCCTTGGCATTAAAGGCGATGCCAGTATAGAAAAAGGTAAAGATAACGACTAACACAAAATATACAATTGGATAAAGATACGGTTGCCAACCTCCAGCACGAAAAGATTCTACACTCGGGTTCTGAAATAGGCTAACTAACTTCGTGCCGAGCGACTGGTACTTTGGATTGGACATTCCTGTCATTAATTGACCAGCAAATTGAGGAACACTCAAGAAAGCTACGGCAAAGATAATTGGTATAACTCCAGCAGTGATTAATTTGACTGGCAATATAGTAGTTACGCCGCCATAGCTTCTGTTACCTTGAACGCGCTTAGCATAATTGACCGTAATCTTTCTAGCAGCCTCGCTCAACTTAACAATAAATACGGTAACGGCGACAACTATACCAATGATCATCAAACTGTAGAGAGTCTCTTTTTTGCTAATAGGCAACTTATAGCCGAACAACTCCCACTGATTAGTTTTAGTATAAATTGCTGAAAATAGTGACGAGGCTGTTTTTGGCAGACTACTGACGATACCAACTGTAATAACTAAGGAGATACCATTACCGATACTTTTTTCGGTGATAAGTTCACCCAACCACATCAAGATCAGCGATCCACCCGTAAGTGCAGACACCATCAAAACCCACTGCATCGGTGTAGTGTTGGCTGTGATATCGCCCATGCCGCCGTAACTAGATGCAGACTGCTTAACTAAATAAATAGCTCCAATAGACTGAACCATAGCTAGAGGGAGTGTGAGGAGCCTCGTATATTGATTGATTTTCTTGCGACCATACTCACCCTCTTTGTTCAAAGCTTCAAGTTTAGGTATCGCTCTAGTTAACAGCTGTAGAATGATAGACGCGTTTATGTATGGGCCCATACCAACTAACATGATTGAAAAGTTTTCGAGTGCTCCGCCTGACAGTACGTTAATAAAGCTAAGTAACTGAGGTGCTTGACTGGATGTAAAGACGTTTTCTAGCACTTGTTTGAGTGTTTTAGGGTCGCTAAGTGGAACTGGAATATGTGCAAATATACGGAATACCAAAAGCATACCAAGCACAGCTAAAATGCGGCTTCGCATGTCTTTGTTTTTAAGTGACTGCCAAATTGTTTTCCAGCTCATTAAATACTTCCCTCTGAACTCTATACCCGATTTACTAGGTGTTATTATGACACATAAGGAACGGTGAATATACTGTAATTAGAACATCAGTGCAGGACTGATGCTATGAACGTACTTTTGTGTCTTTGTCTGTAGCAGGCCGAGCTACTTGATTGACCTGCAAGAAGTTACCGCCAGCTTTTTGAATAGCAGTCATAGCTCCAGCACTTGCACCTTGCAAACTTACTGTATGCTTTTTAGTGACATCGCCTTTTAGAATCAATTTAACTCGTGTATTAGGATTAGCAACTAGTCCGGCATCTGCCAATACCTGGTTATCGATAACTGTTGGGAGATCGTCTAATTGACCAGTGTAGATATTGTCTGCAGCTGTTCTGTGAGATGTAAAACCGCGCAACTTAGGAAGTCTCTTTGCTAGTGGATTCTGACCACCTTCGAAGCCGAGCTTTCTTGTGCTACCAGCTCGAGAGTTTTGACCTTTAGTACCACGACCGGCAGTTTTACCTTGACCGGCTGCAATACCACGACCAACTCGCTTTGGATTCTTATGTGCTGTTAGATTTAGATCGTTATATTTCATGATTATTTCTCTGCCTTTTTGGCTTTAACAACTGGTTTAGCTGGTGCCTTCTCTACAGTTTCAGTCTTCTCAACTTTTGCTGTTTTCTTAGAAGTAACCCAATTCTTTGCAGGCACTAGAGTGCTTAATGCTTCGATAGTTGCATAAGCGGTGTTAGTCTTGTTGCTTGATCCAATTGACTTAGACAAAGCGTTACTTACACCAGCGACTTCTAGGATTGTTCGCACAACACCACCAGCGATAAGACCTGTACCAGGACTTGCTGGTTTGATTAGAATGTTTGCTCCACCAACTTTTGATTGAACTTCGTGAGGTAGAGTACCTTTGTAAAGAGACAAAGTGATGAGAGTTTTCTTGGCTTTTTCAGTAGCCTTAGTAATAGCTGCTGTTACGTCCGCACCCTTAGCTGAACCGATTCCAACTTTGTTTTTGTGGTCGCCAATTACGACTAACGCACGGAAACGGAATCGTCGACCGCCCTTTACAACGCGAGCAACACGATCAACGTGAACTACTCTTTCGTCAAATTGCTTTTCCTCAGCTGCATTTTCGGTCATTCTGCGTGGATCTGTAGTAGCCATTTAAAACTCCAATCCTGATTTACGGGCTGCATCTGCTAACATCTGTACTCTTCCGTGATATAAACGACCATTACGATCAAAAGATACGGAAGTTACCTTAGCAGCAATAGCTTTTTTAGCAATCTCTGAACCAACCCAGGCTGCTTTGTCAGTCATTGTACCTGTAGCGGCTTTGTTGCCAACAGTAGTGACGTAGGCAAGAGTAGTATGTTTGCTGTCATCAATAACTTGCGCTGATACATGTCGATTACTAATGCTAATACTTAGGCGTGGTCGAACTGATGTACCGATTACGACAGAACGGACACGCTTTTTGCGCATTTTACTTGTGTGTAGGACTCTAGCTAAACGATTCATTATTTTTCCTTCCCGCTCTTACCGCTCTTACGGATGATTCTTTCGTCGGCATACTTGATACCCTTGCCCTTATAAGGCTCTGGCTTCTTAAGTGCTCTGATTTCAGCAGCAACTTGTCCAACTTGTTGACGACTAATTCCTGATATAACGATAGTGTTCTGTTCGATAGCTGCATTAACGCCTGGAATCATTTTGTAGATTACATCGTGCGAAAATCCTAAGTTGAACTTAAGATCAGTACCTTGAGCTGCAACACGGTAACCTACACCGTTAATTTCAAGTTTCTTGCTAAAACCTTCTGTTACACCAGTAACCATGTTCTGTACTAGAGCACGCATTAAACCGTGCTTAGAACGAATCTTTGGTTCGTCGTTAGCTCGAGCTACGATGATTGTATCGCCTTCTTGAGTAACTGTAATGTCGGGCATTGTGAACTGTTCTAGTGTACCTTTTGAGCCACTAACAGTAATCATGTCTGGCGTAAATGTTACGCTGACACCGGTTGGAACTTTGATTGGTGATCTTCCTACTCTGCTCATATTAGTAAACCGTACACAATAACTCTCCGCCCACGCCTTGGGCCTTAGCTTCTTTTCCTGTCAATAAACCTTTAGATGTAGATACGATGACGATACCTCGACCGTGTTTAATGGTTGGGATGTCGTTGGAATTAGCGTAAACACGTCGTCCAGGAGTACTTAATCTTTTAAGTTCAGTAATCTTAGCGTTAGTGTCTGCAGTGCTAACGTTTACAATTAGCGTCTTGCCTACTTCAGCACTTACTACTTCGACTTTATCAATAAAACCATTCTTTAGAAGAAGTTGAGCAATTGCTTCCTTCAACTTAGAGTGAGGCATTGAAACCTGATGTTTTCGTACTGCAATTGCATTACGAATTCTTGTGAGCATATCTGCTACTGGATCTGTTGAAATGATAGCCATAATTATTACCAACTCGCTTTCGTTACACCAGGGATTTCACCCTTGCTGGCGTGTTCTCGGAATGATAGACGTGATAAACCAAATCTGCGCATGTATCCGCGCGGTCGGCCACTTTCACTACATCGGTTCTTGCGTCGAGTAGGCGAAGAGTTACGTGGCAACTTGTGTAAGCCCTCTAAATCACCGAGTTCTTTAAGCTCAGCTCGTTTAGCGGCATATTGTTCGATCATTCTAATTCGCTTCAAATCTCGTGCGATCATAGATTTCTTAGCCATTACTTTTTCTCCTTTTCGAACGGCATACCGAATTTAGTTAGTAGCGCCTTGGAATTATCTGGCGTAGTGTTATCAATAACCATAACGATCTGCAAACCGTGTAATGTTGTTGTTTCTTCAAAAGTAAGTTCTGGGAATACTGACTGATCTGGTAATCCAAGACTATAGTTACCGTTAGCGTCAAACGCTTTTGCTTTAACACCATGGAAGTCACGTACGCGAGGCAATACAATTGTGATTAAACGATCCAAGAATTCGTACATTCTATCGTCTCTCAAAGTAACCTTAAGACCGATTTTAGTGCCTTCTCTTAGCTTAAATCCAGCGATTGACTGCTTTGCTGTTGTTTGAACAGGTTGCTGACCAGTGATCTTACGGATAGTGTTAGTCGAAACTTCCATCATCTTCTTGTCGCCCTGAGCACGCCCTAGACCGATGTTGATCACAATCTTGTGCAACTTTGGTACCTGGTGAGGATTTGTTAGCTTAAGTTCTTTTTTAAGTTCTGCTGCATACTTGGTATTGTAGAGATCTTTAAGTCTTGCTGTAGTTGGAGCGGTTTTAGTAGCCATTATTTGATCTCCTTTCCAGTACCGACAAATACTCGTACTTTTTTGCCTTCTTTGTTAACAACATATCCAATTCTTGCGGCCTTTTTGGTGGCAGGATCAACGATTGCGACTTTAGATACCCAAATAGGCTTGGTGATTTCAAGGATTGCACCCTGTGGATGTTCTTTGTTAGGCTTCTGGTGTTTCTTGATGATGTTTACGCCTTCAACAGTCACTTTGTTAAGTGAAGGGTGAGTTGCAACAACTTTGCCAGTCTTGCCTTTGTACTTGCCTGCCAAAACGATTACGTTATCGTTTTTCTGCAAGCGGATCTTATAAATTGTAGCCTTAGCTGTTTTCGTACTCATTATAGTACCTCCGGTGCGAGTGAAATTATCTTAGCGTAGCCCATATCTCGTAGTTCACGTGGAACAGGTCCAAAAATACGAGTACCTTTTGGCAACTTAGCATCGTCGATAATAACAGCTGCGTTATCGTCAAAACGAATTGTTGAACCATCTTTTCGCTTGATGACGCTGCGAGTGCGTACAATAACTGCCTTAACGACAGACTTACGCTTAACGCCACCAGCTGGATTCGCCTGCTTAACGGTAGCAACGATAACGTCACCAACGCGAGCGTATCTGCGACGAGTACCACCGAGTACACGAATGCACAAGATTTCCTTGGCACCGCTGTTATCTGTAACTAGTAATCTGGTTTCTTGTTGAATCATTTTGCGACCTTCTTAGTTGCTGGTTTCTTGACTTCAGCTACGACTTCTTCAACTTCTACTTTTTCTTTTGCTAGTGGATGTTCGTTAGAACCAACTTGCTCAGATTTAATGATAGAATCGATAGTTTTGTCGGCTGATATTGCAGCATGCTTGATAATACTGGTAAGTACGTGTCGTTTGCGTGCGCTTAATGGACGAGTTTCGGTAAGTAATACAGTGTCGCCAACTTTAGCTTCATTCTTTTCGTCATGAGCCATAAATCGTTTGCTAGACTTGTACTGCTTCTTGTAGATCGGGTGAGTCTTTTTAGTATCAACTGTTACTACAATAGTTTTATCAGTTGCGTTTGAAGATACAATTCCGGTTAGTGTTTTAGACATTATGCGGTCTCCTTTGTAAGTTGCTCGCTTAGAACAGTTAGCATTCTAGCTAGGTCTTTACGCTTGTTGCGTAGTAAACGACTGTTCTGAACTTCGCCCATGTGTAAACGACGTCGCAAATCAGCGATTTCTTCACGTAATTTTGTGCTCTCGCTAGCGAGCTGCACGGTATCAAATTTTCGGATTTCTACAACTTTCATATCTATGCCTCTTCCTTAATCAGGAATTTGGTTTTAACAGGTAGCTTGTGTCCAGCTAAGCGCATTGCTTCACGTGCTACTTCGACACTAACACCCTGCATTTCGAACATAATTGTTCCGGCCTTAACTTTTGCGACAAAGAACTCTGGGTTACCTTTACCGCTACCCATTTTAACGTCTTGTGGCTTGCGGGTTACTGGAGTGTGTGGGAAGATTCTGATCCAGATTTTACCACCTCGTTTTACGTATCTAGTCATTGCTTGTCGAGCAGCTTCGATTTGTCTAGATGTAATTCGCTCTGATTCTTGTGACTGTAGTGCGTAGTCTCCAAAAGCGATTTCGTTACCGGATGTAGCTGCACCGGTAATTCGTCCTTTACGGACTTTTCGATATTTAGTTCTCTTTGGGATCAACATTATGCGTCTCCCTTATAGATCCATACCTTAACACCGATAATGCCAGATTGAGTTTGTGCGCCAACTTGAGCGTAATCGATGTCTGCGCGAATAGTATGTAGTGGTAC